>NZ_BMJM01000001.1 GCF_014643455.1 Sandarakinorhabdus glacialis
CCTTGAAATCCGAGCTGTAGCGCTTTCTCGTCGTCTTCATTCCCGTCAATCCTTCAGATCGGGAATAGCTTAACACCCTGTCCAGTTTTCCGGGACCACCTCAAACGGCCGCCCGGTCTGCAGGTCTATGGTGGCGCCTAGCGAACCTTCGTCGGTTTCCGCCGACGAGGTTTTCTGGACCTTCAGGGCGCTGAAAAGCTCGGATGCGAAGGTGTTGTAGTCGAACGATCGGCTGCGATTGGGGCTGGTGCCGGCGTCGTTCGATCCCGCCGTCGACAGCGCCTCCAGGCCATTGAGCCGGGTCCGGTTGAAGTCGCCGCCGAGGCCGCGAACGGTGATCGACCGGCCCTCGCCATTGTCGCGGTCGACCGACACGCCGGGCAGCCGCTGCAGTGACTGCGCAAGGTTATTGTCGGGAAAGTCGGCAATGTCCTCGGCGTTGATCGCGTCGATCTGCACACTGGCTTCGCGCTTGTCGGAAATCGACGCCCGCAGCGAGCCACGGTAGCCGGTCACGGTGATTTCGCCGATATCGCGATCGGTGACCACGTTGTCGGCAACCGGAGCGGCTTTTGCCGTCGCGGGTGCCGGCACTGCGGGCGCCTGAGCCGCCGCAGCTTCCGCGATCATGAGCGCCATCAGCGACACGCTGATCGCACCGTGGTTCTTCTGGATAATCTTCACGTGATCTTCCCCCAATATAGTAATTTTTCGGCCCCTGATTTTCAGGTAACCGGTGTCAATTTTTCGTAAGCCAGTCCAAATATAGTTTCAGGTTTGTCCAGCCGTGCTTGTCGACGACATCGCTCGAGTCGGCGCGGGCGGGTTCGAGGCCGTTCCGGCGCTCCCAAATATCGGGAAGGCCGTCGCGATCGGTGTCGAGTTCGGGCGCGAGGCTGCGAAGCTGCGGCCAGCCGCCATCATCGGCCTCGTTGTCGATCAGGCGCCCGGTCGCATCGGCAACTCCGGCGACCACTTTGAGATCGACGGCGTCGCGTCGCCGCGATGCCCCGGCGCCAGCGAGGATAGCGACACGTGCGGCATCGGCGGCTTCGGTTCGCACCGGCGGCGTATCCACGGGGCCAGCCAGTCGATTTCCCGACCCTGCCAGGCCGGTGACCAGCGACCATGGGTCGGCCGGCACGCTGGCCGCCATGCTGTTGCCGGCAAATCACCCCCGCGCCAGCGGATTGCGCTCCTGGAAGGCGATCGGCTTTGTCGTGTCGGGGCCGGGCAGATAGGCGTTGCCGATGAAATTGTAGCGCGCCATGCTGTCGGTGTCGGCATTGTAACCGGAATGGCCGCCGCCCCAATTGTAGAAGACGTTGTTGCGGAAATCGAATGTCGCGCCCTTGGGGTCGACGGCAATTGCATCGTAATTGCCCGGCCGCGGCATTCGTGCGGCGTGATTGGCCCAGAGATTGTGGTGGAAACTTATCTGGGCGCCGCGACCGGCACGGACCAGGCTGCCATAGCCATGACTGCCTTTCACATGACCCGAGCGCCGCAGCGAATTGGCGATGATGCTCCACTGGACGGTTACGTCGCCCAGGCTGTTGGCGGCGTCGGCATAGTTCGCCGACACCGACAGTGTCTCGTCGACCGACCAGCTGGCCGACACATGATCGAGTATCACCCGGGTGCCACCGCTCAGCCAGATCGCGTCGCCCTGCGTCTGCGACCGTGCACCCAGGCGCGACCGGACGTACCGGATCACCACGTCGTCCGCGGCGACCCGCAATGTCTGGTCGGCCAGGGTTATGCCGTCGCCGGGCGCCGTCTGGCCGGCGATCGTGACCCGGCCATAACGCACGACCAGCGGCGCGACGAGATGTATCGTTCCGGAGACATCGAAGACGATCGTCCGCGGCGCATCTAAGGCAACTGCCGCCCGCAGGCTTCCCGGGCCATCGTCCGCCAGCGTCGTTACATGAAGAACACGCCCGGCGCGTCCGCCCAGCGCGAAACGCCCGCTGCCTTCGGCTCCGGGAAATGCCGTCAATGAGGTCGGGGCCGCAGAAAGCCCGGGCGCGGCGCCCATGACAGCTGCAATGGCCCAGCACGACAGCGTCGCAGACCGAATCGTGTGATAGCTGCGTTGCCCCAACATCGCCTCCCCAGGCTCTTGTACTCGCCGCCTGTCCCGTGCCGCTGCTGCGATCATTCTGGGTAACCGGTGTCATATGTGAAGGCGAAACGTCGGAGTTGTCAATCATGGATGAGGCGGCACCCATTAGGTAGGTCGTCGAAAGCAATTGCCACTTCGCCGCCGGACTGCGTCCGTCGACCAAAGGCAATGCATCGTTTCGTCAGGAATTTCTGAATTGGTCGCTAGCGGCGATCGACAAAGTGCGAAAGCCTTGCCGCAACCAATTTCATAAACCCGAATCGCTGGACAACCCTGCGATTACAACGGTGCACACAGTCGGACAGCCCCGAGTGTCAAACGCATATTACAATTGAAATAAAAAAGCCTGAATTTTCCAGGTTCGGTGGGCCGGCGGCTCCATACGGGCGCAGGCGGGACGGCCGGCAGCAGCCAACTTGCGGAATTGACGACAGGAACCTTGCGTACGGCCTAGCCGCTTTTCGCCAAGTCCGCACAATGACCCTCAGCCCGAGGAGTGACCGCGGCAGGCCGGCTGTCATGGCAGCGGTAAGGCCGCCACGACAGCGACCTGATCAACGAGCCGCTGCGAGTGCCGGTTTCAAGCGCGCCGCTGCATAGGCCTCGGCCTGTGCGGCGCCGCTGACGACCTGGCCCATGCCGAAGAATTCATGGGTGACGCCGGGGAAGGTGCGCTGCTCGACCTTGCCGCCAGCGGCGCGCACTGCGGCTGCCAGCGTTTCCCCATCGGACAGCAGCGGATCGATCTGCGCGTTGACGATGGTTAGCGGCGGCAGACCGCGCAAATCGGCCTTGACGAGATTGATGCGCGGGTCCTGGGCGTCGGCCTTCGACTTGGAGTAATAATAGCCGAACCACGACAACATCGGCGTGTTGAGCGGTTTGGCCCGCGCATTGGTCTGCCGTGAAGGCAGGTTCGTTGCCGAATTGGCGATCGGGTAAACGGCAAGGATGTGCCGCGGCGCGGTCATGCCGCGGTCGCGCGCGACGATCGCAGTCGCCACGGCGAGGTTGCCGCCGGCGCTTTCGCCTGCCAGCGCCATCCGCAACGGGTCGCCGCCCCAGGCCTTGGCGTTCTTGAGCACCCAGCCTTAGGAGTTGGCCGCATCCTCGTGCTGCGCTGGGAACTTGGCCTCGGGCGCGTGGCGATACTCCACCGACACGACGATGGCATTGAGTGTCTTGGCGAGGTAGCGCGGGGTTGCGTCATAGGTCTTCAGGTCGGCGATGACCCAGCCGCCGCCGTGGTAATAGACCACGACCGGCCGCGGCGCCGTGCTGGCCATGGCCGGCTTGTAGATGCGGGCGACCCGCATCGGGTCGGTGCCATAGGCGAGGTCCTGCGTGGTGACGCTGTTGTCGGGCGCGGTCGGCAGCCCCTTTGCCTTCAAGACCTGTGCGACGCCATCCGCCGGGGTTGGCTGCAACCGTGCCTGGGCGGGCGTCAAGGTCTCGATCGGCTTGGCACCGAGTGCAGCCTGCGCTGAAAGGACCGCCTGCATGTCGGGGACCGGCTTTGGCGGGGCGGTAGCGGCGATGCGAGGCATCGGGAAGCTGGGCGGCGAGGTCGCCGACATCGGCGACTGGGCGGAAACGGCAGTTGCCGACAGCAGCAACACTGCGGATGAAACACGAAACGACTTCGAATAGCGGAACATGACTGGCCTTTTGTTGCGACGAGCCTAGAAACCCGGCGGACGACGTGTCGTTCCAACAGATCGCAGCAAACAAATGGTAACTATCCAAAGTATAGTAACAGTCATGGACATGTTCTCGAAATAAACGTTGGATTTCAACTATGGTGTGGCCTTGTCCTTAACTTTCGTGCTATTGGCCTGGGCATTGGTGGGACGATAGGACGCATCATGGCGGCGGCGCTGTTCGATCGCGTCGTCGAGGCGGTGCTCGGCAGGCACCGGTCGCGGTTCGCCGCGTGGCAGATACCACCGCAGGAACGACCGCCGTGGCCATTCGCGTTATTCGGTGTTCTTGGGGAAATATTCGAGCAGCTTCCATCCTGCCGTCAGCGACTGGTGCAGCTTTGCCAATGGATCGGGCCGGGCATAGCTGTGCTGGCTGCCGGCCTTCGCCTCGCCGTGGGCAGGTGGCGCAGATTGGCCTCGGTGATCCGCAGCCCGGCCTTGACGGCTTCCTCGGTCATCCAGATCAGCGGTATCTTCGACAGGCCGCTGTCGCGCTCGCGGTAACCGCCGCCGATATCGGAGTGCACGCCGGCGAACCAGCGTTGCTCGATATCCTGCGCGGCGGTCTCTGCCGGCCGGAACCGGTTGGGGATATGGTCCTGCGGCTGTCGCCAACGGGCCACGCGAAACATGCGGCGCCGCTCGTCGAGGGCAAGGGCATGGCGGAATATCCGCACCGATGGGTTGGTGCCGGTATAGGGCAGGGTCTCCAGGCTCGGGATCCACAGGCGATCGGGTCGCGGCACCAATACCGAGGCAACGCTGTCCCAGGCGCCGATAAAATGGATGACCGGGAAGCGCGCGCCGATGACACGGGCGAAATGCCACGCGAGCGGCAGTTCGTTCTCGCGCGCGGCGCGCTTGTAGGTGTCGAGGGCGTTGTCGCACATATTGAGCTGCGACGGGCGGACGAGCCCGATCAGGTGCACCAGCCCGGCAAGCACGCGCACCGTCCAGGCCCCCCGGCTGAAGCCGAACAGGAAGATATTGTCGCCCGGCTGCCAGTTGATGACGAGGAAGCGGTAGGCGCCGAGCACATTGTCGTCGAGGCCATAGCCGGTAACCAGGCCAAGCACGCCGAGCGCCTTTTGCTTCCAGCGGTAGAGGTAATCGACGCGTCCGATGGTCCCCACCCCGGGGGCATAATAGACCAGCTGGCGCTCGCCCTTCTCGGCGATGCGGAACAGCTTGAGCACGTTGGAAATTCGAATGGCGCCTGGATCGCCCGCCAGCGCGCCGCCGAGCTCGTTGCCGGTACCGTCGCACAGGATAACCAGGTTGCGGCCCGGTCGCCGCGGCGTTGCCGATGCGGGCTCGTCCGGCCTCGCCGGTGCGGTGTCCATGCTGGTCATCGTCGACTGTCCTCGCGCCGCGCAACCTCGCATTATCCGGCTGCATCGACCAGTGCAGCGGTCACCACCGACAAGGCAGGCCGCGCGCGCATGGATTTCCCGGCCCCGGCGAGTGCCGGAACTTCGCGGCCCAGCAATGGTTGTGCAGTTGCGAAATTATCAAGGGGCGCAAACAGCGTGGCGACAGTTCACTGCGATGCGCTCATTGTCGGTGGCGGTCCTGCCGGGCTGACGGCCGCTATCTATCTGGCTCGTTATCGCCGCCGGGTGATCGTCGTCGATGATGGCAACAGTCGCGCCAAATGGATCCCGCTGTCGCACAACCATGCCGGATTTCCGGATGGGATCAGCGGCGAGGAGCTGCTTCGCCGCATGAGCGACCAGGCGAAGCGGTTCGGCGCGGAGATCGTCGCCGGTCACATCGAGACAGTCGCGGCCATCGCCGACGGGTTTCATGCCCAAGGCGCCGGCCTGGACATCACGGCCCGCACGATTCTGCTGGCAACCGGCGTCGAAAACCGCCGCCCGCCGATCGACCCCGATATACATCGGCTGGCGCTCGATCGCGGCCTGTTGCGCTATTGCCCGGTTTGCGACGGCTACGAGGCCAGCGGCCAGGAGATAGGAGTCATCGGTGCCAATACCCACGCCGTTGCGGAGGCGCTGTTTCTGCGGACCTATTCCGACAGGGTCACGCTGATCGCGCTGGAAGGTTTCGAACTCGATGCCGACGATCACAAGGCGTTGGCAACGGCAGGCGTGGGGCTCGCACCCAGCACCCTGGGCCACCTCGAATTCTCCGAAACAGAGGCAAATGCCCAGCTCGCCAATGGCGACACGCTAAGGTTCGATACGATCTATCCGGCGCTGGGCTCGGACAGCAAGAACGAACTGGCGCGCCAGCTCGGCATCGAACTGAGCGACGACCGCTGCATCGTCGTCGATGCCAAGCAACGCACGAGCCTTGCCAGCATCTATGCGGCAGGTGACATCGTGATGTCGCTCGATCAGATCAGCGTGTCCATGGGGCACGGCGCGGTCGCGGCAACCGCCCTTCACAACGACCTGAGGGAGCATGACGGCGAAACGCGGCCATCATGATGTGATCGCACATAGGCGCGGCGTGACGATCCTATGCGGTTGCGCGCCGGATTGGCCCCCACGCGGCACTCAGGGAACGTGAACCCGGCCCCCGGGGATAATCCGGATGGCGGCACCTCCGTCTCCCGCAATAGTTTGGCGCATGGCAACTTTCCTGCGCACATCCGGCTGGTTCCGCGGCCGCGGTCGTCAGGACAAGGCCGAGCACGGCCGCCGAGCGCCATGTCTGGTGGATGAGGATGCCGGTCATTGTCCCGTAACTCCCTTGGCGGGGGCGCTATTTCCCGCCAGCTTGCCGATGGTGATGCTGCCGGCGCCCGGTGGCGGCTTCAGCGTAAAGGTGCTGGCCGGAAAGCTTTTGACCGGAACCCAGGTCAGCAGCGCCTCATATTGCGGCATGCTCGGGTCTATGCGCGACGTGATGACGATCTTGCAGGGCAACGGATCGGCGCCCTCGCGCAGCCAGATTTGCCAGTCGACATTTTTCTGGCGCATGACATGTTGCGTGCAGCGATACGGCCCGATCTGTCAGCTGTGAACGCCGATGTGACGCGCGCGATCAGCGCCGGGTCGGTTCCCCATGATATCAGGTCGACCAGCGGCAATTCGATGCCATAGTCTTCGCTTGCCGTGGCGATCGTTGCTGCAATGGTCGCCGGGGCGGGCATCGTCCCGTACAACCCCAACGCCGGCGCCAGCAGGCTGAGGTTCTTGCCGTCATAGAAGATGGTGCGGCTGTTGTGTTCCGTCCTGGTGTCGATCACGAAGCCGTCGGGGCGCCGCACCTTGATGTCGACGGTGCCTCCGGACTGTATTTTCTGGCCCGTAGTCAGGACATCCTCGTCGGTAAACGCAGCCCGGACCGAAAATGTCTGCAGCTTGCGCAGCGCCGCGCCCATGGCATCGAGTGCGGCCATCGTGTCCGCGTCACGTTCTTCGGCTTCAGGCGCCGCAATTGGCGTGGCCGGTGCTGCGGAGACGCTCGCCGCGCAAACCCCTCCCGCGAGCAATACGGCCATGCCGTAGACGGTTCTCGCGCGCAATATGCACAGGCCGCCGCCAAAGTATTCGACAACGGCGTTGCACCGAGTTCGATTATTTCGTCGATGGTCCACACGGCCGCGGCCATCTCACACTGAACCTTGGCCCACTCGAAATCGCCGGCACGCTTCATGGCATCGCAGTGCATCTCGATGTTGTCCTCCGTTGCGGATATACAGGCCCTGATACGGTGGCACGATGCCGGTCAGAAAGGCGCGATAGCCGTTAAAATACGGGCTTTGGCCACCCTCGGTCGCGATCGCCGGTGCAACACCGATGGCGGCGGCGAGCCAGGAGAAAGACCAGCCGGCAACGCGGTGCCGGGGCTTCGGGGTGAGGAGCTTGATCAACTTGGCCTCACGATTAGCGGGATTGCAGTGGAAAGCAGCGGCTCCGGCCCGAAGTCGGCACGCAGGCCGGTCAGGATGGACTGGATCGCCAGCGCCGCCTGGAGGACCGCGAACACCCAGCCCAGGATGCGCAGCGGTCCGAGCCCGACATGGCGCAATATCGAGCCCGAAAATACCATTGCCAGGCAGTTGGACAGCAGCAGCGCCGGGATCATGCCGAAGACGACGATGGCCAGTTGCCGTGGGTCGGCACTGAGCGCGGTGAGCACCAGCAGTGCAACGATGCCATAGGGCGTGATGTGAACGGGAAGGCCAGCGGCGAAAAGACCAGCCCCTTGGCGCTTTCCAGCGGCGGCGGCGGTGGCGGCGACGCTTCGCCGGCAGCGTTGAGCAGCGAGATCGCCGGGATAAGCAACAGGATGCCGAAAGCCGCCCTGAGATCGGCGACCTCGATCCGCCAGCTCACGCGCAGGTTGCTGATGACGTAGATGACCACCAATGCCACGACATAGGCAATCAGTGCACTGACCAGCGCCAACCGCACCCGGGTGCGAAAGTCGAAGCCGCGCGTGAGCATTCCGAACGGCGCAATGACCTTGGGGGGCCAAGGGTCAGGAACAGCATCGTGAAAACGAACGAAAGTTCCTGCATCAGTACACCCAGGCCTTATTGGCTGAAGGCTAAGCTACGCCCCGCGCAGCCATAACCGGGATGAGTCCCGATAAGAGGTCGGGAAGACCCGCACTGCGGCCGCGGCGCTAGAATGCCTCCCGGGATCGGGACGATCAGGAAATCATTCTTCTTGGGGTCCGCGGGCCGCACGACATCGACGTGCCGCGTCACTTCGTGCACCGGAACGTCCGCCAGAAAGGCGATGGCGGGCGCGCGGGCAACAGGGCCAACACCGCGGCCGCAACGCCGGCCCGCAGCGCCCCGTGACGATGGTCAAGGTCATTGCCCAGAAGGACGCGAGATGAGAAAAGCATCCAGCGCGCTCGGGGGAGCCGCCATCATCCTGGTAATGGCACCGTTGGCGACGGTGGCCGATGCCCGTTTGTCGCGGCTCGGCATGCACGGCGGTGCCAGGGCATCAATCACGGTGCCGACTACCGCCAAGCCCGGCACCAACACGCCCGCTCACTACCTCGACACCGGCACCTTCGAAGCGGCCGGTGCCGATTACTATGGTCTGGAGCTGCAGTACACCCGCCGTGGCCTGTCGGTGCTCGCCGAGCTGGTGTCGGCGCAAGTGCGGTCCGAACCGACCGCGAACCCGCACTTCATGGGCTTCTACGTCATCGGCAGCTGGGTCATCACCGGCGAACACCGCGCTTATAATCATGCAACCGGGCTGGTGCGCCCGCTCGTGCCGCAGGGACGCTGGGGCGCACCTGAACTAATCGCCCGCTATGCCGTTGTCGATCTGGACGGCGGCAGCGTCCGGGGTGGCCGCTATAAGCGCGTCGAACTCGGCATCAACTGCTGGGCGACGTCGTGGTGGAAGCTCGGTGTCATCGGCGGACGAATATGGCTCGACCGCTTCGGCGAGACAGGGGTCATCGACTCGCTGCTGACGCGGCTGCAGTGGGTCTATTGACCCGCCTGCAGCCGCGTCATCAGTCTGCCTCAGGTCATCTGCGGCAGCCGATCCAGCAGCTTGTCGAGCGTGATCGGGTAATCCCGGACGCGTATGCCTGTCGCGTTGTAGATCGCGTTCGCAACCGCCGCGCCGACGCCGCAAATGCCCAGCTCGCCGACACCCTTCGCCTTCATCGGCGACGAGATGGGATCGACCTCATCGAGGAATATCACCTCCTGGTGCGGAATGTCGGCGTGGACCGGCACTTCATACCCGGCCAGATCATGGTTGACGAAGAATCCGAAACGCTTGTCGACCGCCAGTTCCTCCATCAACGCCGCCCCGGCGCCCATCGTCATCGCGCCGATCACCTGGCTGCGGGCGGACTTGGGGTTGAGAATGCGCCCCGCCGCACACACCGCCAGCATGCGCCGCACCCGGATTTCCCCGGTCATGGCGTGCACGCCGACTTCGACGAAATGCCCACCGAAGGTCGATTGCTGATATTCCTTTGACAGCTTGTCGAACTCGATTGTGTCTTCGGCCACCAGCGCGCCCGCCCTGGTCAGCGGCATGCTGCGCCCGCCATCCTGCACCTTGCCGCCGGCAAACACCGCCGTCGCCGGATCGAGGCCAAGCTGCCGTGCGATCGCCTCGCGCAGCTTGACGCACGCCGCATAGACGCCTGCCGTCGAGCTGTTGCCGCCCCATTGCCCGCCCGATCCCGCCGACACCGGAAAGCGCGAGTCGCCCAGCCGCACCACGACCCGGTCGAGCGGCACGCCCATCATCTCGGCCGCCGTCTGCCCGATGATCGTATAGCTGCCGGTGCCGATGTCGGTCATGTCGGTCTCGACGACGATCGTGCCGTCCTGCTCGAGCCGCACCCGCGCCGCCGATGTCTGCACCATGTTGTTGCGAAAGGCCGCCGCCACGCCCATGCCGACGAGCCACCGGCCATCGCGCACCCGGCCCGGCAGGCCGCGCCTTGCCCAGCCGAAATGCGCCGCGCCATCGCGCAGGCACTTGACCAGCTGCCGCTGCGAAAACGGCCGCTTCGGATCCATCGGATCGACCTGCGTGTCGTTGACGACACGGAACTCGACCGGGTCCATCCCGAGCTTTTCGGCCATCTCGTCCATGGCAAACTCGAGCGCCATCAAGCCTGACGCCTCGCCCGGCGCACGCATGGCGTTGCCTTCCGGCAGGTCAAGCACCGACAGCCGCATTGCCGTCAGCCGGTTGGCGCCGGCATAGAGCAGCTCCGTCTGCTTGACCGCAGTTTCGGGCTGCCCGCCGGGCAGGTCGCCCGACCAGCTTTCATGCCCGATCGCGGTGATCTTGCCATCGCGCCCGCAGCCGATGCGGATGCGTTGCCGCGTTGCCGGGCGATGCGTCGTGTTGTTGAAGATCATCGGCCGGGTCAGCGTCAGCTTGACCGGTCGCCCCGCCGCCCGCGCCCCCAGCGCCGCCAGCACCGCATCGGCGCGGGTGAACAGCTTGCCGCCAAAACCGCCGCCGATATACGGCGAGATTATATGAACATTCTCCTTGGGGATGCCCAAAGTCGTCGCCGTGTCGCCGACGGCCCAGTCGATCATCTGGTTCGACGTCCACAGCGTCAGCCGATCACCCTCCCACGCCGCGATCGTCGCGTGCGGTTCCATCATCGCATGCGCCTGGTCGGGCGTCGTATAGCGCGCATCGAGCTTGACGACCGCCGCCGCAAACGCCCCCTCGAAATCGCCGAAGCGCTTGTCGGGCTCGTCCTCGGGCATCTTCGCCGCAGGCTTGCTGGCGTCGAGGTCGAACCGGCCCTTGCCCCGGGCATAGTCGACGCGAACCAGGTTCGCAGCGGCGCGCGCCTGTTCGAACGTCTCGGCGACCACGACGGCGAGCGCCTGATGATAATGCTCGATGTCCGGCCCGGCGAGCAGTTTGGCGGTATTGCGCTTGGACTTGCCCAGCGGCCCGGCATCGGCCGCCGTCACGATCGCCAGCACGCCCGGCGCCGCCTTGGCCTCGGTCAAGTCGATCGACCGGATTCGCCCCTTGGCGATCGCCGACCCGACGACATAGCCATAGACCTGCCCCGGCGCGACATCGCTGCGTTCATAGGCATAAGGCGCGGTGCCGCTGGTCTTCAGCGGGCCGTCGATGCGGTCGGTGGCGCGGCCGATGACCTTCAACTGGTCGATCGGGTTGGTGCCGGCCCTGGTGTCGAACTTCATGCCGTTTCCCTCGCTTGCGCTATCGCAGCGCCGATTGTCCGCTCGACGAGCGCCAGCTTGAAGGCGTTGTCCTCGGTCGGCTTCGCGCCGGCCAAAAGCGGCTGCGCAACCGCCTTGGCGCCCTGGCCCATCGCCGCATCGGCGCCCGCGACCCGCCATGGCCGCGGCGCGATCCCGCCGATCGCGACCCGGCCGCTGCCATCGCGCTGGACGACCGCCGCGACCGAAACCAGCGCGAACGCATATGAGGCGCGGTCACGCACCTTGTAGTAGACATGGCTGCCGCCGATCGGCGCCGGCAGCGTCACGCTGGTGATCAACTCGCCGGGTGCCAGCGCCGTCTCGATATGCGGCGTGTCACCGGGCGAGCGGTGAAATTCGGCGATCGGAATCGCCCGCACCGTGCCCGCCGCATTGACGGTTTCGACCTGCGCATCGAGCACCCGCATCGCCACCGCCATGTCGCCCGGATAGGTCGCGATGCACTTGGTGCTGGTGCCGATCACCGCCAGTTGCCGGCTATACCCGCCGATCGCCCCGCATCCCGACCCCGGCTGGCGCTTGTTGCAGGGCTGGTTGGTATCGTAGAAATACGGGCACCGCGTCCGCTGGAGCAGATTGCCCGCCGTCGTCGCCTTGTTGCGCAACTGGCCCGAGGCGCCGGCGACGATGGCGCGCGACAGCACGCCATAGTCGCGCCGGATCCGGGTGTTGCTGGCCAGGTCGGTGTTGCTGACCAGTGCGCCGATCCGCACGCCGCCGCCGGGGGTGGCCTCGATCTTGTCGAGCTTCAACGCATTGACGTCGACAAGATGGCGCGGCGCCTCGATTTCCAGCTTCATCAGGTCGAGCAGATTGGTACCGCCGGCGATGAACTTGGCGCCGGGGGTGCGCATCGCCGCCGCTGCTGCCGCGGCCGGCGTTTTGGCGCGTTCATAGGTAAAGGGCTTCATGCCTTCACCCCCGCGATGTCGGCCCCAGCTACGTCGGCCATCGCATCGACGATGTTCGAATAGGCCCCGCAGCGGCAGATGTTGCCGCTCATCCGCTCGCGCATCTCGGCGCCGGTCACCATCGGCCGGGCGGTAAGTTCGGCCGTGACATGGCTCGGGATGCCGGCCTTGATCTCGGCCAGTACCGCGACCGCCGAACAGATCTGGCCGGGCGTGCAATAACCGCATTGATAACCGTCGTGCTTGATGAAGGCGGCCTGCATCGGGTGCAGTTTTTCGGGTGTGCCCAAGCCTTCGATCGTCACGATCTCGTCGCCCTGATGCATCACCGCCAGGCTGAGGCACGAGTTGATGCGCTTGCCGCCGGCCATCACCGTGCAGGCGCCGCACTGGCCATGATCGCAGCCCTTCTTGGTCCCGGTCAGGTGCAAATTCTCGCGCAGCACATCGAGCAACGTCGTCCGCGTATCGACTTCGAGATCGCGGCGCGTGCCGTTGACCTCGAGCGACACTTTCATAGTTACCGGCACCGCTTTCGGGGCAGGTACCTGCGCGCCTGCCGGCAGCGGCGCGAGCATCGCCGAGGCGGCGCCGACCGCCATCACGCCGCGGCGCGATATCTCCATTTCAGTGACATTTGCCATTGTGGGGCACCTCCGGTTCACGAGTGCGACCTGTTCGGCTTACCCGGCCATGGCGCGGGGGTCGATGATCGTCTCGTTCGGGCGCCGCGCGATTGTCGATGCCACTTCAACGCCTTCAACGGTTCGCGCGCGCCGTGGCTCCCCGCAAAGTCACAACCATGGGCGCGCAATGCCATTTTTTGCTGGCAGGGCAGGGCAGGGCGGTTATGAGAAGGAATGCCTTCACTCGTCCTCCTTCGCCACGGGCAATCGGCCTGGAACCTCGAAAACCGCTTCACCGGATGGTGGGATGTCGGACTGACCGAAAAGGGCATCGCCGAAGCGCTGGCCGCCGGCGCCGCGATGAAGGCCGCCGGGCTCGATTTCGATATCGCCTTCACCAGCCTGCAATCGCGCGCCATCAAGACGCTCAACCTGGCGCTCGGCGAAATGGACCGGTTGTGGATACCGGTAATCAAGGACTGGCATTTGAACGAGCGCCACTATGGCGGGCTGACCGGGCTCGACAAGGCCGAGACGGCGGCAAAGCACGGCGAGGACCAGGTCAAGATCTGGCGCCGCAGCTTCGACGTGCCGCCACCGCCGCTTGAAGCGGGGTCGCCGTTCGACCTGTCGAGCGACCGCCGCTATGCCGGGATCGCCGTCCCGGCGTCCGAAAGCCTCAAGGATACTATCGCCCGCGTGTTGCCATATTGGGACAGTGCCATCGTTCCGCAGCTGAAGGCCGGCAAGCGGGTCATCATCGCCGCCCATGGCAATTCACTACGCGCCCTGGTCAAGCATCTGTCGGGCATCTCGGACGACGACATTGTCCACGAGGAAATCCCGACCGGCAAGCCGATGGTCTATGAGTTGAACGATGACCTAACCGCCAAAAGTCGTCATTATCTGTAAGTCGCTCAGAAGACTATTGAACACTTCTGGCGGCGAATGCCACAACCGTTAACATTTTCCACATTTTCCGCTTTCGCCGATTTGTTCGTTTTTGAGGACGGGCGCCGCTGCCAAGCGTTTCGCAGCGCCGCACCGGTCTAGCGGAAATGCCTCGTGTAGGACAGCATTGCTCAGGATGCTGTCCCGCCGAACCGCCAAACCATGGTTTCGCCGGCATGGAACGGCACCACCTCGGTGCCTGCCGCTGCATATCGCTCCGGGACCACCGTCGCCGCGCGTTCGAGCATCACCCGTTCCTCGTTGAGCGGCAGTCCATAGAATCGCGGTCCAAATTCGCTGGCAAAGCCTTCGAGCCGGTCCAGCGCGCCCTCCTCGTCAAAGGTTTGCGCATAGCTTTCGATCGCGAACGGCGCGTTGAACATACCGGCGCACCCGCAGGCGCTTTCCTTGTCGCCGACCGCGTGCGGCGCCGAATCGGTGCCCAGGAAGAATTTCGGATTGCCCGACACCGCGGCGCGGCGCAGCGCCAGCCGGTGCGTCTCGCGCTTGACGATCGGCAGGCAGTATAAATGCGGGCGGATACCCCCCTGAAACATGGCGTTGCGGCTGATCGCCAGGTGATGCGGCGTGATCGTGGCCGCGACATTGGCGCCGCTCGCCTCGACGAACGCCGCCGCTTCCGCCGTGGTGATGTGCTCGAACACGATTTTGAGTGCCGGAAAGTCGCGAACCAGCGCAGCCATGGTACGATCGATGAACACCGCCTCGCGGTCGAAGATGTCGACATCGGGGTCGGTGACTTCGCCGTGCACCAGCAGCGGCATGCCGATCCGCTGCATTGCCTCGAGCGCGCTGCGGATCAAGGCGACATCGGTGACGCCGTGCGCCGAATTGGTGGTGGCGTTGGCCGGATATAGCTTGGCGGCGGTGAACACACCCTCGGCATGGCCGCGGACGATATGCTGCGCGTCGATGCCGTCGGTCAGGTAGCAAGTCATCAGCGCCGTAAAACCGAGCCGGGGGTCGACCGCCGCCAGGATGCGCTGGCGATAGGCGGCACCGGCAGCGACGGTGGTTACCGGCGGCTTGAGGTTGGGCATGACGATGGCGCGGGCAAACTGGCGCGCGGTATGATCGACCACCGAGGCCAGCATGGCGTCATCGCGCAAATGGACATGCCAGTCGTCGGGTCGCCGGATGACGATGCGATCCGTCGGGGGTGCAGGCGGGATCGAGGACATGTCGGGCTCCGGGGAATCGAATGGCCCCGCAGGTAACGAAATGGTGCCGCAACCGCAACGCATGGCGCCGGGCAAGGCGGCGCCGCGCTTTTCGGCGGATTATCCAGCCGACACGCCGCGCCCCGGTGGCGAACAGCGCGTTACGTCGGCCATGCTTGGAGCGTGACGTGGCGGGCCGCGCCCGATAGGAAGGGCCAAATCGGGAGAAACTTCATGCGCCGTATCGCCGTATCCATCCTTGTCACAGCCTTGGCATCGGGCGCGGCCCCGGCCGTCGCGCAGGCACCCTCCGACCTGCTGCGCTGCGCCGCTGTCCCGCGCGATGCCGAGCGGCTCGCCTGCTACGACGCCGCCGTCCTCGCCGCATCGCCCGAGGCGCGCGCCGCCATCGAACGCCGCGCCGCCGAATCGGCCCGCCTCGCCGCTGCCGAAGCCGCCGCTGCCGCAGTCGCCGCCGAGGCCAAGGCAAAAGCCGATTCCGCCGCCCGCGAAGTCGCCCAGCGCGAATCCTTCGGTGCCGAAAACGTCGCCGCCCGCAGCGCCGAACGCTTCGTGCCCGACAAGAACGAGCTGCAGCAGATCGAATCGAGCATCACCGACGTGCTCAAGAACACCTCCGGCCTCGACGTCTACCTGCTCGCGAACGGGCAAATGTGGCGCCAGGCCGATACCGGCGGCACCCCGCCCGCCCGCGCCGGCGACAAGGTCAAAGTCAGCCGCTCGGCCCTCGGCGGCTTCCACCTGACCTTTCTCA
Organism: Sandarakinorhabdus glacialis; assembly: GCF_014643455.1. GTDB lineage: Bacteria > Pseudomonadota > Alphaproteobacteria > Sphingomonadales > Sphingomonadaceae > Sandarakinorhabdus > Sandarakinorhabdus glacialis. The sequence continues at coordinate 15,972 of NZ_BMJM01000001.1, forward strand.
AGCAAGGGCGCCGCGTGCTGGTCAAGCGTATGCGGTAGAGGCTTCTGCAACTGTCATCCCGGGCTTGACCCGGGACCCAGTTGCTTCTTTGCGCAGAGAAGCAACTTGGTCCCGGGTCAAGCCCGGGATGACAGCAGACGGTCCGCACCGCCGGGATGGCCCCGACACCTCAAAGCAACCACAACGACTGCAACTCCCGCACCATCCCGACCGGCAGCGCCTCCTCGTCGGTCGCATACTGGCCCCCCGCATCCCCCGGCGCATCACCCGCCTCGAAATACCGCCAGCCCTGGTGCGCCTTGCGCGGCACCTGCACCACCGGTACCGGCCCGGGCACCAGCCCGACCCGGCACTTCACCCCCCACGGCGTCGTCACAATCTCGAGCGACAATATCTGTTGCCGCGCGACGATCCGGTGCCTGATGATCCAGAACATCGATCCGCCGATCAGTTCCTCGGCGCGCTTGGGCATGAACCGCGTCAGCGAGCACGCCTCCGCACCCCAGCGTTCCTGCTGCAACCGCGCCAGTGTCTCGATATCGGGGCAGCCCACCGCTACCTTCGTCAGGTGGAGCATGTCAGGACAGGTTTGCCACGCCGACCATCGTCGCCAGCCCGAGGAACGACAGGAACCCCAAGGTATCGGTCATCATCGTCACGAAGACCGACGACGCCACCGCCGGATCGGCACCCCAGCGTTCGAGCGCGACCGGCACCATCACCCCGGCCAGCCCCGCCACCATGATGTTGAACAGCACCGCCGCGGCGATCACCAGCCCGAGCACCGGATTGCCGAAGATCACCGCGGTGCCGATGCCGACAAGCGCCGCGATCGTGCCGCCGTTGAGCATGGCAACGCGGATTTCGCGCCAGATCGTCCGCTGGGTGTTGCTCTCGGTCAGCTGGTTGGTCGCCAGCGCGCGCACCGCCACCGCCATCGTCTGGGTGCCGGCATTGCCGCCGACGCTCGCCACGATCGGCGTCAGCGCAGCAAGCACCACCAGCTTCTCGATCGTCGGCTCGAACATGGTGATCACCGACGACGACACCATCGCCGTGCCCAGATTGGCGATCAGCCACCGCGACCGCGTCTTGTAGGTCTCGAGGATCGGCTCGTTGATATCGCCATCGCCGGCGCCCGACAGCTTGAGCGCATCCTCGCCGGCTTCCTCCTGGATGATATGAACGACGTCATCGACGGTGATCACCCCGACCAGCCGCCCGCCGCCATCGACGACCGCCGCCGAGATCAGCGCGTATTTCTGGAACAGCAGCGCCACTTCCTCCTGGTCCATGTCGACCGGGATCAAGGTCTGCTCGCGCTGCATGACATCGGCGACGGCGACCTCCGGCGGTGTCGTCAGCAACCAAGACAGCCGCATCGTGCCGACCGGGCGCCGCTCGGTATCGATGACGAAGATTTCCCAGAAATCGGTCGCCGGATCGATGGTGACCCGGACCTGCTCGATGACGTCGCCGACCGTCACCGCCTCGGGGACTGCCACGAGCTCGCGCTGCATCAACCGCCCGGCGGATTCCTCGGGATAATTCAACGCCGCGACGATATCGGCGCGGTCCTCGGGCGCCAGCGCGTCGAGCACCTCGCGCGCCTCGTCGTCCTCGAGATCCTCGATGATCGCCACCGCGTCATCGGTATCGAGCTGCATCACCATCTCGGCGACGGCACCCACCGACATCGCCGCCAGCACGTCCTCGCGGACATAATCCGCCAGTTCGGCCATCACATCGGCATCGAGCGCCTCGCCGATCGCCACCGCCAGCGGCCCGCGGTCGTTTTCGGGCACCAGCGCGAACAGTTCGGCGATATCTGCGGGTCGCAGCGGCGCCACCATCGCCCGCACCGCCTCGTCGTCGCCGCGCTCGAGCCGCGTCGCGACATCGCTGACGAAACCGCGCGACAAATGCCCCTCGTCGAACGCCTCGCGCGGGGTCTCCGCCTCGGTCTGGGGGGTGGGCTCGGCCATCCCCGCCTTATAGCGGGGCGGGTGGCCGGCGCCACCCGCCACTTGCCCTTGTCAGGCCGCGCTCAACCCGAGCGCGGCAGGCAATACCGCGACACCGACAAACGCCGCCCCGACGATGAACGCCGCCACTGCCAGGGCAAATCGGCGCAGGTGTTCGAGATTATGTTCGATCATCACATTCACTCCTGTCTGCATCGGACGGATGTACCGCCGGCCAACGAGGCTCACGAACGCGCTGAACTCGGGACCATGATCGGCCCAGGCCCGTGCCTCGTGCTGGTCGAGCATCATGCTCGTTCTCCCTTGCTGCGGATCATCCCGCTGCACCCGATTTGCGCCTTCCGGCTTCGCACCGCCAACGAAACGATAGACAGGGGGCATAAGCCAGGCTTATCGTCCACCGACGCGCCAGCTGCCGCCGCTCGCCGCCGTCCGGGTCTTCGAGGCCGCGGCGCGCCACGGCAATTTTACCCGCGCCGCCGCCGAACTCGGCATGACCCAGGCCGCCGTCAGCTACCAGGTCCGCCTGCTCGAGGAACGCCTCGGCGCGCCGCTTTTCCACCGCGACAAGGGCCGCGTCGTCCTCACCGAAGCCGGCCACCGCGCCGCGCCGCTGGTGACCGCGTCGTTCGACGCCCTTGCCGATGCCTTCGCCGTTGTCCGCATCGAGACCGCCGCCGTGTTGACGATCAGCGCGGCGGTGACCGTTGCCGCCAACTGGCTGGCGCCGCGGCTGGGCAGTTTCCAGCTGCGCCACCCCGATCTCGCCGTTCGCCTCGACGCCTCCGACACCATCGTCGATTTCGCGCGCGACAAGGCCGATATCGCCATCCGCTCGGCTCGCAGCATCAGTCCCGGACTCCACAGCGATAGCCTGTTCCCAAGCCACTTCACCGTCATGGCGAGCCCCGAATTCCTCGCCCGCTACAGACTGTCGGCACCAGCCGACATTCTCGCCGTGCCGCGCCTGTCGCCCGACGACAGCTGGTGGCCATTGTGGCTGGCGGCTGCCGGCGTCACCGAAGGCAGTGCGCCGCACGTCGGCCTGCGGCTCGATTCGCAAGTCATCGAAGGCGCCGCCGCGCTCGCCGGACAGGGCGCGGCGCTGCTCAACGCCCGCATGTGGCAGCGCGAGATCGCCCAGGGCCGGCTCATCGCGCCGTTCGACATCACTGCGACCAGCGGCGCCTGGTTCTGGCTGGTTTGTGCCGAAGGCCGCCGCAACATTCCCAAGATCAGCCACTTTCGCGAATGGCTGCTCGCCGAGATCGCCGGCGAAGCACGCTTGGCAAACGACCCAGCGCTTTTGCCAAACGACAACAAGCCGGCGACGCTCTAGACTTGCCGGCAGATCAGAAAAGGCAGCCCCGCATGACCGTCGATATGCTCCAGCGCTGGCACGACTATATCAGGAACCCCGATCACGCGGTGCTGCTCGAAATGCTTCACCCCGACGTGATCTTCGAAAGCCCCGTCGTCCACACCCCGCAGCACGGCCGCGATATCACCTTCAAATATCTCGCCAGCGCCGACAAGGTCCTTGGCGGACCCGGTTTCACCTACACCGGCGAATGGCGCGCCCAGAACAGCGCCATCCTCGAATTCGAGAACGTCATCCGCGGCATCAAGGTCAACGGCATCGACATGATCACCTGGAACGACGCCGGCCAGATCACCCACTTCAAGGTCATGGTCCGGCCCCTGAAAGCGATCCAGCTCGTCCACCAGATGATGGGCGAGATGCTCGCGGCCGCTTCCGCCGCCCCCGCCAGCGCGGCCGCTTCCGCCGCCCCAGCCAGCGCGGCCGCGTCAGGGTAGCAGCAAGCTTCCGTCGCCATAAGAATAGAACCGGTACCCGTCGGCGATGGCGTGCGCATAGGCAGCGCGCATGACCTCCACTCCCATCAGCGCCGACACCAGCATGAACAGCGTCGACTTCGGCAAATGAAAGTTCGTCACCAGCCCATCGACCGCGCCGAAGCGATACCCCGGCGTGATGAAAATCGACGTGTCGCCGGTAAATTCCCCGATGACGCCGCCCGACACCGCCGATTCAAGCAGCCGCAGCGACGTCGTGCCCACCGCGATCACCCGGCCTCCCGCCGCCCGCGCCGCGTTTAACCGCGTCGCCGTCGCCGCATCGATACTGCCCCATTCGGCATGCATCCGGTGATCGTCGGTGTCATCGACCTTGACCGGCAAGAACGTTCCCGCCCCCACATGCAGCGTCACCGTCTCGCGCCCGACGCCCGCCGCCGCCAACTCCGCCCATAATTCCGGCGTGAAATGCAGCCCCGCCGTCGGCGCCGCCACCGCGCCATCCCGCGCCGCGTGCAAGGTCTGGTAATCCTCCGCATCGCGCGCATCGGTCGCCCGCTTCGACGCAATATACGGCGGCAACGGCATCGCGCCCGCCGCAATCATCGCCTCGGCCAGCACCCCGTCGCTGAAAAACCGCCACAGCACCGCCCCCTCGTCACCGCGTTCGAGCACCTCGCCGTGCAACCCCGCCCCGAACTCGGTCACATCGCCGATCCGCAGCCGCCGCGCATTCCGCACAAAGCTCCACCACACATCCGTCGCCTCGCGCTTGTGCAACGTCACTCCGATCCGCGCCTCGCCTTTCACGCCCTGCAACTGCGCCGGGATGACCCGCGTATCGTTGACCACCAGCACATCGCCGGCCCGCAACCGCCCCGGCAGATCCCGCATCCCCAAATCCGCCAACACACTGCCGCGAACCTCCAGCATCCGCGCCGCATCTCGCGGACTTACCGGCCGCAGGGCAATGTTCTCGGTGGGCAATTCAAAGTCAAAATCGGAAACGCGCATGGCGTCCCCATAGATTGCTCGATGAAAACAAGAAAGCAGAGCCTCCGGCGGTTGAGGCCTTGGCCCCAATCCCCATCTAATTTCGTCACCCCGGCGAAGGCCGGGGCCCATCTCCTATGCTTGCGAATTGAGGGGGCCAAGGCCCCAGCCGCCGCCGCCCCTCAGGCCACCAGCAACCGCCGCGCCGCAATCCCCTCATACGCCCCGAACAGCGCCTCGAAATGCCGATCCATTGTCCGCACCCCCGGCGCCGCCGCCGCCGAAGCGGCCCTCAGCGCGGGCAACTCGTCGATAGCCGCCCCGATCGCGCTCGCCGCACTCGCCGCATCGCCCGTCACATACGCCATGCCCTGGCCCGGCACGAGCTGGTCGAAAGCAGCCCCCGAATCCGGCACCACCATCGGCAATCCCGAAGCGCGCGCCTCCGCCTGCACCATGCCGAAGGTTTCCGCCGACGATCCATGCACCAGCAGGTCGGCACTCGCCATCAGCCGCGCGAATTCGGCACGGTTACCGATCGGCGCCAGCAACTGGACATGCGGGTTTTCGCCGGCCGCGCGCACCACCGACGCCCGGGCATGGCCATCGCCGATGATCGCCAGCCCGAGCGGCCGGTCCAGCCCCGCCGATTCCGCCCCCGCAATCACCATCGGCCAGCGCTTCTCCGGTGAAAACCGCCCGCTGCCCAGCAACAGCGTCGCATCCTCGGGCAACCCGCAGCGCTCGAGCAACCGTGCCCGCAATGCCGGATCGCGGTGCGCCGGCGAGAAAATCCCCGGCTCGACTCCCATCGGGATGGTCTCGACGCGCAGCATGCCGCCGCCCGCCAGCCGCTCGGTCAGGCTCGGCGCCGCGCTGATCACCAGGTCGAACGCCGCATCGAGCCGGCGCAAATGCCGCCAGAACCAGTCGAAGCCGCGATCGATCGTCTTGTGGCTGGCAACGCCCTCAAACCAGCGATACGCCCAGGCCGAAAGCGGCTCGGCGTGCATGATCAGCGCCCGCGGCGCCGCCCCGCGCCATTCGGCCACCGCCGTTGCACTCCCCCAAGGCGAGGACGCCTCGACGAAATCGGGCCGCCACGCATCGAGCGCGTCGTGGATCACCGCGTCGCTGTCGAAATAGAAATAGCTGCGATCGAGCGGAAACCGCGGCGACGGTATGTTGACCAGCCGCGCCCTTGGCCCGAACGCCTCGACGCTGTCGTCGGCGCCCGGCACGATAACGGTCAGCTCGTGCCCAAGGCGCACCGCGGCGCGCAACTTGTGCCGCGTATAGGTCCGGATGCCGCCCCCGGTGGGCGAGTACAGCGCCGAGATATCGACGATGTGCATCAGCGCTTTTTGAGCGGCCCGAAGCTGAACAGCCCGCGGCGATAATTCATCCGCACGCTGATCTCGCTGACGCCCCCGGTGGACACCACCCGTGCCATCGCCGCCTTGGGTTTCGACAGCGACAGCTTGGGGTTGCTGCCGAACCCGACGCCATCGGTCGACAGCCCGAACTTGCGGTTTGCGTCGCGGTCGTGGAGCACCGACAGCGAATAATTCCCCGGCCCCGGCGTGCGGATGCACAATTCCACCGGCCCCGATGGCGGCACCGGCTGCTCGACGCGGTGGAACATCTTGCCGGCGCGCTTCAGCACCTTGTCGGACGCGAGGAAATCATCCTCGTTGTCGGGGTACAACTCCAGCCGCAGTAGACCGCCCCGATCCTTCAACCCGGTGACGGTGACCATCAACGCCGGCCCGGTCTCGCCGGGCCGGCAACGCCCTTCGGCCTTGCCGAGATCACGCGACGGCATGCCGAATTCGACCTCGGGCGGAACATCCTTCGCCAGCGCCGGCCCAGCAGCAATCGCGGCCGCCAGCATTGCAATCGACACCCTCATCGCTGCGCCGGCTCCCGCGCATTCCGCGCCATCCCTTGCGCATCGGCCGCCGTCAGCATCAGGCCCAGCCCCATGTGCGTCGCCAGGATGATGCTCGCCATCATCGTCATCAACGCCCCGATCTCGGCATCGCGGCCGATCATGAAGACCGCCAGTCCGGCAAACACCAGGTCCTTGTTGGGCAGCAGCGGCAGCCGCGACAACAGCATCCGCAATGCCGCCAGCAGCAGCCACCATTGCAGCGCCACCTGCGGCAACGCCAGATGCCAGCACAGCGCCGCCAGCCCGGTCGTCGAAAAAATCCGCACCAAATGGACCCCGCCGACAAAGCGCAGGTCCGGCCGCGACAGGCTGAACAGTTTCTTGCGGAACAGCAGGACGACGCTCGAGGTCGCCACCACCACCGCCACCGAGATCAGCAGCGTGCGGCCATCGATGCCCAGGTTCAGCGCGCCGAGCAGCGGATAGGCCAGCAGCAACAGCCCCAAAGTCACTGCGTTCGCGACCATCGCCGACAGGATGGCGACATCCTTGATCGCCCCGAACGGCGTGGACGTCATCTCGGTCCGCCGCCGCGCCCAGGTGTAGAGATACAATTCGCCGACATAGCCAAACAGCAGTTCATTGCCGATCAGCTTGCGCAACAACGCGGTGATGCCCGCCGCCGGGATCTGCCACAGCCGGCGATAGATCACCCAGTCCGCCACCGGCCCCGCCATGTACGATGCGGCGAAAACCAGCCAGAACAGCGGCGATGTCGGCAACAGCGCCCGCACATCGGCGAAATCGACCGTCCGCAGCTGCAGGATGACCGCGACCAGCACTGACGCCGAGATCGCAGCGCCGACCCACCAGGTCCAGCCGCGCTCGCGTGTCGCCAGCGGCGCCGGATCGGCGGTTCGGGCGCCGGCGTTCATCACGGCACCGTTCGCGGCGCCCATCACGGAAGCGCCTGTGGCGCCGGAGCTATAGTTCATCACGGGCGCAACACATCCGATCACTAATCAGGCGCCCCTAGGCCGCCAATATGGCAATAAAGGGACAGGTGGGGGGCCGTCCACGCCATCGCAAGCGCGCTTAACAAATCCCAACGCCCAATCCTCGCCATTCGCTCCCACGCTGCGCACTCTCGCCGCACCTGCGTTTTCCATTCGTTGCCATGTGCCATCACCGCCGCCATACCCGGGGCATGGCCACCGCCTTTGCCCTCCCGCCGTTTGTCCAGCCCGAGGGCGCTGCCCAGGTCCGCGCCGGCATCCGCGCCTTTCTCGCCGCCAACCCGCCGCCAACCGACCCGGTGCTCCGCGCCAATTGCTGGTCGGTCGCCGACCCCGCATTCTCGCGCGCACTCGGCAGCGCCGGCTATCTCGGCATGGTCTGGCCCACCCAGTACGGCGGCCACGCCCGCCCGCCGATGGAGCGCTACATCGTCCTCGAGGAGCTTCTCGCCGCCGGCGCCTCGGTCGGCGCACACTGGATCGCCGATCGCCAGACCGGGCCGCTGCTGCTCCGCTACGGCACCGAGGCCCAGCGCCGCCGCTACCTCCCCGGCATCGCCGCCGGCACACTTTTCGCCTGCATCGGGCTGTCCGAACCCGGCGCCGGATCGGACCTCGCCAGCGTCCGCTCGCGCGCCGATCGCGTCGCCGGCGGCTGGCGGTTGGGCGGCCAGAAACTCTGGACCAGCGGCGCCCACCACGCCCATGTCATGCTCGCGCTCATGCGCTCCGAACCCGGCAGCGAGCGCCAGCAGGGCCTCAGCCAGTTCCTCATCGATCTGAGCGCCCCCGGCGTCACCATCCGTCCGGTCATCGATCTCGTCGGCAATCACGACTTCAACGAGGTCTTTTTCGACGACGTTTTCATCCCCGATTACGCGCTGGTCGGCACAGAAGGGCAGGGCTGGCCGCAGGTCACCGCCGAACTCGCTCTCGAACGCTCGGGCCCCGAACGCTACCTCAGCAGCCACGCGTTGCTCGTGACCCTCATCGACACCGCCCGCGCCGCCGGCGCCGAAAATCCCGCACTCAACGCCGTCATCGGGCGCCTCGTTGCCGAGCTCTGGACCCTGCGCCAGATGTCGATGGCAACCGCAGCCAAGCTTGCGGGCGGCGGCGACCCGAGTGTCGAGGCCGCCATCGTCAAGGATCTCGGCAACGACTTCGAACAGCGCCTGCCGCTCGCCATCCAGTCGGTCCTCGATCTCGATCTCGACGCATCGAGTCCGCTGGTCCGCGTCCTCGCCCACCTCCTCCAGGTAAGCCCCAGCTTCTCGCTGCGCGGCGGCACCCGCGAAATCTTGCGCGGCATCATTGCCAGGGGGCTTGGTTTGCGATGAGCCAGATGCGCCAACAGATCACCGAAGCCGCCGAAGCGCTGTTCGCCGACACGCCCGACTGGGCCCGGCTCGCCGAGGCCGGCTTCCCGCTGCTCCTCGTCCCCGAGGACGTTGGCGGGACTGGCGGCGGCATCGGCGGCGACTGGGGCGATGCCTTTGCCGTCCTCCGCGTCGCCGGCGCCAACGCGCTGCCGCACCCGCTCGGCGAGGCCATGCTCGCCGCCCACCTGCTCGCCCGCGCCGACATCACCCAGCCGCCCGGCCTGACCGTGATCGGCAGCGGCGGCGGCCAGTGGCAGGGCGATCGCTTCACCGGCTGGGTCGCCGCCGTGCCCTGGGGCCGCGACGCCGATCACGTCCTCGCCGCCATCGACACCGGCGCCGACGACCCGGTCATGCTGCTGCTGCCGCGCCCAACCACCGTCACCCCCGGCCAAAGCCCGGCCGGCGAACCTCGGGACCGGCTCGATTATGTCGCCACGTCGGGCCTCGCACTCGGCAACGCCGACCACAGCCTCTACGGCGCCTTCCTGCGCACCGCGCAATCCTCGGGCGCCCTCGACGCCGCGCTGACGCTGGCCATCGATCACGTCAACGCCCGCATCCAGTTCGGCAAGCCGCTATCCAAGCTCCAGGCCGTCCAGCAATCACTCGCCGTCCTCGCCCAGGAATGCGCCGCCACCGCCATCGCCGGCGCCGCAGCGGCACAAGCGCTCGACCGCGGGCAGGGGGCGATGGAGATGATGGCCGCCAAGCTGCGCACCAACATGGCCATCCACAAGGGCGTCGCGCTCGCCCACCAGGTCCACGGCGCCATCGGCTTCACCCAGGATTACCCACTCCACCGCCTGACCCGCCGCCTGATGGGCTGGCGCAGCGAATTCGGCGGCGACCGCTGGGCCGAACTCCTCGGTGCCGCCACGATGCTCGAAACCGGCCAAACCCTCTGGACCGACATCACCCGAAGAAGCGACCAATAACCCTTGCCCTCCCCCTCAGCCGTAGGCGACGCCTTCGCGTCAACGGGGGAGGCGAGAGACGCGTCTTCGCGACCCGGGTGGGGGTGTCTCCCCTAACCGGCTAAACCAACCCCCGAACCAACCCCAAAACCTCATCCGCCCTCGCGCGATGACAAATCAGCAAATCCGGCAACAACGGATCCGTCCGATTATAAACCAGCGGCGACCCATCGACCCGGCTGGCATGCAACCCCGCCGCCAACGCCACCGCCGCCGGCGCACAATTATCCCACTCATACTGGCCACCAGTATGCAGATAGATATCTGCCTCGCCGCGCAGCACCGCCATCGCCTTCGCCCCCGCACTTCCCATCGGCACGAGCTCACACCCTAGCGCCTCGGCGATCTTCACCGCTTCACGCGCCGGCCGCGTCCGACTCACCAACATCCGCAGCGGCCGGTTCTCGGCCTTCAACACCGGCGGAAACTCCGTACAAAAGCAAAGCCCCATCGCCGGCAACGCCACCGCCCCCTCGGTCGCCACGCCGTTGATCGACAGCCCGACATGCACCGCCCAGTCATCACGCCGTTCGCCATATTCACGCGTGCCATCCAATGGATCGACAATCCATATCCGTCGCGATTTGAGCCGCGCCGGGTCGGCAGTCTCCTCCTCCGACAGGATCGCATCGTCCGGCCGCTCGCGCCGCAGCGCATCGAGGATCAGGCGATTTGCTGCCCGGTCGCCCTCCGCGCCCAACGCCTTGCCATCGGGATCCTCGTTGTCGCGCAACTGCAGCAGCAACCGCCCCGCCGCATTCGCCAGTTCCCGCGCCAAGGCCGCGTCATTCATCCAATAACCCTGTCGACAATCATCATCGCCGCATCCTCGGCGCTCATCAACGACGTGTCGATGCGGATTTCAGGCGCTTCGGGCGCCTCATACGGACTGTCGATGCCGGTAAAGTTCTTCAATGTCCCGGCCCGCGCCTTCGCATAAAGCCCCTTCACATCGCGCGCCTCGGCTGCCGCCAGCGACGTATCGACATGGATCTCGACGAACTCGCCCGGCGCCATCATCGATCGCACCATCGCCCGCTCGGCGCGAAAGGGCGAGATGAACGCGGTGATCACGATCAGGCCGGCATCGGTCATCAACTTCGCCACCTCACCGACCCGTCGGATATTCTCGATACGGTCGGCGTCGGTAAAGCCCAAATCCTTGTTCAGCCCATGCCGGACATTGTCGCCATCGAGCAAAAACACATGCCGGTTCATCCGGTGCAACTGCTTCGCCACCAAATCGGCGATCGTCGATTTGCCGGCGCCCGAAAGCCCGGTCAGCCACAACACCTTGGGTTGCTGATTCTTCAACTGCGCCATCGCCTCGCGGCCGATGCTCATAGCCTGCAGATGGATATTCTGCGACCGCCGCAGCGCAAAATTGACCATCCCCGCCGCCACAGTGGCGTTCGTCACCCGGTCGATCAGGATGAACCCGCCCAGTTCGCGGCTATCGGCATAGGCCTCGAACACGATCGGCGCCGCCGTCGTAACCGCCGCCACGCCGATAGCATTGAGCTCGAGCGTCTTCGCCGCCATCTGCTCCATCGTGTTGACATTGATCTGGTATTTCGGCGCCGCCACCGTTGCCGCGACAGTCTGCGTGCCGATCTTCATCAGATACGACCGCCCCGGCAGCAACGCCTCCTCGGCCATCCACACCAAAGTCGTCTCGAACTGGTCGGCAACCTGCGGCGGATCAGCCGCCGCCGCGATGACATTGCCGCGCGAACAATCGATCTCGTCCGTCAGCGTCAGCGTCACCGCCTGACCGGCCACCGCGCGGGCGAGATCGCCATCCGCCGTTACCACTCGCGCCACCGTCGAGGTTCGCCCACCCGGCAACACCCGCACCGCATCGCCCGGCGCCACGCTCCCCCCGGAAATTGTCCCGGCAAAGCCGCGAAAATCGAGATTCGGTCGATTGACCCACTGCACCGGCAGCCGGAAACTGCGCGCCTGCTCGGCCTCGGCAACGACCTCGACATCCTCCAGCCAGCCGAGCAACGTCGGCCCGCCGTACCAAGGCGTATTCGCCGAAGCCGTGGTGATGTTATCCCCGCCCAGGCCCGAAATCGGCACCGCAGCCACCGCCTCGAGCCCGATCTCCTCGGCGAATGCCCGATATTCGCCGACGATCGTGTCGAACACCGCTTGATCGAACCCAATTAAATCCATCTTGTTGACCGCGAGCATGACGTGCCGAATCCCGAGCAATTTCGCCAGATAAGAATGCCGCCGCGTCTGCGTGAGCACGCCCTTGCGCGCATCGACCAGCACGATCGCCGCATCCGCCGTCGATGCACCGGTCACCATGTTGCGGGTATATTGCTCGTGCCCCGGACAGTCCGCGATGATGAACTTGGCGCGCTCGGTGGCAAAGAACCGGTACGCCACATCGATGGTGATGCCCTGTTCACGCTCCGCCGCCAACCCGTCGACCAGCAGCGCAAAATCGATCCCCGCACCTTGCGTACCGACGCGCTTGCTGTCGGCCTCGAGCGCCGAAAGCTGGTCATCGAAAATCTGCTTCGAATCGTACAGCAACCGCCCGATCAGCGTCGACTTGCCATCATCGACCGACCCACAGGTGATCACCCGCAACAGCGATTTATCGGCGTGCGCCGCCAGATAAGCACCGATATCCTCGGCGATCAGCGCTTCGGGTACAAACACCTAGAAATACCCCTCGGCTTTTTTCTTCTCCATGCTCGCGGCCTGGTCATGGTCGATCGCCCGCCCCTGCCGCTCCGAAGTCGTCGTCAGCAGCATTTCCTGGATAACCTCGGGCAAGGTCGCCGCCTCGCTCTCGACCGCACCACTCAGCGGGTAACAGCCCAATGTACGAAACCGCACAGAACGCATTTCGGGCACCCGGCCATGCAGCGGAAACCGTTCGTCGTCGACCATGATCAACATGCCGCCATGCTCGACCACAGGCCGCTTCGCCGCCAAGTACAGATCGACAATCTCGATCCTCTCGGCATCGATATATTGCCAGATATCGAGCTCGGTCCAGTTCGAGATCGGGAACACCCGCATGCTCTCTTCAGGCCCGGTCCGCGTATTGTAAAGCCGCCACAATTCCGGCCGCTGCGCCTTGGGATCCCAGCGATGCCCGGCCCCGCGAAAGCTGAAAACGCGTTCTTTCGCACGCGATTTCTCCTCGTCGCGCCGCGCCCCACCAAATGCTGCATCGAAGCCATAATGATCGAGCGCCTGCTTCAGCCCCTGCGTCTTCCACACATCGGTATGCACCGACGAACCATGGTCGAACGGATTGATACCCGCCGCCACTGCCTCGGGATTTTGCCACACCAGCAGCTCCATCCCGGCATTTTTCGCGGCTTTCTCGCGCAGCGCGTACATCGCCCGAAACTTCCACGTCGTATCGACATGGAGCAGCGGAAACGGCGGCGGCGCCGGATAAAACGCCTTGCGCGCCAGGTGCAGCATCACCGCTGAATCCTTGCCGATCGAATAGAGCATCACCGGCCGCTCGGCCTCGGCGACCGTCTCGCGCAGAATATGGATGCTCTCGGCCTCGAGCCGCTGCAGATGGGATAGATGAACCGTCATGCTGCGGTCATAACAGCCAGCCAACGAAGCGCGCGCGCAAAAAACTACTCACGCCAAAGGCAAAGCTTGTCTCTTCGGGAGGGGACGCCCCAATCTTCCCCCCTCCCTTCTTCAGCCGCAGGCGACGCCTTCGCGTCAACGGAGGGGCCGGGGGTGGGTGCCTCTGTCCCGCGGGTCAGATCTACCCGGACTTCTCACGTCCCTGTAAACACCGCCGGCCGCTTGCCCAGAAACGCGTCGACCGCCTCCCGGTGGTCATCCGTCTCATGCGCCAGCGCCTGGAACGCCGCCGACAATTCGAGCACCTCGTTCATCCCCGACGTCTGCGCCTCGCGCAGCAACCGCTTGGTCAAGCGCAGCGCCCGCGCCGGGTTCGCCGCAACCTTCTGCGCAAGCTCCATCGCGGTCTCCATCAACGCCGCATCGGGCACCACCCGCGACACCAGCCCGATTTCCTTCGCCCGCGCCGCATCGAAGCGCTCGCCGGTAAAGAACAGCTCCGCCGCCGTGGCATATCCCACCACCCGCGCCAGCGACCACGCCCCGCCATCGCCGGGAACGATCCCGACCTTGATGAAACTGCACGCGAACAGCGCCGATTCCGCCGCGATCCGCATGTCGCACAAACACGCCAGGTCGCACCCGAGCCCGACCGCATGGCCATTGATCGCCGCGATCGCCGGCACCTCGAGCGCCATCATCGCCCGCGTGATGCGCTGGACGCCGCGTTTGTAGTTGCCGCGCGTGCCATCAGGCCGGTCCATAGGTCCGATGCCGGTGCGGTCCTGCATCGCCTTCAGATTGCCGCCCGCCGAAAACGCCCGGCCGACACCGGTCAGGATCATCGCACTGATGCCGCTGTCATCCTCGACCGCCTCGATAGCGCGTACGAAATCGTCGCAGTCCTCGAGCGTGCCGACGGCGTTGAGCGTATCCGGCCGGTTGATCCGCAGGATCGCAACCTTGCCGACCGTCTCGCGCAGAATGAAATCGCCCATGCTCGCTCCCTACTTCACGCGCTTCACATACACGCCGCCGCCGGTGCGTCGTTCCACTGCAAAGCGTGGTATCGCCTCCACCAGTTCGGACAACCGGGCAAATCCGTAGTTGCGCGCATCGAAAGGTGATCGGTTGCCCGCCAGGCTGCCGACTTCCGAGAGGCTTGCAAAACCGCGTTCGTCCCGCTTCGATGCCGCCAGCGCATCGGTCAGCAGCGTGATCAGCCCCTCGTCGATCGGCTTCTTCACCGGCGCCGTGACCATATCGGTCTTGATCGCCGCCACGTCGATAAATCGCGTGCAAGCCTGGCGAAACGCCACCGGCGCCTTGTCCGTGCCGAACCCATACACCGGCAAGCCATCCTGCCGGATCCGCATCACCAGCGGCGCGAAATCGCTGTCGCTCGACATGATCCCGAACCCGTCGACCCGCCCACCGAACAGCAGGTCCATGCCGTCGATGGTCATCTTCATGTCGGTGGCATTCTTGCCCTTGGTGACATCGAACTGCTGGTGCGGCTCGATCGCATATTGATGCGAAATCTCCGACCAGCCTTTCAGCGACGGCTTGCTCCAATTGCCGTATGCCCGCCGGATATTGACCGTGCCAAGCTCGGCCAGCACGGTCAATACCGGATCGAGCGTCGACGGCGCCGCATTGTCGGCATCGATCAACAATGCGACGTTGGAGGTCCTGCGAACTTTGCCGTTGACCATTATTTCGCCGGCTTCAGATATTTGTCGAACCACCCGATCGTCCGGTCAAGCGCGTCCATCTGGTTCTCGCGCTTTTGAAACCCATGCCCCTCCGCCGGATAAAACACCGTCTCGACCACATTGCCCTTCGCCTTGAGCAAGTCGGCAACCTCCTGCGCCTGGCCGCGCGGCACCCGGATATCATTCTCGCCCTGCAAGCTCAGCAGCGGTGCCTTCGCCGCCTTCAGATACGTCATTGGCGACGACGCCTCGTACACACCCTTGAACTCGTCGGGCTTGCCGAGCAGCGTCCGCTGATACGCCTGCAAAAGCGCATCCTCGTCGCGGTACATCGTCCGCCAATTGATGATGCCGTATTGCTGGACTGCCGCCGCAAAGGCATCCGGCGCCCGCCCGATCGCCATCAGCGTCATGAACCCGCCATACGACCCGCCGGTGATCCCAACCCGCTTCGCGTCGACATATCCCGTCGCCACCAGGAAATCCTTTGCCGCCAGCGTGTCCTTCAGATCGCCGCCGCCCAGGTCCTTAAAATTGGCCTTTTGGAACGCCTCGCCATACCCCGACGAGCCGCGAAAATTCGGCGCGATCACCACATAACCGCGCGACGCCAGCGCCGCATTCTGCCGGCTGAAGCTGTCCTGCGTCTGCCCCGTCGGCCCGCCATGCGGCACCACGATCGCCGGGTTCGAGCCATCGCGCTTCAAATTGAACGGCATCGTCACCACCGCACTGATCAGCGTGCCGTCGAAGCTCCTGAACGTCACCACTTGCGATTTTGCCAGATTCGCCGGCTCGAGGCTCGCCATCGCCATCCGCGTCAACGGCGCCGTCGTGCCCGCCGCCAAGTCGGCCACGAACAGCTCCGAAGGCGTATCCGCCCCCGCATGGAGCACCAGCAACCGCTTGCCATCGGGCGTGAACGGCTGCGACGCGGGCACCGTGTTCAGCCCCGCCGGCAACCCCACCGGCGTCACCGCCATCGTGGCCACATCGACGAGCGACAGCGCCGACCGGCCATCGACATTGTCGCGCACCAGCATCCGGGTGCCGTCCGGCGACATCGCCGTCGCTTCCTGCTCCCACGGCGTCTCCGGCAGCCCGCGCCACTTGCCGGTCGCCGCGTCGAGGACCCCGGCGTGCCACTGGCCCGTCCCGATATTGGTCGTCGCGGCGATCGTCCGCCCATCGCCGCTGGCACCGTTGGCAATCGTCAGTTTCCCCGGCGTTCCCGCCAGCTTGACCGCCTTGCCGGTCGCAACATCGACCCGCCAGATCTCGCCCTCGGTCCCGCCGACATTCGACCGGTTGGCGATAATGGCCTTACCGCCGTCGATCCAGGCAACCGGGCTCCATATCCGCTGCGCATCCTTCTCGTCGGTCAGCATCCGCGACGTGCCGCTCGCCGCATCGATCACCGCCAGATTGACCTGGCCCTCGCCCTTGCGCTTGGCGCCAAATGCCAGCTGCCCGGCGTCCGGTCCCGGCAAGATGCCCTGCTCGTCGACTTCGGCCGTGTTCGACACATTCCGCACCGGGCCGCCGCCGCCCGGCACGGCGTATATGTCGTGCATCTCGTTGCCGCCGCGATCCTGGCCGAAATACAGCAGCTTGCCATCGCGAGACACCGCAAGGTCGCCCTGGCCGTCGTCCGATTGTGTCATCTGCACCGGCCAGCTGCCGCCCGCATCGACCCGCCAGATATTCTGCCGCCCGGTGAAATTGGTTACGAGAATTAACTGCCGACCATCGGCACTCCACGCCGAAGACCCGATCGACCGGCTATAGACCAGGTCTGGCAACGGTATCGCCGCCGCTGCCGGGTTCGCCGCCGAAACCAGTGACTTCGGATCGGTAAGCGGACGCTTGGGCGATGGCACAGCCGCGCCCGCCGCTGCACCCAGCATTACCGACCCCAGCAGCATGGCTTTCAACAACATCGTCGGTCCCCCCCGGTTAACGCTATCGACCTATCGCATTGGGGAAGGCGTGGCCACAAGGCTCTGCCGGCGGTGCCTCGGGGCTTGCCAATCGGTAATCTTCCCGGCACCGTGCCCTTGCAACCAAGTGCCGGATACCGGCCGAAAAACAACCGCCGCAACGCCGGCCGGGGAGTTATCATGGCCACCGCCGCCGCTACGCCGACCGAACGCGTCACCTCCGAGCGGCTGCTGCTCTGGACGCTGCTCACCGTCTATATCTTCAACTTCCTCGACCGCCAGATCGTCACCATCCTCGCCGAACCGATCAAGCGCGACCTTGGGCTGTCGGATACCCAGCTCGGCCTGATGACCGGGCTGGCGTTCGCGCTGTTCTACGCCCTGCTCGGCATCCCGATCGCCCGCTATGCAGATCGCCCGCACTCGAACCGCGTCGGCATCATCTCGGTGTCGCTGGTGATGTGGTCGGCGATGACGGCGCTATGCGGCATGGCGCAGAATTTCTCGCAATTGCTGGTGGCACGCGTCGGCGTCGGCGTCGGCGAGGCCGGCTGCACCCCTGCCGCGCACAGCCTGATCTCCGACATGGTGCCCGTCGAGCGCCGCGCCTCCGCCATCGCCTTCTACGGCCTCGGCATCTCAATCGGCGGCCTGATGGGCATGATCCTCGGCGGCTTTCTCGCCGATACCATCGGCTGGCGCCGCGCCTTCCTGTTCGTCGGCGCGCCCGGCGTGCTGCTCGCCATCTTCGTCTGGTTCGCGCTGCGCGATCCGCGCGGCGGCAGCATTGCCGTCGCCTTGCGCGCCAAGGCCCCCAGCGTCCCGCAATTGACGGCGCGCGCGGCGCTCCGCGAAGTCTTCAGCAGCCGCGCCTATGTCATGCTCGCCATCGCCGGTGGCCTTGTCGCCTTTCTGTCCTATGGCAAGGGCGTCTGGGCAGCGATCTTCTTCATCCGCACGCATGGATTGACGCCGGGCCAGACCGGCCTCTGGCTCGGGCTCGTCGCCGGAATTGCCGCGCTGATCGGCACCTGGGCCGGCGGCTGGATCGCCGATCGCTATGGCCGCACCAACCGCCGCCACATGCTCACCGCTCCGGCCGTCGGGCTGGCGGTCGCGGCACCGATCCTGTTCCTCGCCTATAACGCCACCGACTGGCGCATGGCGCTGGTGCTGCTGTTCGTCCCTACCGTCCTCAACGCGCTTTATTACGGCCCGACCTACGCCATCGCCCAGCAACTCGTCCGCCCGGAGGCGCGCGCCATGGCGACCGCGATCATGGTGTTCGCCCAGAACCTCATCGGGCTGGGGTTAGGGCCGTTGTTCTTCGGCATGATGTCGGATTATTTCAAACCGATGGCCGGCGAGGAAAGCGTCCGCTGGGTGCTTTACGGCGCATCTTGGCTCGGCCTCATCCCGGCATTCTTCTTCTGGCGCGCCTCGCTTCACCTCAACCGCGAGCTTGCCGCCAAAGCCTGATTGACGTCCCCCCGGCTTAATGGCACGATAAATGCCACAACTAGCCGGGGAGTTCGTCAAATGCAGGTCCTGCGCACGCCCAATGACCGATTTGCCGGCCTCGACGGCTATGCTTTCGCACCGCATTATTCGCAGGTCACAGACGCCACCACCGGCCAGACCCTGCGCATCCACCATATCGACGAAGGCCCCCGCACCGCCGCCCCCATCCTGCTCCTCCACGGCGAACCGAGCTGGTCCTACCTCTACCGCAACTTCGTCGGCCCCCTTGCCGACGCCGGCCACCGCGTCATCGCCCCCGACCTCATCGGCTTCGGCAAATCCGACAAGCCCGCCGACCGCGCCGACTATAGTTTCGAGCGCCACGTCGAATGGATGAGCGACTGGCTCACCGGCCTCGACCTGACGAACATCACGCTCTTCTGCCAGGATTGGGGCGGCCTCATCGGCCTCCGTCTGGTCGCCAAATTCCCCGATCGCTTCGCCCGATTGGTCATCGCCAACACCGGGCTCCCGACCGGCACCGGCTCGTCGCCCGGCTTCGACCAATGGCTGAAGATCAGCCAGACCATCCCCAATTTCCCGGTCGGCAACATCGTCAACATGGGCAGCTCGCGCGAACTTTCATCCGCCGAGATCGCCGCGTATGACGCGCCGTTCCCCGACGAAACCTACAAGGAAGGCGCTCGCCAGTTCCCGATGCTCGTCCCGGTCACCCCCGAACATGCCTCGGTGGCCGAAAACATCGCCGCCTGGAAAATCCTCGAAGCCTTCCCCCGCCCGGTCCTCACCACCTTCTCGGACAACGATCCCGTCACCAAGGGCGGCGAGGTCGCCATCCAGGCCCGCTTCCCCGGCGCCGCCGGCCAACCGCACGTCATCGTCCCCGGCGGGCATTTCCTCCAGGAAGACAGCCCCGAGCGCCTGACCCGCCTCATCCTCGATTTCATCGCGTCATGAGCCAGACATTCGACCTGTTCTGGTCGTTCCGCTCGCCATACAGCTATCTGCTGACCCCGCGCATAGTCGATTTGTGCCGCGATCACGACGTCATCTGCAACGTCCGCATCGTCTATCCAATAGCCGTTCGCCATGCCGATTTCTTCGCTCAAGCCGACCCGCTCTGGGCACCCTATCTGGTCAAGGACACCTATCGCACCGCCGAATTCCTCGGGCTGCCCTATCGCTGGCCGCGCCCCGACCCGGTCGTGATGGACCCCGCCACCCGCACCTATCCCGCCGCGCAGCCCCATATCCACCGCCTCAGCCATTTGGGGGTCGCCGCCGCCGAGCAGGGCAGGGGCCTCGCGTTCATCGACCAGGTCAGCGCCCTCATCTGGAACGGCCACACCGACAATTGGCACGAAGGCAACCACCTCGCCAACGCCGCCGCCCGCGCCGACCTCGACCTCGCCGACCTCGACGCGAAGATCGCCGCCGACCCCGCCCACTATATCTCCCAGGTCGAAACCAACCAGGCCGACCAGCGCAAGCGCGGCCACTACGGCGTCCCCCTCATGGTCCTGAACGGCGAACCCTTTTTCGGCCAGGATCGTTTCGACCAGCTGAAATGGCGGCTCGAGCAGAAGGCGGTGCTCTAACGGTGGCGCGGTTATCTTGGCTGCGTCGTTCGCGTCAGAACGACGAGCCACCATCAAGTCCGCGCCCATACATGCCGTTACTATGGGGAAGCCGACTGGCCGGATCATCTCTGCACCTGCAAGCCGTGTGATCACCAACGCAGGCTTGATTGGGGGCACACATCGACTGTGGATACCAGTCGTGAACCTGTCACAGTGTTCAATCATTTGTGTTCGTGCGGCGCCTCCATGCATGCGGCGGATCGCAGCAAAACTGTAAGAAATATTTACATTCCCGAAACCAATTAACTACTAACCCGTTGATTACGTTACGCTCTGTATTTGGCCCAGAACTTGCTCATGTAAAATCAACCGGCAAAAGCTGCGGGTGATATGGGGTAAGATTATATGATGAAGTTGGTTTCCATTGCTGCAGCAACGGCTGCACTGGCACTTGTCGCAACACCGGCAGCAGCCGCTACGCTGCTCGGCCAGACCGTTGGCATCCAGTATATCTTCCCGAATACTACGACGGTGTATTCGGACCTTGGAACCAATCTCGTCGGCACCGATGGTCCGACTGACGGGATCGGCTATTTCGACCTTTCTTTCTCGGACACGAGCATCACCGCGGACTTCAAGTCGGAGGCTACCTGGTCAGGCGCCGATTTCAACGGTTTCCGGGTCTATGACGTCAACGATGCCATCACCGCGATAACAAGTGTTTCGCTGTTGTCGACAAACATGGTCGGACTTGATCTGTCACGTATCACTTTCGACGCGAACAATATCTATGTGAACTGGAATGGCCTGGCGTTCAACAACGACACGATCGTTACACTGGGCGTCAACGCCGCCGTCCCCGAGCCAGCGACCTGGGCAATGATGATTGCCGGTTTCGGTCTTGTCGGTGCAGCAATGCGCCGCAAGGCGATGCTCGCAGCCTAGTCCCTGCACCACTCGATCAAGCCGCCGGCTCTACGCCGGCGGCTTTTTCGTGCCGCCTCCCGGCGACTGCGCCCGCCGCCGCCGCCAAGCCACCACGCCCCCGATCACCAGCCCCAACCCGCCAGCCGCCCACATCAGCACCGGCTGCAACCGCGGCCACAACAGGTCATCGATCGCATTCGCCCTGATCTGCGCCGGCGCGCTATATTCCCCCGGCATCGCCAGCACGCCCTCGCGCTTGGCCCACCTCGCATACTCCGCCTGCATCGCCGCGAAAGCCGCCGGCATCGCCCCCGCCAGGTCGCGCGTCTCGCCCGGATCGCGGACGATATCGTACAGCGCCCAGTTTCCGTTCCCATAAGGCGGCAGGTTCCGCACCAGCTTCAAATCGCCCCTGAACAGCACCGCATTGCCCGAAAGCTCATACCCCAGGCTCTCCGCCGCGCCTCTCACCCCCGCCGCGCCCGCCAACATCGGCATAAGGTCATGCCCTGCCAACGCCCCCACCAACGGCACCCCCGTCGCCGCCAGTAGCGTCGGCACCACATCGACCACATGCGCAAACCCGCCCGCGACAATCCCCTTCGCCACCGCCGGATTCCCCGGCCACGCGACAATCATCGGCACCCTCAGCCCACCCTCGCTGGCGCTGAACTTGTACCCCCGCAGCGGCGAAGATACCGCACTGGCGAACCCCGCGCCGATGGCGGTCAACGATCCCGGCCGCCCCTGTTCCTGCGGCCGCGTGTCGTACAGATATTGCGCGTTCAACCGCGTAAAGGCCTGCGCCATCGGGTCGATCGCCTCGCCGCCATTGTCCGACAGGAACACGAATATCGTGTCCTCATACTGCCCACTCGCCTTCAGATGCGCCACCAGCCGGCCGATCTCGCGGTCCATCGCCGTCGCCATCGCGGCATAGGCCTCCATCGCCCGCGCTCGCTGCGCCCGCTGCTCCGGCTTCAGCCCATCCCAATCCGGCGTCGATCCCATCCGCACCATCGCCGTTCCCGCCGGCATCACTCCGCGCGCAATCGCCCCCGCCCGCCGCTCGTGCCGCAACCGCGTCCACCCGCCCGCATACCGCCCGCGATACGCCGCGATATCGCTATCCGCCGCCTGCACCGGGATATGGTTCGCCAGGAAATTCACCGACGCCAGGAACGGCCGCCCCCGGTCGCCGCCGTCCAGATATTCGATCATCCTGTCGACGATCAACCGCGACGAATAGAACTCCTTAGGCAGCACCGCCGGCTTGCCGTCCTCGGTCCAGTCGGCCTTGTCGTACAGCAACAGATTGGGCTTGTTCGCAAAATTGTCCGCTCCCGACTGCGACAGCGCCAATGCCCGGTCATACCCACGCCCCGTCGGCAAATTTGCCGGCACATGCCCCAAATGCCATTTGCCGGTGAAATACGTCCGGTATCCCGCCGGCCGCAGCCGCTCGGCGATCGTCGTCACCCGGTCGCTCATCTCGGTCTCGTACCCCGGCCGGCCGCGATGCTCCGGCGGGATCGTCTCGGGCATGTTGCCCAGCCCTGCCCGGTGGCTGGGCGCCCCCGTCTGCAGCATCGCCCGCGTCGGCGCACAGGATCCCGCCACATGAAAGTTGGAAAACCGCACCCCAGCACCCGCCAGCGCATCGATATTCGGTGTCGCCATCTCCCCGCCAAAGGCCCCGACATCGGAAAATCCCCAGTCGTCGGCAACCAGCACGACGATGTTCGGCCGCGCCGAAGCCGCGCTCCCCAGCAGCAGCGCCATCACAGCCAGCGAGCCCCGCACTTTCCTCATCCGGCCATCATAGCCTGTCAAATATGGCACAATCAATGTCGAAACATTGCAGCCATCGCCAAACCGGATTATGCTGCGCACAATCGGGCACGAGAATCATCCTCGGGGGGACTATTGCCATGAAGACCATCCTGCGCGTCGCTATCGGCCTCGTCGCCCTGTTCATGCTCGCCGTCGGCCTCGGCTTCCTGTTCGCCCCGGCCCAGCTCGCCGCCGGCTTCTTCCTGTCCCCGACCACCCCGCAAGGCCTCGCCACGCTGCGCGCCGACTTCCCCGGCTTCTTCATCGGCGTCGCGGTGTTCGCACTGATCGGCGCCTGGACCGGACAATCCCGCCCCTTGCTGGTCCCCATCTTCATGGTCGCCATCGCCTTTTTCGGCCGCATCGTCAGCATCCTCGTCGACGGCGTGCTCCCCACCACCGCCCAGCCGATGATCGTCGAGGCAGTCATGCTGATCGTCCTCCTCCTCGGCTGGCGCAACTTCGATCGCGGCACCGCCAGATGAGGCCCGCCCAATGAAGCGCTGGCCCGGGATCCTGCTCGGCGCCACCGCTGCCGTGGCCGCCGGCCTTTACCTCTCCAGCGACACTATAAAGCTCCACGCCGCCGGCTGGCTCGGCGGCCCGACCGCCCCCAACCACCCGGTCGCCTGGGCCAAGGGCCCCGCCATCCCGCCTGCCGGCCAACGCCCACCCAACATCATCCTGATCCTCGCCGACGACCTCGGCATCAACGATATCAGCCTGACCGGTACCGGGGCAGGGGGCGTCCCCACCCCCAACATCGATGCCATCGGCCATCAGGGTGTCACCCTCGCCAACGGCTATGCCACCAACGCCACCTGCGCCCCCTCGCGCGCCGCTTTGATGACCGGGCGCTATGCCACCCGCTTCGGCTATGAATTCACGCCCACCGACACCCGCCTGCCGTCATGGTTGCCCGCCGGCGTCTTCCGCCCCGATGTCATGTTCGCCCGCAACATCGCCGCCTTCCCGTCCGACTGGGACCGCAAGCCGATCTTCGACGAAGCCGCCGCCGCCCGCGCCGCCGCCCCCGGCGCCAAGGGCATGCCCGCCGCCGAAATCACCATCGCCGAGCAAGTGAAAACTCGCGGCTACCACAATATCCACCTCGGCAAATGGCACCTCGGCGAGGCACCGGGCATGCGTCCCGAACACCAGGGCTTCGACGAAAGCCTCGGCTTCATCGTCGGCGCGCAGATGTCCCTTCCCGAACACGACCCCACCGCCGTCAACGCAAAGCAGGCCTTCGACCCGATCGACAAGTTCCTTTGGGCCAACCTGCCGTTCGGCGTGCAGTTCAACGGCGGCCCCCGCTTCGCCCCAGACCGCTATATGACCGATTACCTCACCGACGCCGCGGTCACCGACATCCGCAACAACCGCAACCGGCCGTTCTTCCTCTATCTCGCCTATAACGCCGCCCACACCCCGCTCCAGGCGCTCAGGTCCGATTACGACGCCCTGCCGCAGATCAAGGACCACACCGCCCGCGTCCATGCCGCCATGATCCGCGCCATGGACCGCGGCGTCGGCAAGATCCTCGCCGAGCTGAAGGCACAGGGCCTCGACGACAACACCATCGTCATCTTCTCGTCGGACAACGGCGGCGCCCATTACATCGGGCTGCCCGACCTCAACAAACCCTATCGCGGCTGGAAAGCGACCTTCTTCGAAGGCGGCACAAAAGTCCCCTTCATGATCCGCTGGCCCGGCCATATCGCGCCCGGCACCACCTACGCCCCGCCGGTCAGCCAGTTCGACATCTACGCCACTGCCAGCGCTGCCGCCGGCGCTGCGCTGCCCAAGGACCGTACCATCGACGGCGTCGACATCATGCCCTTCCTGTCCGGCACCGCCCGCGGCATTCCCCACCAGCAACTGTTCTGGCGCAGCGGCGCCTATCGCACCGTCCGCGACGGCAACTGGAAGCTCCAGTCGCTCGACTTGCCGCGCCGCAACCTGCTCTACGATCTCGCCGCCGATCCCACTGAGCGACACGACCTCGCCGCCGCCAACCCGGCCAGGGTCAAGGACTTGCTTGCCGCCCTCGCTGCCCATGATGCAAGTCAGGCAAAGTCGGCCTGGGACTCACTCGTCCGCGCCCCGATCGCGATAGACCGTCCGCTAGGCACGCGCCCGGTGCCCGGCGAAGCCTATGCCTATTGGTCCAACTAGTCTAACTCGCTGGCAATGGGGATGACATCGCAGCAGCGCACCGAACCTTCGACCGACGGGCGCCGCCGGCGGTCCGAGGTCAGCCGTGACCGGATCGTCGCGGCGATGCTCGCCCTTGTCGAGGAAGGCGCCATCTCGCCCAGCGCGGAGGACGTCGCCGTCCGCGCCCGCGTCGGCCTGCGCAGCGTGTTCCGCCACTTCAGCGACATGGACAACCTTTATGCCGAAATGACGCTGCGGCTGGCGCAAGGCTATGAAACGGCACTGGCTCCCTTCGAATCGAGCGACTGGCGCGGCCGGCTTGTCGAAGCCACCGAGCGGCGCACCGCAATCTTCGAAAGATTGCTGCCCTTCAAGCGCGCCGCCGACGCTCATCGTCACGAATCGCCCGCCATCCAGTCGCACCATGAAGGCATCACGCTGATGCTCCGCACCCGCCTCCTTGCGCTGATGCCGCCGCACCTCGAAAACAACACCATCGTCTTCGAAAGTCTCGACCTGCTGCTCAGCATCGACACCTGGGCCCGGCTGCGCTTCGAACAGGCGCTCACCCCCGAAATCGCGCGCGACGTCATCACCGCCCAGATCGGCCTGCTGATCAAGGAACAGGCTCCTCTTTGTCCCGCACAGCCGAATTGATCGAAAATGACACGGCGGCCATCTTCCGTGCAACTCTCGGCCTGTCCGACGTGGCAATTTAGCAACACATTGTTACAACTTGTAGGCTAATGCTGCATTGCAGCTATACACGCCAGCCGATCTCGCCTTACGGTCCGTGCAACTGATCGGACTCGTTCCCCACCGGCCGCAAGGCCTCGAGAGGCACAGCCACCAGGTGGGAGAGGGACATTAACCCCATACAGAGGGAGATGTTCCATGCGTCATACACTCGCCAGCGCCATCCTGTCCGCGTCGATCGCCGCGCTCGCCATCGCTGCGCCTGCCGCCGCGCAGGACGTCGAAGCCACGCCCGATTTCAAGGCATCGGGCTCGGTCGCGCTCGTCACCGACTATCGTTTCCGCGGCGTCTCGCAGTCCGACAAGGGCTTCGCCATCCAGGGCGGCCTCACCGGTTCCCATAAAAGCGGCGCCTATGCCGGTTTCTGGGCCTCCAACCTCGCCGGCTGGGGCACCTTTGGCGGGCCCAACCTCGAACTCGACCTGTTCGGCGGCATCAAGTTCCCGGTCGGTGCCGGCGCCCTCGACATCGGCCTGACCTGGTACATGTATCCAGGCGGCGCCCAGATCACCGATTTCGCCGAGCCTTACATCAAGCTCAGCGGCACAGCTGGCCCGGTCTCGCTGCTCGCCGGTGTCGCCTATGCCCCCAGCCAGGAAGCGCTCGGCAACTGGTACAACACCCCCGAAAGCGTCGTCGGCGACAAGGAAGACAATCTCTACATCTGGGGCGATGCAGCCGCCGGCATTCCCGGCACGCCGCTGACCATCAAGGGCCACATCGGCTATTCGGACGGCAACCCCGGCCTGGGCCCCAACGGCACCAGCGTCGCGCCGACCGGCTCGTACTGGGATTGGCTGGTCGGCCTCGACTATGTTCTCGGCCCGGTCACCTTCGGCGTCGCCTATGTCGATACCGACATCAGCACCTCGAGCGTCGAATATCTGCGCCTGCAGCCGAACTTCTCGTCGACCAAGGACGGCTCGACGATCGCCGGCAGCAAGGTGCTGTTCTCGATCTCCGCCGCCTTCTGATCGGGCGACGTCCAGAGATCACAGAAGGGCCGCGGTGCATCCGCGGCCCTTTTCGCGTCCCGCTTCGCCTGCCATTGCCCTCGCCCTGCCGCATCCCTAAGGTCCGCCGCTTCCTGCGCTCAAGGGGGGAGCTTCAGTCTTGATCCAGCCGCTCGTCGGCATCATCATGGGATCGTCGTCCGATTGGGCGACGATGAGCCATGCCGCCGAAACCCTCGCCGCGCTCGGCATCCCGCACGAAACGCGGGTCGTCAGCGCCCACCGCACCCCGCAACGTCTTTACGAATATGCACAATTGGCCGCGGGCAGGGGCCTCAAGGTCATCATCGCCGGCGCCGGCGGCGCGGCGCATTTGCCCGGCATGGCCGCCGCGATGACCCACCTGCCGGTGCTCGGCGTCCCCGTCGAATCAAAGGCGCTCAGCGGCATGGACAGCCTGTTGTCCATCGTCCAGATGCCCGGCGGCGTGCCCGTAGGCACCCTCGCCATCGGCAAGCCCGGCGCCATCAACGCCGCGCTCCTCGCCGCCGCCATCCTCGCCTTGTCGGACCCCGAACTCTCCTCGCACCTGCAGGCATGGCGCGCCGCCCAAAGCGACAGCGTCGCGGAAACGCCCGAATGATCGCTCCCGGCGCAACCATCGGCATCCTCGGCGGCGGTCAACTCGGCCGCATGCTGGCGCTCGCCGCCGCCAACATGGGCTACCGCGTCCACATCTACGCCCCCGAACATGAACTCCCCGCCGGCGACGTCTCGGCCGAGGTCACCCGTGCCGGCTACGACAACACCGCCGCGCTCGATGCCTTCGCCGCCGCCGTCGACGTCGTCACCTTCGAATTCGAAAACATCGACACCACCGCCATCCGCCACCTCGCCGGCCAGGTCCCCGTCCACCCCGGCGCCGACAGCCTCGAAATCGCCCAGGACCGCCTCGCCGAAAAACGCTTCGTCGAAGGCCTAGGCGGCCGTCCTGCCGCCTACCACGCCGTCGATTCGCGCGCCGACCTCGATGCCGCCATCGCCGATCTCGGCTGCCCCGCCATCCTGAAAACCCGCCGCATGGGCTATGACGGCAAGGGCCAGGCGCGCATCCACAGCCCCGCCGACGCTGCCGCGGCATGGGACACCATCGGCCAGCGCCCCGCCATCCTCGAAGCCTTCGAGACCTTCAGCCACGAATTCTCGGTCATCCTCGCCCGCAGCGAAGCCGGCGAGATCGTCTCATGGCCCGTCGCCCACAATATCCATGACAACGGCATCCTCGCCTCCAGCCACGTCCCCGCCCCCGCCGCCATCGCAGGCCACATCGCCGCGGCCACCGCGCTCTCCCACACCGTAATCGAGGCCCTCGGCCATGTCGGCGTCCTCACCCTCGAATTCTTCGCCACCCCGACCGGCCCGATATTCAACGAGATGGCCCCCCGCGTCCACAACAGCGGCCACTGGTCCATCGAGGGCGCGCGCACCTCGCAGTTCGAAAACCACATCCGCGCCATCTGCGGGCTGCCGCTCGGCGACACCCGCCTCACCGCCGACACCGTCCTCATGAAAAATCTGCTCGGCGACCATGTCCACGACTGGCACGCCCTGCTCGCCGATCCCGGCGCCCACCTCCACCTCTACGGGAAGAGCGAGATCAAGCCCGGCCGCAAGATGGGACACGTCACCTGGCTATAACGTCTTGAACATCACCAGCGCATCCACATACCCCTTTTCCGGATGCAAAAACGCCCCCGGCAACCGCCCCACGACGTCAAAACCGACCGCTTCCCACAATCGCACCGCCCGCTCATTGACGCTCACCACGAAGTTGAACTGCATCGCCCGATACCCCCGCGCCCGCGCCAGCTCCTCCGAGTGCGCAAACATCGCCCGTGCCGCCCCCGCCGCCGCACTCATATACCCGCAGTTGCAGACATGCCCGCCGCCCCCCGCCTGGTTGGCTCGCAGGAAGTACGTTCCCACCACGGTCCCATCCACTTCCGCGACAAACGTCTCCCGATCCGCCCCTAGCCAATATTCCAGCGCCGCCGCTTCGCCCATTTCCCGGTCGAGCGCATAGGTCTCCCCCGCCCGTACCACCGGCCGCATGATCGTCCATATGGCAGCATCATCGACAGGCAGGGCAGGGCGGACCAACATGCCTCCCCGCCTGCCTGCAACCTCCCCCGCACGCAACCCTAACCCAGCAACCCCCGCGCAAAGCCCTGCCAGGCCTCGGTCCGGCTCGCCAGCACCCGCAGCGGCTGCGTCACCACGAAAAATCCCCCCACCCACAACGTCACCGGATGCAACTGCCCGCGCGTCCTGAAATCAAACACCGCCAGCGCCGCCACGAACACGTCGCTCAGGATCATGCCGCCCACCGGCAACGGCAACGGCAGCTCGGTCATCCGCCAGATCCGCGCCAGCGGCGTCGTCGCCAGCGCCACGGTCGCCAGCAGCATCAGCCGTTTATGATAGCCAGCCTGCTGCCGCATCACCACGCCCGCGGCACACAGCCCGCCGAACATCAGGATATTGGCCAGCGGAAACATCAGGAACACCGGCTGGTTGCGCAGCGGCCCACCCCCGCCGCGCCGCCCGCTCTCGATGGCAACGACGATCCCGAGCACGACGATCGCCGTCGCCAGCACGGCGCCGATCATGCCGCTGGTCCGGTGCAGGTCAACCCGCCGCGCCGCTACCAGCGAAGTCTGCCCCATGAAAAAGAACATCCACGCGGTGAACACGACACCGTGGAGATGCACGAGTGGCGTCAGCGCCGGCGCGGCAAACATCGGCGCCAAATAATAAGTCTGCGCAAACCCGGCGAAAGTAACCAGCAACAGCGCCCCCGCCGCGCCGGAAAAGAACAGCCGTTCGCGGCGAGGCTTCCACCGCGGCGCCAGGACAATGCTCACCATGCGGCGACCCCCCCGACATTTCGAATGTAACGCAACGCAACTACTACGACGCGGTAATGTACATTCGATTGGGGCCGCGGGATTGGACGAAAGCGACAGACCGTCCGTGCTCAGGCAGATCTACCCACAAAGAGTTCAGCGCACCTCGATCGGCAACCCCAGCTTGGCCAATTGCGGCTCGACGACCTTGCGATCCCCCACCACGACCCAGACGAAATTGTCGGTCGACAGCAATCTCGCCGCCTCGTTCAACTGCGCCGCAGTCAATGCCGTCAACCGCCCGACCAGCTTGCCGTAATAGTCATCGCCGCGCCCGAGCAGCGCATTCTTCTCGATCGCCCCCAGCAACGCCGCGCCGCGCTCGAAATCGCCCGGCAACGACCGCACCGAATTGTTGATGCTGTTGTCGCGCTCGGCGGTGGTGATCGGCTTGGGCCCGCGCAACGCTTTCACATCGGCGATCATCGCGGCGATCGAATCGGCCGTCCGGTCGGCCTGCACCGGCGCGATGATTTGTGAGGTCACCCGGTCCTCGGCATCGCCGATCCCGGCGCCGACGCCATAGGCCCAGCCTTTCTCCTCGCGAATGTCCATGTTCAACCTCGAACTGAACAGCCCGCCCAATATGTCGTTCGCCGCGCGCAGCGCGATCGGATCGTCGCGGCCCTTGATCGGCAGCACGGTGCCGCCGCGGATATAGCTTTGCGGGCTGTCGGGCCGGTCGACCAGGATGATCCGCGACCCCGAAACCGCCGGGATCGCCGGGAAGGCCTTGGTCCCCTTCGGCGTCGCCGGGTCGGCCTTCCAGCCGCCGAAACTCGCCTCGAGCAACGGCTTCATCTCGGCCATGTCGATATCGCCGACAACGAAGATCCGCACATTGTCGGGCCGGATCCAGCGCTTGTGCCACGCCAGCAGGTCGGCGCGCGTCACCGCCGAGACGCCCTCTGCCGTCCCGGATCCCGACGACGGCACGCCATAGGGATGGTCGGGGCCATACAGCACCACCGGCAGGATCCGCCGCGTGATGCTGCCCGGATCGGCTTCCTCCTGCGCGATCCCGGTCAACGTCTGGCCGCGCACGCGCTCGAGTTCGGCGGCATCGAACGCCGGCCGCTGGGTCACGTCGGCCAGCAGCGCCAGCGACGCCGGCAAG
Source organism: Sandarakinorhabdus glacialis (assembly GCF_014643455.1). Lineage (GTDB taxonomy): Bacteria > Pseudomonadota > Alphaproteobacteria > Sphingomonadales > Sphingomonadaceae > Sandarakinorhabdus > Sandarakinorhabdus glacialis. The sequence goes on from NZ_BMJM01000001.1 coordinate 47,049, forward strand.
TTCGGTTTCAGCGCGCTCAGCGAGATTCGCGTCCGGTCGGGCCCGGCGCCGGCGCCGATGCTCGCCCCCAGCCGCTCGCGAGCCTCGGCGATCTGTGGCCCGGTCATCGACGCCGTACCCTCATCGAGCAACGTCAGCGCCAGCCCCTGGATGCCCAGCCGCTTGCGATCGTCGGCCGCGTGCCCGGCGTCGAACGACAGCGTCATCTGCACCACCGGCACCGTATCGCGCCTGGCCAACTCGACCTGGATGCCGTTCGACAGCGTCGCCCGCTCGATCGGCGCCACCGTCAGCGACGGCGACGCGCCCGCCACCGGCGCCGGCATCCGCTTGACGATCGTCACCGGCGTCGCGGCCGGTATCGCGGCCTTCACCACCGCCGCCGCTTCGCTGGGCTCGCGCTTGCCCGGCAACACAGTCTGCCGGTAATCGCCGCGCGCCAGCCACTTGCGCGCCGCCGCCGCCACGCTTGCCGGCGTCGCTGCCGAATAGGCCTTCAGCTCGGTCTTGTAGAAATCGGCATCGCCGGCAAAAACCGCACCCTCCGCCAGCGCGACCGCCTTGCCGCCCGAACCGCCGACGGCTTCCAGCCCGCGAATGGTGCCCGCCACGTTGCGCGTCGCCACCCGCGAAACCTCGTCCGCCGTCGGGCCGTTCTTCAGAAAATCCGCCATTACCGCGTCGATCCGCGCTTCGACGGTCTTGGGATCGACATCCTTGGCAACCGTCGTATCGATCGACGCCATCGACACCTTCTCGAACGCCTGCGCCCCGCCCGAAACCGAAACCGCCAGCTTCTTGTCGCGCACCAGGTCGTTATAAAGCCGCGACGACGTCCCGCCCGCCAGGATCGTCAGCGCGATGTCGACCAGCGGCGCCTCGGGGTCCATCCGGCCCGGCGTAACCCAGTTGCGGCTCAACGCCGGCGTCGGCACCTGGTCATGCATCGTCTCGCGCCGTGTCTCGGTCCACACCGGCACCGGCGCCTCGTACCGCGTCACCTTCGGACCCGAAGGAATATCGCCGAAATACTTCGCCGTCAGGCGCTTCGCCGTCGCGACATCGATGTCCCCGGCCAGCACCAGCACGGCATTGTTCGGCCCATAGTTGCTGCGGAACCAGTTCCGCACGTCCTCCATGCTCGCCGCGTCGAGATCGGCCATGCTGCCGATTGTCGAGTGCCGATACGGATGCCCCTCGGGGAACAGCGCATTCAATGTCGCATATTGCGTCAACCCGAGCGGGTTGTTGTCGCCCTGCCGCTTCTCGTTCTGCACCACCGCACGCTGGGTGGCGAGCATTTCGGGCGTCACCGCGCCCAGCATGTGCCCCATGCGATCCGATTCGTAAAACAGCGCCAGTTCGAGCGCTGGTGTCGGCACGTCCTGGAAATAATTGGTCCGGTCGAACCAGGTCGTCCCATTCAAATTGGTCGCGCCGATATCCTCGAGCGTCTTGATATACGACCCCTTGTTGTTCTCGCTGCCGCCGAACATCAGATGCTCGAACAGGTGGGCGAACCCGGTCTTGCCCTTGGGCTCGTCCTTTGACCCGATATGATACCAGACGCTGACGGCGACGATCGGCGCCTTGCGATCGGTATGGACGATCACCCGCAAGCCGTTGGGCAAGGTGAAATCCTCATGCGGAATATCGACGCTCTTGATCAGCTCCGAAACCGGGGCCGGGGCCACCGCCAAAACCGGCGCCGTCAAGCCGGTGGCAAGCAAAAGAGCAGCAACGATCGAAAGGCGCATGAAATCTCCGGGCAAACCATAGGCAATGGTTTCGCACATCCGCTACCGCCGCGCCAATGACCCGATAATGAACCCATCTTCTTGTCCTCCCCCTCAGGGGGGAGGCGACTCGCCCTTCGGCGAGCGGGAGGGGGTGGCGGCCCCACAGCACCACCACTCCCGCATGGTGCAACCTGTCATCCCGGGCTCGACCCGGGACCCAGCTTCTTCGTTCCAGCTCGCCCCCTAATGCGGCCGCCCGAAATCGGCCGTATCAATATCCTGCCCCTCGTCGATAATTCCCCGCCGGATTTCCCGCGTCCGCGTGAACAGCGCTTCCAGCGTATCCCCTTCACCCCAACGAATGGCCCGCTGCAACGCCGTCAGATCCTCGGTAAACCGACCCAAAGTCTCCAGCACCGCCTCGCGATTGTTCAGGAACACATCGCGCCACATCACCGGGTCGCTCGCCGCAATCCGCGTAAAATCCCGAAACCCGCCAGCCGAAAACTTGATGACTTCCCCTTGAGTCACCGTCTCCAGATCACTCGCCGTACCAACGATCGAATAGGCGATCAGATGCGGCAGATGCGACGTCACCGCCAGCACCCGGTCATGATGCGCCGCGTCCATCGTCTCGACCTTCGCCCCCAGCAACCGCCAGAAATCCGCCAGCCGCTCGGTCTGCCAGGCCTCGACCTCCGCCGGCGGTGTCAGGATGCACCAGCGCCCGGTAAACAGGCTGGCAAACCCCGCATCCGGCCCCGATTTCTCGGTCCCCGCCACCGGATGCGCCGGGATGACGATCACGCCGGGCAGGGCGGCCATCAGCGCGTTCAGCACCTTTTCCTTCACCGACCCGACATCGGAAACCACCGCCCCCGGCGACAATTCCCCGGCAATCTCCGCCGCGACAGCACCCATCGCCCCAACCGGCACCGCCAGCACGACAAGGTCTGCATCGACAACCGCCGCCCCGGCATTCTCGGTCACATCATCCGCCAGATCGAGCGCCAAAACCCGCGCCCGAACCTCCGCATCCCCATCCGAAACCGTCAACCGCACAGTCGGCATATTCTCCCGAACCGCCCGAGCCAATGAAGACCCGATCAACCCCATCCCAACAATCGCCACCCGAGAAAAAAGCAACACTTTACCTCCCCCTCAAGGGGGGAGGCGACTCGCCTCTCGGCGAGCGGGTGGGGGTGTCTCCCCCAACCGGAAAAACCAAAATCACCCCGCAACCCCCCCAACAAACCGCCGCAAAGACTCCGCCGCAGCCCGCGTCTCCCCCTCCGTCCCCACCGAAATCCGAATACACCGCGGCATCGCCTGCACCGCCAGATACCGCGCGATAATCCCATCCTCCAGCAAAGCCGCATTCGCCGCCGCCGCCGTCAAAGGCCCATCTTCCGCAAACTCGACCAGCACGAAATTCGCCGCCGAAGGTATCGCCCGCAGCCCCGCATTGCCCAGCGCCTCGACCTCCCCCGCAAGCCATTCCCGCCACGCAATCGTATGCGCCCGCGTCTTCTCCACCCAATCCACATCGGCCAGCGCCGCAATCGCCCCCGCCTGTCCCGTCGCCGGCACATTGAACGGCGCCCGGATCCGATGCATCGCATCAATGAGTGCCGGCGCCGCATAGGCCCAGCCAACCCGCTGCGCCGCCAACCCATAAATCTTCGAAAACGTCCGCAGCGCGACGACATTGGGAAACGCCTTCACCAGCGCCAGCCCGTCCTCATATTCCCCCTCGGCAAATTCGGCATAGGCCGCATCGAGCGCAAACACGCAATCCGCCGGCAACCCCGCATGCAGCCGCCGCACTTCAGCCGCCGAAATCAGCGTTCCCGTCGGATTGTTCGGATTGGCGAGGAAAACCACCTTCGTCCGCTCGGTAACCGCCGCCAGCACCGCATCGACATCACAGGTATAATCGACATCGGGCGCCACCACCGGTACCGCCCCCACCCGCCGCGCCGCAATGTCGTAGACGGCAAACCCGTACCGCACATACAGGACCTCGTCGCCCGGCCCGGCAAACGCCCCGGCCACCAGGTGAATCAGCTCGTCCGACCCGGTCCCGCAAATAATCTGCGCCGCCTCGATACCATGCCGCGCCGCCAACGCCTCGCGCAGCGCCGTCGACGCCGGATCGGGATAAAGATGGCTGGCCCCCAAAACCGCGGTCATCGCCGCAACGGCTTTGGGCGACGGCCCGAACGGATTTTCGTTCGACGACAATTTCGCCACCACCGGCCGCGCATCGAGGCTGGCCTTGCCGGGAACATAGGCGTGGATCGCCTCGACATAAGGCTTCATGACGGGTGCGGGTGCGGAACTCATGCGCGGGCTTTAGGGCCAAATCCGGTGCCGCGAAAGGGCAAGTCCGCCCGCATGCCGGCCGTCTCCCGTCCAAGGGCGCAAACCGCCCCCGTGACAACCGGTCAACAACCCCGTAACGCCCGGACAATGGCTTCCGCTCGCCCCGAAAACACCGACAATCGCCGCGGCCTCGATCGCCGGGTGACCATCCCCGGCGATTTCGCGCTGACCGGCGGGCAAGCATTGCCGGCCCTCGAAATCGCCTATGAAACCTATGGCGACCTCAACGCCGACGCCTCGAACGCCATCCTGATCTGCCACGCGCTGACCATGGACCAATATGTCGCTGGTCATAATCCGCGAACGGGCAAGCCCGGCTGGTGGCCCCGCCTCGTCGGCCCCGGCAAGCCGATCGACCCCGACCGCCACTTCATAATCTGCAGCAACGTCCTCGGCGGCTGCAACGGAACGACGGGCCCCGGAAACGTCAACCCGCTGACAAATCAGCACTACGCCATGACGTTCCCGGTCATCACCATCCGCGACATGGTCAACGCCCAGGCCGCCCTGCTCGACCATCTCGGTATCGAAACCCTCGCCGCCGTCGTCGGCGGCTCGATGGGCGGCATGCAGGCGCTCGACTGGGCCGTCGCCCATCCGCACCGCGTCCGCTCGGTCGTCGCCATCGCCACCGCCGCCCGCCATTCGGCGCAAAACATCGCCTTCCACGAAGTCGGCCGCCAGGCTATCATGGCCGACCCTAATTGGTCAGGCGGCGCCTATCCCCTTGATAAACAACCCGTCGCGGGCCTCGCAGTGGCGCGCATGGCCGCCCATATCACCTATCTGTCGGAGGAGGGCCTGACCGAAAAATTCGGCCGTCGCCTCCAGGACCGCGACACCCCCGGTAGCCCCCAGCCCGGTTTCGGCTTCGACGCCGAATTCCAGGTCGAATCCTACCTCCGCCACCAGGGCCTGTCGTTCACCCAGCGATTCGACGCCAATTCCTACCTCTACATCACCCGCGCCATGGATTATTTCGATCTCGGCGCCCCCCACGACGGCGTCCTCGCCAAGGCCTTCGCCGGCACCAAAACCCGCTTCGCCCTCGTCAGCTTCACCAGCGACTGGCTCTATCCTACTGCAGAATCACGCAGAATTGTCCGCGCCCTCAATGCCGCAGGCGCCGCCGTCAGCTTCGTCGAACTCGAAAGTCCCTTCGGCCACGACGCCTTCCTCCTCGACGCCCCCGAAATGATCCGCGTCGTCGACGGTTTTCTGCGAGCCGGAACTTGAGCCTCCGCCCCGACCTCGCCGCCGTCGCCGATGCCGTCCCCGCCGGCGCCCGCGTCCTCGACATCGGCTGCGGCGACGGCGCCCTTCTCGCCCACCTCCGCGACACCAAGAGCGTCGACGCCCGCGGCATCGATGTCAGCGCCGCCAACGTCGCCACCGCCGTCGCCCGCGGGCTATCGGTGGTCCAGGGCGACGCCGATGCCGACCTCGCCGACTACCCCGACGCCGCCTTCGACATGGCAATCCTGTCCGACACCCTCCAGGCCATGCGCGCCCCCGCGGTGGTCCTCCCCGAGCTCGTCCGCATCGCCCGCCGCGCGGTCGTCAGCTTCCCCAATTTCGGCCATTGGCGGGTCCGCGGTTCGATCCTCATCGGCGGCCGCATGCCTGTTACCAGTACCTTACCCGTCAGCTGGCACGAAACCGCCAACATCCACCTTTGCACCATCGACGACTTCCGCGCCCTCGTCGCCGACCTCGGCCTGCGCATCGAAAGCGCCGTCTTCCTCTCCGCCGGCCACCGCCGCCAGCGCCTCGCCAACCTCATGGCCGAACAGGCCGTCTTCGTCTTGAAGCGCCCCTAAAGCACCATCTGCGTCTGCATCGTCACGCTGATCAACTTTTCGCCCACCATCACCCGCGTCGTCCACACCGACGTCCGCCGCCCGACATGCTCGGGCGCCGACGTCGCTGTCAGCCGGCTGCCCACCGGCGCCGCGCCGATCATGTTGGTCTTGCTGTCGATCGTCGTCGTCCCCTTGGCGCCTTCGGGCAGCACCATGAAGCCGCCCGCCGCCCCGGCGAAATCCGCCAGCGTCATCAGGAACCCGCCATGCGCCGTGCCCCCCGCCGTGCAATATTCGGGCTTCAGCACGACTTCCACGACCACGCCGGCCGCGTCGCAGCGCATCACCTCGAATCCCAGATGCGCCGAAAACGGCACCATCCTGACGATCGCCTCGAAGTCCATCAAGTCGCTCCCACCAAGCTTTCGACCGCATCGACCCGCCCGATCATGGCGGGTCGCAGGCCGTCCCGCTTGCCGACCAGCACCAGGTGCCAGCGATCCGGCACCGCCGCCACCTGCCAGTCGAGCACCTCGAACATCGCCTCGCCGAGCACCGCTTCGAGCCCCTTGCGCGACCATCCCGTCCCCTGCCACGGTCGCCGCGCCTTGACGACGAACACTGCCAGCCCCGCCGGTGCCAGCACCCGCCAGATCTCGCGCAAACTCGCCTTCGCCGCTAACCGGGGCAGGGGGGTCGTCACCAACGCCCTGTCGAACACCGCCTCGTAAAACGGCAGCCGCAGCGCGTCGGCCACGATCGGTCCGACCTGGCCCGGCCACACCACCTGCACAAACCGTTCGAACCCCTCGGCTGGCGGCATCGCCACACCCGGCGGCGGATTTCCGGCAACCAGCAAGCGCACATGCCGGCCACCCGCCAGCAATCGCGCCAGACCTGAGCCGCCAGCGCCGATCACTGGCACCAGAACCGCCGCCGCCGCACCTTCGTCACCGATCACAGCGAGCGCGCCGCCCAGCCGCCGCCGCGCCTATCGCTCAACGCAAATGGCAATCCCCATGCCGCCACCGATGCACAGTGTCGCCAGCCCGCGCTTCACATCCCGCCGCACCATCTCGTGCAGCAACGTCGTCAACACCCGCGCGCCCGACGCCCCAATCGGATGCCCGATGGCGATCGCGCCGCCATTGACGTTGACCTTCGCCGGATCGAGACCCAGCTCCTGTCCGACCGCCAGCGCCTGCGCCGCAAAGGCTTCATTGGCTTCGATCAGATCGAGATCTGCCACCGTCCAGCCGGCCTTTTCCAACGCCTTGCGCGATGCCGGCACCGGCCCGATGCCCATGATCGCCGGATCGACGCCAACCGACGCCCAGCTGGCAATCCGCGCGATCACGTTCGATCCGCGCCGCGCCGCCTCGGCTTCGCTCATCACCACCAGCGCCGCAGCGCCGTCGTTGAGCCCCGACGCATTCGCCGCAGTCACGCTGCCATCCTTTTTGAAGGCGCCGCGCAGCCCGGAAATGCTGTCGATGGTCACGCCGTCGCGAATATATTCGTCGCTATCGACGATCGTATCGCCCTTGCGGCCCTTGATCGTCACCGGCGCGATCTGGCTGGCAAACCGCCCCTCGGCGCGCGCGGCACTGGCCTTGTTCTGGCTGGCAACGGCGAACACATCCTGTGCCTCGCGCCCGATCTGGTACCGCTCGGCGACGTTTTCGGCCGTGATTCCCATGTGATAGCCATTAAAGGCATCCCACAGCCCATCCTTGATCATCGTGTCGATCAATTCGATGGCGCCCATCTTGGTCGCCGTCCGAAGCCCCTGCGCATGCATCGCCAGGCTCATGCTCTCCTGACCGCCAGCGATGATCACCTTGGCATCGCCCGACTGGATCGCCTGCGACGCCAGCGCCACCGCGCGCAACCCCGATCCGCACACCTGGTTGACCCCCCATGCCGGGGTTTCCTGCGCGATGCCCGCCGCCATCGCCGCCTGCCGCGCCGGGTTCTGTCCCTGCCCGGCGGTCAGCACCTGGCCCAGGATCACCTCGTCGACCTCGGCGGCATCGACTCCCGCATCGGCCATCACCGCCTCCAGTACGGTCCGCCCCAGTTCATGCGCCGGCGTGCTGCCAAAGGCACCCAGGAAGCTGCCGACAGGCGTGCGGCGTGCAGCAGTGATGACGGTTCCGGTCATGCGAAGGATTCCCCATAGTCAGGCGACTCGTTAGCGCCGACGTTAATGACTCGCTGCTGCAAAGGCCAGACTTCCGGCTCCGGCCGACGCCTCGTTCAGGCAGCCTCGCCGCGCAGCCACGCCGCCAGCGGATCCCAAAGCATCGCCGGCGCGCGCCCGCCGACAACCATGCCGACATGCCCGGCATCGAGCGGCATGGCCTCGCCCACTCCCGACACGCTCAGCGCCGCCGCCGGCGGCACGATCCGGTCGCGCAATGCAATAATATCAAGGATGGGTATCCCCAGCGCGCCCGGATCGACCGCCCGCCCACCGATCCGCCATTTGCCGCGCCCTGGCATGTCATCGCGGAACAGGTCCTCGGCCAGCCCCCGCGCTGCTGCCAGCGACAGCGGCTCGCCGGTATTCGACCAATCCTCGAGCACCGCGAACGCCGCCACCGCGGCCTCCGGCAATGTTGCCAGCCGCTCGTATTTCGCCGCCAGCCCCTCCGCATCGAGCGACCAGAACGCCGGCTGCAGAAGATCCATCGGCACCGCCCCCAGCGCCCCCGCGAGCGGTCCGGTTTTTTCCCACCAGTCGATCAATCCGCCGCCCTCATTGCCGTATCCGGTAAATCGCCAAGGCGTCGCCAGCAGCGTGATCCGCGACACTTGCAGCCCGAGCATCGCTGCTGCCGCCAGCCCCAGCGTACCGCCCAGGCAATAACCGAGCATGGCCACCGGCGCGCCGATGCCGGCAACCAGCGGCACCAACCTTGTCTCAACCAGTTCCTCGAGCCCCGCCGGCCCCACCGGTCCCCAATCGACCATCAACGGCCGCAACCCGCGCCCCGCCAATCCGTCCAGCAACGAGTTGCCCGGCGCCAGGTCGAGCACCGTCGGCGGATTGATCAGCGACGGCACGACGACCACGACCTGGCCAATACCGCCAAAGTCCCGCAACATGCTGCCGCCGACCTCGCCAATAACCGGCCGCAGCCCCCGAACCGCCCCGGGACCGGCTTCCTGATACCGCCGCACGCCCGCCAAGACCCGTGCCAACCGGGCGCGATCGTTGCCGCAAACCCGCGCCACGGTGTCGAGAAACACCGGCAGCGGATGGGGACCCCGCTGGCGCGTTTCGCCAGCTAAGTGACGCAAATCGCCGCCGCGTTGCGGTGCAACATGACTCTGTGGTAGGTCGACCCTTTCGACCCCTTCAGGAATTGCCATGGCCGAATCCCCTTCATCGAAAGCCGGCTCCAGCGACGGCCACAAGCCCGCAATCGAATCGGGGTCGGTCATCATCAAGAAATATGCCAATCGCCGGCTCTATAACACCGAAACCAGCAGCTACATCACCCTCGATCACCTGGCGACGATGACCCGCGACGGCCGCGATTTCCAGGTTTTCGACGCGCGCAGCGGTGAAGACATCACCCGCTCGGTCCTTACCCAGATCGTCATGGAGGAGGAGTCAACCGGCCAGACCATGTTGCCGGTTCCGTTCCTGCGCCAGATCATCGCGATGTACGGCGATTCGATGCAGTCGATGGTGCCGCACTACCTCGAAGCGTCGATGGCCGCCTTCGCCGAAAACCAGAACAAGTTCCGCGACGCCGCGCTCAAGCCGTTCGAACAGCTGGCAAAACAGAATTTGGCGCTGTTCCAGGCCGCTGCCGGGATGCTCACCTCGGCGCGTCCGGTCATGCCGCCACAACCAACGGCGCCAACGGTGCCAGCACCGACTTCGGACAGCGAATTATCGGCGCTCAAGGCCCAACTCGCCGCCCTGCAGGCGCGGCTCGACGGCATCGCCAAGGGCTGACCGCCGCTGCCGTCGCCGCGGCAATCCGAGCTAGTTTCCATTCCAGCCGGCTAGTGCCTTGCCCGCGCCCGGCGTCACCGCTATTAGCCGCGGCGGGGATGGTTGTCCGCATTGGATAGCCAGGTCGGTTGCAGACGCTGGGTCGGTTGCAGACATTTGTCGGCGCCGGGGGGGCCAAGGTCGCGGTAACCGATGGCAAGGGTTTTTGCGTGATGGGAACGTCGGCAACGATGCACGAGATCGAGCAGGGTTCTTCCGGTGAAGACCGAACTGTGATTGCTGTCGCCGAGGCCGATGGCGACAACGACGTTCATTTGCCGATCGGGTATCGGCCAGGTACCGACGAAGCGTTCATGAACCCGCGGCAGCTGGCCTATTTCCGCCGCAAGCTGCTCGACTGGCGCGAATCCATCCTGCGCGAGGCCGCCGGGACGTTGCAGACGCTCAAGGCCGAGCCGATGCGCGAGCCCGACGTCAACGACCGTGCTTCCAGCGAAACCGACTGGGGTATCGAACTGCGCACCCGCGACCGCCAGCGCAAGGTCATCGGCAAGATCGAGTCGGCGCTGCGCCGCATCGACACCGGGGAATATGGCTTTTGCGAAGTCACCGGCGAACCGATCTCGTTGCAGCGGCTCGAGGCCCGGCCGATCGCCACGATGACGCTCGAAGCCCAGGAACGCCACGAACGCGACGAAAAAATCACCCGCGACGAATAGCTGCTGCCGGCGCGACGACCTCGTCTAGTCCGGAGTGCTCGCGTTCGACACAGATCGAACGGGCACTCCGAACCGACAGTATCCCGGGCGCTTGCTGCGGTCCGTTAAACCGCTTGCTGCAAAGATTTAGTGCAGCTGGTTGATCTCTTCCTTGACCTTCAGCTTCTCGCGCTTCAACCGAGCCAGCACAACCTGGTCGGGGACCGGACGCCGCGTTTCGGCGACGACCGACGCATCGAGCGCAGCGTGGCGAGCATTGAGAGTAGCGAGATGGGCATTGGCCATCATGTTCTCCTTTTGTGGTCCCGGCCAACAGGCCGGCACCGGTGTAGGGTTCCGAATACAAACATAGACGGGGCGGCTTGTCCAAACTTGCCTTCCCTGCCGGGACAAGCCGGTATCTTGTTGCGTCGGGGTGGCCGATGCCTCCACATATGGTGTGAGGGGGAAACGAATCGCCGGCAAGGCAGTGCCCGGTCCAGCCTCTCTCGCGCCGACTCGCAAAGGGGAATGTCGTGGACGAGGTTGAAATCCGGGCCCGAATCGAGATTGCCCGGCGCGACCATCGTGATCTCGACACCGCGATCGAAGCACTGCGATTGATGGCCGATACCGACATGATCCAGCTGCAACGCTTCAAGAAGCGCAAGCTCAAGCTCCGCGACGAGATCGCCATGCTCGAAGGCCTGCTTATCCCCGACATTATCGCCTGAGCCGTCCAGCGTGCTATGATCGAGCTTCCACGATGTACGCCGCGATACATCGGGCCTTGAGGATCGAGCCGTGACCAAACCGCCGCTGCTATTTGTGCTGGCCATATTGTCCGGCACGTCCGCCGACGCATCTGTATCGGTTATCGGCCAAGGCTATGCCCGCGGCTGTTTCGAAGCCGCCGAAGGCCGTCAACCAACGCGCGAAGCGCTCAAATCGTGCGACCGGGCACTCGGCGAGAGCGCCCTCTCGGCCGACGACCGTGTTGCCACCATCATCAACCGCGGCATCGTCAGGATGCAGGCGCGCGACCTGCCCGCCGCCATCGCCGATTTCGACGAAGCCATCCGGGCGCGTCCCGACGCCGCCGAGGCCTATGTCAACAAGGGCATCGCATTGATCCGCCTTGGCGATCGCGACACCGAAGCTGTCTTCAGCCTGTCGGAGGGCATCGCCCGCAATCCCCTGCGGCCCGAAATCGCCTTCTACAATCGCGCCGTCGCCTATGAAGGCCTCGGCCGCAACCGCGAGGCCTACGAGGATTATAGCCGCGCCGCGCAACTGGCGCCCGAATGGCCCGAGCCGGCCACCCAGCTCCAGCGCTTCCAGACCGTCAAACGCAAAACCGCCGGGGTCTGAACCCCGGCGGCGGCGTACAGTCTCGCGGCGGTGTTACTCGGCCGCGAGCTTCACGCTGGTCGGCTGGACGGCATCGACCGACGTTCCGATCAGCACCTTGCGGGGCTTCTTGTGCTCGGGGACCTCGCGAACCAGCTCGATATTGAGCAGGCCGTGCGCATAGCTGGCGCCGGTCACCTTGATGGTGTCGGCCAGCTGGAAACGGCGTTCGAAGGCGCGCTTGGCAATGCCGCGATGCAGGAACACGCGCTCCTCGCCGGCTTCGGCTTCCGGCAGCGCCGCGCCAGTGACGACCAGGGTGTTTTCCTGCACCGTCAGGTCGAGCTCGTCCTGGCCAAAGCCGGCCACCGCCATCGCGATGCGATAGGCACCGTCGCCAAGCTTTTCAATGTTGTAAGGGGGGTAACCGGTCTCGCCGCCGTCGACGCGGCCGGCAAATTCAACCAGGCGGTTGAGATTTTCATAGCCGATCGAGGACCGCAGCAGGGGGGAGATATCAAAAGCGCGCATGGCATTTTCCTTTCAAAGCGAGTTGCCGTCATTCCCGCCATTTCGGCCGGGGGGTGCCGGCGCCCCGATTGGCCGCGCCGACACGCAAGATTTGGGAACTCGGCAAAACAGTTCAAGAGCCGACCTTAAAAGTCATTGCAGAGGCTGGCATTCGCGTGCCGCGCCGCGCAAAGTGATGGCATGCCGCCAGCTAACCTCCCTGAAACCAGTCGATTGTACCGGCGTGCCGTCGATATCGCGCGCCACGCCCGGCACTGGTTCGACGGCCCCGGCCTCGAATGGCGCGCCACATTGCCGGTTGCCGACCAGGCTGCCGTCGCCACCGAAAGCCTGCGCACGACCGCCCGGATGATGGCGGTGATCGCGTGGGCGGTCGATCCGCGCCACGACAAGGCGCCCGGCGCCGCGCTGCCGCGCTTCACGTCGTCGGCGTTCACCCAAGGCGGCAGCCTGCCGGGCACATCACCGCTTCTCGGCACCCCCGGCGGCGACATCGCTATCGCCTCGCGCCAACTCGTCGACACGATTGTCGAACGCACGCCGATCGCGCAAAAACCGGCTCCCCACAGCGATGGACTTTGGCGCATATGAACCCTTTCCACCTCGCAATCCCGGTCGACGACCTCGACGCCGCCCGGCGTTTCTACGGCAAAGTCCTCGGCTGCCCCGAAGGCCGCTCATCCGACACCTGGATCGATTTCGATTTCGCCGGCCACCAGCTCGTCGTCCACCGCGCTCCGCGCGCGCCGGCTATCCGCAATCCGGTCGATGGCGATGCCGTTCCGGTTCCGCATTTCGGCATAGTGCTCGATTGGCCAGCCTGGGAGGCGCTCGGCGAACGCATCGCCGCCAGCGGCACCAGGTTCGAACTGCCGCCTCATGTCCGCTTCGCCGGCAAACCCGGCGAGCAAGGCACGTTTTTCCTTTTCGATCCCGCTGGCAACGCCCTCGAATTCAAGGCCATGCGCAACCCGACAAACCTTTTCTCTACTTAAAGCGACCGCACCAGCTGTCGCACCATCGCGATCCACGGCGCATCGATCACCACCTGCCGAGCTCCTGGCGTCGCCGGCAGGATCTGCACCCGGCCGTCGTCGGTCGCCACCAGCCGTCCAAAGGCAAAGCGTCCCACCGGCCGCGGCGCCAGCACGTCGCGATTGAGCGCCCGCCCAAAATCCTCGGGCGCCAGCTTGTCGGCCCACAACGCATCGCCGGCGCGGTAATCGCCCTGCGCCACGTCGACGATGATCCCCACCATTGCCCCACCCGGCGTCGGCGCCAGCAACGTCATCGGCTTGCGCGGGGCCGCCGGCCCGTCGGCGCCAAGGATCGCCGCCACCGGCAGGTCGGCGCGGTCGGGCAGGGTGACCAGGTCCGCCGCCTCGACCTCGAGCGCCGCCGCGATCCGGTTGAGCCAGCCCACCGACACCGTCCGCGTGCCCGTTTCCAGCCGTCCGATCGTCTGCGCCGTGGTCGGCGGCGCACACCGGACAGCGACATCGTGCAGGGTCAGTCCCTTGGCCTTGCGAACCTCGCGAATGCGCGTCAGCATGTTATTCTCCAGCCAGAATTGAACCGCTACGGTTTCTTGTGTCCTACAGATCGCATGACATGGCAAGTGCACCGCAGAAATTTCAACTGGAGACTAACCATGTCGGCTAGAAACAACACAAAGCTGAACGACGTCCTGCCAGACCCGATCAACCGCCTGCTCTCCATCCGCCAGCTTGCACCGTCCGACGTCATCGATCGTCGCCAGGTCACCGTCAACCTCGCCGAATCGCCGCTCGCCTGGTTGGCCACGCGCGGCATGGTGACCCCATTGCAGTTCCGCGCCAGCGAGCGGCTCCGCCATGATTTCATGACCGCCGGCCGCGCACCTCGTATTACCATGAACTGGGACCCCTCGCCCAGCCGCTCCGCCGGCGGCGGCATTGACCCGACCACCTCGCAAATCAGCGCCCGGCAGCGCTTCGACGCCGCCGTCACTGCCGTCGGCCCCGGCCTCACCGACGTCCTCTGGCGGGTCGTCTGCCTCGGCGAGGGCCTCGAAACCGCCGAGCGCGCCCTCGCCTGGCCCAGCCGCGCCGGAAAACTTGTCCTCAAGCTGGCGCTGGATCGCCTGGTCACGCATTACAACCTCGATTGATTCGGTCGAAAGCGAGGTTGCCATGCGTCCTTACCACCTGTTCCCCGTCATCCTTGTCCTTACCGCCTGCGCTGGCACCACCGGCGACTCGATGGGGCGCACGGGCGGCACGGCACCGGCCCTGATGATCACCAGCGATGTCGTCGACGGCACCGGCAACACGCTCGGTACCGCCCGGCTTCTCCAGGAAGCCGACGGCACGCGCGTCACGCTCGCCATGCGCGGGTTGCCTGCCGGCACCTACGCCGTCCACCTCCACCAGACCGGGCTGTGCCAGGGACCGGCCTTCACCACCGCGGGCGGGCACTTCAACCCGGCAATGAAGCAGCACGGCAGCCTCAACCCCGCCGGCGAGCACCAGGGTGACCTGCCCAACATGGTGGTCGGCGACGATCGCCGCGGCAGCCTCGATGCCGTCCGCCCGGGCCTGCGTCTCAGCGACGGCACCATGCCGCTGCTCGATGCCGACGGCGCCGCCATCGTGGTCCATGCCCAGCCCGATGACTATCGCACCGATCCCGCCGGCAACGCCGGGCAACGCATCGCGTGCGGCGTCCTCGCCCATGGAAAACCGGCGGCCTGAATGTGTGGAAAGATGCGCTGGGGCGATCGACGGGGATTGAACCCGCAACCTCCGGTACCACAAACCGGCGCTCTAACCAATTGAGCTACGATCGCCGCGCAAGGCGGTGCAGATAGAGGAGCATTGCCGCTCGCGCAAGCGTGCTTTGCAAACACCGGCGCAAGCGCCCTTTTTCGGCCTTCCCTCGCCGCCGCAGTTCATTTATTGCGCGTCACTGAAATATCCTGAAACCCAACAGCCAGGCCAATTCGCAATGATCTTCGATGCTCTCGATTTCGACGCCCATGAGGTGCTGCATTTCGGCCACGACGCCGCAACCGGGCTCAAGACGATCATCGCCATCCATTCGACCCATCTCGGGCCGGCGGCGGGCGGTTGCCGCTGGTGGACCTATGCCAGCGATGCCGAGGCGGTCACCGACGCCCTCCGCCTGTCGCGAGGCATGAGCTACAAAAACGCCATGGCCGGCTTGCCGATGGGCGGCGGCAAGGGCGTCATCCTGAAATTCGATGCCGCCCCCAAGACCGAATCGCTGCTCGAAGCCTTTGGCCGCACCGTCGATTCGCTCGGCGGCCGCTACGTCACTGCCGAGGATGTCGGCATGTCGGACGCCGACATGACGGTGATTGCGCGGCAGACCCGCCACGTCTCCGGCCTGCCCAGCGCTGCCGGCGCCGCCGGCGGCAACCCCGGTCCATCGACCGCGGAGGGCATCTTTGTCGGCATGCGCGCCGCCATCGCCCATGCGCTCGGCAAGCGTGATTTCGCCGGCGTTCGCGTCGCCATCCAGGGTCTTGGCAGTGTTGGCGGCGCCCTCGCCGAAAAGCTCGCCGTTGCCGGCGCCGTGCTGACCCTCGCCGACATCGACGACGCCCGCGCTCGCGCCTATGCCGCCCGCCTGGGCGGCACCGCCGTCCCTGTATCGCAGATCGCCACCACCGACGCCGACGTCTTCAGCCCCAACGCGCTTGGCGCCGGTCTCGACGCCGAAACCATCGACGGCCTCAGGGTCGCCGTCGTCGCCGGCGCCGCCAACAACCAGCTCGCCACCCCCACCGACGGCGCCCGCCTCCACGCCCGCGGCATCCTATACGCGCCGGATTACGTCATCAACGCCGGCGGCATCATCAATGTCGCCGCCGAGTATCTGGGGCAGGGCGACGCGGCCTCGGTGGCCCGCGCCATCGCCCGCATCGAAGGCCGCCTCGCCGACATCTTCGCGGTCGCCAAGGCCGAAAACCTGCCGACCGATGCCGTCGCCGACAGCATGGCCCGCAAACTCATCGGGCGGTAGTCGCTTCCCTCTCCCCTTGAGGGAGAGGGCGACTCGGCCCCTTGGCCGGCGGGGAGAGGGGTTTCTTCTTCCTGACAGCAAGCAAAGAACAGCAAGAAGCACGGGCAAAGCCCGCGCCGTCGGAAGGGCTCGGCGGAAGTCTCCGCCGCCCCACCGGCCGAGCTTGCGCGAGTCCGCGTCCAGCTGCGCTGGCCGGCGGCCGCGCGGCGCTAATAATCCCGCTTCCACCTCAAGTTCACACTCGTCCCCCCCAACGTCGCCACTTCCGACAAGATCGAAAGCGACCGCGTCAGCGAAACCTCGATCCGCGTCGCCGTATAGCCCTGCGCATCGGTCGCCAGCTCGACATAGACGTTGCGCCCGATGTATTGCCCCGCCGCCAGCGCCGTCCGCCGGCCTGTCGCCTCGTCCGCCGGCAGGATCCGCAGCCGGTCGATACCGAGCCCCTTGCGCACCGCATTGATCGGATTGAACCCGCCGCCGCCACCGCGCAATGCCGTCAGCGCGCCGGCCAGTTGCAATGCCTCCGGTGCCGACAGGTTCGATACCGATTCGCCGAACAATATGCGGCTCAGCACCTCGTCCTCGGGCACCGCCGGAATTGAGCTGAAGCGGATCTCGGGCCGCGTCGCCGTGCCGAGGATCGACAGTTGCGCCGTAAAGCCCGAGGCGCTGCTTTCGGCCGCGATATCGATCTGCGGATCCGGCGGAAAACCGCCCTGGAATCGCAGGTCGCCGCGGGTCAGCGTGAAACGCTTGCCGGCAAAATCATAGTCGCCGCGGATCAACTCGACCCGGCCGGTGATTTCGGGGGTCGTGGCGCCGCCCTTGACCCGCAGGTCGGCGCGCCATTCGGTCTCCAACCCCATGCCACTGACGTAAATCCGGCGATCGGCATCGACTTCGAGGTCGAGCAGCCAGCGCGTCGGCGGCGCATAGATCGCGACCCGCCGCCCGAGCACATGCGTATTCTTTTCGGTGACCACCAGCACCGGCACTTGCGCCGCCGCCGTCCGGCCCAGACGAAACGCCGCGCGTTCGATCTTCAGCTTGCCGGAAACCACGCCGCCATATTCATCGGTCGCGATCCGGACATTGCCCGTCGCCGTGCCGCTCAGATCATCGCGGCCGAGCAACTGGGCGTTCTTCATCGCCAGCCGGATATCGATCGGGAAACTGCGTGCGGCCGAAAGATCGATGCCGCCGGTGCCCGAGATAGTGCCGGTCGGCCCGGCGCGCGCCGTGAATCTTGTCAGTTCAAGCCGTGAATTGACGAACCGGCTGTCGAGCGAGGCCCTGTCGAACACCGCACCCAGCACCGTGCTTTCGACCCGGGCGCCCTCGCTGCGCATCGTCCCCGTCAGCTTGGGATCGCCGAGCACGCCGTTCATGTCGGCGATGATCGACAGCGGCCCGCGCACGCTGATGGCATCGTTGCCGGCCAGGCCCCACAGCGCTTCGGCCGGGCCGTTGTAACGCAGTTGCGCGAACACCGGGCTGGCAAACAACCGTTCGCGCAGCGGTGCATCGCCGGCGGGAATTGGACCGACCCTTGCCTGCGCGCGGCCCTCGACCTTGCCGCCGCGCACGATGACGGCCTTGGCGACACCTCCGGCCGCCGTCAGTTCGGCGTTGACGCCGACATCGATCGGCGTCGAGGCCGAGGCAATCGTTGCGCGCGACAGGCTGTTGAGCCGCAGGCTGGCGGTGCCGACCGGGACGTTGCCCGCCGTAAGCGCCATGTCGATGGTGCCGGTGATCCGCCCGGTAAAATCGAGCTTCGGATTGATCGCCGACAGGATCGATACCGAGACACGGTCGAATTTTGCCTTCAATCGCTTGTCCGCGCCGAACTCACCCGAAAGCTCGGCCTTGCCCCCCGGCGTGATGATGCTCACCGGCGCCAGGATCCAGCTGTCCGGCGTCCGCGTGATGATGGCCGGGCCGCTCATCGTGATCGGCGTTGCATCGAGCTTGCCGCTGGCGGTGATCTCGATGCGCTCGGGCGCGAGGTCGGCGCTGATATTCACATTGAACGGGATATCGGTGCTGCCGCTGGCGCTTGCCTTGGCGGTGCCCCGCCCATCGGCGTAGCTGACATTGCCTTGCAGCCGGTCGATGCGCAGGCCGTTGCGCACGATCCCGAGCCCATCGAAGGTGCCGGTCACGCTCGGGCCACTTTCGGGAAACAGCACCGCCAGTTTCAGCGTGCCGCTGTCGATAAGCACCGGCGTCGCGAAGTTCAGGCTCGCGGTTTTTGCGGCGACCGATACGGCGACGCGCTGGACCCCGTCCTGCCCGGCAAATTCCGCGGTGCCGTTCACGCCTGGCCCCGTCAGGCCGAGCGTCCCGGCAAACAGACCGTCCGCGGTCTGGACGATGGTGCCACTGCCGGTCATGCCGCCGATCGTGGCTCTCGTCAGCTCGATGGCCAGCGGCGCGATTTCGGTGCGCGCCAGCCCGTCGACTGTCACCGGTCCCAGGCTCGATCCAGCCGCCGCGGCAAACCGCCAGCCGCCGGGTTCGGGCGCGACCCGCCCCTTCACATCGACCAGGCCAACCCCCAGCCCGGGCTTGGCCAGCGTGAAATCGATCGTCGGCGTCATCGTCGGCCCGGCGACCGCCAGCGTCAGCGGACCATAATTCTTCGATACACCGGCGGCCTTGATCGCCAGGATCCCCGACGCCGAGCGGCTGCCGTTCGCCGTCAGGCTGAGCCCAGGCGACACCAGCCTGGCGTTGCGAAACACCAGCGCCATGTCGCCGCTTAGGACGAATTCGGTGGTCAGCCGCGGCAGGCCTTGCGTGATCGCCGCAACGCCCTTGTTGTCGAGCCGCCGCACCGCAACGCCGGCCGTTCCCGAGACGCGCACGCCGCCGCCGGCAGGGACGATCCGCACATTCGCGTTGATGTCGGCGACGCCTTGCCCGGCGATCACAAAACGCGGCATCGCGCCTTTCACCGTCACCAGGAAATCCCTGGCGCCGCGGAAAGCCATCGTCGCTGTACCGCTGACCCGGTCCGACCGGAACGCCAGCCGGTTCGACACCGCCCGGCCGCCCTCCAGCGCGATCGGCCCCTCGACGCGGACATTGGTCAGCAACGGATCGACATTGGGCCCAAGGCCGGTCACCCGCCGCACGGTGGCGCGCACCGGCACCACCCAAGGCCCGGCACCGCCGCGAATGACGCCCGAAACGCCAAGCTCGGTCGCGATCACATTGCCCCAGGCGATCGACGGCGCAGTCACCCGGTAATCGATCACCGGCGACCCGAAGGTGCCGTCGATCGTCGCCGCCAGCCGCAGATTGCGTGCCTTCAGCTTCGGGCTGATGACGCGCGTGTCGAGCAGCCGCGCATTGACGACCAGCCCGCGGAACGTCTCCGCTCCCATCTCGACGACGCCGCGCATGTCGACCGCCAGCGCCCGGCTGTTGAAGCGTGCATCGATATCGGCGTTGCGGTCGGCAATCCGCGCCGTCGCATCGATCGCCAGCACCGGCGAAACCAGTTGCGCCGACATGCCCGACAACAGCCGTGCCGGCATCGCATCGCCGCGAATGGTGAACAGCCCGGATGCGCCCGAGACCGCGATGTCGGCCAATGGCGCCCCGCCCAGCCGGGCATCGAGCCGGCCTTTCCAGACCTGCCAGCTGCCGTCGCCGCGCAGCACCACCTGCAGCGGCTGTTTCAGCCCGAGAATGCCGGCGATCACGCCGCCGCGCGGCGCGGTGACCTGCGCATCGATATCGAACTTGTTGTTGTCGGGCTCGGCATCGAGCTTGAGCCTGACCGCATCGCCGCTGGCTGCCAGCCCGGTCCCCGCCTGGCCGCTCCCCGTAGCGCCAAGCGCCACCGCATCGAATTCGACCTTGGCCCGCCCGGCCCGGATATCGATGACGCTGTCGACCGAGATCACGCGTCGTTGCCCCGATACCGGCGGCTCAAGGATCATCCGATCGACCTTGAACCGCGCGATATCGAAATCGAAATCCGGCAATATGGTGTCGCTGGGATTGAGCTTGGGCCCGCGCAGGACCCGCGCTTCGGGCGCATACGCCGATCGCACCGTCAGCGTCCCGCGGATCAGGTCGAGCGGCCGCCAATCGAGGTCGAGCCGCTTCACCTCGGCAAAAACCCCCTTGGGGTCGCCGATGGTCATGTCGTGGAGCACTGCCTTGCCAAAGATCGATCCGTCGATCCGCCCGACCCGCACGAACAGCCCCGACGCCGGCGAATAAAGCGGCAATTGCCTGACGACGAAAGCCCGCCCGCTATCGCTATCGAGCCAGCGCAGCGCCCCGAACGCCAGTACGCCGAGCAGCAGCACCAGCATCACGACGGCTGACAACACCCGCGCGACCACGCGTCCCCGCCGCTTCTGCGCCGGCATGACTTCGACGTCCGGGGCCACGGCGTCGTCCATCAGAACGCCTGGCCGATCGACACATAGAACGCCGCCCTGGGCTCACCCTCGCGCCGCGCGATCGGTGTCGCGATATCGATGCGCACCGGCCCGAAGCTGGTAAAATAACGCAGCCCGATGCCGACGCCGTAGCGCAGGTCGGTAAACTTGGGCAGCGACGTCGGATAAACCTGCCCGGCGTCGACAAAGCCGACGACGCCAAGGTCGCTGCCGAACGCCTCGAAGCGATACCGCACCTCCGCCGACGCCTCGACCAGACTGTTGCCCCCGGTCGGTGAACCCTCGGCATCCTGCGGCCCGACGCCCTGGTAGTCATAACCGCGCACCGACCCGCCGCCGCCTGCATAGAACCGCCGGTCCGGCGCGATCCGTCCCCGCTCGGCCCCGGCGATGCCGCCGACATGCATCCGGCCCGCCAGCACGAAGTCGCCGAACGGCTGGTACACGCTGCCGTCGACCTGCAGCTTCACATAGTTGAAGTTCTGCCCGCTGCGCAGCGAGAATTCCGGCGATACCCGCCCAGACAGCCGAAATCCCTTTGACGGGTTGAGCAGGTCGTCGGACCGATCCCAGGTAATGGCGCCGGGAAACGCCAGGATGAAATAGGTGTTGTTCGGATCGTCCGGCGCCGACCGGTCACGCTGCCGCGTCGCCAGCAATTCGACGCCGACCGAATAGGTGATCGGCTTCTGCCAAATGATATTCGATTCGCGATCGATGGCCGCCAGCACACCGACGGTCGTCGCATCGAAAGCGTCCTGCTGTTCCGCCGTGAACCCGCCCCGCAGCGTCAA
The DNA here is from genome assembly GCF_014643455.1 of Sandarakinorhabdus glacialis. Classification (GTDB taxonomy): domain Bacteria; phylum Pseudomonadota; class Alphaproteobacteria; order Sphingomonadales; family Sphingomonadaceae; genus Sandarakinorhabdus; species Sandarakinorhabdus glacialis. The sequence continues at coordinate 68,774 of NZ_BMJM01000001.1, forward strand.
CGACTGGTCGCGCCGGCGGAAATTGCGCTTGCGAATTTCACCCGTTAGAACCTGTTCGCGCTCGGCCGCGACGACGCGCGCGGTAAAGGCGCCTTCCGGCTGGAACAGGTTGCGATGCGTCCAGCTGCCCTCGACGCGAATGCCCTGCCCGGTTGAATAACCGACGCTGGCCGCAATCGTCCGCGCCGGCGCCGCCTCGGTCGTGATCTGCAGGTCGACGACCTGTGTCCCGTCCGCCTGTATCGCCCCGGCGACCGGTCGAACCGAAACCGTGCCGAACAACCCGGTATGAATGAGCGCCCGGCGCAGGTCGTCGCGGCCGGCGTCGGTGAACGGATCCCCCGGCTTGAACCGCGCCAGCAGCGCCAGGTGCTTGTCGTCGAAGCCTTGCAGCGCGCCCGACATGCGCAGCGCGCCGTGGACGCCCGGCTTGCCGAGATCGATCGTCTGCAGCAACGTCGCCGTCCGCGTCGCATGATCGATCACGATGTCGGGCTTGCCGACCACCGCAAAGGCATAGCCCGCATCGGCCAGCTTCACCGCGATGGCGTCCTGCCCGGCATTCACCCGCGCCGCGTCGACGGTATCGCCGACCTTGATGCCGAGCAGCGGCTTGACGATACCCAGCGGATCGCCGCCGATCGCCTCCGCCGGCGCTACGACGCTAATTGAATCAAAGGTATAGATCGGCCCCGCCGTGACCGTCATCGCGATACTGGTCTTGCCGCCGACCTGCACCGGCGCCGTCAACGCTACCGCCGTATTGCCGCCATAGTGTCCGATCGAGCGCAGCAGCTGGTCGATCAGGTCGCGGTCCTCGGTTGTCCGCCGGTTTATCTGCGCCAGGTTCGCCGGTTGCCCGCGCTTGGTCCATAGCGACGACAGCTCGCGAAACTGTGTCTCCAACCCCAGCTCCGCCAGGCCCGTCACCGCAACCATGTAGCTGACATCGCCCGCCACCTCGACCGGCTCGCCATCGGTCGTGGTCTCGACCGTCGGCCATGCGACATTGCCCGGCAACGGCGCAAAATCCTCGAGCTGCGGTGCCCCTTGCGGCATCGGCACAGGCCCCGCGTCCGGCGGCGCAGCAGCAACCGGCGTCGTATCCTGCGCCCGCGCCGCCCCGGCCAGCAGAACCACGCCCGAAACCAGCAACGCCCTGCGAAAATACCTCGAATTGGGGCTGCCGGCAAAATCCACGCTTCGGCTCTACCGCAGGGCGCCGCTGGCGCAAAGCTATCGTATCGGCCGCGCAGGCAGGGGGCGAATCATCCGGCCGGCCATGGCCGAAATGCCACACCTGGCTGGCGTCCGGGTCACCTCCCGTGCGAAGGCTGCGCGATGAACACCCCTCCCGCCGATCCCCCTTCGCGCCCACCCGCCCTCGGCGGCGGCTGCCTGATCGCCGCCGGCCTCGTGCTCGGCCCGGTTCTCGGGCTCCTGTTCAACCAGACGTCGCTCGGCCTCATCCTGGGTGCCGTCATCGGCGTCGCCGCGGCCGTCATCCTGACGGTGCTCGACAAGCGCCGCTGACGCCCCCGCGGCCTCAGTTCAGCCGCCGCCCGACCCAGACCACGCGCCCGATCACCGAGACCCCGGCCGGATCGCAATCGTCCCAACTCGGATAGGCATCATTGTCGCTGCGGATTGCCAGCCGCCGCGTCGCCGGGTTCACCGACAGCCGCTTGACCAGCAGCGCACCATCGGTGCGCAGCACATAGATGCCGTCGCGCAGCCGCTCGCGGTCGTCGGTATCGACCAGGATCTGGTCGCCATCCGCCAGCGTCGGCAGCATCGAATCGCCCGCCACGCCGATCACCGACAATGCCTCGGGCCGCCCGGTGGCGATCGTCCGAACCCAATTCGACTGGAACGCGATCGCCGCCAATGGGGCCTCGCTGTCCGGCTCTGCGCCGGCGCCCGCCGATGCACCGACATCGAGCTGCGGGATCAGCACATAATCCTCGGCGCGCTGGACCAGCCCCGGCCGCGCCAGCACCGCCCGCGCGGCACTGTCGTCGGGCCCACCGAGCAGCCGCTCGGCAATGCCGAAATGCCCGGCCAACACCCGCCGATCGGTTTCGGACAGCCGCCGGGGCACGCCGCGCTTGACGAATTGCTGGATGTAAGTGGGGTTGCGACCGAGCCGCCGCGACAGCGAGGCATAATCCTCGCCTCGCGCCGCGATCAACTCGTCCAACCGTTTGCGGATGGTCAAACTGTCCATAAGTCGCGGCACCTCCTCACCTGGTCCGCTTGAATCCGACCTTACCATAGTTTTTTACCTAGACTAGTAGGATTTAAGTCCGGATGAATGGGGAAACCAGTCGATTCGGATTGGTTTCTGCGTCGAAGGGGAGCCTGGGAAATGAACTTGTTGCTGACAGTCGAACGACATTTGCGGTGCCAGTCCGTTGCGCCCTCGCGCTTCGGACGCGAGGTCGCGGGCGATCCGCGCTTCGTGTTTGATCTGCGCCGGGGACGGGAACCGCGCAAGATCACGCGGGACAGGGTGTTGGCATTTATCGCCCGCACCAGCGTTGCGCCAATTCGGGAGACGGTGCGATGAGGCCCCTTGGCAATCATATTCATGCTGCGATCCTGCGGGCTATCGGCGATTCCGGTGCCTTCGATGCCACAGATAGGGAAAAACCCACGCTGACGGTCGAGTCGATGCAGTCAACCGACTGGGCCAGCGCGACATTTATCGGAGCGACGCATGATTTCAACCTGCGAATCACCGGCAGTCGACATTCCGTCGCGGCTGCCCTGTGCTTGCTGGTCGGAAACCTGCCGGATCGCAACATTCCTATCGCCGGGCATATCGTCGCAGAAGTCGCCGTCATCCCGGGTACCCAATACACTATCGGTAACGATATGATTGCTAATTCGTTAACAGTCAACGTGCTGACGATCATGGATTGACGATTCAATGGTCATATTTGTGTCCTGAGCGACACTCAAATAAATCCTTGCGCGCGCCAGTGTTCGGTCGCATCTTGTGAGTCCTGATCAAATCTCCGGGGCACAAGATGCGGCGAACGCCGAAAACCACAGCTGCCCGCCCGCCAATCGTTATCGGGACATCCGGTTTCGCGCGGCCCGGACTGGCCTTGCTGGTCGCTGGCCTCGTTGCCGGTTGCTCGGCAGAATCGGCACCCCGCGCCACCATCGAAGTTCCCGTTCCCGTTTCCATCGTCCAGGCTGTCCCCGCCGGCGGCCAATCGAGCCTTGATATCAGCGGCACCGTTCGGCTCAAGCGCGAAACCCCGCTCGGCTTCAACGGCGCCGGTCGCATCGCCGCCATCCTCGTCAACGAAGGCGACCAGGTCAGCCGCGGCCAGGTCCTCGCCCGCCTCGATCCCACCAGCCTCGCCGCCGCCAGCACATCGGCCCGCGCCGAGGCCGATCGTGCCGATGCCGATTACAAGCGCCTCGCCAGCCTGTTCAAGCAAGGCTGGGTGACGGCACCTCGGGTCGAAACCGCCCGCGCCAGCGCCGCCGCTGCCCGCGCCCAGGTCGCCCAGGCCAGCTTCGACGTCGGCCTCGCCACCATCCGCGCCCCGTCCGCCGGCGTCGTCCTGCGCCGTCCCGCCGAACCCGGCCAGATGGTTACCCCCGGCACTACCGTCGTCATCGTCGGCGAACGCGCTTCGGGTTATGTCCTGCGCGTGCCGATCGCCGATGGCGACCTCAGCCGTGTCGCGGTCGGCCAATCGGCTGCCGTCACCATCCCCGCCCTCGGCGCCGTGCCGATCGTCGCCCGCGTGACCGAAATCGGTGCGCGCGGCGACGACGTCACCGGCACCTTCCGCGTCGAACTGGCCTTGCCGCCGCAACCGGGCCTGCGTTCCGGCCAGATCGGTCGCGCCACCCTGCGCTTCGGTGGCGTCGGCCCTGTCGGCGGCGCTGTCACCGTTCCCGCCACCGCCGTCTTCGCCGCCCGCGCCGACGAGGGCTTCGTCTATGTCCATGATGCCGCCGCCGGCAAGGTTCGCCTGCGCCAGGTTGCCATCGGCCCCGTCGGCGACGCGGCGCTCACCGTTACCGCCGGCTTGCGGCCGGGCGAGCCCGTCGTCACCTCGGGCGTCGACCGGCTGCGCAACGGCAGCCGCGTCACCGTAAAATCCTGATAAAATGGGTCTCATCGATTTCGCGGTAAAACGCTGGCAGATCACTCTTGTGTTCTTCGCGCTGCTGTTCGCCATCGGCCTGTCGGCGTTCCTGACCATCCCGCGCTCGGTCGATCCGCATTTCCCGTCGCCGTTCATCAACATCGTCGCCACCGTGCCCGGCGCCGAGCCGTCGGACATGGAAACCACCATCGCCAAGCCGATCGAGGATGTCCTCCAGGGGCTCGACGGCATCGTCCGCGTGCAATCGCGGTCGACCGACAGCACCGCCGTCATCACCGCCGAATTCAGCTGGAGCGGCGACCCCGAGAAAAACTACGACGAGGTCGTTCGCGAGGTCAACGCCATCCGCAACAGCCTTCCGCCGGCGCTCAGCCGCCTCGAATTTCAAAAGACCCGTACCACCGAGGCTGCCGTCGTCCAGTTCGCGTTGGTGTCCGATACCGCCAGCTACCGCCGGCTCGAAAAAATCGCCAAGGATTTGCGCGAACGCCTCAACCGCGTGCCCGGCGTGCGCAACACCCGCGCCTGGGCCATCCCCACCCCCGAAGTCACCATTGCCATCGACAGCGGCCGGCTGGCGCAGCTCGGTATCCCGGTCACCGCCGTTACCGACGCGCTGCGCCAGGGCTCGACCGACCTGCCGCCGGGCGCCGTCCACAGCGGCGACCAGCGCCTCAACGTCCAGGCCGGCGGCGCCTTCCGCAGCGTCGCCGAGGTCGCCGACGAGCCAATCCGCGCCGCCAACGGCACCGTATTGCGCGTCAGCGACGTCGCGAAGGTCGGCTGGGGTTACGAGGAACAACCGCACTACGCCCGCTACAACGGCAAGCGCGCCGTCTGGGTAACACTCACCCAGAAAGACGGCCTCAACGTCCTCGATATCCGCAACGGCGCCATCGCCGCCGCCGACGAATACCGCAAGCTGCTGCCCCCCGACGTCAAGCTCGAGGTCGGCTTCGACCAGTCGTTCGACATCGCCCGCAAGCTCGACCAGCTCGGCCGCGATTTCGCCATCGCCCTCAGTCTCGTCCTCATCACTTTGCTACCTCTCGGCTGGCGCGCCTCGATCGTCGTCATGGTCTCGGTTCCGCTCAGCCTGTTGATGGGGGTCGCCGTGCTGGCCTTCTTCGGCTTCACCCTCAACCAGCTGGCGATATCCGGCTTCATCATCGCGCTCGGGCTGCTCGTCGACGATTCGATCGTCGTCACCGAGAATATCGCCCGCCACCTGCGCGAGGGCGAGGACCGCGTCGCCGCCGCCCTGTCCGGCACGCGCGAGATTGCCGTTGCCGTCATCGGCTGCACCGCGGTGCTGCTGTTCGCCTTCCTGCCGCTGGCGTTCCTGCCCGAGGGCGCCGGCAAATTCACTCGCTCGCTGCCCGTCGCCGTGCTCGGCACCGTCGCTGCCTCGCTGCTGGTCTCGCTGACCATCGTGCCGTTCCTCGCCAGCCGCATCCTGCCGCAGCACGAACCGGCGCACGGCAACCGCTTCCTCCAGGCCATCCAGAACGGCATCCAGCGCTTTTACGCGCCGACGTTGCACTGGTCGCTGACCAACCCGCTGAAGGCGATGCTCGCCGCCACGCTTATCGTCGTCTCGAGTTTCGCGCTGATCCCGTTCATCGGTTCGAGCCTGTTTCCGCCCGCCGATGCGTCATACTTCCTCGTCACCGTCACCGCCCCCGAAGGCGCCGCCATCACCCAGACCGACCGTGCCGTCCGCTTCGTCGAGCAGGCCACCCGCGGCGAGCCCGATGTCACCGACGTCCTCGCCAATGTCGGGCGCGGCAACCCGCAAATCTTCTACAACCAGCGCAGCTTCGACCAGCGCAGCAGCATCGGCGAAGTCCTTGTCAACCTGAAGGAGTGGGACTCGGTCCGCGGCCCGGCACTCGTCGATCGCCTGCGCAAGCGCTTCGAAGCCAGCCCCGACGCCCAGTTCGTGCTCAAAGTTTTCCAGAACGGCCCGCCGGTCGATGCCCCGATCCTCGTCAAGGTCACCGGTCCCGACCTCGATGTCCTCAAGCGCCTCGCCGGCGAAGTCGAAACCGTGATGCGCGCCGTCCCCGGCACCCGCGACGTCGTCAACCCCGTCGCCGTCGACCAGCCGCGCCTCGACCTCGGCCTCGATGCCGGCAAGGCCGCCTTGCTCGGCATCCAGCCCGGCGCCCCCCGCCGGGCGCTGCGCCTGGCGCTGGCGGGCGAAAACGCCGGCCGCCTGCGCGATCGCGAAGGCGACAGCTACAATGTCGTCGTCCGCCTGCCGCTCGAAGGCCGCCACGCGATATCGGCGCTCGACGATGTTTTCGTGCCATCGGCCGGCGGCGCTATCTCGCTCCGCCAGATAGCCACCCCGCACCTCGATTCCGCCCCGCCGCGCATCAACCGCGAACGCCAGCAGCGCATCGTCAGCATCCAGTCGCAGGTCGCCCCGAATTTCCTCACCGCCAAGGTCAACACCGCGGTCTTCGCCGCCATCAAGTCGATCAAGCTCCCCGAAGGCTATCGCTTCGAAGTCGGCGGCGAGGCCGAAGTCGCGGCGCGCAGCTTCGGCGGCCTCGGCCCGATCATCGCCATCGCGATCTTCGGCATCCTCGGCGTCCTCGTCGTCGAATTCGGCCGCTTTCGTGAAACCATCGTTGTCGCCGGCGTCATCCCGCTCGGGCTGTTCGGCGGTCTCGTCGCGCTGTTCCTGACCGGCAACTCGCTCAGCTACACCGCCGTCATCGGCTTCGTCGCGCTCATCGGCATCGAGATCAAGAACTCGATCCTGCTCGTCGATTTCACCACCCAGCTGCGCAAGCAGGGCGTCCCCTTGCGCGAAGCCATCGAGCGCGCCGGCGAAGTCCGCTTCCTGCCGGTCCTGCTGACCAGCGTCACCGCCATCGGCGGCCTGCTGCCGCTCGCCCTGTCAGGCTCCGGACTCTACAGCCCGCTCGCCTGGGTCATCATCGGTGGCCTCGTCTCCTCGACCCTGCTCAGCCGGATCGTGACACCGGTGATGTATCTGCTGATCGTCCGCGGCCACGATTCCGTCCCGAGCTAACTCCCTCCCCCCTGCGGGGAGGGCGACTCGGCTCCAGCCGAGCGGGGTGGGGGAGCCCAATCTCAGGTCTGCAAACCTCAGTCGTGCGGCGGGTGATCGAGATAGCCGGCCAGCTCGGCCGCATAATGTTTCGAAACCGGCGAGAAACTGCCGTCGCGATCGTCGAGCGCCAGGATCTCGCCCTCGCCGATATCATAGACCCAGCCATGCAGCGTCAGCTTACCCCGCGCCATCGCCACCGCGACTGCCGGATGCGTCTTCAGATGATTGAGCTGCAGCATGACGTTCTGCTCGAGCAGCATCAGCATCCGGTCATGGTCGTTCAACCCGTCGCCGATCGCATCGACGATCTCCACCGCCGCCCGCGCATAGCCCAGCCAATCGCGCACATGCGGCATCGCATCGAGCTTCTCGGGTGCGATCGCCCCCTTCATCGCACCGCAATCGGTATGTCCGCAGATGACGATATGCTCAATGCCCAGCCCGGTCACCGCAAACTCGATCGCCGCCGTCGTAGCCCCGGTCGTGTTGCTGTGCGGCGGCACGATGTTGCCGGCGTTGCGCACCACGAACAGGTCGCCCGGCTGGCTCTGCGTCAACATCCCGAGCTCGATCCGCGAGTCCGAACAGGTGATGAAAAGTGCCTCGGGCTTCTGGCCGGTGCTCAGCTTGGCGAACAACTCGCGCTTGTCGGGAAAAACATCGCGCTGAAAACGGACAACACCAGCGGCAAATTTCGGCATGGACGGCTCCTTGGTCATGATCCGTCCTCGACTATCGCCAACATTACAAAACTGCAATGTTAATCCGGCACAGTCAGCCGCCCGGTGTACTCGCGGCGTTAGGGTAATCGAGCGACGGATACCAGTCCGCCCCGCGCCCCGCCGGCGTCATGTCGAGAAACGCCCACAACGGCTGCAGATCGGGCGCCCCGCGCGGGTCCTGCCCGGGGTCCATCGTATCGCCGCCCATCTCGCCCGCCCAGAACAGCCGGATCACGCCATCCGCCCGCGTAAACACATTCAATGCCGGCACTTCCTCGCCGTCCGGCATGAACGCCCCCCACTCCCGTGAATACCCATCGTCGAGATCCTGCGCCAACATGAGCCCGCGCCACCCGCGCCCCGCCGCAAACGCCGCCACCTTTTCCAGCGGCGACCGCGCCACCACCACCACCGCCGCGCGCTGCTCGGTATCCTTCGCCGTCGAGGCGATCCCCGCGATCAGATTGGTGCACATCGGGCACGGCGCCTCACGCTGCGGCCCGAACATCCAGCTATACATGATCAGCGTGTCATGGATCCCGAACAGCCCGGCCAGGTCGAGCTCCCCCGCCGCCGTCCTAAACCGATACCTGTCACGCACCACCGGCCCCGGCAGCAACATCCGCCGCTGCGCCGCCACCCGCTCGATACTGCGCCGCAGCTCGATCTCCTCCGCCAGCAACGCCGTTCGCGCCGCGCGGTATTCGCCGCTCTCGCCCTCAAACCGCATCGCACTCCGCGCCGCCAGCTCGTTCGCGTTCACCAAAGGCCCGCTCATTTCAAACCCTCCGCTACTGCCGCCAGCTGGTCAGCCATTGTCCGCCAGCCGTCCTCGAAACCCATCGCCTTATGCTCGTCCCGCGCCTTCTCGGTCCAATGCCGCGCCCCCGTCCGGTACAGCGTGCCGTCGCCATCCGGAGCCAGCTCGGACACCCCTACCATGAAAGGCCCCTGCGGCACCCATCCCGGCCCGAACGCATCGGTAAACACCAGCCGCCGCCCGGGCGCACCTCGAGCAAAACCCCCGCCGGCCCACCCGCCGTCTCGCCATCCGGCCCATGCATCGTCATGTGAAACACCCCGCCGGCGCGCCACTCGATCGCATGGACTTCGGTCCGCCACGGCTGCGGGCACCACCACTCCGGCAAATGTTCGGTCATCGCCCGCCAAACCACTTCCGGCGACGCTGCGATATGCCGCTCCACCGCCAGCTCGAACCCGCCCAACACCGGCACATCACCACATGGATCCACCATTACCTGTCTCCTGCAAAGGCCGTCTGCAACGCGGCAATATCGAGCTTCACCATCACCATCATCGCGCCCATCATCCGCCCCACCTGCGCTGGCGTCCCGGATCGCTGCAACTCGCCCATCATCCGCGGCACCACCTGCCACGACACCCCGAAGCGGTCCTTCACCCAGCCACACTGCACAGGGCTCCCGCCATCCGCCGCCAATCCGTCCCAGATCCGGTCGACCTCGGCCTGGTCGGCACAATCCACCGAAAGCGACATCGCCTGCGTATGCGGATACCCCGGCCCGCCATTCAGCCCCTGGAACGGCTGCCCGCGCAGCGTGAACTCGACCAGCATCGCCGTATCCGCCGGGATGTGCAGCCCGTCACCGGCCCGCCAGACCTTGTCCACCGACGAATCCGCAAAGATTCCGGCGTAAAATTTCGCCGCTTCCTCGGCTTGCACATCGAACCAAAGGCACGGCGCTATCGCATCGTTTTTCGCAAGGTCTGGCATGGCTCATGCCTCCTGCAGCGCAGCAGCAAGTTCCGCGCTGTTCTTCGGCTCGCCCATCGGCGTCGCAATCGACCACACATGCCCGAACGAGTCGATCACCATGCCATACATGTCGCCCCAGAACATCGCCTGTGCCGGCATCGTCACCGTCGCCCCGGCCGCCGCCGCGCGCGCAATCGCCGCCGCCGCATCGGGCACATAGATATGCAGCGTCACCGAGCTTCCGCCCAGCTTCGTCGGGGAATCCACCGGCATCTCCGGAAACTGGTCGACCAGCATGATCATGCCACCGTTGATGTTCAGTGCCGCGTGCATCAACAGGCCATCCTTGCCCGGCAGCCGCACGACCTCCTCCGCCCCGAACGCCGCCTTGTAGAAATCGATCGCCGCCGCCGCGCCCTCGCACACCAGGTGCGGCGTCACGCCGGGCAGCGTTTTCGGTATCATTGTCTCAGTCATGGTCGTTCTCCTCCCCAAAAATCAAAACCAGGTAATGCCGCAAATGCGCCACCGCATCGCGCGCCGCCTCGGGCCCGCCGTTCGCCTTCGCCATGATGAACCCGCCCTGCAGCACCGCCTGCACATGCCGCGCCAGCCCGATCCCGGTCACGCCGACCACCCCACGATCTGCAATCGCGTCATGGAAATCCCCCGCCAAGCTGTCGGCATGCCCGAATATGCTCGCCCGGCACGCCTCGCGGATGGCCGGGCTGCTTTCGTGCAACTCTTGCACCATGGTCCCCGCCAGGCAGGTGAACTCCCACGCCGCCCCCTCCAGCAACGCCGCCCGGTGATCGACATAGGCCAGCACCCGCGCCACCGGATCGGGATCGCGGCGATACTGCGCGTCATCAAACAACGAAGCCGCATGCGCGCCCCAGGCCGCCGCCGCCGCCACCCCCAGCGCCTCCTTCGAGGCAAAATGATGGAAGAAAGCCCCCTTCGTCACCCCCGCCGCTGCACACAGCGCATCGACCGACGTCCCGCCGAAACCCTGCTGCCGCACCAGCCGCACCGCCGCCTCGAGCAATCGCTCCCGAGCCGGGCCAACCCGCGGCAAGACAGAATTCGAAGGCGGCGACTCGGTTTTCATGTCCAAAGCATACCAACCAGTCGGTATGAGTCAATCGCCCTTCTGCCGTGACCAGCCAAAGTGACACATTGCCCCCCGGCACCCGCCGCCTACATGCCAGCCAAGCAAAGCAACCAGGGTGCCCCGTGCCGGACCAGCTACCATCGCCCAAAGGCCTCGCCGTCCCCAGCCGGCGCTTCTCCCGCCTGGCGCGCTTCGGCGGCATGGCCAGCGGCGTCGCCGGCAACATGCTCGTCAGCGGCGCGCGCCAACTCGCCAGGGGCCAGCGCCCGACCCTCGAAGGCCTGCTCCTCACCCCGGCCAACGCCATGCGCATCACCGCCCAACTTGCCGATCTGCGCGGCGCCGCGATGAAGATGGGCCAATTGCTGTCGATGGACGGCGGCGACATCCTGCCACCCGAACTGACCGCGATCATGTCCCGCCTGCGCGCCGACGCCCGCCACATGCCGGCCGCGCAACTGCTGACCGTCCTCAACCGCGAATGGGGCAAGGACTGGCGCAGCCGTTTTCACCGTTTCGATGTCCGCCCGATCGCCGCGGCATCGATCGGCCAGGTTCACCGCGCCCAGACTCGCGACGGCCGCGACCTTGCCATCAAGGTGCAATACCCCGGCGTCCGCGAAAGCATCGACAGCGACGTCGACAACGTCGCCGCCCTGATGCGCCTTTCGGGCCTCGTCCCCAAGTCGCTCGACACTGCGCCGATGCTGGCCGAGGCCAAGCGCCAGCTCCACGAGGAAGCCGACTACCAGCGCGAGGCGGCCTGTCTCGCCCGTTTCGGCGCGCTGCTCGCCGACGTCCCCGACTATAGTGTGCCGGCGCTTCACCCCGACCTCACCACCCGCAACGTGCTGGCAATGTCATACGTCGCCGGCGCCCCGGTCGAAGCGCTGGCATCGGCACCGCAGGCCGAGCGCGACCGCGTCATGACCCTGCTCGTGCAACTCCTGCTGCGCGAGCTGTTCGAATTCCGGCTGATGCAGACCGACGCCAATTTCGCCAACTACCGCCACGACCCCGCCACCGGCCGCCTCGTCCTGCTCGATTTCGGCGCGACCCGCGAACTGCCCGCCGCCATCACCGAGCATTACCGCGCGCTGCTCCGCGCCGGCTTCGCCGGCGATCGTCCCGCCGCGCGCGCCGCGATGATCGACATCGGTTTTTTCGCCGCCGACGCACCGTCGCAGCACCAGGACAGCATCGCCGAAATCTTCGACATGGCGATGGCGTCGCTGCGGGCCCCCGGCTTGTTCGATTTCGCCGAGCGCGGCATGATCGGCGATATCCGCGATCGCGGCATGGCGATCGCTGCCGACCGTGAATTCTGGCATGTCCCGCCGATCGACACGCTGTTCCTGCAACGCAAGTTCGGCGGCATCTTCCTGCTCGGCACCCGTCTAGGCGCCCGCGTCGATGTCCGGGCGTTGCTGGAACCTTATGTCGAGGGCGTCGCCGGCTAGCGTCCTGTTATCAGCAACCCCTCACCTCGCCCCGACGGGGAGAGGTCGAGAGCCGCGCCTTCGCGGCTCGAGAGAGGGCTTTTGCCTGCGTTCGCACGTGGCTTAACACAAACCCTGTTAACCCGGGATCGACCCTCGACCCAGCTTCTCTCCCGCATCAACCAGAAGGAGCCCACCCCTCCCACCCTTTCCTACCAGCGAAGCTGCCACCCAGCCGCGGTAGAAGCCTGATAAGGCGATAACAAACTTGCTTGCCAGTCCTAAAAGGAAGGTCCATCGCAGTGCTATCGCGTTCTCCGACAACTAAGCTAAAAGAAAACCGTAGCGCATTAAGCCCATTAATTTCTAGTGCGTCGTCGTAATACCTGTAAAACTTGTTAACCATAGGCCAGCAAGAAGCATGACAGCAGATGAACTCCTACGGCTGGTCGGAATTGAAGACGACGCCCGACGCAATCGCCTCGCCCAAGGAGGGCGTTTAGTGCACTATACGACTGCTGAAGCAGCCTATAAAATAATCTGCAATAAAGAAATTTGGCTGAGAAGCGCGGCGGTAATGAACGATTTTTCAGAAATAGATTACGGCCTCAAGTGCCTTAAGTCAGCGTGGGATTCACCCAATGGCATAGCACTCCAAGAAATGCTTGATCGGTTGCACCCATCGTTGCGGGCTGATCTGACCAATCTGTTTGATGGGCACGCTGAAAACCTTCGCACTGACACTTATCTAACATCGCTTTCGGATCACAGCGATAACGAAGACAATTTTGGAAGACTTTCAATGTGGCGGGCTTACGGCGGGAAGGTGGGTGTCGCGCTTGTCCTAAACCCAAGCGCGTTTTCAGGAACAACAGATGCAATGAAAGTATTCTCTTCGCCAGTCCTGTACGCTGATGAACAAAAACTTCATTGCATGGTTCCGGAACTGGACAGATCGTTTGCTGGCTTCAGAAGACGCAATGAGCCACCTTGATCCAAAAATCATCAGAGACACTCTGTTCATAATGTTTCGCGTTTTCGCAATGTGTACTAAGCACCCAGGATTTTCTGAAGAACGGGAGTGGCGCGTTTTCACATCACCTTCCATTGAAGGTGGATCGCGATGGTTAGAGTATGGAATCGAAACAATTGGCGGCATGCCTCAGCCTTTAGCAAAATTAAAGCTATTTGATGATGAAGAAGCTGGTGTTTCCGGTGTAGCGCCAAAAAGTCTTATTAATCGCGTTATTATCGGTCCGTGTGAGTATCCTCTTCAGGTGCGTGCGGCAATGCAGCAGGCTATGGAACATGTTAACGTGGAAGATGCCAACAGTAAAATCTGGATGTCAATGATCCCGTTGCGTCATAATTAGGGGTGCCATTTACCAATATATGCAAAAGAGCGATAATATAGATAGCATTTGGGACGGCCTTTTTTGTGATGCCAATTTAGAACGCAAGCATGGGCGAAGCCCATGCTTGCGTCGGACGGGTTCGGCGCGCTTCGCTCGCGCCGCCCCGCCGGCCGGTCTTGCGCCCGTCGGCGCGTAGCGACGTGCTACGCTCCGCGGCGCTTCGACGTTGCGCCCACGCCCCCCCGCGACTATCCCCTCACTAATGAAACGCTTCACCGGCCAGGACCGCTCGATCACCGATAAATGGCGCCCCGCGACGCTTGCCGTTCGCGGCGGCACCGCCCGCTCCGATTTCGGCGAAACGTCCGAGGCGATCTTCATGACCTCGGGCTATGCCTATGACAACGCCGAGGAAGCCGCCGCGCGCTTCCGCGGCGAACGCCCCGGTATGACCTATTCGCGGCTCCAGAACCCGACCACCGACATGCTCGAAAAACGCCTCGCCCTTCTCGAAGGTGCCGAGGCCGCCCGTGCCACCGCCACCGGCATGGCCGCAATGACCGCCGCGCTGCTCTGCCAGCTCTCCGCCGGCGATCACCTCGTCGCCGGCAAGGCGCTGTTCGGCTCGTGCCGCGTCCTCGTCGATACCATCCTGCCGCGCTTCGGCATCCAGACCACCACCGTCGACGCCCGCGACACCCAGGCCTGGGCAAAGGCCCGCCAGCCCAACACCAAGGCGTTCTTCCTCGAAACGCCGTCGAACCCCGGCCTCGAGATCACCGATATCCGCGCCGTCGCCGACATCGCCCATGATGCCGGCGCGACGCTCGTGGTCGACAACGCCTTCGCCTCCCCCATCGTCCAGCGCCCGATGGATTTCGGCGCCGATGTCGTCGCCTATTCGGCCACCAAGCTGCTCGACGGGCAGGGGCGCGTGCTCGCCGGCGCGGTTCTCGCCACCGAAAAATGGATGAACGACACCTATCTCCCGTTCACCCGCCACACCGGCCCCAACCTGTCGCCGTTCAACGCCTGGGTCGTGCTCAAGTCGCTCGAAACGCTCGATCTCCGCGTCACCCGCTCGTGCGAAAACGCCCTCAAGGTCGCCAGCTTTCTCGAAACCCGCGTACCCAAGCTCCTCTATCCCGGCCTCGCCAGCCACCCCCAGCACACACTGGCGATGCAGCAGATGACCGCCGGCGGCACCATCATCGCGATCTTCCTGGGTGGCGGCCGTCCGCAGGCGCATGCGCTTCTCGACGCGCTCGAACTCATCGACATCTCGAACAACCTCGGCGACAGTCGCAGCCTGATGACCCACCCGGCCAGCACAACACATGCCTCCCTCACCGCCGAAACGCGCGAAAGCATGGGAATCACCGAGGGCATGCTGCGCCTGTCGATCGGCCTCGAGGACCCACGCGACCTCATCGACGACCTCGGCCAGGCGCTGGCCAAGGCTGGCCTGTGACGGCCATCGACCTGATCTTCCCCTATTCGGCCACCTCGCACGGTGTCACGGTCCGCGTCGCGCCGCGCTTCCTGCCGGACCAGTCGGATGAATCCGAGCCCCGCTTCGTCTGGAGCTATCATGTCCGGGTCGAAAACCACGGCGGCGAAACTGTCCAGCTTCACGATCGTTTCTGGCGCATCACCGATGCCGACGGCCATGTCGAAATCGCCGAGGGCCCCGGCGTCATCGGCCAGACCCCCGTCATCGAACCCGGCGGCGCCTTCGATTATGTCTCCGGCTGCCCGCTGGCGACACCCTCGGGCACCATGGAGGGCCATTACGGCATGTCGAGCGACAGCGGCCGCTTCGATGCCGCCATCCCGGCCTTCGCGCTCGTCCACCCGACGTTGAAGCCCAGCATCAACTAGCCCGTGAAGCGCACCCACCTTCCCCTGAACGCCTTGCGCGTCTTCGATGCCGCCGCCCGGCATCTCAGCTTCACCAAGGCCGCCGACGAACTTGCGGTGACCCCGGCCGCCGTCGGCCAGCAGATCCGCGCGCTGGAGGACACGCTCGGGGTGGTCCTGTTCAAGCGGATGACCCGCAATCTCGAGCTGACACCCGAAGCAGAGCGCTCGCTGCCGGCCCTGCGCGCCGGGTTCCTGCAGTTCGAGGAAAGCGTTCGCCTGCTCCAGGACGGGCAGGGATCGAGGGTGCTGACCATCGCTGCCCCGCGCGATTTGACCGCGAAATATCTCGGCGCCCGGCTGGCGGTCTATGCGCGCAGCAACCCCGACGTCCGCTTCGTCATCTCGGCGATCGAGGGCACGCCCGATTTTACCCAGGCCAATCTCGACCTCGCCATCGTCTATGGCGGCGAACCCACCGAGGAGGGCATCCACGGCCGCACGCTTGCCGTTGAAACCCTAGTGACGGTCGCCGCGCCGGGCGCCGACGACGCGCTGCCGCGCATCGCCCATCCCGGCGACGCAATGGCGCCGGGCCTGACGGTCTCCGACGCCGGGCTGGCCATCGACACCGCCGCCGCCGGGCTCGGCAGCGCGCAAGTCCCGGCAACGCTCGCTGCGGCCGATCTGGCCGCCGGCCGCATCCGCCAGGTCGGCGAACCGGAGCCGACCGCCGACGCCTATTGGCTGATCGCCCCGACGCCGCAGTGGCGCCAGGCCAAAGTCCGCGCCATGGTCGAGTTCCTGCTGGGCTGAGGCCCGCGCGCTTTTGGCAATTGCGCGGAACGCGATGCGGCCCTACGGCGCTAAGACCGTAGTTTGAGGGACGCGTCGATGAACAAGACAATTTTCGTTGCGGCTACTGTTTTAGCCGTCCTCGCTGCCGTTCCCGCGACCGCGCAAACGGCGCCCGCTGTGGCCATGCCCAAGGGTGATGCGGTTAATGGCGCCAAGGTCTTCAACCAGTGCAAGGCCTGTCACGTCGTCGACAAGGGCGTGAACCGCGTCGGCCCCTCGCTGTTCGGCGTCGTCGGCCGCAAGGCGGGAACGGTGGCGAATTACAAATATTCGGCGGCCAATCAAAAAAGCGGTGCGCTATGGACCGAGGCGACGCTCAACAAATATCTCGAGGCACCGATGAAATTCATGCCAGGCACTAAGATGGCTTTTGCGGGTCTGCGCAAGCCGCAAGACCGCGCCGATGTCATCGCTTACCTGAAAACCAAGGGCTGAAAACGCGGCGTGTCCCGCGACATGCCCCGAAAGTCCCGATTGCGGGCGTGAAATTACCGGCGGACAGCCCGAAACTGTCCGCCGCCGAGTGAACGATCGCCTCGCCGAATACCCCTAAAGCCCGCGTTCCACCGCGATTTCGATAAGCGTCGGCGCCTTGCTGGCCAGTGCCGCAAGGAACGCCGCGCGCACCGCATCCAGTGTATCGGCCTTCACCCCCAAAACCCCGTGCGCCTTGGCTAAGGCCATGAAATCAATGGCAGGTTCCTCGATATCCATGGCGACGTAAGTATCGGTCTCGGCACTATGCCCCCCGATCGCCCGCGTCCGCTGCTTAAGGATCCGATAGCCGCGATTGTTGAAAATCACAGTAATTACAGGCAGTTGGTAATGCGCCAGCGTCCACAGCGCCGCCGCCGAGTACATCGCACTCCCGTCACCGCTTAAAACCACCACTGGCCGCCCCGGAAACGCCAATTGTATCCCCGCCGCCTGGGGGATCGCCACCCCGATACCACCCCCACGCATCCCGAACCAACTGTCGGGCGCCACCGCCGGCACCAGGTGCCGAACGGTATTCATCCCGCTCGACAAAAGCTCCTCGACCACAATCGCATCGGCCGGCAGCAACTCTCCGATCAGCTTCAGAACCGGTTGAGATTGCAGCGGAATCTGGCCGGCCATGGCATCGACGCCGGCCAGCAATTCCGCCCGTACCGCCGCCAGCTTTGCGACGATTCCCTCCCGCCGACCATCCCCGCAACCGGCCACCAAAGCCGTCAGTTCCGGCAAAGTCGCCTTCACATCACCCTGAATTGCCGCAGTCGCAGCGAAATTCTTGCCGATCTGCCAAGGCTCATCATCAAGATGCACGACCAAAGTCCCAGGCGAAAGTGCCTCGATACCAGTAGCTTGGCTCTGGGTCATCAAGTCGGCGCCGATCGAAATCAGCAGATCATGCCCCGCCATCACCGCCCGCAGCGCAGGCGTCATCCGCGGCACCGTCCCGCCATACAGCGGGTGATTGCTCGGAAAGGCAGCGGTGTTGGCCATCGCCTCGAGATACACCGGCGCCCCGACTGCCTCGGCGAAGGCAATGATCTCGGCGTGAGCGCTTGATTTGGCCACGCTATCGCCGGCGAATATTACAGGATTTACAGAAGCTTGGATCAGTTTTGCAGCGGCCGCAACAACATCGGCATCGCCCCGCATCCGCGTCCCGATCCGCGTTGGCTGGCCCAGATCTAAGTCTGCGGCACTTGCCGTCAGAATGTCGCCGGGGATCGACAGGAACACCGGGCCTGTCGGCGCAGTCAACGCAACCTTCGACGCCCGCCGGATCGCGCGCGGCAGTTCTGCCAAGCTGTTGACTTCGAAGGACCATTTGCACAGCGGCCGGGCCATGGTGGCGAGATCGTCCCATAGCAACGGCTCGGTCAGCCGGATGCACATGTCCTGCTGGCCGGCCGTGACGAGGATCGGCGCCCCGGCCTTGGCGGCATTGTACAGCATTCCCATGGCGTTACCGAGACCGGGGGCCGCGTGGAGGTTGCATACCGCCAGCCGGCCGGTGGCCTGGGCATAGCCATCGGCCATTCCCATCACCACGACCTCGTTGAGCCCGAGGATGTAGCGGATCCGGTTCTCGACGACAAAGGCGTCCATCAGCGGCAATTCGGTGGTGCCGGGGTTGCCGAAGATGAACTCGACACCTTCGGAATGCAACAAATTCAACAGGATATGCTTGCCTTGCATCAGGGAACGACCTCGCCAACCTCGACCGGCGGCAGGCGGAAGCTGCCGTCGAGCAAGGGGGCACGGGGCAGATAGCCGCGGAAAACCATGACGAATTTGCCCTTGGGCGCGGGAAGCCAGTTGACGACGCGTTCGCCTTCGGGCTTTGCGGCCTGGACGAAGATTTCGTAGCTGCCGTCACGCTCGGCGCGGAGCTGGCGCGAACGATCGCCGACAGCAAAACGGTTGAGGTCGTTGGGAACAAAGAACAATCGTCCGTCGGCCTCTTGCTGGTACATGGTCAGCGACCAGAAGGCGCCGACCGGAAGGCCGCGCGGCAGCTTGACCCGATAGGATTTGCTGCCCTCCAGCGGGGCGCCGTCCTTGTCGCTGCGGGCGGTCAAATACATGGCTTCGATGCGGGGCAGGGCGGCAAGACCACCTAGGGCGATCTGGGAGCGGAGATCGTCGTTCTCGCCGAAATCGCCAGTGGCGAGGTGGGGGTAGGACCAGCCTTCGACAACCTCGCCGGCGGACGACAGTCCGCCCTTGAGCTCGTTGCGTAATGCTGGCAAGTATTTGTTAAATAACGCAACTTTGTCGGGCGTCGGATTGGCCAAGCCAAATGTGGCGGCGCGGGCGGCGAGTTCGAGGTTGGCCGATGAGCGGCTCAGCGCCAGGTTTACGACGGCGAGGAACGTCCTGGCGTCGGGGGCGGCTGGGGCCTTGGTCGCTGGAACGGCGGCGGCGCTGTCGGCGGCTGGCGTCAGCTTGTAGTCGCCAAGTGCCTTGGCGGCGGCGGGGAGGTCCTTGTCGTCTTTTACGAGGACGCGGATGAGCAGCCAAGCGTCGTTGCTGGCGCTGCGGATGAGTTCGGCACCTAGCGGCGTTGTGCCGGAAAAGCCAGGTCCGACAATGGCATAGCGGCCGCCCTGGCTGCCGGTGCGGGTGCCCAGGATGGCGGTGTTGTCGGTCTGGATCGACATCAGCGCGGCGGAATTGTAGCGGTTGGGCAGTGCGGGAATGTCGAGCAAAACAGGCCCGCCAGCGAGGTCGAGCCAGGCGCTACCATACAGGGTGTCGTTGTTAGGGGTGGTGACCTCGCGGGTCGTTGCGTCGGCGAGCGTCAATTTGGGTATGACGACATTTACGGCATTCGGCACGCCGGCGGCCTGGGCGCGGGCGAGTTGTGCCGAGCGGGTGCGCATGAATTCGTAGATCGGGAAGGCGAAGCGGAAGCTGCGGCGAAGTTCGGCGATTTCGGGTGTGTTCGGCAGCGTCGCCGGGACTGTTGCGGGGCGTTTCGCGGTATTCGGCGAGGTCTTTTGCACCCGGGAACCGGGCTTGGCGGGTATCGCGAGGGCGACGGCGCTTTGGCCGAGCAAAATCGCGGCCGTGAAAAGTGTCAGATGCCGCATTCGGGCCCCCAGGTTTTCGCGGAGGCGAACGCGGCCCCCTGTCAATTTCGCTGTCATTGCCGGGGCGCGGCTTTGGCGTAAAGACCGGGCATCAATAAATCTCGTGTTTTGGGAGCCCCGACATGCATGAAGCCTATATCGTTGCCGCAGCGCGGACCGCCGGTGGCCGGCGTGGCGGCTTGCTGCGGGATTGGCACCCTGCCGATCTCGCGGCGCAGGTGCTCGATGCGCTGGTCGAACGCGCCGGCGCCGACCCGGCGCTGATCGAGGATGTCATCATGGGCTGCGTCAGCCAGTTCGGGCAGCAGTCCGCCAATGTCGCGCGCAACGCGGTAATGTCGTCGAAGCTGCCGGAATCGGTGCCCGGCACCAGCGTCGATCGCCAGTGCGGAAGTTCGCAGCAGGCGCTGCATTTCGCCGCCGCGACGGTGATGGCCGGCCAGATGGATATCGTTATCGCCGCCGGCGTCGAGAGCATGACGCGGGTGCCGATGGGCGCTGCCGCCAAGCTGAGCCATGAGAGCGGCATGGGTTCGCCGTTCGGCAGCATCGGCATGAAGGCGCGGTATCCCGGCGTGCAGTTCAGCCAGTTCACCGGCGCCGAGATGATCGCCAAGAAGCATGACCTGTCGAAGGACATGCTCGACCAGTTCGGATTCGAGAGCCAGCAGAAGGCGGCGGCGGCGGCGAACTCCGGTGCGTTCGAGAAGGAAATCATCGGCATCGAGGTGACGACGCACGAGGGCCAGGCGAAGACGCACCTGGTCGACGAGGGTATCCGCTTCGAAGCGAGCCTGGAAGGGATCCGGGGCGTCAAGCTGATTCAGGAGGGTGGCCGGCTGACGGCGGCGACCTCTTCGCAGATTTGCGATGGCGCGTCGGGAGTGATGATCGTCAACGAGCGCGGCCTGAAGGCGCTGGGGGTCAAGCCGATGGCGCGGATTCACCATATGTCGGTGTTCGGCGAGGACCCGGTGATCATGCTCGAGGCGCCGATCGGGGCGACGCAAAAGGCGCTCGCGCGGTCGGGCATGAAGCTCGAGGATATCGACCTTTATGAAGTCAACGAGGCGTTTGCCTCGGTGCCGCAGGCATGGCTGAAAATCCTGGGGGCCGATCCTTCGCGGTTGAACGTCAATGGCGGGGCGATTGCGCTGGGGCATCCGCTGGGGGCCTCGGGGACGAAGTTGATGACGACGATGGTGCATGCCTTGCACGCGCGGGGCAAGCGGTGGGGGCTGCAGACGATGTGCGAGGGCGGTGGGCTGGCGAACGTGACGATTATCGAGGCTTTGTAAGGCGCTGGTCCTGCATTCGTTGCGGGGCGACACCCCCACCCGGGCCGCGTGAAGACGCGTCTCTCGCCTCCCCCCTGCAGGGGGAGGACAAGGAGGATCAGTTGTGACTTTTACGCAGATTGCGCTTGAGATTGATGGGCCGGTGGCGACGATCACGCTCGATCGCGAGGCCAAGATGAATGCCTTTACCGGCACGATGATGGAAGAGATGATCGCGGCGTTCGATGTCACCGACGCCGACGACAGCGTGCGGGCGGTGATCGTGACGGGCCGGGGGCGGGCGTTTTGTGCCGGTGCCGATCTGAGCGCGGGGGCGGCGACGTTCGATTACGAGAAGCTGGCTGGGCCCAAGAGTGGCCCGGTGCGCGAGGATGGTAGCGTCGACTATAGCCATGAGGCGGTGCGCGATGGTGGTGGCCGGGTGACGCTGCGGATCTTCAAGTCGTTGAAGCCGGTAATCGCCGCGGTCAACGGCGCTGCGGTCGGGATCGGCGTGACGATGCAGCTGGCGATGGACGTGCGGATGGCGTCCGAATCTGCGCGGTTCGGCTTTGTCTTTGCACGGCGCGGGATTGTGCCCGAGGCGGGGTCGTCATGGTTTTTGTCGAAGCTGGTCGGGCTGCCGCAGGCGCTGGAGTGGTGCATGAGCGGACGGGTTTTCGGGGCCGAGGAAGCGTTGAAGGGCGGCCTCGTGCGGTCGGTGCATGCGGCCGATGACCTGCTGCCGGCGGCGCGGGCGCTGGCGATCGAGATTGCCGAGAACACGTCGCCGGTATCGGTGGCGATGACGCGGCAGATGCTGTGGCGGATGGCGGGAGCGGCGAGCCCCTGGGATGCGCACAAGCTCGATTCGCGGGCGATCTATGCGCGGGGCCGGGCAGGGGATGCCAAGGAGGGGGTGGTTTCGTTTTTGGAGAAGCGGCCGCCGGTTTATCCGGACAAGGTCAGTTCGGACATGCCGGACTTTTATCCGTGGTGGGAGGATGAGGTTTATTCTTGAGGGCTGGGGCGTGGGGTAGAGTCACCCACCCCCAGCCCCTCCCTTGAAGAAGGGAAGGGAGCAGAAGAAATAACCCATTTGGTTGTTTCGTGTTGACAAGCGCAACGCTTGTGGTTAGAGAAAGGGCACGCTTCAGAAATCCGCCGAAAGGAAATGTCGATGACCAAACCCAGGTGGCAGTGGTTGCAGCGGGATCGGCGGGCGTTTTGCGAGGTGCTGGCGCGGACGGGTGATCCGGTAACCGCGGCGGCGGCGGTGGGGCATGATCTTGGCGATGCGTATCGGCAGCGCGAGACGGTGCCGGGGTTCGAGGCGGATTGGCAGAAGGCGCTGTCGGTGGCCTGGGACAATGTCGAGACGATGGTGCTCGCCAATCTGCTGGCGCAGGCCCGGGCCGATGCCGAAAAGCCGGTGCGGTTGATCGACAGCCGGATGGCGCTGGCGGTGTTGCAGCGGCGCGAGGGTGTGAAGGTCACGCGCGGAAGCCGGCCGGATGTGCGTCCGGATATGGGGCGGGTTGCGGCGATGCGCGATGAGATCAGGGCGTTGGGGGCGGGGCGTTAGGCTCTGGCTGCGTAGCGAGACACCCTCACCCGGGCCGGTGCAAGCGCACCGTCTCTCGCCTCTCCCCTCGAGGGAGAGGGAAGTTTTAGAAAGGCGGGCCTTATGGATGACCGCCGGGAAGACCTGCGTTCGGTTGCCGAGATTTGGGCGAAACTGGACCGGATCGAGCAGCAAGGCCTCGTCAAGCACTGGCGTGTCGCGGAGGCTGCGCAGGCGTTGACGGGGTTCGGGACGCTGCGGAGCACGCAATTGCCGCCGGATGGCGAGTGGGGGATCTGGACGATTTTGGCGGGGCGCGGGTTCGGCAAGACGCGCGCCGGGGCGGAGTGGATTCATGCGCTGGCGGCAGAGGCGCCGCGGCGGTTCGCGCTCGTGGGCACCAGCCTGGAGAATGCGCGATCGGTGATGGTCGAGGGCGAATCGGGGTTGCTGGCGCGGGTGCCCGAGGGCGACGACGTGACGTTCGTGCCGAGCCTGCGCGAGCTGACGTGGCGGAACGGGTCGCAGGCGCGGCTGTATTCCGGCGGCGAGCCCGATAGCCTGCGCGGCGGGCAGTTCGATTTTGCCTGGGGCGACGAGTTTGCGCATTGGCCGCGCGCCGAGGCGACGTTGACCAATTTGCGGCTGGCGACGCGGCTGGGGGTGCATCCGCGCCTGCTGCTGACGACGACGCCGTTGCCGTACGACTGGTTGAAGGCCCTGCTGGCCGAGCCGGGGGTGCGGGTCACGCGGGGCCGGATGCAGGACAATCTGGCCAATCTGCCGGCGGGTTTCATTGCGGCGATCGAGCGCAAATATGGCGGCACCGCGACCGGCCGGCAGGAAATGGACGGCGAGATTATAGAGGATTTGGCCGGGGCGTTGTGGACGCGGGCTTTGCTTGAACGCCAGCGGCGCGAGGTGGGCCCGGTCGGCATCGGGCGAGTTGTGGTCGGGGTCGATCCGCCGGCCGGCGGCGTGAACGGCGTGTGCGGCATCGTCGTGGTCGGGATGGGCGACGATGGGTTGGCTTATGTGCTTGCCGATGCCAGCGTGGCGGGGGTGCGGCCGGAAGGCTGGGCGCGTGCGGTGGTGGCAGCGGTCGACAGGTGGCGCGCCGACAAGGTGGTCGCCGAGATCAACAACGGCGGCGACATGGTGACGGCGTTGTTGAAATCCGTCGATTCCAACCTGCCGGTGCTGGCGGTGCGGGCGACGAAAGGCAAGGTGGCGCGGGCGGAGCCGGTCGCGAGCCTATATGGTGAGGGGCGGGTTGTTCACGCCGGGACGTTCGCGGCGTTGGAGGACCAGCTTTGCGGGATGATGGCGAGCGGGGTCTATGCGGGACCTGGCGGATCGCCGGACCGGGCGGATGCGCTGGTCTGGGCGCTTTGGGCGCTGATGCTGGGCGATCGGGTACCGGTGCCCGGGGTCAGAGGGCTTTAGCGGCTGGTTGGCTGAGTTCTGCGGGTTAGTGCAGGCTTGCGGTGCGGGGGACCACCCCCACCCGGGCCGCGAAGACGCGTCTCTCGCCTCCCCCCTTGAGGGGGAGGACAAGGTAGAAAGGATGTACTTATGAAACTGCCGTTCTGGCGGACGAAGAGTGCTGCGGGTCCGGCGCGGATTCCGAGTTGGGCGACGCCGTTTTCGAGCGGGGCGCCGCCGCGGAGTTACGAGGCGCAGGTGCGGGAGTCGTATCTGGCGAACCCGGTGGCGTCGCGGGCGATCCGGATGGTTTCGGAAGGCGCGGGCGGGGCGCCCCTGGTGTCGAACCCGGCCGGACACCCGGCGTTGGGGCTGTTGTCGAGTAGTGGCTTCGGGGCCTCGGGGCTGGGGTTGCTCGAGACGCTGGCGGCGCAGTTGCTGCTGCATGGCAATGCCTATCTGGAGGTGGCGACGGGGCCTGATGGGCTGCCGGCGGCACTGTTTGCGCTGCGGCCCGAGAGGGTAACCGTGGAGGCGGATACGCGGGGGTGGCCGACGGGATATCTGTATCGGGCTGGGGATATGGTGACGCGCTATCCGGCCGAGACCGTCGGCGACCGGGCCGGGTTGCTGCATATTCGCGGGTTTCATCCGCTCGACGATCATTATGGTGCGGGGTGCCTGGGAGCGGCGGCGGGATCGGTTGCGGTCCACAATGCGGCGGCGGTGTGGAACCGGGCGCTGCTCGACAATGCGGCGCGGCCTTCTGGCGCCCTGGTGTACCAGCCGGGTGATGGATCGGTGCTGACGGGGGACCAGTTCGCGCGGTTGAAGGGCGAGATGGAAGCGGGTTTTGGCGGTGCTGCCAATGCCGGGCGGCCGATGCTGCTCGAGGGCGGGCTGAGTTGGCAGGCGATGAGCCTGACGCCGGCCGAGATGGATTTTGCGCGGTTGCGCGATGCCTCGGCGCGCGAGATCGCATTGGCGTTCGGGGTGCCGCCACTGCTGCTCGGACTGCCAGGAGATTCGACCTATTCGAACTACAAGGAAGCCAATGTCGCGCTGTGGCGGTTGACGTTGTTGCCGCTGACGGGGCGCATCCTGGGGGCGGTTTCCATGCATCTGCAGAATTGGTGGCCGGGGTTGGCGATCGAGGTCGATCGCGATGCAGTGCCGGCGCTTTCGGAGGACCGCGAGCGGTTGTGGGCGCAGGTTTCGGGGGCGGGATTCCTCACCGATCTGGAGAAACGCGCAATGCTTGGGCTGGAGAGCGGGCGATGACGGCGATGCTGGAGGGACTGGTGATGCAGGCGGAGGCGCAGGGGGCGACGCGGGTGACATTGCGGGCACTGGTCGAGGAGGCAAGCGAGGTGGGCGCATGCCGGGCGCTGCGGACCCTGGGGTTGATGGACGACCGGGCGGGGCCGGACATTACCGAATTGCGGCAGCTCATCCAGGGCTGGCGGGATGCCAAGAAATCGGCGGTTTCGGCGGTAGTGGCGTGGGTGGTGCGGACGCTGGTGGCGCTTTTGCTGATCGGGGTGGCGGTGAAGACGGGTTGGTTGGAGCGGGTTCGGGGGTAGTCCCCCTTACCCCGCCGCGCTTTGCGCGAGTCGCCCTCTCCCGCGAGGGGAGAGGGAAGCGAGGAGAAAGCATGAATGATCTGCGGATCGCTGGTTATGCCAGTGTGTTTGGCGTGCCCGATAGCGGCGGCGACGTGGTGTTGCCAGGGGCTTTCGGCGGGGTGCTGGGGCGGGTGCCCTTGCTGTGGCAGCATGACGTTCGCGAACCTGTGGGGTTTGTCGAACGGCTGGAAGAAGACAGCAAAGGGCTGCGCGTGGTGGCGCGGGTGGTGGCCAGCGGGCGGGGGGCGCAGGCGGTGGAGCTGCTCCGCGCCGGGGCGATCGATGGGCTGTCGTTCGGTTATCGGGTGAAGGCGGCGCGCGCCGACAAGACCCGCGGATATCGGCAATTGGCGAGCCTCGAATTGATCGAGGTGTCGTTGGTGACCTTCCCGATG
Source organism: Sandarakinorhabdus glacialis (assembly GCF_014643455.1). Taxonomy (GTDB): domain Bacteria; phylum Pseudomonadota; class Alphaproteobacteria; order Sphingomonadales; family Sphingomonadaceae; genus Sandarakinorhabdus; species Sandarakinorhabdus glacialis. The sequence goes on from NZ_BMJM01000001.1 coordinate 94,954, forward strand.
CAGCCGCTGGCTCGGGTGCTCGGTGTTTCAACAGTGGCAGAGGAGACGGGTGAATGACCTATGAAACGAAGGCGGATGCACTGGATGGCGTGTTCGATGGGGCGGTGAACGAAGCGGGCGAGATGGCGTCGCTGCGGGCGGAGATGACGCGGTTGAGCGGCCTGGTGACAGCGCGAAGTGTCGAGCGTCCGGCGCTGGCGGGGGCGAAGAACGACGGTTTTGGCGGCGGCTATCTGCGCATGGGAAACCAGGAGGGTTCCGAGGGTGTCAAGTCGGCGACTATCGGGACGGGGCCCAAGGGCGGCGTCGCAGTACCGATCGAAATCGACGCGGTGATCGACCGGGTGTTGCGGGCGCAATCGCCCATTCGGTCGATCGCGCAGGTGGTCGATATCGGTTCGGCGAATTATCGCAAGCTGATCACGACGACCGGCGTGGTTTCGGGTTGGGTGAGCGAGACGGCGTCGCGCGCCGAGACCGATACGCCGGATTTCGCCGAAATCGCGCCGCCGATGGGTGAGCTTTATGCCAATCCGGCGGCGAGCCAGGCGATGCTCGACGACGCCATGTTCAATGTGGAGAGCTGGCTGGGCGAAGAGATCGGGCGTGAGTTTGCCCGCGCCGAGGGCGTAGCGTTCGTTACGGGTGACGGGGTCAACAAACCACGCGGGTTCCTGACTGTGCCGAACAGCGTGTTGGGGGATGCGACGCGGGCATTCGGGACGTTGCAGTTCGTCACGTCGGGTGCCGCCGGGGGTTTTGCGGCGAGCAATCCGCAGGACAAGCTGATCGACCTCGTTCATGCGCTCGCGGCGCCGTACCGGCAGGGGGCGAGCTGGGTGATGAACTCGGCGACGCTGGCGCGGGTTCGTAAAATGAAGGACCTCGATGGTGCGTTCCTGTGGCAGCCGGCGCTGGCGGCGGACCAGCCGGCGACGTTGCTTGGGTATCCGGTGATCGAGGCGGATGCGATGCCGGACGTGGCGGCGGACAGCCTGTCGATTGCGTTCGGTAACTTCCAGGCCGGGTATCTGGTGGCGCAGCGGCGCGAGACGGTGGTGCTGCGCGATCCGTTTTCCAACAAGCCGTTTGTGCATTTTTATGCAACCAAACGGGTTGGCGGTGTGGTCGTCGACAGCCGCGCGATCAAGCTGATGAAGTTCAGCGTCTGATCCGACTCCGCGGCGCCGGGGCTGGTCCCTGGCGCCGCGGCCTTTTCCTTTTCGAGCGAGGCTATTTGCATGGCGATCACAGCCGCAGAGGTTGAGGCCAATGGCTGGGTGCTGCGCATCACGCTGACGGGTGCGCTGGGTGATTTCGGATCGTATGTGCTCGATCCGAGCGGGGCGCCGCGGGTGGTCTTGACGTCGTCGCATGCGGGATTTACGGCGGCCGGCGGGGCGGCTGTCGCGGGGACGATGGTGCGGCAAACGCCGGTAGGGCATCCGGTGCGGTTGCCGGTCAACCCGTTGTCGCCGCTCGTCAAGGTTATCGACGAGACCGACCTGGGGGGTGGGGTGATCCGGTGCCGGCTGGCGTTGGCGGAATGGATATATGCGACCGATACCGGGCTGTCGCTGGCGGTGATGGCGGGGTGGCGGAGCGGCGAGGTGACGGCTTCGGGAATTGCTGTCGCCAATGGGAGCACGATCGCGGCGCCGGTGCCGATCTTTCGCTGGGCGCTTGCGCCGTATGAGGTGACGGCGGGAAGTTTTCGGCTGTCCCTGTTTGTGGCCAGCCATCATCCGGTCGGGTTCGATCCGGTTGCCGGGGTCAAGTTTTTTGCCACCGATGGCGTCAATACGCGGACGGCGTGGCAGACGAGCCTGTCGACCGACGACAGTTATGGCGACAATCTGCGCTGTTACAGTGCGATCATCGATCCAGGGGCGGCAACGGCGCTGACGGCGGGGCTGCTGCGCTGCGATGCCGAGGTTTATCCGTTCCTGGGGGCGATGCGATCGACCGATACCGCGGGAACGCGGTCGATGTCGGGGCTGAACCTCGCGGGATATGGCAATGCGGCGGCGACGCCTTTCGTGATCGGGCATGATCCGCTGGGGACGCGGTATTCGAACCAGTTTGCCTTCGTCGATGCGGTCAGCGGCACGACGACGGCAAGTGCGGCGATGATCGGGGCGACCTGGGCGGCGGCAAAGGCGGTGGCGGGGGCGTCGCGGCCCAGGGATGCGCAGACGGCTTTGCAGGCGGCGAAGCTGAAGCTGCGGGCGTTGCCGGCGGCGAATGGCGGGGCCGCGGCGGCGCAGTCGGTCGATGGCTTGCGGATCCGCTTTGCCGCGGGAACGCATGTCGGTCTGGGGGGGGCGGCGGTGGTGACGACGGGCATCACCTGCACCGAAATTCCGGTCAGCTATGAGGGCGATCCCGACGATCCGAACCCGCGGGTCAACTGTGTCTTGCAGACAGGGGTGCAGGTCAATCCGCGCATCATTCGGGCGCGGTGGCGCAACCTGGCGCTGGAGATCGGCGGCACCAGTTTTGCCGGGTCGATGCTTGCCTATAATTTCTTCGACAATATCGAGATGCGCGGCAAGGCTGGCAGCGAGACGGCGATCAATGCGCCGTTCCTTGCCAGTGCGGTCGCCGGCAACTGGCATTTGTGCGTGACGCGCTCGCGATTGTGGCGGACGGGGTGGGACCTGAACCGCGGTAACAGCGGGGTCGGGTTGCTGCGCGGCAGTGCGTTCAGCCGGCGCGCTGCTGCCACGACGATCCTGAAGAACCGCTGGATCCCGGTCGGCGAGGATGGTTTTTCGAGCGGCACCGGCGAGGGCATCTCGACTTGGCAGACATCGACGCAGATCGGTGCGGTGGAGGATTTCGTCGTCGCTTTCAACGATATGCGCAGCATTTCGGCGGGGCAGGGGCTGACCATTTATGCGCCGCCGGCGGCGACGGTGTCGGGAACACTAAACCCGAGCCACCGCCGCCATGCCGTCATCAACAATGTCTTCGAGCGGATTACCGCGACGAGCGACAATATGTGGAGTTACGGCGAAGGCGCGCTGCGGACGATCAGTTACCTGGTGGTCGAGGGCAATACCGTGGCGGGGGCGGGGTACAACGCGTTTTACTCCGATCCCAAGCCGCTCAATCCGACTGAGGCCGACACGCTTTACAACGAGGCGTTCGTCATCCGCCACGCCAACAATGCGGTCGACCGCAACGCTTCGAAGCAGGACGATTTCAACGATCCCGACACGGCGACGGCACGCGGCGGCGGTGCGCACGGTTATCGCCCCCAGATGATCCATGCCTGGGGACCGCATATGGGGGTCGGCATGGAGGGCCATGTCGATTGCTCGCGGTCGGGCACCTGGGCCAATTTCCGGCGGGATTTTGCCGGCATTCGGGGGGTGCAGTTTGCCGGACCGACGGCGCCGGGGTGGACCGACGACCGCTCCGAACGAGGTAGCAATACCGGGCAGGGCAATTACCTGCCGGTGGCGGGATCTGTGTTTGCCGGGCGGGTGATGCGCGGCAACAGCGATCGGGACTGGGCGGGCAATCCGCGCCGGGCCGGAGGCTTTGCCGGGGCGTTCGAGCCGCTGGCTTCGACTGATACGGCCCTGGTCCCGGGCAATGCGCGACCGGCGCACAGCGTGGGCGGGGCAGCGACCGGATGGTCGGGATCGATCGCGCCGCATGGCGGGCGATCGGCGCACCTGGCGGGGGTGGCGGCCTTTGGGTGGGCGGGCGGATTGGCGCCGGCAGCGGCGCGGATGGCGGAGCGGTCGGGGATGCCGGCGCTCGTCAACGGCGCTGTGCCGGTGCTTTCGGTGGCTCCGGGGGCGGCGCGGCAGGCGATGGCTTCGGGGATGACTTCGGTGCTGCCGGGGGTGTCGCCGCCGGGCGCGGTGGCGGCGTTGCGGGTGCTGCTCGTGCGCCGTGACCCGCGCCGCATTTCGATCAATTGAACCAGAAGGATCAGGGTGATGGCAAAATTTGCAAGCAATGACGTGCTCGATGGCAGCCTGTTGGTGGTCCGGTCGGCGACGCGGATGGTGGCGGTGAGCGGCCAGCCCGGCAGCTTTGCCGCGGCGGTTGCCGGGCGACTGACCGAGGCGGCGATGACGACCGCCGATTTTGCGCTGGCGGCGGGTGATATCTCGGGCCGCAAGATCGGCGTTGCGGCGCGATCGGGGCTGGCGGTGATCGCCGCCGGGACTGCCGACCATGTTGCGTTGATCGACGATGCCGGATCGCGGCTGTTGTACGTGACGACGTGCCCGGCGCAGGCGCTGGCTGCCGGCGGGACAGTCAGCATCGCCGGATGGAGCGTCGAGGTCGGCGCGCCGGCCTGATCGTGCCTGGCGGATCGGTGCAACGACGGACAGGAGGTGATCGGTGGCGATCTTTGTGAAGGATCCGGCGGCGGCGGTCGATTATGCGATCGATTGGTCGGCCGGGTAGTGCCCCCTCACCCGGGCCGCGCAAAGATGCGCGTCTCTCGACCTCTCCCGCGAGGGGAGAGGTGAAGGAAGGATCGACAGATGGATGAGCTTTCGGGCGCGCTGGTCGAGCGCGTCGGGGTCGAGGCGTGGGTGGATGGGCGCGGGGATGCCGGCGAGGTGGCGGGTTTCTGGCAACCTGGTGTGACGGTGTTTGCGGCGGTGGTGCCCGATCCGGGCGGCGGCGCCAGCGAGGGCGGGGCGCGGCGGTCGCGGCGGCGGTGGCGGGTGACCCTGCGCGCGCCGGTGGCAGTGTCGCTGACGTCGCAGTTGCGGTGGCGGAGCGAGGTGCTGGCGGTGCTGGCAGTGGAGAGCGATCCGCGGCGAAGCGACCGGGTTGTGCTGCGGTGCGAGGTGCGGCCGTGAGTTCGTTGGCTCTGGCTCGCGGGCTTGGCGCGGCGGCGGTGGTTGCTGCCGAGGGTGCGGTGATAGCGGCGCGGGAGCGACTGGCGACCCGGGCGGCGGCGGCGCTGCCCGACGCGGCGATCGACGTCGGCAGCGATGCGGTGCGGGTGACGGGGCCGGGGTTGGTGGCGCGGGCTTTCGGCAGCCGGCGGCGGGCGGCGGACCCGCGCTTGCTGGGGCTGGTTCGGGGAGACGGGGCATGAGCGCAAGCCTGGCTTTGCAGCGGATGTTGGTGACGGCACTGTCCGGCGTCGGCGGCGTGAGCGGGATTTACGACGGGCCACCCGTCGATGCGGCGCCGCCCTATCTGGTTATCGGGCCCGACCTGATGACCGACTGGAGCACGAAGACCGAGATTGGCCATGAGCATCGGCTGTCGGTGACGGCCTGGGATGCGGGGCCGGGGACGACGGCGGCGAAATCCATCATGGGCGCGGTCGAGACGGCGGTGACTGCGATGGCGGGTAGCCGGGATGGGCATCGGGTCGTTTCGGCGAAGTTGCTGCGCGGTTTCGTGCTGACCGACGCCGAGGGCTGGACGCAAGCCGTGACCGAGTTCCGGCTTCGGACATCGGCAAATATTTAACCGAAAAGGGTGAGACTATGGCGATCGAAAAAGGCAGCGCATTTCTGTTGAAGGTCGGCAATGGCGCGTCGCCGGCGGTGTTCACCACCGTGGCGGGGCTGCGCACGTCGCAGCTGAGCGTCAACGCCGAGACGGTGGTGGTGACCAACCAGGGATCGGGCGGGTGGCGCGAATTGCTGTCGGGCGCCGGGGTGCGATCGGTATCGCTGAGCGGTTCCGGGGTGTTCACCGGGTCGGTCGCCGAGGCGCGGGTGAAGGCCAATGCGCTGTCGGGGGTGATCGATGATTACCAGGTCAGCTTCGAGAGCGGCGAGACGGTGACGGCGAAGTTCCTGATCACGCGCCTCGATTACGCCGGGGATTTCAATGGGGAGCGGACTTACACGCTGGCGCTGGAGAGCTCCGGCGCGGTGGTGACGGCGTGAGCGCGAACCCCGCGCGAGGGGAAGCGGCGCTGGTGCTGGGCGGCGAGACGATCGTGCTGCGGCCGAGTTTTGCGGCGTTGATGGCGGTGGAGGCTGAACTGGGGCCGTTGTTTGCACTGGTCGAGCGGGCGGCGGCGGGCGGGCTGGGGTTGGGCGAGATGATCGCGTTGCTTTGGCATTGCCGGTTCGGTGCGCCTGCCGGGCTGGAGCGCGCGGTTTTTGCCGAGCGGCTGGTCGAAAGCGGGCTGGCGGGGGCGACGCCGGCGCTGCGGGTGTTGCTGGGCCAGATCCTGGCGGGGCGGTGAGTTTGGCGGCGATGCGCTTCGAGGCTGCGGCGCGGCAGGCGGCGCGGGTGGCGGCGGCGCTGCTCGGGTGGCGGCCGGGCGAGTTCTGGGCGGCGACACCCGAGGATTTGCGCAATGCGCTCGGGCTCGGGCTGGATGGCGGGGCGACGCCGGCGACGGGCGAACTGCTGGCACGATTGATGGAGGCGTTTCCCGATGAGCGGTGATGGGGTTGATCTCGATACGCTGGTGATCCGCGTGCGCGCCGATACCAGCGGGTTCCTGGCGGGCGTCGGCGATATTCGGCGTGAGCTCGATGGGCCGCTGGCGCAGGGCGTCGAGCGCGCCGGGGGCAGCATCGAGCGCGCCTTGGCCAGGGCCACGGTAACGGGCAAGTTCGGCTTCGAGGATTTGCGGCGGACGGCACTGACGGCGCTGGCGGATATCGCGGCGAGCGCGGTGAAGGCGGATATCGGGGCGCTGTTCGGGGGTGGCGGTGGCGGCAATGGCGGCGTTGGCGATCGCGGCGGCGGTTCCGGCGGGGCGGGGTTGCTGGGTTCGCTGGCGGCATTGGTGGGCGGCATCTTCGGCGGCAAGCCGGGGCGGGCGACGGGTGGGGCCGTGACTGGCGGCAGTGCCTATCTGGTTGGCGAGCGGGGGCCGGAAATGTTCGTGCCGACCTCGGCCGGGCGGATCGAAACCGGCGGCGGCGGGCGCGCGGTGAGTGTGACGGTCAACGTCGCGGCGCCGCGCGAGGCAACGGCGGCGGTGATGCGGCAAACGGGCGCGCAGGTGGCGCGGGCGGTGCGGCAGGCATTGGCGAGGGCGGACGCATGATCGGCAATTGGCTGGCGGACGGGCCGAGCCGCGAGGTTTGGGCCAAGCGGTTCGATCCGCGGTACTGGACGGTCGATTTCCCGCGGCCGATGATGGCGGCGGTGACCACCGAGGGCGCCGATCGGCTGGTGATCGACCTGGCGTTCCTGCGCCGGGCGGATTTGGCGGGGTTGATCTGGGAGTCGGTCGACCGGTGGAGCCATGCCCTGCTCGCGCTGGAGACGGCGCGGGATTATCGCGGCACGGTGCTGGCGTTTCGCTGGCAGGCGGAGGGCGGGGTGATGACGCTCGATGCGGTTAACGGCCCGGTGCTGACGATCGAGGGGCGCGATGCGGCGGGAGCGGCGCGCAGCTGGTATGTGCGGCTGTGGAACTATGCGGTGGGTGCGCCGGACGACGCCGAGGTGGTGCTCGATTTCGATGCGCTGGTGGGCGGGTTCGCGTTGCCCGGCGAGGCGGATCCGGTGTGGGCGGGGGACGTCGACCGGATGTTCCTGTCGCTGGTGCCGGCCGGGTATGACCGGGTCGATGCGCCTTTGGCGGCGCCGGTTGCGGCGCGTGTCGTGCTGAGCGGGCTGCGCTGTGACGGGCCGGGATCGATGCTGAAGCGCGGCGACGCGTTCGTGCCGCCGCATGGGCTGCGCATCTGTGGGGGGTATGACGACAGTTATAACCAGACGCCGGAGCGGCTGGTCGAGGCGATGTTTGCGCTCGGGTATCGCGGGGCGCTGGTCCATTATGTCGGGATGAGCCATTTTCCGGGGCTGGCCTGGGATGGGGCGCGGTATGTCGTCGATCCGGGCGTGCTGCTGTGTGGGCCAGCGCTGGCATGGCACCGGGATTTCATGGCGCGGGCGGCGGCGTTGGGGTTTTCGGTGATCGTGTCGCTGTCGTTCGAACTGCTCGACCAGCATTGCCCGGATGATTGGGCACAGCGGACAGCGGATGGCGGGCGGGCGGCGACGGGATATGTGCCGCCTTCGACATTGCTGTCGCCGGCGCATGGCGGGGCGATGGCCTGGCTGGGCACGGTGGCGGCGGCGTTCATGGCGATGGCGTCGCGGTTCCAGATCGGCGAGCCCTGGTGGTGGGTGGGGCCCGATTGGAGGCCATGCCTTTATGATGCGGCGACGGTTGCATTGTATGCGGCCGAGACCGGGAGGGCGGCGCCGCTGATCCAGGACGTGCGGGCGGTGGCGGGTGCGGCGGAGCGCGACTATCTCGACTGGTGCGGCGTGCTGCTGGGGCGGGCGACACTGGCGCTGCGCGATGCGGTGGCGGCCGAGGAGACGCTGCTGCTGTTCTATGCGCCGCAGGTGCTGAATGCGGCGGCGCCCGAGCTGATCCGGGCGAATCTGCCGGCGGCGTGGGCGTGGCCGGCGTTCGATGTGCTGCAGCTCGAGGACTATGATTTCGTCACGCTGGGGGATGCCGGGGGCAGGCGCGGGCGCGGGCGGCGATAAGTGAACGGCTGGGGTATCCGGCGGCGCGGCAGCATTATTTTGCCGGGTTCGCGGTGGTGGCGGCGGATTGGGAGCGGATTGCGGCGGCAGCGGCCTCGTCGCTGACGCGCGGGGTGGCGGAGACGTTCGTGTGGGCGTGGCCGCAGGTGGCGCGCGATGGCTTTACGGCGTTCGAACTGACGGCGGATGGGGAGAGTGATGTGACGGCTTTTCATGATGTGCTGTTTCCGCTGCAGCTTGGTTATGGCGCGGCGGGCGGCCCGGAATTTTCGACGCAGGTGGTGGTGACGGGATCGGGGCATGAGCAGCGCAACAGCCAATGGGCGGATGCGCGGCTTTATTATGATGCCGGGCTGGGGGTGCGGTCGGAGGCGGACCTGTCGGCGTTGATCGCGTTTTTCCGGGCGCGGCGGGGGCAGGCGCACGGGTTTCGGTTCAGCGATCCGCTCGACCGGACTTCGGGAGAGGAGCAGCTGCTCGGGGTCGGCGATGGCGGGGCGACGCGGTTTGCGCTGGTCAAGCATTACGGCGAGGCGGGTGACCGGCAGACGCGGCGGATCACGCGGCCGGTGGCGGGCAGCGTTGTCGTGCGCGTTGGCGGTGCGGTGCGAATGCAGGGTTGGGCGCTGGGGGCGGGCGGGCATGTCGACTTCGAGGTGCCGCCGGCGGTCGGGGCGCCGGTGATGGCAGGCTTTGATTTCGATGTGCCGGTGCGCTTTGCCGCTGATCGGATCGATGTGTCGATCGCGGGTTGGCGCGCGGGGGAGCTGCCTTCGGTGCCGCTGGTCGAAGTTCGGGAGGATTAGGCCATGGCCGATGACGCAGGATTGGGCGAGGCGCTATCGGGCGAGCTTACGACGCTGGCGATCTGCTGGCGGGTCGTGCGCGGCGACGGGGTGGCGCTGGGGTTCACGACGCACGACGGGTCGCTGCGGATCGGCGGCATGGTCTATGCCAATGCGCCCGGGATTGCGCCGTCGGCGATCGTCAGCAGCGACGCGATCGAAGTCGATACGATGGATATCGCGGGGGCGTTGAGCGCCGACGCCATCACCGCCGTCGACCTCGCGCTGGGGCGGTATGACGGCGCCGAGGTCGAGGTCTTCATGGTGGATTGGCAACACCCGGACGGGGGCCGGCAGGTGCTGGCGCGCGGCTGGCTCGGCACGGTCGAGGCGGGATCTGGGCCGGATGCGGGGTTCACGGCGTCGCTGCGCGGACCGACGGCGATGCTGTCGGCGACCAGGGTCGAGAGCTATTCGCCCGAATGCCGGGCCGAATTGGGCGACTGGCGTTGCCGGGTCGGTATGCGGGGGCGGTCGCGGCGGGCATTTGTGGCTGCTTCGGACGGGGAGGGGGCGCAGGTTGTGGGGGTCGATGCTGCGGCGGCGGCGCTGTTCGGCGATGCGCGGCTGCGCGTGTTGTCGGGGCCAACGGCGGGGCTTGAGCGACGCATTGTTGCTGTCGTCGGCGATGGGCTGCGTTTCGACGAGCCGATGGCAGTGGCGGCGGGCGAAGCGGTCGAATTGTTCGAGGGCTGCGACAAACGCTTTGCGACCTGCACCGCGCGGTTCGGCAACGGCGGCAACTTTCGCGGCGAGCCACATGTGCCGGGCGGCGACGTGCTGACGCGCTTTGGCGGATTCTGACGCCGGCGTCGGGTTTGATCGATTGGATGAATCATGGCGGAACAAGAGGCGGCGTTGGCCGGTCGATGGCCGTTGGTGGTTGCGGCGGTGCGGGCGTGTGTCGGCACGCGATTTCGGCCACAAGGACGGACGCCAAGACTGGCGCTCGATTGCGTAGGCGTCGTGCTGGTCGGGGCAGCGGCTGCGGGCCTGAAACCCGACGTGCCGACGTATGCGCTGGGCGGTGACCACGAGGCCGAGGTCGAGGATGTACTTGCGGCGGCCGGATGCGTCCGCGTTGTGGCGCCGGAGGCTGGCGATGTCCTGGTGCTGGCCCCCGCCCCCAATCGCCGGCATCTCGCCGTAGTGACACCGGCCGGGGTCGTCCACGCCCATGCCGGGATCGGGCGGGTCGTCGAAGGACCGCTCGACCCGGAATGGATCATCATCGGCGCGTGGCGCCTGCCAGGAGCATATTGAATCATGGCGACACTTGTACTGGGGACGGTCGGGCGCGTGCTCGGCGGGCCGATCGGTGGTCTTGTCGGCAGCTTCGTGGGCGGCCTTGTCGATCGTAACATTTTTGGCGGCGGCGCGGCGCGGGAGGTCGGCCGTGTCGGCAACTTGGCGGTGCAGAGCGCAGCTTATGGCGAACCGATCCCGATCGTCATTGGCCGGATGCGGATCGCCGGCAATTTGCTGTGGACAAGCGGCATCGCCGAAGCGAGCAGCCGCAGCGGTGGCGGCAAGCGCGGCGGCGCGGCGACGACGACGTACAGCTATTCGGCGTCGTTCGCTGTCGGTCTGGCTGGCCGCGAAATCGATGCCATTGGCCGGATCTGGGCCGATGGGCGCCTGATCCGCGACGCCGGCGGGCTGTTCCTGTCACCGGTGACTATGCGGTCGCACAGGGGGAGCGAGACCCAGGCCGCCGACCCGTTGATCGCGGCGTTCGAAGGCGACAGCGGCGCGCCGGCGTATCGCGGCGTCGCCTATGTGGTTTCGAGGACTTGCCCCTCGCGGATTATGGCAATCGCATCCCCAACCTGACCTTCGAGATTCTGGCGGACACAGGATTACCAATTGACGCCGGCGCGGCGCTATCGGCGCTGGGGCGGGTCGATGGTCGCAGCTCGATCGAAGTGTCTGGAAGATTTCCCCCAACCGACGGGTTTTGTGCGGGGGTAGCGGGAGCATTGCCGACGCCATCGGGTCGCTGCTGAAGATCGCCGATGGATCGGTAATGCCGGATCTGCGCTCACCCGCGCGCGCGTTGCGCGTGCGCAGGATAGATAGTGAGCCGCTGGTCATCGCAGCCGAGGATTGCCGCACTCACCTGCCGGGTGCGCCTGCAGGCGGCGGGGCAGACCGCCGGCGCCGCATCGGCGGCGAAGGCCAGGTCGGCGCTGTCGAGATTGCCTTTTACGACACCAGCCGGGACTTCCAGCCTGGACTGCAACGGGTTCGCAAGGGCGCCGCGCCGGGCATCGAACACCAGGCCGTTTCATGCGCAATGTCGCCCGGTCAGGCCAAGTCACTGGCACTCGCGATGTTGATGCGTTCGCATGCCGGGCGGTTGCGAGCAACGCTGTATCTGCCTTGGCGCCATGTCGGAATTGCGCCGGGTGCGCTGGTCAGGGTGGCCGGCGACGATGTCGTGTGGCGGGTTCGGGGGGGTGCGATTCGAGAACTTCATCGTCCATCTCGAGGTCGAGCGGACCGAGATGGTGACGCCGGCGGTGGTGACCGGGGACGGCGGCCGGGCGCTGGCGTTCGACGATCGGCCGGCCGGGGTGACCGTGCTGCAGGTGCTCGATCTGCCACCGCTCGGCAATGATATTTCGGCGCTGCCGCGGCTGTGGATTGCTGCGGCGGGTGTATCGCCGGCATGGCGGCGGGCCGCAATCGCGATAAGCGGCGACGACGGCGCCAGTTATGCGGTGATCGGCGTCGCCGACGGCGCGACCGTACAGGGCGCTACAGCATCGGCATTGAGGGCCGGCGATACGAGTGGCTGGGATCGGCATGGGCATGTCGACGTGGAATTGTTGTCGGACGCGATGTGGATCGAGGGACGGACACCGGCGGCGGTGCTTGCAGGGGGCAATCTGGCGCTGGTCGGTGACGAGATAATCCAGTTCTCCAAGGCCCTGGCGATCGGTCCGCGGCGCTTTCGGTTGTCGGGGTTGCTGCGCGGGCGACGGGGCACCGAGGGCGAGGTTGGCAACCATGCGATCGGCGATCGCTTCGTCATGCTGGATCCGGGCGGGATGCTGCCTTTCGATCCACCGGCCGAAGCGCTCGGCCGAATGTTCCGCGTGCGGGCCGCGGGGGTGGGCGATGCCGGATCGGCTTCGCTGGCGGTGGCGGCCGGCGGGCAGGCGCTGCGCCCGCTATCGCCGGTTCATCTGAAACTAACACGATCGGACGTGGCAATCACGGCGAAATGGGTGCGACGCAGCCGAACGGGTTTCGGCTGGTCGGACTTTGTCGATGCGCCGTTGGGTGAGGCGACCGAATCATATCAGGTCGTGTTTTCGACAGGCGAGCATGCGCCGCGGCGCTTCGTGGTTGCCGAACCGCAGTGCAGCCTGCCGCTGGCCGACTGGCTGGCGGATGGCGGCGGCGAAGTGAGCGTTACGGTGACGCAACTGAGTGCCATGGCGGGGCCAGGCCGTGCGGCGACGAGACATTTTGAATCAGGAGCAAGGTAATGAGCGAGACGATCCGGCACGGCCTGGCACTGTTGGCAAGCGGGCAGGCGCAGAAGGAAGTTAGCCATAACGAGGCGATTTTGGCGATTGATCGACAGATGCACCTATCGATTTCGAGCCGCGTGCTGGCCGTGGCCCCGTCGACGCCTGTGCCGGGAGACGCCTATATCGTCCCGTCGGGCGCCGGGGGAGCCTGGGCGAGCGCGGCGGACGCTATCGCCAGCTATGACGGCTTTGGCTGGATATTGACAGCGCCGGTCATTGGCTGCGTCGCCTGGATCGTGGATGAAGCCGGCTTCGTCGTGTTCGATGGCGGCTGGAGCGACGGTTGGCCTGTTTCAGGATTGGTAATTGCAGGGCGAAAAATTCTCGCAGGATCACCCGTTGGCGTGGCCTTGGAAATCGGCGGAAGTATCGTCGATATCGAGGCGCGTGCAGCGATTACGCAGATTATTGATTCGTTACGAACTCAAGGTATCGCGTTGTGACTTGAAATTGCAGGCGTTGCTTATGTTTTTCCCGAACTTACTGTTGCCCGAAGGCCACAAAGTCCTGCAATCGCCTCTTGCACCTGAACAGTTGGGTGGGTTAGAGCGTTCAGGCAGTTCGACGGACACAATGGAGTTGAAAGGGGATGACAATGCGTAAATTTGGTTTGGCGCTGGCACTTGCCACGACCGTACTGGCTGGGCCTGCCCTGGCACGCGACAAGGCCTGGTATGTTGGCGTCGAAGGCGGCGGCAATCTCATGCAGAACCAGCTGTTCGACATCACCCGTCCGGGTGTCGGTACGACAGCACCGGTTGTCGTTGAAGACGGCATTCGTGTGAAGCATGAAGTCGGCTACGCCGCTGGCGGCACGATCGGTTATGATTTCGGTGCATTCCGCGCGGAATTCGAAGTCGGCTACAAGAACAACAACCTTGACCAGGTCACGATTGAGCAGGCAATTCCTGCCATCCCGATCTCCGTCGCCTATCGTGTTGGCGCGGTTGCCGTTCCGGCACTTGGTGTTAACACCGATGCTGCTGATGGTAACGCTCGTGTCCTGTCATTCATGGCAAACGGCCTGTTCGACTTCGGTGGCAAGGATGGCGGCATCGGCGGCTTCATCGGCGGTGGTGCCGGTATCGCTCGCGTCCAGCATCACATCTATCAGAACGCCAAGTTCGGCCCTGCGTTCAACGATGACTCCGATACCGGGTTTGCCTACCAGGTTCTGGCTGGCGTTTACAAACCGATCACGGATCACATCGAAGTTGGCCTGAAGTATCGTTTCTTCAACGTGCCGAAGGTCGAGACCTTCACGACCAATGGTCTCGCGACGGAAACCAAGTATCGCAGCCACAGCCTCATGCTGACGCTCGCGTACAATTTCTTCGAGCCCGAAATGGCGCCTCCTCCTCCTCCGCCGGCACCGGCGCCTGCGCCTGCGCCGCTGCCGCCTTGCCCACCTGCCGCTGTGACGCCTGGACCGTTCCTGGTGTTCTTCGATTGGGACAAGTCGCTTATCACGGCTGAAGCATCCGCGATCCTCGATCGTGCTGCTGAGCAGTATGCCGCAACGGGCCAGACCAGCATTGTTCTCGCCGGTCACGCCGATACTTCGGGTACCGCCGAATACAACATGCGTCTCTCCCAGCGTCGTTCGGACTCCGTGAAGGCCTATATGGCTGCCAAGGGTGTTCCAGATTCGTCGATGACGACGGAAGCATTCGGTGAAACCCGCCTGCTGGTCGAAACGGCTGATGGTGTTCGCGAGCCGCAGAACCGGCGCGTGGAAATCACCTTCAGCGGTGCTCCACAGCCAACCTCGAGCGGTCCCTGCACACCGCAGTAAGCCGATCGAATATCGAGATTTGGGGCCGTTCCGAAAGGAGCGGCCCTTTTTCTTTGTGATGCTTGGGTGTCGATCCGTCTGGACGATGCGGACCAAGCATGGCAGCGTGCCGGAAACCAATTTCGGGGCCTGGCTTGATGTATCGTTCAGTTCTCAGCATTTTTATGTTTCTGACGCTTCAGCCGATCGGAGCGAGCGCCGCTACTGCAGAAGTGTCCGAACGCGAGCTGCGTGAGACGATCGATCGACTTGTCGGCTTCGGAACACGGCACACGCTGTCGGATACGAAATCCGAAACGCGCGGGATCGGCGCAGCCCGGCGCTATGGCGCTGCCAGATTCGCCGAATTTTCGAAATCTTGCGGCGGCTGCCTGGTGGTCGAGGCGCCATCGAGCATGATGACCAGCCCACGTGTGCCCGTGCCGGCCGAGATCGTCGACGTGCTGGCGATCCAGCGCGGTACCAGCGATCCCGATCGAGTGGTGATTATCTCCGCTCATATCGATAGCCGCAACAGTGATGTGATGGATAACAGCGGCGACGCGCCAGGTGCCAACGACGATGGGTCGGGGTCTGCGGCCGTGATCGAAGCAGCGCGCGTGCTGTCCCGGCAAAAATTTCCGGCGACGATTGTTTATGCGCTTCTATCCGGAGAGGAACAGGGTCTTCTCGGCGGCAAATTGTTGGCCGAGACGGCGAAGACGAAGAGCTGGCGGGTCGAGGCGGTGCTGAACAACGATATTGTCGGCAACAGTGGCGGATCGAGCGGGACGCGTGACGATCGTACGGTCAGGGTGTTTTCGGAGGGTACCAAAGCGACGGAAACGCCGGAGCAAGCCGGCCGGCGACGCTATAATGGCGGGGAAGTCGACTCGCCGGCGCGCAATCTGTCGCGTTTTATCGCCGGGCTGGAGGGGAAATCTGGCCTCCGGGTCGAGCAGGTATATCGCACCGATCGATTTGGGCGCGGCGGTGACCAGGTGCCGATGCTGGCTGCTGGATTTCCCTCCGTGCGCATCACCGAGCGCCAGGAAAACTACGATCGCCAGCACCAGAATGTCAGGACGGAGAACGGCCGCAAGTTCGGCGACACGGTCGACGGCGTCGACTTCCCGTACCTCGCGAAGGTCACACGGCTTAACATAGCCGCGTTGGCAGCGCTTGCGGGTGCGCCGGCGCCGCCGTCGGGGGTCATCGTCGAAGGCGCAGTTACGCCCGATACGAAACTATCGTGGAAACCGGTCGCCGGCGCGAAATCCTATCGTGTCTGGTGGCGCCCGACCACTGCGGCCACCTGGACTACCAGTCGCGACGTGCCCGGGGATACGACATCGATCGTACTGCCCGGAATCGATATCGACACATGGTTTTTCGGAGTGTCGGCGGTCAGCGCCGATGGGCTGTCCAGTCCGGTCGTTTATCCCGGACCTGCCGGCGCGTTTTTCGCCGAGCCCGCAGCACCGACCGGCTGACGTACGCATTTCATTCCGCAGCGCACCATGCTAGGGCGCTGGCATGCTGACCATGAACGCCGTGACTGTCCGCCTTGGCGGCCGGACCATCCTCGATAGTGCTACCGCAACCTTGCCCCCGCGTGGGCGGATCGGGCTGATCGGCCGCAATGGCGCCGGCAAGTCGACGCTGATGAAAGTCATCGCCGGTACCCTCGATCCCGATAGCGGTAGTGTCGAAATGCCCAAATCGGCGCGGCTCGGCTATGTCGCGCAGGAAGCGCCGGCCGGGCAGGGCACGCCGTTCCAGACCGTGCTGGCCGCCGACGTCGAGCGCGCCGCGCTGATGGTCGAGGAGGAGGGCCATCCGGAGCCGCATCGCCTTGCCGAAATCCACGAGCGGCTGATCGCCATCGATGCCTATACGGCGGCGGCGCGGGCCAGCCGGATCCTGGTCGGGTTGGGTTTCGATGAGGCCGCGCAGCATCGCCCGCTCGACAGCTACTCCGGCGGCTGGCGCATGCGTGTCGCGCTCGCGGCGCTGCTGTTCAGCCAGCCCGATCTCCTGCTGCTCGATGAGCCGTCAAACCATCTCGATCTCGAAGCGACGATGTGGCTCGAGAACTTCCTCAAAACCTACCGTGCGACCATCGTCGTGATCAGCCACGAGCGCGACCTGCTTAATAATGTCGTCGATTATATCCTCCACCTTGAGGGCGGGAAGATCACGCTTTACCCCGGCGGTTACGATGATTTCGAACGTCAACGCGCCGAGCGTCTGGCGCAACTGGCGTCGGCGCGCGAGGCGCAGGCGGCACAGCGCGCCAAGCTGCAGGACTATGTCGCGCGTAACAGTGCTCGGGCAAGCACCGCCAAGCAGGCGCAGTCGCGGCAAAAGGCATTGGCGCGGATGCAGCCGATCGCCGAGGCGGTCAGCGATCCGACGTTGATATTCAACTTCCCGTCGCCGCAAGCGCTCAAGCCACCGCTGGTGCAGCTCGACCAGGCCAGCGTCGGTTACGACGGCAAGCCTATTCTCCAGCACATCGACCTGCGGCTCGATCCCGATGACCGGCTGGCGCTGCTCGGCCGCAACGGCAATGGCAAGACCACCCTGGCGCGCCTGCTTTCGGGCCAGCTGGCGCCGATGGAGGGCACGAAGCACGCGCCGGGCAAGCTGCGCGTCGGCTATTTCACCCAATACCAGGTCGAGGAACTCGACAGCGACGACACGCCGCTCGAGCATATGAGCCGTCTGATGCGCGGTGCCAATCCTTCGCAGGTGCGCGCCCAGCTTGGCCGGTTCGGCTTTTCAGGCGCCATGGCCGAGCAGAAAGTCGGCAAGATGTCCGGCGGCGAGAAGGCCCGCCTGGCGCTGGCGTTGATCACCCGCGACGCGCCGCACCTGCTCATCCTCGATGAGCCGACGAACCACCTCGATGTCGACACGCGCGAAGCCCTTGTCCAGGCGCTCAACGATTATGATGGCGCCGTCGTCGTCGTCAGCCATGATCGCCACATGATTGAGGCCAGCGCCGACCGACTGGTGCTGGTCGACGCCGGCCGCGCGCTCGAATTTGCGGGCAGCCTCGACGACTACACCGACAGCATTCTTGGCAAGGGTCCGCCAAGCCCTGAAGGCAGCAGGTCGAAAGCCAACAAGAAGGACGACCGCAAGGCCGCCGCTGCAGCCCGCGAAGCTTCCGCCGGGCTGCGCAAGGCGGTCAAGGACGCCGAGGCCGAAACCGCGCGACTGACAGCACGTATCGCCGAAATCGACCGGGCGTTGACTGATCCAAGATCCGCCAACGCTTCCGACGCGCACCGTCCGGCGAGCGATCTCATGCGTCTGCGCGGTGAAGCCGACCGGGCGCTCGAATCCAGCGAAGCAAGATGGCTTGCTGCCAGCGAGTCGCTCGACGCCGTTTCGGCCTGATCAGGCGTCGAGGGCTTCGGCGTCGACCCGTTCGGCGTGCGCCTGGATGAAAGCGAAGCGGTGCTCGGGGTTGCGTCCCATCAGCCGTTCCACCAGGTCGGCGACATCGGCGCGTCCGTCGACATCCTCGGGCAGCCGCACACGCAGCAACGTCCGTTTCGCCGGGTCCATCGTCGTTTCGCGCAGCTGCTGCGGCGCCATCTCGCCAAGCCCCTTGAACCGCCCGATCTCGATCTTCGTCTTTCCGGCGAACACCGTTTTCATCAATTCCGCACGGTGCGCGTCGTCGCGCGCGTAAACCACGGTCCCCCCCGAGGCGAGCCGATACAGCGGCGGTTGCGCCACGAACAGATGGCCGTCGCGGACCAGCCCGGGCATTTCCTGGAAGAAGAACGTCATCAACAGCGTCGCGATGTGCGCCCCGTCGACATCTGCGTCGGTCATGATGACGATGCGTTCGTAACGCAGCGCCTCGGGCGAATAACTGCCGCGCGTGCCACAGCCCAGCGCCTGGATCAGGTCGGCGACCTCGGTATTCGCGCCGATCTTGGCAGCGTTGGCGCTGGCGACGTTCAGGATCTTGCCGCGGATCGGCAGAATGGCCTGGTTCAGCCGATCACGCGCCTGCTTGGCCGATCCGCCGGCGGAATCGCCCTCGACGATGAATAATTCCGTTCCCGCCGCGTCGCTGCGCGAGCAATCGGTCAATTTGCCCGGCAGACGTAGATTGCGCTTCGACGTCGCCGTCTTGCGCTTGACCAGCAGCTCGGCACGGCGCCGCAACCGATCTTCCATGCGCTCGACGACAAAGGCCAGCAACGCCCGGCCGCGCTCGCCAGAGCCGGTCAGCCAATGATCGAAATGGTCCTTGATGGCATTCTCGACCAGCCGCGCCGCTTCCGGCGACGTCAGGCGGTCCTTGGTCTGGCTCTGGAATTGCGGGTCGCGGATGAACAGCGACAACATGATCTCGGCGCCGGTGAACACATCCTCGCCCGAGAGCTCGCCGGCTTTCTTGTTGCCGGTCAGCACCGCATAATTGCGCAATCCGCGCGTCAGCGCCGTGCGCAGGCCGGTCTCATGCGTACCGCCGTCGGGCGTCGGAATCGTGTTGCAGTAAAAGCTCGCGGCGCCCTCGCCGTAATGCGGCCAGGCACAAGCCCATTCGACGGCGCCCTTGCCCTCCGCGAGGTCGGCACGACCGGCGAACAGGTCGGACGTCACCATTTCACGCTCGGCCAGCCGCTCCTTCAGATGGTCGGCGAGACCACCCGGAAACTGGAACGTCGCGGCTTCGGGCGTGTCGCCGTCGAGCAGGGCAGGCGCACCCTTCCATCGAATTTCGACGCCGCCGAACAGATAGGCCTTCGATCGTGCCAGTCGATACAGCCGCGAGGCGCGGAACTTGGCGTCGACGCCGAAAATCTCGGCATCGGGCATGAACCGGATTGTGGTCCCGCGCCGGTTTGGCACAGCGCCCATCTTTTCGAGCGCCGTCACCGGAAAGCCGCGCGAATAGCCCTGGCGGAATAGTTCCCGGTTCCGGGCCACCTCGACGCTCATGTCGGATGACAAGGCATTGACCACCGAAATGCCGACGCCGTGCAGGCCGCCGCTGGTGGCATAGGCCTTGCCGCTGAACTTGCCGCCCGAATGCAGCATGGTCATGATGACTTCGAGCGCCGATTTATCGGGAAAGCGCGGGTGCGGGTCGATCGGGATGCCGCGGCCGTTGTCGGCGATCGACAGCGAACCGTCGGCCTCGAGCGTCACTTCGATTCGGCTGGCATGTCCGGCGACGGCTTCGTCCATCGAATTGTCGAGAACCTCGGCGGCGAGGTGATGCAGCGCGCGCTCGTCCGTCCCGCCGATATACATGCCCGGTCGGCGTCGTACCGGTTCCAGGCCCTCAAGGACCTCGATATGGCTGGCATCATAGTCGCTCGGGGCCGCGGTCGCGGCAAACAGGTCGCTCATCCATCGGGTATAGGCGGAGCCGCACGCCGGGAACAGGGGGCGAACGCAGACTGCCTCCACCCGCGAAAATAAAATCGCCCTTATGAGATTTTCTGCATTGCAAAAGCCTTTGCTGCAGTGCACAAAGATGAGGCCAACACGGCGATCCTCCCCAAGGATTTACTCAGGGGCCGAAGCGAAGGCCTCGGCCCCTTTTTCATGTTATCATAAGGTTATGGGATCAAGCCAATCGGCTGCCATGCCTTCAAAGCTGAATCGCGCGGTCATGGTGCAGCGCGACATGAGTTACACTCGGATCAAAAAAATCGGCGATCATATCGTTTGCAAAATGAACGACCGTTTTCGCCCAGAGCGGACATAGCGAAGCACGGTTTAACTGCTATGCTGCCTGTATGAAGCCAATGCTCGGATTCCTGTTATTCGCGTGGACGGTTGGCGGATGCTCATCAGCGACCTCGCCACCGACACTTGACGAGGTGCGAGCAACGCAGGGCCGCTCCAAAGCTGGTCCAACAGAGAACTGGCGCGTGGCTAATGCGGTATGGTCAAAGTCAACGCAGGCTATGCGTGATCGCGCCTATCGCTTCTGCCTGACTAGGCGGCCGAGGAACACAGGCTGCTTGGATGAGCAAGACTGGTCCCTGATCTCAGCCAATCACGCAGAGACTAACGTGTCACGTATTTTGACAAGCCCCGACGACGAGTATCCGTACTTCAAAGCCATCCGTGATCGTCCCGCCTCCTTTTCCGATGCGCGTGCTTTCTGCTTTCAAATCTACGACGATGCCGGAGCGGCGGACGCTCGTATACTCGGGCCCTGTCTTTTAAATGCAATCGGCGGAGACTACTTTGGTATCGTGCCGGTGTCATAGGCGACGACCGCTTTCCACCAATTCCTGCCTGTCGAGATTTTGTTTGCGAACGACATCATTGCCAAAAAAAGACCCGGATCATGCCCGGGCCTTCCTTTTCTGTCTGCGCTTTGATCGAAGTTCCGGACGCCTTGCCTCCGCCGCCGCCGGCTAACCAACAGCGGCGAAAGTCAAAGCCTCAGACGCTGTAATACATGTCGAATTCGACCGGTGCCGGGGTCATTTCCCAGCGCATGACATCTTGCATCTTCAACTCGATGTACGAATCGATCTGGTCGTCGGTGAAAACGCCGCCCTTGGTGAATACCGCGCGCGAGCGGTCGAGAGCGCCGAGAGCCTCACGCAGCGACGCGCAGACGGTCGGCACTTTCTTCAGTTCGCGTGGCGGCAGGTCATAAAGGTTCTTGTCCATCGGCGGACCGGGGTGGATCCGGTTTTCGATGCCGTCGAGTCCAGCCATCAGCAACGCCGTGTAGCAGAGATACGGGTTGGCCATGGCATCGGGGAAACGCACTTCGACGCGCTTGGCCTTGGCACCGGTGCCGTAGGGAATGCGGCACGATGCCGACCGGTTGCGCGCCGAATAGGCCAGCAAGACAGGAGCCTCGAAGCCCGGGACCAGTCGTTTGTAGCTGTTGGTCGACGGGTTGGTGAAAGCGTTGCAGGCCTTGGCGTGCCGGATGATGCCGCCGATGAAGAACAGCGCCAGTTCCGAAAGCCCGGCATAACCATCGCCGGCAAACAGCGGCGTCTTGCCGTTCCAGATCGACAGATGCGTGTGCATGCCGCTGCCGTTGTCGTCCTTGATCGGCTTTGGCATGAACGTCGCGGTCTTGCCATAGGCATGGGCAACCTGGTGGACGACGTATTTATAGACCTGCATGCGGTCGGCGGTCGTCGTCATAGTGCCATAGGTCAGGCCGAGCTCGTGCTGCGCCGCGGCGACTTCATGGTGATGCTTGTCGCACGGCAGGCCCATTTCGAGCATGGTCGAAACCATCTCGCCGCGCAGGTCGACGGCCGAATCGACCGGTGCCACGGGGAAATAGCCGCCCTTGACGCGGGGGCGATGGCCCATGTTGCCGACGTCGTATTGCTTGCCCGAATTGCCCGGCAGCTCGATGTCGTCGAGGTGGTAGAAGCCTTCGCCATAACCGAGCCCGAAGCGCACGTCGTCGAAGACGAAGAATTCGGCTTCCGGGCCGATGTAGATGGTGTCGCCGATGCCGGTCGACTTGAGATAGGCTTCACCGCGCTTGGCCGTCGAACGCGGGTCACGCCCATAAAGCTGGCCGGTCGAAGGCTCGACGATGTCGCAGATGACGATCAGCATCGGGGTCGCCGAGAACGGATCGACATACACGGCATCGAGGTCGGGCATGAGGATCATGTCGCTCTCGTTGATGGCCTTCCAGCCATCGATCGACGAACCGTCGAACATGAAGCCCTCGGTCAGCATGTCCTCGTCGACGACGCCGGAAACCATGGTCAAATGGTGCCATTTGCCCTTTGGATCGGTAAAGCGGAGATCGATCCATTCGATCTCCTTCTCCTTGATCATGTCGAGAATGCCCGACGCGTTCATGGCCATCGTGTCTTAACCCCTTCGCTTGAACTGATGTTAAATCGCATCCGAATCGCGCTCGCCGGTGCGGATCCGCACGGCGCTCTCGATCGCGGAGACGAAGATCTTGCCGTCGCCGATGCGCCCGGTGCGCGCGGCATTGGCAATGGCTTCCACCACACGGTCGACCTGGTCGTCGTCGACGACGACCTCGAGCCGCACCTTGGGCAGGAAATCGACGACATATTCGGCGCCGCGGTACAATTCGGTATGGCCCTTCTGGCGCCCGAACCCCTTGGCTTCGGTCACGGTGATACCGGAAACGCCGACCTCGTGGAGCGCTTCCTTGACCTCATCAAGCTTGAACGGCTTGATCACAGCTTCGATCTTTTTCACCGCGCTCCCCTTGCATACACACATTGACAAGCAATTATCGTGCCAGTTCGAATTACCGCCGAATTTCAACCAAAACTGCCGAAATCGACGTCATACTCTGCACTTTTGGACGACATTTGTGCCAAAACACCTATCACCTGCCCGAAAATGGGGCATTTATGACCGGAAAGCCGCATCGTCACACCGTCGTCGCATAGCCGCCATCGACGGTGACCACGCTGCCGCACAAAAACCCGCTGGCCCGGCTGCCGAGGAACAGCGCGACCCCGCCCATGTCGTCGGCGTTACCCCAACGCTTCATCGGGGTTTCCTGCTGCATGGCGGCCGAGAAATCGGCGGGGATGGCCGCTGTCATCTTCGACGGGAAGAACCCCGGCGCGATGGCGTTGACGGCAATGTGGCGCCCGGCAAGGAACTTGGCCATCATCTTCGTCATGTGGAGGACACCGGCCTTCGACGCCGCATAGCTGTAGGTCTCGAGGTCGGAGACATGCTGGCCATCGATCGAGCCGATGTTGATCACCCGGGCATTGTCGTCGGCGCTGCCGGCCGCCTCGAGCAGCTTGACCAGCTTCTGCGTCAGGAAAAAGATCGACTTGACGTTAAGGTCCATGACCTTGTCCCAGCCGCTTTCGGGGAAATCGTCGAACGGTGCCCCCCAACTGGCACCGGCGTTGTTGAACAGCACATCGACTTTGCTCTCGCGCGCCGCCACGGCCGCGGCAAAACGCTCGATCTCGTCCATCCTCGACAGATCGGCTGGGATCGAGACGCACTCGCCGATCTTCGACAATTCCGCCGCCAGCCCATCGCAGACCGCGGCATTGCGCGCCGTGATGATCACCCGCGCGCCATTCTCGACATAGGCGCGCGCGATCATCTCGCCGATGCCGCGACTGCCCCCGGTAATCACCACCAGCTTGCCGCGCACCGAGAACAAATCGTCGATCTTCATCTTGCTTCCTTCGTTACAAACCCTCTTCCGCGTCGGGAAAGTCGGGCGGGTGAGGGCGGCGCCCCAGAACTAGATTGGCTCACCAGCAGCCCGCGCCCGCTCCACCCGCGTCGCCTCTGCCAGCGGCAGCTTGCGATAAAGGAAGTAAAGGCAGGCCAGCGTCACCGGCGCCATCAACAGCAACGCCAGGATACCCGTCGCGAGGCTGCCTGTCGCCTTCGATACCATCCCGGTGAAATAAGGCCCCAGGCCCAGCCCGATCAGCGTCGAGCCGATGAAGTAGGTCGCCGTCGCTGCGCCGCGCATGCGAGGCAGCACCAGGTCCTGCGTCGTCGCCGCGGCAATCCCGACATAGAAACTGCCGACCGCCAATGGAATGTTCAGCAGCAGGAACCAGCCGAGGCTGTCGGTGGTGAACATGCCGAACAGGAACGGTGCCGGGATGACCGTCGCCAGCGCCGCGACGAGGATGCGCCCGCCCGGATTGCGCTTTTTCACCCAGTCCGAAACGATACCGCCGGTAACGACGCCGAGGAACCCGCCGGCCGCGCCCCAGCCGCCCAGGATCAGCGCCACCATCTCGGTGCTGGCATACCAGGGCAGGGGGCCGCCCGCTGCCTGCAACGGCACGACGAATGTGCGGATGGCATAAGGCGTCGCCCAGAAACCCACCGAATAACCGACGAACGAGATGGTTCCGAAGCCGACCAGCGCCAGCATGAACGTCGGCGTGCCCCAGATCAGCGCATAGGTCGGGCGGTCACGCTCGCGCAGCGATTGCGCCCAGCTGGTCACCGCATAACCGCCGAGGCAGATCGCCGTCCATTGCGGAATATCACCGGTAACGCCGATCATCAGCACCGCCAGCGCGGCGAATCCGACCGCCACGGCGATGTTGGTGCCGAGCACCCGCGCCCCGAACGGCGCCAGGTGGAACAGCGTCAGCGGCGGGATGACGCTCGATATGTCTTCCCACAATTTGCGGCCGATATTTTCGACCTTGGCCGGCTCGGGCAAGCCCTCGGCACGGCCGCGGATCGGCTCTTTCAGGGTCGAAACCCAGAACGCCAGCACCATGCCGGGAATGCCGACCGCGAGGAACGCCGCCTGCCAGCCGACCAGCCCCATCGGCCCGACGACCGGATACGCCGTGTTCCAGGCCTTGACGACGACCGCGCCGATGAACAGCGAGATGCCGCCGCCGACGTAAAGCCCCGCCGAATAAACCGCCAGCGCCGTCGCGCGCTTCTCGCGCGGGAACCAGTCCGACAGCATCGAGAACGCCGACGGGCTCGCCGATGCCTCGCCGATGCCGACCCCGACGCGCGCCGCGCTCAACTGCGCAAAGCTCGTCGACAGCCCCGACATCGCCGTCATCCCCGACCAGACGAACAGCCCGATGCTGAGCAGCCGCACGCGCACCCAATTGTCCGCCAGCCGCCCCAACGGAATGCCGAACAGCGCATAGAATACCGCAAAGGCGGTCCCGTACAGAAACCCCAGGTCGGCATCGCTCAGCCCGAGGTCGCGCTTGATGTCCTCGGCCAGGATGGCGAGGATCTGCCGATCGATGAAATTGATCGCATAGACCAGCACCAGCACGCCGAGCACATATTTGGCGTAAGTGCCGCCGACGGGAGGCATGTCATCGGCCACAGTGGCTGCGGCGATCCTGTCCGTCCCGTTGCGCCCGTCTATATCGGCCATGCGCCCCCCACACCGGCAGCATTATCGCCGCTCGGGCATGTGGGTAGCAGGGGCATCGCCCCGATGAAAGTCACGATAATCGCAGTGCTGAACCTAGCGCCCGGCGACCACCCCGACCGCCGCGTTCGTCGTCGCCGCCGCGGGCCGCGCCGGTGCCATGCCGGCACTCACCCCCACGACCAGGGTCGCTGCCGCCGCGCCGACCATCACGATCGGTCGGCGATATCGGCGCAGGATACCGCGCACCCACGCTCCCATGCGGGACGCCGTGTTCGACAAATTGGCTTCATAATGATTTGTCATGCCGCTCGCCTGCCAGTTCGACCCTGGCCGGGGTTTGGCGGCGGCGTCCGCTGTAACCATGCCCTGAGCATGATGACGTTAACGGCCAATCCCCCACCCCCCCGAGTCGAAACTGTGGATAACATCTCGTTTCGCTAATGACCAGCGCCGCAATTTCCTTAAAACTTCATTAATAATAGTAACACGGGTCGTATTTTTGCTCTTACAACAGCCGCACCCGCTTCCTATCTTAAACGTTCACAATCCAGCGAGGACATGATGGCAACCGAGATCGCAACAATCGCCGGCGGCTGCTTCTGGTGCACCGAGGCCGTTTTCAATGAACTTCGCGGCGTCGACAGTGTCGTGTCGGGTTACATCGGCGGCCACATGGCCAACCCTGACTATAAATCCGTCTGCGGCGGCGATACCGGCCACGCGGAAGCCATCCGCATCGCCTTCGACCCGCAAGTCGTTGATTACGCCGACCTGCTCGATATCTTCTTCCATACCCACGATCCGACGACGCTTAATCGCCAGGGCGCCGACACCGGCACCCAGTACCGCTCGGCGATCTATCCCAACTCTCCCGAGCAGCGCGCTGCGGCCGAAGCCGCCATCGCCCGCAACCAG
Source organism: Sandarakinorhabdus glacialis (assembly GCF_014643455.1). Lineage (GTDB taxonomy): Bacteria > Pseudomonadota > Alphaproteobacteria > Sphingomonadales > Sphingomonadaceae > Sandarakinorhabdus > Sandarakinorhabdus glacialis. Next base: position 121,381 of record NZ_BMJM01000001.1, read on the forward strand.
GATGTCTGGGACAGTCCGATCGTCACCAGCATCGAGCCCGACAGCGTCTGGTACCCCGCCGAGGCCTATCACCAGCGCTATTTCGAGCGCAACGGCACCGCCAACGGCTATTGCGCCGCCGTCGTCGCTCCCAAGCTCGCGAAGTTCCGCAAAGGCTATGCCGCCAGACTGAAAACCGCCGCCTAGCCTGCTAACCCGTCCCTCGGCGAGAGGGAAGGTGAGGGCGCTCCCAGGCAAACGCTCTCACCCCACCCCCTCCCATTCCCCATCGACCCCTGCTACACGCCCCTCATGCTAGCCCGCCGCTTCCTCTGGATCATCGCGATCATCGTCATGGTCGTGATCGCCGCCGCCTTCGCCTACAGCCTGTTCGGCAACCAGCTTATCCGCACCGCCATGGTCCCCTCGGCGCCCTTCACCGCGCCCGCCCCCGGCGACGCCCCCAACTACATCAAGCCCACAGCCTGGGTCGCCCGCCCCGATCGCCTCACCGATGCCTCCCGCTGGACCCCCGCCGGCTACACTGCCGCACCCTTGCCCGGCGTCGCCGTCTTCTACGTCCTGCCCACCGCCGTCTTCGACCGCTCGCGTTGGAACGGCAGCATCACCGACCCCGCAACCACCCAGCGCATGGAGCAATTCCTCCGCTTTCAGGCCAGCGTCTTCAACAGCGTCGGCGCCATCTGGGCCCCCGCCTATCGCCAGGCCACCTTCGGCGCCTTCCTCACCGACAAGCCCGAGGCCGCCAAGGCCCTCGATCTCGCCTATGCCGATGTCGACGCCGCCTTCACCGTCTTCCTCGCCGCCCAGCCCGCCGACAAGCCGATCATCCTCGCCGGCCACAGCCAGGGCTCGCTGCTGCTGATGCGCCTGCTCAAGAACCGCATCGCCGGCACGCCATTGGTCGACCGCCTCGTCGCCGTCTACATCCCCGGCTGGCCGATCTCGGTCACCGCCGACCTGCCCGCGCTCGGCTTGCCGGCGTGCACCATTCCCGATCAGACCGGCTGCATCCTGTCGTGGCAAAGTTTTGCCCAGCCCGCCGACTACAAGCCCGTCCGCGACCAGTTCGACAAGGGCAGCTTCGACAACGGCATGGGCCTGACCGGCGACCGCCGCCTCGGCACCGAAATACTTTGCACCAACCCGCTGACGGGCGTCACCGGCATCGCCCCCGAGGCCGCCACCGCAAATTTCGGCGCGCTGGTGCCGAACGACGATTTCACCGCCGGCACGCTGCAACCCAAGACCATCGGCGCGCGCTGCCTGCCGACCGGCATCCTCGACATCGGCGCGCCGCCCGCCGGCTTCAACGCCTATGTGCTGCCCGGCAACAACTATCACGTCTATGATTTCCCGCTGTTCTGGGCCAATTTGCGCGCCGACATCGAACGCCGCGTCGATCGCTACCAACAGCCCGTGGTCAAGCCGGAGCCGCGCAGGATCCGCGTCAGCAAGGCCTGATCACCGCGTGATCACCACTTCGCCCGCCGTCTTCGCCGAGGCGCTCCCCGACGCCGGCCGCCTTGCAGGCCTCGATCCCGGCACCAAGACCATTGGCCTCGCCACCTGCGACGCCGGCTGGACCTATGCCAGCCCGCACAGCACCATCGCCCGCGCCAAGTTCACCCTCGATCTCGTGCTGCTGCGCAAGTTCATCGCCGCCGAGCGCATCAAGGGCCTGGTCATGGGCCTGCCGCTCAGCATGGATGGCAGCGACAGCCCGCGCACCCAGTCGGTCCGCGCCTTCGCCCGCAACCTCGAGGTCCTCGACATGCCGCTGCTGCTCTGGGACGAGCGCTGGAGCACCCAGGCCGTCGAACGCGCCATGATCGCCGAGGACCTCAGCCGCGCCCGCCGCGCCGACCGCGTCGATCGCCTCGCCGCCGCTTACATCCTGCAAGGCGCCATCGACGCGCTGGCTTCTGCTCCCCTCCCTTTCAAGGGAGGGGCCGGGGGTGGGTGAGTGCCACATGGCCCATCTTGCCATGAAAGCCGCGACCCCCAATCTTAGGCAAGCCCCCAAGTAAAGGACACTCCATGACCGACCGTGCCCTCACGCCCCACCAGCACGCCGTTCTGCGCGAACACGCCACCGAGCGCCCCTTCACTTCACCGCTCAACGACGAAAAGCGGGCAGGGGACTTCCACTGCGCTGGCTGCGGCACGCTCGTCTACGAATCCGACACCAAATTCGATTCCGGCTCCGGCTGGCCCAGCTTCTACGACGCCGTACCCGGCTCGGTAGAAACCACCACCGACACCAGCCACGGCATGACCCGCACCGAAGTCCATTGCGCCAAGTGCGGCGGCCACCTCGGCCACATCTTCCCCGACGGCCCCCGCCCCACCGGCCTGCGCCACTGCATCAACGGCGCCGCACTGGAGTTCGAGGCAAAGTCTTAAACCCCTCTCCCACTTGGGGAGAGGAAGGGACACCCGCCCCTCGGCGAGAGGGAAGGTGAGGGTTCTGCCTCACTTTCTCACTTCCCCCCTCCCTTCTTCAAGGGAGGGGTCGGGGGTGGGTGCTTCCCTTACTTCTTACCACCCACACCCCACCCCTTGCCCAATCCCCCCACCCCAGCCATCCTCCCCCGATGATCCTCCTCGCCCTCCTCCTCGCCGCTCCCCCACCACCAATCCCCACCGCGCCCCCCAGCCCCACAGATATCGCCGCCTCAGCCCCTCCCTCGGCCTGGCGCCCCATCCCCCCAGAAAACCTCCTCCTCCTCGAAACCCCCCGCGGCACCCTCGCCATCGAGCTCGCCCCCGATTTTGCCCCAGCCCATATCGCGGCCATAAAATCGCTAATCGCCCAAGGCCGTTTTAACGGCGGCAACATCACGCGCGTCCAGGACAATTACGTCGTCCAATGGGCCGCCAGACCCGCCCCTCAAGGCACCCCCAAACCCGCACCCCTCCCGGCAGAATACGAACGCCCCGCCGCCGGCCTCACCATCACCCCCCTCGGCAACCCCGACACCTACGCCGAAGCCGGCTTTGCGAACGGCTGGCCCGTCGCCCAGGACAAGACCACCAACACCGCCTGGCTCGCGCACTGCTACGCCGCCGTCGGCGTCGGCCGCGACAACCCGCCCGACACCGGCGACGGCAGCGAGCTCTACGCCGTCATCGGCCACGCCCCGCGCCACCTCGATCGCAACATCACCGTCGTCGGCCGCGTCGTCGAAGGCCTGCCCGCTTATGCCAGCCTGCCGCGCGGCACCGGCGACATCGGCTTCTACAAAACTCCCGCCGAATACACGCCGATCACCCGCGTCCGCCTCGCCGCCAACATCCCCGGCGCGCCGCGTTTCGAAGTCATGGACACGACCTCGAAAACCTTCGCCGACTACAAGGCCGCCCGCGCCAACCGCACCGGTTTCTTCATCCGCCCGGCGGCCGCCGTCGACCTGTGCAATGTCCAGGTCCCTGTCCGGCGCGCTAAATAATGACCCCCATCGTGAAAATCCTCCGCGCCCACGAATGGATGGCATTCCAGTCCACCGGCGTCTTCCGCGGCTCCCCCGACGACCTCCGCGACGGCTACATCCACATCTCGCCGCCGTCCGAAGTCGCCGCCACCGCCACAAAATGGTTTGCGGGCGAAACCGGCCTGATGGCACTGACGCTGGACGCCGACAGCTTCGGCGAAGACCTCAAATGGGAACCCGCCAGAGGCCTCCTCTTCCCCCACCTCTACCGCCCCCTCCGCCTAGACGAAGTCACAAGCGCACGTCCCCTCTCCCCCTGAGGGAGAGGGCGACTCGCCGACTTCGGCGAGTGGGGAGAGGGGTACTTCCTACCGTCACCTCTCCCCCCGCGGGAGAGGTCGAGAGACGCGCCCTGGCGCGTCCCGGGTGAGGGGTAAACTCACCCCGCCTGCCGCGCCTTAGCCCGCAAAAACCCCTCCCGCCCCTGCAACCGTCCCCACCAATCCCGCAACCCCGGACCAACCTCCCCCAAATGCCCCAGCGTCTCCGCAAACTGCATCGCATACGCCACCGACACATCCGCCACCGTAAACCGCCCGGCGCACAAAAACTCCCGCCCATCCGCCAACGCCCGCTCCGCCAGCACAGTCCTTGCCACAAACCACTTCCGATAATCCCCAGCCACCTTGGGATTCCGGTTCTCCGGCTTCTCCAACGTCAGATACCGAAACACCAACGTCTGCGGAAACGTCAGCGTCGCCTCCCCATGATGCAGCCAGTTCAGCCACGCCCCGAAATCTTCTTCCTCCGCCCGCACGGCCAACCCCGACCCATATTTGACCGCCAGATACTCGCAAATCGCCGCGCTCTCGGTCATTTTCGCCGAACCATCCTCGAAATACGGGATCGTCCCCAGCGGATTGACCTGCAGATATTCCGGCTTCATCCACCGCGGCGGAAACGGCAGCAGCTCGAGCTCATAGTCCAGCCCCAGCTCCTCGAGCGTCCACAACACCCGAAACGACCGCGCATCCTTGCAATGCCACAGCTTCATGAACCAATCCCCCACAATGCTGTCATCCCGGGCTCGACCCGGGACCCAGTTGCTTCTCTGCCCCGTTCATCACCGCTTCACCCGCTCCGCACAATTGAGCAAATGCGCTAGCATACCGACAGGACCATCATGGCAACCCCGACCAAAACCGCCGGCCTGGCTCTCGCCATCATCGGCGCCGCCGTCGCAGCCCACGCCCAGACCACCGGCTTCGCCGCCAGCGTCGCCCCCACCGACACCACCCCCGTAACCCGCGTCGTCCCCGACAGCCCCGGCCAGCTTTCGCTGTCCTACGCCCCCATCGTCAAATCGGCCGCTCCCGCCGTCGTCAACATCTACACCGCCCGCGTCGATCGCAGCGGTGCCTCGTCGATGACCGATTTCATGCGCCAGTTTTATGGCGCCGGCCCGGCCCAGCCGCGCGTCCAGCAATCGCTTGGCTCCGGCGTCGTCGTCGCCGCCGATGGCCTCATCATCACCAACAATCATGTCGTCGCCGGCGCCGACCAGATTCTCGTCGCGCTCGCCGACCGCCGCGAATATCCGGCCAAGCTGGTCTTCGCCGACGCCCGCCTCGATCTCGCGCTGCTCCGCGTCGACACCAGGGGCGCCGCTCTGCCGGTGATCCGCATGGGCGACAGCGACCGCGCCGAGGTCGGCGACGTCACCATCGCCATCGGCAACCCCTTCGGCGTCGGCCAGACCGTCACCACCGGCATCGTCTCGGCGATCGCCCGCACCGGCATCGGCGTGTCGGACTGGCAGTTCTTCATCCAGACCGACGCCGCCATCAACCCGGGCAATTCGGGCGGCGCGCTGCTCGATTCGCAGGGCCGCCTGATGGGCATCAACACCGCCATATTCTCGCGCACCGGCGGCTCCAACGGCATCGGCTTCGCCATCCCGTCCAAGATGGTCCGCGTCTTCCTCGCCGCTGCCGACAAGGGCAAGCTCGTTTCCGGCTGGATCGGCGTCGAAGGCGAGCCACTGACCACCGAAAGCGCGCGCCTCAACGGCCTCGATCGCCCCGGTGGCCTCCTCGTCACCGCCGTCGTCCCCGGCAGTCCCGGCGCCGCGGCCGGCATCCGCATCGGCGACGTCCTGCGCACTGTCGACGGCAAGGAAGTCGCCGACGGCGGCCAGCTCCGCTACTCGCTCGCCACCGAAGGCGTCGGCCGTGCCCTCGATGTGGTGTTGATGCGCGGCGGCCGCGAGCAACGCGTCGCCGTTACCCTCGCGGCCCCGCCCGAAACCCCGGCCCGCCAGGTCACGCCCCTGACGGGCAAGTCGATCCTCAGCGGCGTCACCGTCGCCAACCTTTCCCCCGCCTACGCCCAGGAACTCGGCGCCGGCCTCCCCGAATCCGGCGTCGTCGTCGTCCAGATCCTCGGCCAGGCCCCCGCCGCCCGGCTAGGGTTCCTGAAGCCCGGCGACCTCATCGAGGCCGTCGGCGGTCAACCCGTCGGCACCGTCGCCGACGTCATCGCCCGCGCCGCCGCCGGCGCCACCTCCCTCCGCTTCAGCCGCTCCGGGCAGCGGGCGGAATGCGGCCTGACCGCCAACGGCCAGTTCGGCTGCAGGACCGCGTAAAAGCTTTCATTCGAACCAAACGAAGCATGCAATCACCGCTTCTCGACATGGTATCTGTTCAAAGTCGAAAATCTTTTCGACGGACACTCTTTACATTTGGTTGACAGATGTTGGACATTCGTTAGCGCGCAGTAACCAGCCGGGGGCTCCGGTTTTTAAGGGGGTACATCATGCGCTTCATTACCAAAATCTCTCTTGCCGCCGTCATGGCCGTTGCTGCACTGCCTGCCGCCGCCGTCACCATCGATTTCGACACCGGCTCGGCCAATACCCTGGTGGGCGGCTTCTACGCGGCACAGGGCGTCACCTTCGGCAATGCCCAGTTCACCGGTAATTTCAGCCTCGCCGGCACCTCGGGCAGCCTCGCCATCCGCGCGCCCGGCACCTATGTATTCGGGTCAGGCAACGCTGTGACCGGCAGCTTCACGGCGCTGGCATCGGCCATCTAGATCCGCGGTATCGAGGTCGGCGTCAACGGTCTTCGCATCGATGCTTTCGATGCCAGCGGCGCCCTGCTCGGCTTTGACACTGTGGTCGGCTCGGGTGCCGGCGTGGGCTCATTCTTTGATCTCAACTTCGCCAGCGCCGGCATCAAGAGCTTCAGCATCTACCAGATCACCACCGGCACCGGGGACGGCATCGTTCTCGAGAACTTCGGCTTCACCGCCGGCACCGCCGTTCCTGAACCCGCCAGCTGGGCGCTGCTCATCGCCGGCTTCGGCCTCACCGGTGCCGCGATGCGCCGTCGCCGCCAGGCAATCGTCGCCGCCTGACCCTGCTTTCCCCCTTCCTCGGTTAGGGAGGGGGACACAGCGCACAACGCATCAGGTCCGAAAACCGCCAGACTTCACGGCACGGCGGCGCTACAACTCCCGTATGAGTATCCCCGACCTCGAAACCTGCTACGCTGCGATTCAGCGTCGTGACCGCAGCCATGACGGGCAATTCTTCACCGGCGTCACCAGCACCGGCATCTATTGCCGCCCCGTCTGCCCCGCCCGCACGCCATTATTCAAGAACTGCACCTTCCACGAAACCGCCGCCGCCGCTGTCGCCGCCGATTTCCGCGCCTGCAAGCGTTGCCGCCCCGAATCCGCCCCTGGCTCCCCGGCCTGGAACGGCACCGCCACCAGCGTCCGCCGCGCCCTCGCACTGATCGACGCCGGCGCCCTCGACAGCAGCGACGCTCCGGTCCCTGTTGAAGCACGCCTTGTAGAAGATCTGGGCGACAAGCTCGGCGTCGGCGCCCGCCAGGTCCGCCGCCTCTTCCAGCGCCATCTCGGCGTCTCTCCCGTCGCGGTCGCGCAGGCCAGGCGCCTCGCCGCCGCCGTCACCCTCATCGACGCCGGAAAACTGACAATGGCGCAGATCGCCGCCGAGGCCGGTTTCGGCAGCGTCCGCCGCTTCAACGAGGTTTTTGCCGCCGTCCACGGCCAATCTCCCAAAACACGCCGCAAACAGACCCTCGGAGTACCCGAAAAGCACCTCAAACTGTCCCGCTACATGTCGCCCGTCGCCGAATTGCTGGTCGTAACCGACCCCGAAAATACCCTCCGAGCCCTTGATTTCATTGACTTCGAGGAACGCATGCGCCGCCTACTGGCGCGCCACTACGGCCATTTCACGCTAACCGAATCCGAAACCCCCGCCGCGATAGTGACCGCCCTCGACGCCTATTTCGCCGGCGACCTCACCGCCCTCGACACCATCCCGATCGCCACCGCCGGCACCGAGTTCCAGCGCAGCGTCTGGGCCGCCCTCCGCCAGATTCCCGCCGGCCGCACCCAAGGCTATGGCGCCCTTGCCGCCCAACTCGGCATGCCCGGTGCCGCCCGCGCCGTCGGCCTCGCCAACGGCCTCAACCCGATCGGCATCGTCGTGCCGTGCCACCGCGTCATCGGCGCCTCGGGCACCCTCACCGGTTACGCCGGCGGCGTCGAACGCAAGGCCTGGCTGCTCTCCCACGAAGGCGTAACCCTCTGACCGAGCACGCAAACAAACGCCGGGGAATGACCCCCGGCGTTTGCCTGCGACCCCTTGGGGACGTGGTTAGAACTGGTATCCGACGCCGGCATTGAAGCCCGATGGCCCGCGCGTGCTGAACGTCGCACCCGCCTTCAACACCGTCTGGTCGCCGACGATCTTCGATGCGCCAAAGGCAAACGCGACTTCGCCCTCGTACTCACGTTGTCGGTAACGACAGACCGCGGCAGGCTGACTCCCAAACAGGCACTGGCGACCAAGTCTGGAACAGCAGCCTCTGCTGTCGGCGGAACGCGGCGGGCAACACCCACAGATTGCAAATAGCGACGCGCCGTACTGCTGTATCAACTTTATCGCTTATGGTAGATGCAGTCGCGGCGACTAGGCAAACCGTTTACTGCCACCATCTCGCCCGTTCGACACTATTTAGGAATCGCTTTAACTGACTGTTTCCAGAGCCGTCCTCGAAGCGTGGAGCCCGCACCCGGCCTGTAGGCCCAAGTAACTTTCGCCACGTTTGTAGGCCGGTGCGATCCTGGTCGCTGCAATGGCGCCGCCTCTATTCTCATGGGATAAAAGCCCGCAACAGGCCCGATCACACTCGAGGAAGCAGACAGAACATGGCTAATATCCTGGTATTCTACGGATCCTACCGCAGCGACCGCGCCGGCATTCGCCTTGCCGACTATCTCGTCGCCCGGCTGGCAGCCCGCGGCGACACGCCCGAATTGATCGACGCCAGGGCCGTCGGCCTGCCGATGCTCGACCGCATGTTCAAGGAATATCCCGCCGGCACTGCACCGCCGGAAATGGCCGCACTCGCCGCAAAGATCCGCGCCGCAGACGCTTTCGTCTTCGTCACGGGCGAATATAACTGGGGTGTCCAGCCCGGCCTCAAGAACCTCACCGACCATTTTCTCGAGGAATGGTTCTGGCGCCCGGCGGCCATTGCCAGCTATTCCGCCGGGCGACTGGCAGGCGCGCGCGCGAACTCCGCCTGGCACGGTATTCTCGCCGAAATGGGCATGGCGGTCGTCTCGTCGACGCTCACGGTCGGCCCGATCGCCGACACCCTGGATCCGGCCGGCCAGCCCATCGGCGATGCCGGCGAGGCCCTCGAACGCGCCTTTGCCCGCTTTGCCGACGACCTCGCCTGGTGGACCGAAGCCACCATCGCCCAGCGCGCTAGGCGTCTACCGCCCTATTGATACCGCGCGGCTAACAGGCAGCGTCTGCCTCGAACCGCGTCTAGGATGCAAACTCGAGAATAATTGCATCCACCGCCAGCGAATCCCCCGCCGCGGCATGAACCTTGCCGATCGTCCCCGACTTTTCGGCGCGCAGGATATTCTCCATCTTCATCGCCTCGACGGTCGCCAACTGCTGCCCGGCCTCGACCTTGTCGCCCTCGGCCACCGCCACCGACACCACCAGCCCCGGCATCGGGCACAGCAGGAACCGGCTCATATCGGGCGCCACCTTGGCGATCATGAAGTTCGCCAGCTCGGCCGCCCGCGGCGTCAGCACCCGCACCCGGTGGGCGGCGCCGCGCGTCGTCACCTTCATGCCGCTGCCAGCCTTTTCGATCGTCATCGACCGCGCTTCGCCGCCGATCTCGCCTTCGAACAGCACCGAGCCGATCCGCCAGTCGGTTGCTACGCCGATAACATCGCCGCCCACTTCGACCTCGTACCGCGAGCCGTCGCCGCTGACGCTGACCGGGATCTGTTCGCCGCCAAGCTCGACAACCCACTCCTCGCCATATTCGGCGCCGTGGCCCGAAAGCTGCCCGTCGATCAACTGTGCCCGCTCGGCCTCGATCGCGCGCACCACGCCGGCCGCTGCCGCAATCGCCGTCCGCGTCCCGGCATCGACCGGCGCGCCGACGAACCCGTCAGGATATTCCTCGGCGATGAAGCCGGTCGTCACATTGTCGCCGGCCTGGAACCGCGCGTGCGCCATGATCGCCGACAGGAAATCGATATTGTGGCTGATGCCGCGGATCAGGTACCGATCCAGCGCATCGGCCTGCGCCTTGATCGCCTGGGCCCGCGTCGGCGCATGGGTGATCAGCTTGGAAATCATCGGATCGTAGAACATCGAGATCTCGGCACCCTCGGTGACGCCGGTATCGATCCGCACCCGCGCCATGCCATCGCGGCCCTCTTCGGGCGGGACATACGAGCTCAGCCGGCCGATGGAGGGCAGGAACCCGCGATACGGATCCTCGGCATAGACCCGCGTCTCGATCGCCCAGCCATCGAGCTTCACATCGTCCTGCGTGAACGGCAAAGCCTCGCCCGCCGCCACCCGGATCATCAATTCGACCAGGTCCAGCCCGGTGATGCACTCGGTCACCGGATGCTCGACCTGCAGCCGCGTATTCATCTCGAGGAAGTAGAAACTGCGATCCGCCCCGGCGATGAACTCGACAGTGCCGGCGCTGGTGTAGCCGACGATCTTGGCCAGCGCGACCGCCTGCTCGCCCATCGCGCGGCGCATCTCGGGTGTCACGAATGGCGACGGCGCTTCCTCGACGACCTTCTGGTGGCGCCGCTGGATCGAGCAATCGCGCTCGTTGAGATAAATCACATTGCCGTGCGAATCCCCGATCAGCTGGATCTCGATATGCCGAGGCTGCTCGACGAACTTCTCGATGAACACCCGGTCGTCGCCGAAACTCGCCAGCGCCTCGCGCTTGACGCTCTCGAAGCCCTCGCGCACATCGGCCTCGTTCCACGCCAGCCGCATGCCCTTGCCGCCGCCGCCCGCCGACGCCTTCATCATCACCGGATAACCGACGCCCGCCGCAATCTCGACCGCATGCTCGGTGCCGTCGATCTCGCCGACAAAGCCCGGCACCACCGAAACGCCCGCCGCCTTGGCGCGCCGCTTCGACTCGATCTTGTCGCCCATCGCCGCGATCGCCGGGGCAGGGGGCCCGATAAAGGCGATGCCGGCAGCGCTCAACGCTTCGACGAACGACGCCCGCTCCGACAAAAATCCGTAACCCGGATGCACCGCCTCGGCGCCGGTCGCCTTGCACGCCGCAATGATCTTGTCGGCAACCAGGTAACTCTCCGCCGCCGGCGATGCACCGATATGCACGGCTTCATCCGCCATCCGCACATGCAGCGCGGTCGCATCGGCGTCGGAATAGACCGCAACCGTGGCGATGCCCATCGCCCGCGCCGATCGGATGACCCGGCAGGCAATCTCGCCGCGGTTGGCGATAAGGATTTTCTTGAACAACGCGTGCCCCCATGAAGACAGGCGCCCTCCCTTACCCGGCACGGCGCACCTTGCAAGGCCGGCCTGCCCAGCCTGCCGGTTCAGACAGGGGGCATTCGGCCGGCATCCGCACGAAAACCCTCGTCATGCTGAACTTGTTTCAACATCCACCGTGCCTCCCGCCAGGCTCAACCCGTCATGCAATGCATTGCTCGGCAAAGCTCCCTAAAGCGGGATATTGTCATGCTTCTTCCAGGGATTCACAAGCTTCTTGGTGCGCAGCTTCTGCAACCCGACGGCGATCCTTTTGCGCGTCGAATGCGGCATGATCACCTCGTCGACAAAACCCTTCGACGCCGCCACGAATGGATTGGCAAAGCGCGCCTCATACTCCGCCGTCCGCTCGGCGATCTCCTCGCGCGATTTCCCGCGAAAGATGATCTCGACCGCCCCCTTGGCACCCATCACCGCGATCTCGGCGGTCGGCCAGGCATAGTTCAAATCGCCGCGCAGATGCTTCGACGACATCACGTCATAGGCGCCGCCATAGGCCTTGCGGGTGATGACGGTAATCTTGGGCACCGTCGCCTCGGCATAGGCGAACAACAGCTTGGCGCCGTGCTTGATGATGCCGTTATGTTCCTGCGCAACGCCCGGCAAAAACCCCGGCACGTCGACAAAGGTCACGATCGGGATCGAAAACGCATCGCAGAACCGCACGAACCGCGCCGCCTTCTTCGATGAATTGATGTCGAGGCAGCCCGCCAGCACCATCGGCTGGTTGGCGACGATACCGATGGTATGGCCCTCGATCCGTGCAAACCCAATGATGATGTTGCCGGCATGAAACGGCTGCAATTCAAAGAATTCGCCCTCGTCGGCGACCTTCCGGATCAGCTCGTGCATGTCGTACGGCTTGTTGGCGCTCGGCGGCACCAGCGTGTCGAGGCTGGCCTCGATCCGCGCCGGGTCATCGGCACTCGGCCGATACGGCGACCCGTCGCGGTTGTTGAGCGGCAGGAAATCGAAGAACAGCCGCGTCCGCAGCAGCGCGTCGACATCGTCCTCCATCGCCACGTCGGCAACGCCCGATTTGGTGGTATGGGTGATCGCCCCGCCCAGGTCTTCCTGCGTGACGACTTCGTTGGTGACCGTCTTCACCACGTCGGGCCCGGTCACGAACATATAGCTCGAATCCTTCACCATGAAGATGAAGTCGGTCATCGCCGGCGAATAGACGGCACCGCCCGCGCACGGCCCCATGATCAGCGAGATCTGCGGGATCACCCCCGATGCCAGCACGTTGCGCTGGAACACCTCGGCATAGCCGCCCAGCGACGCGACGCCCTCCTGGATGCGCGCGCCGCCGGAATCGTTCAAGCCGATCACCGGCGCGCCGACCTTCATCGCCATGTCCATGATCTTGCAGATCTTCTGCGCATGACGCTCGGACAGCGAACCACCGAACACGGTGAAGTCCTGCGAAAATACAAAGACCAGCCGGCCATTGATCGTGCCCGACCCGGTGACCACGCCATCGCCCGGAAACTTCTGCTCTGCCATGCCGAAATCGACGCAATTATGCTCGACGTACATGTCGAGCTCCTCGAACGAGCCCGGATCGAGCAGGATATCGAGCCGCTCGCGCGCCGTCAGCCGGCCCTTGGCGTGCTGGGCTTCGACCCGCTTGGGTCCGCCGCCGGCCCGCGCCGCGTCGCGCCGGCGCTCGAGTTCTTCAAGGGTCTTGAGCATCCTGGTCCCCGTCTGCCTGGCTGGTCCGATGTGGCGGTCCGATGGCGCGCAGGCTTAGCAGGCGCGGCGAACCCGTAAAGCCCTCACTTTATGACAGCCCGGCGCCTTCCCGGACAGTCGTGCGGCGGCAAATAACTACTCCCATTGATAGTCGAACCCCTCCCTAATCGCACGCGGCGAACGGCTGAACACTGCTATCTTTCGCTAAAATCAGGCGTCGTCACGCGTAAGGGAGTAAACCATGTTGAGAACAGCCTTGGTCGCTGCGGCCGCTGTCGCACTGTCTTCTGCCGCTGCATCGGCGGCCGACTTCTCGTTTACCGGATCAATGCCGAACCCGGGCACTGTCCAGTTCTTCGACTTTACTGTCGGGGCGGCCTCGAACGTGACCCTGCGCAGCTGGTCCTATGCCGGCGGTGTCAACGCGGCGGGCCAGACCATCGCCCGCGGCGGTTTCGATCCGATCCTGGCGCTGTTCGCCTTGCCCGGCGGCGGCCTTGTCGGCCAGAACGACGATGGCGGCGCGTCGCTGGTGGCGGCCGATGCCGTCTCCGGCCGCGCCTGGGATACGTTCTTCAGCGCCGTTCTCGATCCCGGCCTCTACCGGGTTTCGGTCATGGTCTATCCGAACTTCGCCCCCGGCAACGTCTTCACAGGCACCTTCGCCGGCGCCAGCACCTTCGCCGATGTCTCGGGCACGGCCAACAACCCGCGCAGCAACGAATGGGCGTTCGACATTCTCGGTGTCGAATCGGCTGTCCAGAACGGTGTTCCCGAACCGGCCAGCTGGGCGCTGCTCATCGCCGGTTTCGGCCTGACGGGCGCCGCCATGCGCCGCCGCCGCCGCACCATGCGAAGCGTAACGGGCTGAACCTACCCCTCTCCCCCTGCGGGAGAGGCGACTCGCGCGCTTGCGCGAGCGGGTGAGGGGTGCTGTCTCGTCCGGACATCCCTCACCCGCAGCGCAAGAACCTGCTAGAGCAGCCGCAAGAACTCCGTTGCCGCCGCCAGGTCGGCCTGCCGCTCGGCGTGCCCCGCCTCCGCCAGCGGGTCCTTGCCCCACTGCTCGGCCTGCCACAGCTCATCAAGATGCCCGGCTGCCCATGCCGCCCCGGCATCCATCTCGCCCTCCGCCACCGCCAGGCCGATCACCGCCGAACCGCAGATCGTCACCACGGGGTTAAGCGCCGCCAGCCTGAATGCATCGAAGGCCCGGTATGCCGCGCGCACCCGCGCCAGCGTCGCCTCGGGCTGGGCAACATGGACGATGCCCGTCGCCAGCCGAAAATCGACATCGTAGCGCCGCCGCGCCCACGCCAGCAATGGGTCCCATTCGGCCGCTTGGCGCGCCACCAGCGGGGCCGGGGCGTCGGTGCGATAGGCCAGCAAATCGCTCTCGGCGAACACCGCCAGCCCATCGGCAAAGCCCTCGACATCGGCCGCCACCCGATCGATCGCCGCATTCGACAATCCGGTCAGCGGCATCGATCGCGGCACGATCTGCTCGCCCTGGCCGTTCCACTCCGCCGCGATCGCATCGGCGAGCGCCCGCGCGGGCACCGCCAGCAACGCCCGCGCCGGCGTCCGCAACGGCCGGCCATCGAGCGCCACCCCGAACGGTGCCGTCTCGCCGGTCACCGCCGCAAGTTTGTAAAACCGCTTCATTTCTTGACCGGCCGCACCGTCAACCCGAGCATCCATGGCCGCACGAACATCGACGCCGCCCCGGCCGCCAACACCAGCACGCCGCCCACCGACCAGCCCCCGCGCAGCAGATAAACCCCGGCAAACAGTGCTGCCAGCCCCACCAGCTTGAACAGCGTATAGATTGCCAGCCGCTTTCCCGCCTCCTGCTTCGACAGGATCAGCGGCTGAGGCGCCAGAGGCGGGGGCGGCACATCGTCAGCCATCGATCAATCTCCGCAAATCGCCGCCATCCATCGCCACGCCGACAGCGCCGGCTTCGATCAGTTCGGCCGCCTCGTGATAGCCCCAGTCGACCCCGATCGCGCGCACCCCGGCATGGCCGCCCATGGCGATATCGAACACCGTGTCACCGATGATGCAGGCCGCGTCGGTCGTTGCCCCGGCCTCCGCCAGCGCCGCGAGCAACATGCCCGGATGCGGTTTCGACGGATGCCGATCGGCGGTCTGCAACGTGATGAAATGCCCCGTCAGCCCATGATGCGCCAGCGCCAGCGCTAGCCCGCGATCGGACTTGCCGGTCGCCACCCCAAGCAGCCAGCCACTGTCGCGCAGATGATCGAGCGTCTCGCGCACCCCGTCATACAGTGGTTCGGGATCCAGCCCCTTGTCGGCGCGCAACCGGTGAAACGCGTTCTTGTAATCGAGCGCCAGGCTCTCGTGCAGCGCCGGTTCCGCATCCGGCACCAGCACCATCATCGATTCAACGAGCGAAAGCCCGACGATCCGCCGCACGGCATGATCCTCCGGCGCCGCCAGCCCGTGCCGCTCGAAGCTCGACCGCATCGCCCGCAGGATATTGACCTGGCTGTCGATCAGCGTCCCGTCGCAATCGAAAACTGCGAGCTTCACCATCCGCGCGTCCGCCGGATCGCCGCTGCCCCGCCGGTATCGCCGATCCGCTCCAGCGCCGCTACAACCAGCCGCGCATCGTCCTCATTGCGGTTCTGGCTCGCCTTGTCCGTCGTCCTGACGATGTCGGGCACCAGCTCATACGCCGTGATCGCCTTCATCATCGCCTCGGCCCGCGCCGGCGCCATCTTGTCCATCGTCCAGTCCTCGCCGACCCGCGGCTCGAAGGTCGCCGCCGTCAAATCGAGCAATTCGCCCAGCGCATCCCAGTCGAGCGCCTTGACCACGCCCTCGATCTCCACTGTCCGGTAATTCCACGTCGGCACGTTCGCCGCCGGATCGGCATACCAGTTCGGACTGATATAGCTCCCCGGCCCGCCGATGCTCGCCAGCACCGGCTCGCCATCGAGATGCGCCGCCAGCGCGTTCGATTTCGCCAAATGAAACCGCACCGTCCCCGCCTCCGTCACCAGCAACGGCACATGCGCCACCCGCGGGCCATCCGGCGTCATTCCGAACAGATGCGCAAAGCCATGCGCCGCGACGAACGCCAGCGCCGGGTCATCGGCCCGAAATCGAAAGGCGCCATTGGGATGCATCGCGGTCCTATCCGGCAAATCGGCAACAGGAGTCGACTTGCCGTAAACGTCAACCTAAGGATAGGCCATGTCGGATGTATCTTTGAAGGACCAACCCGCCGCGCCGTTCGAGCGCATTCCGGCCAGTCCTACCGAATCCCGCGCGCCGCAGGACCTGCGTGGACTCCATTATCCGTTCGGCCGCTGGGTCCCCGAGCCCGGCACATTGTTCGAGGTCGCCCCCGGCATCCACTGGCTCCGCATGCCGCTGCCGTTCGGCCTCGATCACATCAATCTCTGGGCGCTCGATGCCGGCGACGGCTGGGCACTGGTCGATACCGGCGTCAACATGCCCCGCACCAAGCGCAACTGGGAAACCCTCTTCGCCGGCCCCCTCGCCGGCAAGCCCGTCACCCGGCTCATCGTCACCCATTACCACCCCGACCACCTCGGCCTCGCCGGCTGGCTCTGCGAGCGCTGGAACATTCCGCTCGAAATCGCCCGCACCGAATATCTGCTGGCGCGCACCCTCACCCTCGATGTCCGCGACTCCGCGCCCCCCGAAGCCGTCGATTTCAGCATCCGCGCCGGCTGGCCCGAAGCCGCCGTCGCCGAACTCCGCCAGAAACCCTGGGGCAATTTCCACAAGATCGTCAGCCCGCTCCCCGCGGGCTTCAAGCGCATCCGCGACAAGGACGTGCTCACCATCGGCGCCCGCAAATGGCGCATCGTAACCGGCCGCGGCCATGCCCCCGAGCACTCGTGCCTCGTCTCCGAAGACGGCATCATGATCTCCGGCGACCAGGTCCTGCCGCGCATCACCTCGAACGTCTCGGTCTATCCCACCGAACCCTTTGCCGACCCGCTCGGCGACTGGCTCGAATCGATCGAGACGCTGCGCCACATCGACCCCGGCGTCCTCGTCCTGCCGGCGCACAACGAGCCCTTCACCGGCCTCCACACCCGCCTCGACCAGCTCCGCGACGACCATGTCGACAAGCTCGAAAAACTGACCGCCTTCTGCGCCGAGCCGCGCACCGCCGTCGACAGCTTCGCCACCCTGTTCCGCAAGCCCATCGGCGAGAGCGACTATGGCATCGCCACCGGCGAAGCCGTCGCCCACCTCCATTGGCTTGAGGAACGCGGCCGCATCCGCCGCATCACCGACGCCGGCGGCGTCGATCGCTTCGTCGCCGTCTGAGCTTTCCGCCAGTCGCGGCGGGCGCCATTGCACCCGCCGTCACCAGACATCCCTATCGGCGATTATACCCCAGCGCCGCATCGAGATCGGCATAGCGCCGCGTCAGGTAAGACCGCTGGTCCGCCGAATAACCGCCCACCGCATACACCGCATCGAGCCGCGCCAGGTCGCCGAGCTGCGCCCGCACCTGTACCGCCTCCGTACGGGTAATGCGGCCGGCCCGCTCCGCCGATGCCAGCCGCGTCTCCAGCAGCGTCCACCGCGCCGTATTCCGGTCGTTCCCGGACCCGCTGCCCGATCCGACATTGCCGACCCGCGCATCGAGCGCATCGTAACGCGCCCGCAGGTCCGCCTCCTCGCGTGCGCTGATGCCGCCGCGGGCATAGTCCGTCTCGATCTGCGCCACGCTGCGGAAATTGGCCCGCAACTGGTTCGCTTCCGTCTGGCTCAGGCTGCGACTGCGAAGGCCAGCCGCAACCCGCGCCTCGAAATCGGCACTGCGCGTCGCCAGGGTCGGCCAGCGACCATATTGCTCGTCGTACCCGCCCTCATTCCCGTCTGCCTGGCCGTCGTCGCCGTACCCCGTGTCGTCGACCCGCTGGATCAACGCGCGGTAGCGGCTCCGCAGATCGGTGCGCTGCTGCTGCGAGACATTGCCATCGGCCGAATACTGCGCCTCCAGCCGCACGATATCGTCGTATTCGCGGCGCATCTGCTCGGCCTCGCCGCGGTTCATCGTCCCGGCCCGCACGGCGGCATCGATCCGCGCATCCAGCGCGGCGCGGCGCTGGGCAAACGGCTTGCGCCCCTGGTTCCAGTCGGTCTCCATCGTCTGTTCGCTGGCCTGCGGGCTGGTGCCGAACACCGCGCCCAGCAACTGCCCCAGGATATCGCTCTGCTGCGGCTGGGTTTGCGCTTGCGCGTTTGTAGCGCCCGAAATCAGCATTGCCCCGGCGGCAGCAAGCAGGAAACGCGTCTTCATATTGGAGTCTTTCTCGTTTACGACTGCATGATTAAACGCAGCAACCGAAACGATGTTCCTGAGCGAACCGATCTGGAGCGCCGCAGCGACAAGGTCTTGCCCCGCCCCCGCGATCCCGGGCATGCTCCCCCCGATGCCAAAGCCTGTCTTCACCATCCGTGCCTGCGCCGCAGCGGCGCTTCTCCTAGTCGCCGCCTGCGCCTCGAAACCCAAGCCTGTACCGCCGTCCGTCCCCGCGGCGTCCCCCGCCGGCAACGCCGGCCGCCCGCTCGGCCTCGACCCGTCGCTCACCGGTCCCGAGCGTGTCTGGCACCTGCGCGCCGCGCTCAACGTCGCCGCGCTCGGCTGCACCAGCAAGACCGGCGGCGCCATCGTCACCCGCTACAACGCCATGCTCAAGGACCGCAAATCGCTGCTCGCGAGCGCCTATCAGGCCGAAGTCACCGAATTCAGGCGCGACCACGGCGACAATTGGCAGCCCGAATTCGACCGCTACATGACCGCGCTTTACAACCGTTTCGCCCGCCCCCAGGCCCAGGAAAACTTCTGCATCGCCGCCGACAGCATCGCCGCCGAGGCCGTCGCCGTCCCCTCGGCCGACTTCGAAGCCTTTGCCACCACCTCGCTCGTCCGCATCGAGCAAGCCTTCATCGCCCCGCCGCCGGTCCCGCCCGCACCCGTCGCCATCGCCGCCCTCGAACGCCGCACCGCGCCAACCGCAACCCCATCCGCCGCGCCAATCCCGACCTCCGGCTGGCGCATCCAGCTCGGTGCCTACACCGGCCAACCCGCCGCAACCGCCGCCTGGGACACGATCAAATCCCGCCAGCCCGGCCTCGCCGCCTACACGCCGCGCTACGAGCCCGTCCCCAATCGCCCCGGCCTCATCCGCGTCCAGATCGGCGGTGCTGGCGACAAGAACAGCGCGCTCACCCTCTGCGCCCTCGCCTCCGCCGGCGGTTTCGACTGCATCGCCATCCGGCCTTGAACCCGCACCGCCGCGCCCCACCTAGTCCAGAATCACAAGGGATCTACCGCCATGGGGCGTGAACAATATTTCGTCGTCAGCGACGCCGGCCAATGGCGCGTCAACTTCCGCGGCAATCTCTACGGCTATTACCCCGATGTCGCCGCCGCCACCGCCATCGCCATCGACACCGCCCAGAAAGCCGGCGACGCCGGTCTCGAAGCCGAAGTCATCGTCGAACAACCCGACGGCAACTTCGAGCGCGCCTGGCACACCAAGCAATAACTGTCCTCCCCCTGGAGGGGGGAGGCGAGAGACGCGCCTTCGCGGCCCGGGTGGGTGTGTCCCCCGCCGACGCCAAAGCCAGTCCTCACCCCCAATCTCAGCTAATCACCGAAATCTCATAAAGATAATCCACGAACCCCAGCGTACTCCCCGTCAACCCGGCCACCTTGGGATTGCTCGAATCCACCACGAAATACTCGTTCGGCGCGTGCGCTCCCGATCCATGGCCCAACCCGAACTGCCCCGCCGGCAAACTCACGGGCGGCTGGGTGAACACCGCCCCCGGCCATGATCCCGCCAGCCGCGGGAACAGCGTCTGCGGCGCCCCGGCGCGATCGTACACGGCTTGCTGCGCCCGGATGATCCGGCTGTTCTCGGCGGTCTCGGTCGGGTCGTACCCCCCGGAGACATTGACCTCGATATCGCCAAAACCGCGCTTTTTCAGATGCGCGCGCAGCTTCGCCTCGGCCTCCTTGGCGGTCTGGTTCGGCACCAGCCGGCACTCCAGCTTGGCCTCGGCCCGCCCCGGCAGGATGGTCTTGCCGCCCGGCCCGGTATAGCCCGAAACCAGCCCCTGGATGTTGATCGTCGGCTGCGACGCCAGCCGCTCCAGCGACGTCTGCCACGGCTCGTCGTTGATCCACGCCTTGACCCCCAACGCCAGCTTGGCTTCATCCTCGCTGCTGGTCTTCGCCGATGCCGCGATCAATTCCTTCTCGCGCGCCGTCAGCGGCCGCACATTGTCGAACCAGCCGTCGACCGCCGGCGTATGGCCATCGGGCCCGACCAGGGTGTTCAGCGCCTGCACGAGATGCCAGACCGGGCTGTCGACATGGGCATGCTGCGATGAATGAATGTCGCCCTTGGGCCCGCGTCCCCATTTCTCGCCGCTGGCGATCAGCTGGAATTCGATCGGCCCCTTGGCGCCCAGGTTGATCTGCACGCCGCCATTCTGGTTCTGCCACGCCGATGGAATGATCACCCCCTCGGCCTTCTTCAGCGCCTTCAGCACCTCGGGCGCCTGCACGATCTGGTGGAAATTGGGGCTGGCAATCTCCTCCTCGCCCTCGGCCACCAGCACCAGATTGACCGGCAGCTTGACGCGGGCATCCTTGAACGCGTGCACCGCCGCCAGGAACGCCGCTTCGGGGCCCTTCTGGTTGATGGCGCCGCGTCCGACGATGACCTTGCCGAACCCCGGCTTGTCGACGATCCGCGCCTCGAACGGCGGGCTCGACCATTCGGCCGGATTGACCTGCTTGACGTCGTACATGAAATAAATGCCCATCGTCCGCTTCGCCCCAGCATCGAGCGTCGCGAAAATCCCCGGCTCGCCATCGGTCGGCATCTTCTTGACCATCTGGAAGCCGGCATCCCTGAGCAGCCCCATCGTGTAATCGCACGCCGTATCCATCTGCCACTTCTCGGCAGCGATCCCCGGATGCTTGATCCAGTCCTGGATACGCGCGACGCTCGCCGCCTTGCCGGTCTCGACCGCCGCCGCGATCTTGGCACGGTCGCCGCCAACAGCACCGAAAGCCGCCGCCGGCACCATTGCCGTCCCGCCCGCTAGTGCCGCCCCCGCCAGCAAGCGGCGCCGCGTCACCGTCATGTCGTTGTTGTTGCCCTGCATAATCATCCCCGCTGCGAACCCTGGCGCCAGTAAAGACGTTGGCCGCCGGCCTGTCCACGATCCATGCCCCGGCCCTGCCAGAAAATTGTAACAAAATGGTTGCCAAAGCGTCACGAGGCCCGGTTACGCCGCCACGCACCAACCAGAGGGGGCTCTATGTCGACTTCAAATATCCGGTCGCTGTCCGCGGCGATCCTGCTGGCCGGCGTTGCCGTCCCCGCCGTCGCCCAGTCAATCGTGGTGCCGACCGCCAACATCATTACCACCGCCGGCAGCAGCAGCGCGGTCCTGGGTGGCCAGACCTTCGTCAACAAGGGCCTTGTCGGCGTCGGCCGCCTCAGCGCCTCGACCCGCGATTTCGCCGGTGAAACGCTCGGTTCCTTCTCGGCGATGGCGCTCGACCTGTCGGCGTGGCGCCGCAACCCCGACGGCAGCTATTCGGGCATCATGACGACGCTGCCCGATCGCGGGCCCAACGACGTCGGCCCGTTCGTCGGCTCGACCGATTATCGCAACCGCGTCCATGTCTCGGCGCTGGCCTTCACGCCCTATGCCGGCGCCGCCGCGCTGCCGCAGTCGATCGCCTCGCAGAACCAGCTCGCCATCACGCCGACCGGCGGCTTCTTCCTCACCGATGCCAGCGGCAAGCCGATGACCGGCAAGGATCCGGGCGCCAATGTCCTCACCAGCGGTGGTATCGTCTATCCGAGCCCGGCCAACGGCGAGGGCGCCGGCCGCATCAGCCTCGACGCCGAGGGCATCGCCTATCAGCGCGACGGCAGCTTCTGGATTTCCGACGAATATGCCGCCGGCCTGTATCACTTCAGCAATGCCGGCAAGCTGATCGGCGCCATCCAGACCGTCCCGGCACTGTTGCCGCGCACTGCCGGCGCGATCAATTTCAACAGCGTCAGCCCGCCCGTCACCGGCCGCCGCAACAACCAGGGGCTGGAGGCGATCGCCGTCACCCCGAACGACCAGCGCCTCGTCACCATCCTGCAATCGGCGACCGTGCAGGACACCAACGGCGCCAACCAGCAGACGCGCAACAATACCCGCCTGCTTGTGTATGATATCACCGGCGCCGCCGCGCCGACCAACCCGGTCGGGCATTATGTGTTGCAATTGCCGATTTTCGCCCTGAACGGCGATGGCGTCATCAACCGCACCGCCGCCCAGTCGGAAATGCTGGCGCTCAACGATTCGCAGTTCCTCGTGCTCGCCCGCGATGGCATCGGCCGCGGCTCGGGCGCGTCGGTGACCAATACGCCGATCTTCAAAAGCGTGCTGCTCGTCGATACCACCGGCGCCACCAACCTCGCCGGCACCGCCTTCGAAACCGGCACCGCGCCGGTCGCCGTCAACGGCACGCTGTCGGCCGCCATCAAGCCGGTGCAGCAGGTCGAACTCGTCAACATGCTCAATACCGTCCAGCTTGGCCGCTTCGGCATGAACCTCAACACCGCGCCGTCGAACGCAACCTCGCTGTCGGAAAAATGGGAAGCCATGGGGCTGGTGCCGGTCCTCGAGGACGCAGCGCCGCAGGACTTCTTCCTGCTCGTCGGCAACGACAATGATTTTCAGGCACAGAACGGCTTCATCAACGGCCAACCCTTCAACGCCGGGCTGACCGGCGCCGGCGGCACCGGCAACAACGACAGCGTCGTCCTCGTCTATCGCCTGACGCTGCCGACCTATGTCGATCCGCTGGCCCTCGAATCGATGCAGAACGGCGCGCCGATCACACTCGGTACCGTCCGCTCGACTGCGGCGGCGGTCGGCTCGATCACCGCGCCACTGATGGATCGCCTGTCGAGCCTGCGCCGCATCACCGAGCCCCAGGGCTATGGCAACGGCATTTCGCTATGGATTGATACCGGCTGGCAGCAGAATTCGATCGTCCGCAGCGACGGTCTCCAGCTCGCCCGGCCCGAAGGCCTGCGCGTCGCCGGGGGTGCCGATTATGGCTTCGGCCCGGCGCGGCTCGGTGTCTCGGTGGCCTATCAACAGGCGGCCGATGCCGTCTGGGAGGCCCGCTATGATGCCGCCTCCACCAAGGTCGGCGTCTATGGCGGCGTCGCGCTCGCCAACGGCCTGTATGGCCAGGCTTCGGGCGGGCGTTCGATCGACCTGAAGTTCGACCAGATCAGCCGGCCGGGCGCCTAGGGCCTTGCCGGACGCGGCCAGACCGAAGGCGATGTCTGGTCGGCAGCCGGTGAAATCGGCTGGATGGCACCGCTCGGACCGCTGCGCGCCGGGCCATTCGCCGGCGTCGAATATGTCGACGTAAAGGTCGACGGCTATGCCGAAACCGGCGCCTCGCTCGGCAATATCGTTTATGCCGATCAACGCTACGACCGGATGCGCTGGTCCGCCGGCGCCGAGCTCCGCGGCGAATTGTCGGCCGCGGTGATACCGTCGCTGCGCGCCGCTTATGTCTGGGAAAACGAAGGCGGCGACACGACCGCCACCTCCCACCTCGCCGCCGCGCAGCACAGCATGGCCACTGTCACGGTCCCGCTCGCCTCGACCGAGCGCAACCATGTGATCGGTGCGGTGGGGTTGCAGGGTGCCGAGGGCAATCTCAGCTACCGCTTCGGCGCCGAGGCCCGTCTCGCCCGCGGCGACGACGACTACCGCGTCAGCGTCGGTCTCGCCCTCGCGCTATAGGCCGCCGCCGCCCCTCTCCCGACGGGGGGGAGGGGCCGCACCCAAGCTACTCAGCGCCCCCGCATCGCCGCAATCGCCTCGTTCGCCAGCGCATCCGCCCGCTCGTTATCCGGATCGCCCGAATGCCCCTTCACCCAGCGCCACTCGACCTTGTGCCGCGCCGTCGCCTCCAGCAGCGCCTGCCACAATTCGGCATTCTTCACCGGCTTCCTGTCGGCGGTCTTCCAGCCATTGCGCTTCCACCCGAAGATCCACTTGGTGATGCCGTCGCGCACATAATTGCTGTCGGTCGAAAGGATCACTTCGGCGGGCACCGTCAGCGCCTTCAAAGCCTCGATCGCCCCGGTCAACTCCATGCGATTGTTGGTCGTGTGTGCCTCGGCCCCGTTGAGCACCTTCTCGGTCCCGTTGGCCGCGCGCAGCAACGCCCCCCAGCCGCCGATCCCCGGATTGCCCTTGCAGGCGCCATCCGTCGCAATCACCACTTTGGGCAGGTCGCTCCCAAGGACGCTCATACCCCCAGCACCATGTCCGGCGTCGCCGCCGCATACCAGTCCAGCCGCCGTGCAAATGCCATCGGATCTTTCTTCGTCACCAGCGCATCCGCCGGCGTATTGAGCCAGTCATAAGCCCGCGTCAGCACGAACCGCAGCGCCGCGCCGACACCCAGCCGGGGCAGGGCGGCGACTTCCGCCTCGGTCAGTCCATACGTCTCGCCATACCCCGCCGCCAACGCCGCCGCGCGCTCCGGAAAATACCGCGCCCCATCATCCGAGAAACACCAGGCGCTATGCGTCACCGCATAATCGAACGCCCGCAAATCGGTACAGGCGAAATAGAAATCGATCAGCCCGGTCACCGCCCCGCCCAGCATCAGCACATTGTCCGGGAACAAATCGGTATGCACGACAGCGCTCGCCAAGCTCACCGGCCAGTCCGCCGTCGCCGCCAACCCCGTCGCAATCACCCCCGGCAACGCCGCATCGATTTCCCCGGTGCGCCCTTCACAACGCGCCGCCATCGCCGCCCAGAACGGCTGCCCCAGGTCATTCACCCGGGGTTCGCCGAAATCCGCCGTCGCCCGGTGCAACGCCCCCATCGCCGCCCCCGCCGCCCGCGCCTGTTCCGGTGTCGGCTCGGTCACCGAAACCCCCGTCACGAACGCAATCACGCACGCCGGCCGCCCGTTCAGCACCTGCAAGGCCACACCCTCCCGGTCGACAATCGGCCGCGGCACCGGCAACCCCTTGTCAGCCAGATAGGTCGTCAACCGCAAGAACCACGGCAGCGCCGCAATCTCCACCCGTGTCTCGTACAGCGTCAGCACATACCGGCCACAGGTGGTCTCCAGCAAAAAATTGCTGTTCTGGACGCCCTCGGCAATACCCTTGAAACTGGTCGCAACGCCGATGTCATAGCGCTGCAGAAACGCGGTCAAATCCGCGGCCGTCACCGGCGTATAAACCGCCATCAGTCGGCAGTCAGCGCCCGCGGCAGCTTGAACACCACCTGCTCGACAGCCGTGGTGACATCCTCGGATATCACCGTGAAACGCTGTCCCAGCCGCGCCAGCACTTCCTGCACCAGCACCTCCGGCGCCGACGCTCCCGCCGTCAGCCCGAGCGTCGTCACCCCCTCGAACCAGCTCCACTGGATATCATCCGCGCGCTGGATCAGATACGCCGCCGCCCCCTCGCGCTCGGCAACCTCGCGCAGCCGCTGCGAATTCGACGAATTGGTCGCCCCGATCACCAGCACCATGTCGGCCCGCGGTGCCATCGCCTTCACCGCCGCCTGGCGATTGCTCGTTGCATAACAGATATCGTCGCCCTTGGGCCCGACGATCGTCGGAAACCGCCGCTGCAACTCCGCCACCATGTCGGCAGTATCGTCCACCGACAACGTCGTCTGCGTCAGAAACCCCAAATTCTCCGGATCGGTCACCGCCACCGCCTGCGCATCGGCGAGCGTCTCGATCAGCGTCATCGCCCCGTCCGGCACCTGCCCGAACGTGCCGATCACCTCGGGATGCCCCTGGTGTCCGATAAACAATATATGCCGCCCGCCCTCGACCAGCCGCTCGGCCTGGCGGTGCACCTTCGACACCAACGGGCACGTCGCATCGAGGAAGTTCAGCCCCCGCGCCGCCGCTGCCGCCGGCACTGCCTTGGGTACGCCATGCGCCGAAAATATCACCGGTACCCCGTCGGGCACTTCGTTCAATTCCTCGACGAAGATCGCCCCCTTGGCCTTCAGGCTGTCGACGACGAACTGGTTATGGACGATCTCGTGCCGCACATACACCGGCGCGCCCCAGCGCTGCAGCGCCAGCTCGACGATGTGAATGGCGCGATCGACGCCCGCACAAAATCCGCGCGGCGCCGCCACCAGCACCAGCAGGTCGGGAAGGGGGAGGGGAGCAAGAGCAGGTGCGTTCATGATGCCGCCCTGATAATCATTTCTTCGCCCGCGCGCCACCTCTCGTGGCGAAACTAAAGCGCCACCTCAGTTGGCAAACTTAAACCGCCCGCCTAAAGGTACGCGCGCCCTCACGCGTCCCATCAAGGTCATCCCCCGTGTCCAACCCGCGTATCACCGCCGTCCTGTTCCTCGCCAGCGCCGCCGTCCTCGCCGGCTGCGAGAGCAACCCGCTCCAGGTCCAGCGCTCGCCGTGCCCCGCCGTCGCCATCCCGACCTACACCGGCGACACCACCTTGTTCACCGGCAGCGGCCAGGACGCCGCCAACATCGATGTCGTCGCCACGATGACCAATGTCCGCGAAGCCTGCTCCGAGACCACCGAATCCTTCACCTCCGACATCACCTATGACGTCGTCGCGCGCCGTACCTCGGCCGCCGGCGCCCGCACCGTCACGCTGCCGGTCTTCGCCACCGTCGTCCAGGGCGGCAACCTCCTCGTTTCCAAGCAGGTCGGCGCCGTCAACGTCGATTTCGCCGATGGCCAGGCCCGCGCCATCGGCAAGGGCGGTGCCCGCGGCACCGTCTCGCGTGCCGTCGCCACGCTGCCGCCGGAAACGCTCGCCAAGATCAACCGCAAGCGCAAGGCCGGCGATCTCGACGCCGCCGTCGATCCGCTGTCCGACCCCGAAGTCCGCGCCGCCATCCGCGCCGCCAGCTTCGAAGTCCTCATCGGCTTTCAACTCGGCGAATCGGCACTGGCGTATAACGTTACAAAATAGGCTTCGCCCAAGAGTCACGAAATAGCCCAATGCGGCATCGCAGCGTGATTGACTTAAAGGCCCGCTTCCCGCACTTGTAGTGCGTCGTCGGAGGCAACTCCGGCGTCAGCGCGGGAGAGTGCAATGGGGAAACCCGGCGCCGCCGAAGGAGCAAGCCGCCCCCGGAATCTCTCAGGCAAAAGGACCGCGCTGGCGTACTTTGCGACATTCTGGAAAGTGGACAGGCTTCGGCCGGGTCCCACCGAAGGGGTAAGCGACGCTGCTGAAGCGCCGTGAAAGCTCTCAGGTCCGGTGACAGGTGGGGGCAGGCGCGGGGGGCTCATCCCCCATGTCCAACACTGTCCCGGAAGGCCCGTCATGGCCGATACAGATCCCACGCTCGCACTTCCCCTCGACGGCCTCCACCGCCGCCTCGGCGCGCGCATGGTCCCCTTCGCCGGCTATGCAATGCCGATCCAGTACGTTGGAGAATTTGGGGGCATCATCGCCGAGCACCTCTGGACCCGCACCAGCGCCGGCCTGTTCGACGTCAGCCACATGGGCCAGGTCCTCCTCCCGCTTGCCGAGGATACCGCCCTCGAAACCCTCATTCCCGGCGACATCACCGGGCTCGCCATCGGCGCCCTCCGCTACTCGCTCCTCCTCGACGAAACCGGCGGCATCCTCGACGATCTCATGGTCACCCGCCGCGCCGCCGACCTCTACCTCGTCGTCAACGGCGCCGTAAAAACCGAGGACATTGCCCACCTTCGCGCCCACGGCCTCACCGTCACCTACCGTGACGACTGGGCACTACTCGCCCTGCAAGGCCCGCTGGCCGTCACCGCGCTCGATCGCCTCGTCCCCGGCGTCGCCGGCGTTTCCGGCGCTTCCAGTATCGCCGACCTCCGTTTCATGCGCGCCGCCGCCTTCACCTGGAACGGTCACGCCCTCTGGATCAGCCGCTCGGGCTACACCGGCGAAGACGGCTACGAAATCTCGCTCCCCGCCGCGGCCGCCGAAGCCTTCGCCGAAGCGCTGCTCGCCCAGCCCGAAGTCAAACCCATCGGCCTCGGCGCCCGCGATTCGCTCCGCCTCGAAGCCGGCCTGCCGCTCTACGGCCACGACCTCGACACCACCACCGATCCCATCGAGGCCGGCCTCCAGTTCGCCATCTCGAAACGCCGCAAGATTGAACGTGGCTTCCCCGCCGCGGACGCCCTGATGGCCCGCCTCCACGACGGCCCAACCCGCAAGCGCGTCGGGCTGCTCATCGAAGGCAAGCTCCCCGCCCGCGAGGGCGCACTCGTATTTTCCGGCGACAAGCAAATTGGCACAGTAACCAGCGGCGGCTTCTCGCCCTCGTTGGGCGTCCCGATCGCCATGGCGTACGTGAACGCCGCCCACGCCGCCGACGGCACCGCGGTCGAAATCGAGGTCCGCGGCAAACGCCTCGCCGCCACCGTTACCCCGATGCCTTTCAAACCCAAAAATTATGTCCGCGCCGAAGGAGCCCCCACATGACGCTTTATTTCACCCAGGACCATGAATGGCTCGACGTCTCGGGCACATCGGCAACGGTCGGCATCACCGACTACGCCCAGGGCCAATTGGGTGACGTCGTCTTCGTCGAAGTCCCCGCCGCCGGCACTGTCGTCGCAAAAGGCAAGGAAGCCGCCGTTGTCGAATCGGTAAAGGCCGCCTCCGACGTCTATTCCCCCGTCTCCGGCACCGTCACCGAGCCCAACCCCGCCCTCGCGGAAGACCCCTCGCTGGTCAACACCGCACCCGAAGCCGGCGGCTGGTTCTTCAAGCTCACCCTGTCCGACGCCGCCGAGCTCGAAGGCCTGATGGACGAAACCGCCTACAAGACCTGGCTCGCCACGCTCTGATGTCACAGGGCGGCATCTCCCACTATTTTGCCGTCACCCCGGCGAAGGCCGGGGCCCATCTCCCGCACGTCCCAGAAAACGCCCGCTCTCTCAACACTGTCATCCCGGGCTCGACCCGGGACCCAGCTTCTTCCGCCGCAGCCCAAACCTTCCCCCCCGTCATCCCAGCGAAGGCTGGGATCCAGCCGCCGCGTCAAGCCCACCTCCAACAAGGCGCCCCCGCATGACGCACAGCGCCCCCACACCCCCCACCTACGGCACCCACGCGTGGGACCCCACCCTCTACGCCGCCAACGCCAGCTTCGTCCCAGCCCTCGGCAACGCTGTCCTCACCCTCCTCGCCCCCCAACCCGGCGAGCACATCCTCGATCTCGGCTGCGGCGACGGCGTCCTGACCCAAAAACTCGCCCAATCCGGCGCCACGGTCCTCGGCATCGACCCCGACCATGCGATGATCGCATCCGCCCGCGCCAAGGGCCTCAACGCCCACCCCGGCGACGCCCGCACCCTCACCTTCACGCAAGAATTCGACGCCGTCTTCACCAACGCCGCCCTCCACTGGGTCGGCAGCCCCCACATCGTCACCGCCGGCGTCCTCGCCGCGCTGAAACCCGGCGGCCGCTACATCGGCGAATTCGGCGGCCACGCCAACATCGCCGCCATCCGCACCGCGCTCCGCGCCGTCCTCGGCGCCCATGGCTTCCGCACCGATCCCCCCGAAACCAGCTACTACCCCACCGCCGAAATCTTCCGCGCCGTCCTTGAATCGGGCGGCTTCCACGTCGACACTTGCGAGATAATCCCCCGCCCCACGCCCCTCCCAACCGGCATGGCGGCATGGCTGGAAACCTTCCGCGGCGGCTTCATCGACAGCGCCGGCGTCCCATCAAGCCAACACCAGCAAATCATCGACGAGGTCGTCGCCCTCCTCCGCCCCATCCTCGCCGACGAGCATGGCAACTGGACCGCCGACTATGTCCGCATCCGCTTCGCCGCCCGAAAGCCAGCCGAATGACAGCAGCTCTTTCTTCCCCCCTCCCTCTTCAGGGAGGGGTCGGAGGAGGGTCCCTTCCTCCTTCCCCCCTCCCTTCTTCTCCTCCCCTCCCTTCTTCAGCCGCAGGCGACGCCTTCGCGTCAACGGAGGGGTCGGGGGTGGGTGACTCGATCCCCACGCCCCAATCCCACCAATTCAGTCCCCCACCCGGAGCCCGATAAATGCGCTACCTCCCCCTGACCCAACCCGACCGCGAAGCCATGCTCACCGTCATCGGCGCCCAGGACATCGACGCCCTCTTCGCCGACGTCCCCGAATCCGCTCGGCTCACAGCCCCCATTGCCGGCCTCCCCAACCACTCCCCCGAAATGCACGTCGAGCGCGCCCTCGGCGTCATGGCCGCAAAGAACCTCTCCGCCGGCACCGTGCCCTTCTTCGTCGGCGGCGGTGCCTACAAGCACCACGTTCCCGCCACCGTTGACGCCATCATCCAGCGCGGCGAATTCCTCACCGCCTACACCCCTTACCAACCCGAAATCGCCCAAGGCACTCTCCAGGTCCTGTTCGAATTCCAGTCGCAGGTCGCCCGCCTGCTCGGCATGGATGTCGCCAACGCCAGTATGTACGACGGCTCGACCGCGATGACCGAGGCGGTCTTCATGGCGCGCCGCGTCACCCGTCGCAGCAAGGCGCTGGTCTCCGCCGGCGTCCACCCACATTACGTCGGCGTCCTCAAAACCCTGACCCGCTTCACCGACGACGAAATCGCCACCAGCACGCCCGACCTCACCCCCGGCAAGCCCGGCGACGATCTGGACGCGCTCATCGCCGCTATCGACGCGCAGACCTCGTGCGTCATCGTCCAGAATCCCAACATCTTCGGCCACATCGCCGACCTCGCCCCCTTGGCCGACGCCTGCCACAAGGCCGGCGCGCTGCTGATCACCGTCGTCACCGAGGTCGTCTCACTCGGCGCGATCAAGTCCCCCGGCGAGATGGGCGCCGACATCGTCGTCGGCGAAGGCCAGTCGATCGGCAATGGCCTCAACTTCGGCGGTCCCTACCTCGGGCTGTTCGCCTGCCGCGACAAGCATGTCCGCCAGATGCCGGGCCGCCTGTGCGGGGAAACCGTCGACGCCGACGGCAAGCGCGGCTTCGTGCTCACCCTCTCCACCCGCGAGCAACACATTCGCCGCGAAAAGGCGACGAGCAACATCTGCACCAACTCCGGCCTGTGCGCGCTGGCCTTCAGCGTCCATTTGACCCTGCTCGGCGAAAAGGGCCTACGCAACCTCGCCGGCCTCAACCACGCCCGCGCCGTCCAGCTTGCCGAGCGCCTCGGCCGCATCCCCGGCGTCGAGCTGATCACCACCAGCTTCTTCAACGAGTTCGCGTTGAAGCTGCCGACCGAAGCGCGCTCGGTCATCCGCAAGCTCGCCGAACGGCAGATCCTCGGCGGCATCTCGATGGGCCGCCTCTACCCGGGCATCGCGGCCCTCGAGAACGGCATGATCATCGCCGTCACCGAGACCGCCACCGACGAAGATTTCGACGCATTTGAAGACGCCCTTGACGAGGTGCTGGCATGAACACTCCCCAAAATCCTTCTCCGATGAACTCCGTCGGCCGCGTAACGCGCATCGCTGGCACCGGCGCCGTAACCGAAACCTACACCGGCAACCGCGGCCTGATGCTCGAGGAGCCCTTGCTCTTCGAACGCGGCGCGCTTGATCGCTGCGGCGTGGATCTCCCCGAAATCCCGGTCGTCCAGGATCGCCTCGCCGGCCTCGGCCGCGCCGACCCCATCGGGTTGCCCGGGCTGTCGGAACCCGAAACCGTCCGCCACTACACCCGCCTGTCGCGCCAGAACTACGGCATCGATCTCGGCATCTTCCCGCTGGGTTCGTGCACGATGAAGCACAACCCGCGCCTTAATGAAAAAATGGCACGGCTGCCGGGCTTCGCCGACATTCACCCGCTGCAACCCCAGTCGACCGTCCAGGGCGCGCTCCAGCTCATCGACACGCTCGCCACCTGGCTCAAGACGCTGACGGGAATGCCCGAAGTCGCGATGAGCCCCAAGGCCGGGGCCCATGGTGAACTTTGCGGCATGCTCGCCATCCGCGCCGCGCTCGAAGCTCGCGGCGACGCCCGCTCGGTGGTGTTGGTCCCCGAATCGGCCCACGGCACCAACCCGGCGACGGCCGCATTCTGTGGTTACGCCGTCGAAAACATCCCCGCCAACGCGCGCGGCCGTGTCGACACCGAAGCGCTCAAGGCGCGCCTCGGGCCGGATGTCGCGGCGGTGATGATCACCAACCCCAACACCTGCGGGCTGTTCGAACCCGACATGATCGACATCTGCGCCGCGGTCCATGCGGCGGGGGCCTTCGTCTATTGCGACGGTGCCAACTTCAACGCCATCGTCGGCCGCGTCCGCCCCGGCGACCTCGGCATCGATGCCATGCACATCAATCTTCACAAGACCTTCTCCACCCCCCACGGCGGCGGCGGGCCAGGTTCAGGCCCGGTGGTATTCTCCGATGCCCTCGCACCGTTCGCGCCGCTGCCGTTCGTCCGCAAGACCAAGGACGGCTTCGAACTCGTCGAGGAAATGCAGGCCCGCAACAGCAAGGACCACGATCGCAGCTTCGGCCGCATGGTCGCCTTCCACGGCCAGATGGGCATGTTCGTCCGGGCGCTGGCGTACATGATGAGCCACGGCGCCGACGGTCTGCGCCAGGTCGCCGAGGACGCCGTCCTAAACGCCAACTACATCCTCGCCAGCCTCAAGGACGTCTATACCGCGCCCTTCGCCGCCTCGGGACCGTGCATGCACGAGGCGCTGTTCTCCGACGA
Organism: Sandarakinorhabdus glacialis; assembly: GCF_014643455.1. Taxonomy (GTDB): domain Bacteria; phylum Pseudomonadota; class Alphaproteobacteria; order Sphingomonadales; family Sphingomonadaceae; genus Sandarakinorhabdus; species Sandarakinorhabdus glacialis. Next base: position 154,221 of record NZ_BMJM01000001.1, read on the forward strand.
CTTCCTCGCCGGAACCGGGCTGACGACCCTGGACCTCGCCAAGGCCATGATCGACGAGGGGTTCCACCCGATGACGATGTATTTCCCATTGGTGGTCCACGGCGCCATGCTGGTCGAACCGACCGAGACCGAATCGAAAGCCAGCCTCGACCAGCTCATCGGTGCGATGCGATCGATCGCCGAAAAGATGCTCGCCGATCCGGATGCGTGGCGGACCTCCCCGCACCTCGCCCCGCGCCGCCGCCTCGATGAAACCGGCGCGGCACGCAAGCCGATCCTCAATTTCAAGGACCTCGAAACCGCCGCCGCCTGAAACATACCGGCCAAATACCCGCCAAATCCGGTTTCAGGGTGAAAATCGACCGGCGGCGGGGTGCAAAACACCCCGCCGCAGTCTCCCCAACACCCTCAAAAACCCCGATATCGCTCAACGATCCGGTAGTCGGCACCCTCGATCGTCAACCGGCTTTCCCAAAGCGCAAAACCATTCACCACGAACGGCGCAACCGGCAGCGGCACCAGCGGAAACCCCCCCACTGACCCCATCGTCCGCCCGAACCGCGCGACGGTGATATGCGGCAGGAAAGCCCGCGTTTCCAATGGCATGCCGATCCGCAACAGCGCTTGGTCAACCCGCTTCGCCAGCTCCGCAACCGGCGCCGCCGGCGTCACCCCGACCCAAAGCGTATCGATCTGCTCCCGCCGGTCAAAAGTACCGACTCCGCCAAGCGAGATCTCAAACGGCACCACCCGAACCGATCCCAAAGCGGCAGCAATATCAGCAGCTTGGTGGCGATCCACCTCGCCGATAAAGCGCAACGTCAAATGCAGCTGGTCGTCATTCTGCCACCGCGCCCCGGCGATGCCGCCCATCGCCGACAGCAGCGCATCCCGCACCGCAAGTGGCAGCTCGATTGCAGCGAACAACCTGATCACAAACGATTATTTCCGATCCAGCTCACGCATCACCAGCGGCAAGATCTTGCCGACAATGACCTTCACCCCCTTCGGCGTCGGATGCAGCCCATCCCCCAACTGCAGCCCCGGCACCGCCGCCACCCCGTCCATGAAGAACGGATAGAAAGCGACCCCGCGCTGCTTCGCCAAAGCCGGATACAAGGCATTGAACTCTTTGACGTATTTCGCCCCCAGATTTGGCTGGGCCAGCATCCCGGCAAGGATAACCCGCACCCCCGTCGCCTCGAACGCCGAAATCATCGCATCGAGGTTCGCCTTCGCCGCCGCCGGCGATTGCCCCCGCAACATGTCGTTGGCTCCAAGCTCCAGGATCACCAGATCCGGTTTGACTTTCATCCCCGCAAGAACCCACTTGACCCGCGCCTTGCCCTGCACCGTCGTGTCGCCGGAAACCCCAGCATTCACAACGACTACGTCGCGTCCCTTGGCCCTAAAGGCTGCCTGTAACTGTGGTGCAAACCCCTCGCCCGGCCGCAACTGGTACCCCGCCATCAAGCTGTCGCCGAATGCCAACACTGTCTTCGCCGCCGCCACCTGCGGCAACGAAAACAGTCCAATCGCCAACGCCAACTGGTAAACCCAAACAAAACCGCCATATCGGCGTAATACAGACGTCATCTTCGATTCTCCGGGAGCCGCATGACCAGCAATATCGTGATCGACGCTCGCGATGTCACCCTCCGCTTCGGATCGGGCACTGCCGCCGTCGACGTTCTCCGCGGCGTCAGCCTGAAAGTCGAGCAAGATGAACGACTTGCGATTTTGGGACCATCGGGTTCGGGCAAATCGTCACTGATGGCGGTGCTCTCCGGCCTCGAGCGCGCCACCTCCGGCAAGGTCCTGATCGCCGGCGCCGACTTCTCCGCCCTCGACGAGGACGGCCTGGCCCGCGCCCGCCGCGGCCGCATCGGCATCGTGTTACAAGCTTTCCACTTGATCCCGACGATGACAGCCGTCGAAAACGTCGCAATACCCCTTGAACTTGCAGGCATTTCCGATCCCGAGACCAAGGCTCGCGCCGAACTCGAACGCGTCGGCCTCGGTCATCGCATCGATCACTACCCGACCGAGCTGTCCGGCGGCGAGCAACAACGCGTCGGTCTCGCCCGCGCCATCGCCGCCCGCCCGGCGCTGATCTTTGCCGACGAACCCACTGGAAACCTTGACGAAGCCACCGGCAATTCTGTCGTCGAACTGTTGTTCGACCGCCTGACCGAAACCGGCGCAACACTAATCCTCATCACCCACGACGCCGCACTCGCCGCCCGCTGTGACCGGATCATCGAGATGAAGGACGGCCACATCATCCGCGACCAGCGGCACTTCGCCGAACTCGCCGTTGCTGAATAGTCCGCAGCAACACCATGACAATATTCGCCTATTCCGATGGCAACGCGCCGTGCGAAGGCTATATCGCCGTCCCCCCGGGCGCCGGCCCGCACCCCGCGGTTCTCATCGCCCATAATTGGGCCGGGCAATCATCGGCCGATACTGAAATCGCCGACAAGCTTGCCGCGCTCGGCTATATCGGCATCGCCATCGACGTCTACGGCAAAGGCGTGCGCGGCGGATTGACGAGCGATAACAGCGCCCTGATGGCGCCCTGGATGCAGGACCGTACGGCCCTGCGCAGTCGCCTGCTCGCCGCCGTCGAAGCCGCCGCGGCGGACGAACGGGTCGACCGGTCGCGCATCGCCATCATCGGCTATTGCTTCGGCGGCCTCTGCGCTCTTGATCTGGCACGTTCGGCAACGCCGTTGATCAAGGCCGCCGTCAGCTTTCACGGCAGTTATTCCCCCCCATCGATCGGCGAACAGCCAAAAATCGCCGCCAAGGTGCTGGTATTGCATGGTTGGATCGATCCCATCACCCCGCCAGACGCCACCGTGGCGCTTGCTCACGAACTGGAAGCAGCAGGCGCCGACTGGCAGATCCATGCTTATGGCCAGACCCGCCACGCCTTCACCTTCCCTGCCGCCAACAACCCCGCCGGCGGCATCGAATATGATCCCGCCTCCGACCGCAGGTCATGGAAATCGATGACCGTTTTGCTCGCCGAAGTCTTCGCCGACCCTGCCGCTTGAACCTCCCACTGCGCCTTGCCTTGCGCGAACTGCGCGGCGGGCTTGTCGGCCTGCGCCTGCTTGCCATCTGCCTGATCCTCGGCGTCGCCGCGTTGGCGGGGGTAGGGAGCCTGGCGTCTGCCATTACGCAAGGCCTTAGCGAACGCGGCCAGCTTATCCTTGGCGGCGACGTCGAGGCGTCGCTTACCAGCCGCCCGGCAAGCCCGCAGGAGCGTGCCAGGCTTGACGCCACAGGTGTCGTGTCCGAGACCGTCCGTCTGCGTGCAATGGCTGGCCGCGAGGGCAATGACGAGCGCCTGCTTGTCGAGTTGAAGGCAGTCGATGCCAAGTGGCCGCTCTATGGACGTTTCACGATTGCGGGCGGATCGACGCTGGCACCGGGCAGCGCAGCAATCGATCCGGCGCTCGCGGACCGGCTCAAGCTCGCGCGCGGCGATCGGATTTCGATCGGCAACGCCGTCTTCACGGTTGCTGGCATCATCGGACAAGAGCCTGACAAGGCAGGAGAAGGGCTCGGGTTTGGGCCAGGGATTATCGTGCCGCTGGCGGACCTCGCGGCGACCGGCCTGCTCGAACCTGGCAGCTTGTACCGCAGTCACTATCGCATCCGGCTGCCGGCAAATGCAGCGCCCGCCGAGGTCGTCAAGGGGCTCGAGAAGGCGGCTCCCGATGTTGGATTCCAGTACCAGGATCGCAGCAACGGCGCGCCCGGTACCCGGCGTTTCGTCGATCGGCTCGGCCAGTTCCTGACGCTTGTCGGGTTGACGGCACTTGTGGTGGCGGGCGTCGGTGTCGCCGGGGGCGTCAGTGCGTATCTTGGCGGCAAGACCAAGACGATTGCGACGCTCAAAACCTTGGGAGCCGATACTGCAACGATCCGAGCAACTTACCTGTGGCAGATCGGGCTGGTAACGATCGGCGCTGTCATCATCGGGCTTGCTATCGGCGCGGCCACACCTTGGATCGTGGTACAATTCGCGGCCGATAGCTTGCCGGTGCCGCCTTCACTGCGGCCGCAATGGATGGCGCTGGTGACCGCCGGCGCATATGGGCTGCTGATCGCGCTGGCATTCGCGCTGTGGCCGCTGGCGCAGGCGGCGCGGATGCCGGCGGCGCGGTTGTTCCGCAGCATTACCGAGCGCCGCGATCGGCCGGGTGCGGCGACGATCGCCACCATGGCGGGTGCGGGCTTGACGATTGTCGGAATAACCGTGCTGAATGCGACGGACCGACTGTTTGTATTGGGTTTTGTCGGCGCGGCGCTGGGTTTGATCGCGCTGCTTTGGGCACTGGCAGCGCTGGTACGCTGGGCGGCGGCACGGGCACCGCGACCGAAGGGGACGCTGGCGCGGCTGGCGTTGTCGAACCTGCATCGGCCGGGCGCGCAGACCCGGCAGTTGATCGTCGCGCTCGGACTGGGGCTGACGTTGTTTTCGACGTTGGCAGTGATCGAGACGAACTTTTCGGGGCAGATCAATCGGACATTGCCCGACCGTGCGCCGAGCTTTTTTGTCATCGATATTCCCAACGAAGATTTGCAGCGATTTCAGGGTGTTGTCGAGAAGGCTTCGCCCGGCGCGGGACAAACGCTGGTGCCGTCGCTGCGCGGCCCGGTGACGGCGGTGAAGGGCATCCCTGTCAGCGAGCTCAATACTTCACCGGATGCGTGGATCCTGCGCGGTGATCGCGGGCTTAGCTATGCGGCTTATTTCCCGCCGAATAATGTCCTGGTCAGCGGTAAATGGTGGCCGAAGGACTATGCCGGGCCGCCGCTGATCTCACTCGATGACGAAGCCGCCAAGGCCCTCAATCTCAAGATCGGCGATGCGATCACGGTCTCGGTGCTGGGAGTCGAGGTGACGGGGACGATCGCCAATACGCGAAAGATCGACTGGCAATCGCTGGGTTTCAACTTTGCCATCCTGTTTGCGCCCGGCACGCTGGAGGCGGCGCCGCATAGCTGGATGGCGACGCTGTCGGTGCCGGCGGCGGGAGAAAAAGGGGTTCAGGCGGCTATCGGCCGGTCGTTTCCGACCACGTCGGTGGTACGTGTGAAGGATGTTCTGGGGCAGGTCGGAGAACTTTTGCAGCAGTTGGGGAGTGCAATCCGGGCTGCGGCCTCGGTGACTGTCGCGGCGGGCATCGCGGTGCTGATCGGCGCGCTGGCGGCCGGGGCCAGGGCGCGAACTTATGACTCGGTCCTGCTCAAGATGCTCGGCGCGACCCGGCGCCAGGTGGCGCTGGCGACATTGGCCGAATATGGCGCGCTGGCGGCAATCGTGGCGGTGCTGGCGCTGGTGCTCGGGGCGGGGGCGGGCTGGTATACGGTGACGCAGGTGTTCAAGCTCGAATGGGCGCCGGAGTGGTTGCCCGTGGTTGCCACGGTCGTCGTCGGCGGGGTCGTCACGGTCGTTCTTGGGCTGGTCGGTTCGTGGCGGGCGTTGTCGGCGCGGCCTAACGTGGTGTTCCGCGATCTTTGATTACCATCTCGTCATCATCCGCCATTGAAGTTTTCGCAGATATCCACGATATTAATCGGGATCCCGGCGTTTGTGCCGGTGGCAGGAGGAATTGATGGCCAACCAGGTGGACCCCCGCTTCGCAGGCGTCCGACCCGCGGACGACGCAACTGCAGGCTTCGACGCAGGGCTGCGTGCGTATATGCTGTCCGTTTACAACTACATGGCGACAGGCGTGTTGATGACCGGTGCGATTGCGTACCTCGTCGCCAACACCCCGGCGCTGCTGGCGGTGTTCTTTGCCGTGAAGGCGAACGGCGCGATGGGTCCGACGATCCTCGGTTGGGTGGCGATGCTTTCGCCGCTGGCTTTGATCCTCGTCATGAACTTCGGCATGAACAAGCTGTCGGAGAGCACGCTGAAACTGTGTTTCTATGGCTTTGCGGCCCTGATGGGCGTCTCGATGTCGACGATCTTCATCGTCTATACCGGCGCTTCGATCGCGCAGACATTCTTCGTGACGGCAGCAGCGTTCGCTGGGCTCAGCCTGTACGGTTACACCACCAAGCGTGACCTGTCTGCGATGGGCAAGTTCCTGGTGATGGGCCTGATCGGGTTGATCGTCGCGATGTTCGCCAACTTCTTCTTCAAGTCGGGTCCGTTGCAGCTCGGCATCAACATCATCGGCGTGCTGATCTTTGCTGGCCTGATCGCCTACGACACGCAGCGCCTCAAGAACCTGTACTTCCAGGTCCAGGGCAGCGACATCATGGGCAAGACGGCGATCATGGGCGCGCTGACGCTTTACCTCAACTTCATCAACATGTTCCAGTTCCTGCTCCACATGATGGGCAACCGCAACTAAGCGGAACTGGCTGACAGATCAGGCCCGGCGGAGCAATCCGCCGGGCTTTTTTTTGGAGCTTAGGCGGCGGCCTTCTCGACCCAGTCGAGCCGGTCCTGGCCAAAGAAAATTTCGTCGCCCACAAAGAATGTCGGTGCGCCGAACGCGCCGCGCGATACGGCATATTCGGTGGCCTTGATCAGCGCAGACTTGACTTCCGGGCCGCCGGCTCGGGCCAGTTGCGTGTCGGGATCGAAGCCGGCGGCGGTGAGCGTTGCCTTGAGTGTTTCCGGATCGGACAGGTTGCGGGGAAATTCCCACATCGCCGAGAATAGCGCCTCGACCAACGGCGTGAAATCGGGCGTCCCGCGCGCGCCGGTGAGCACGCGCATCATGGTGATGGTGTTGATTGGGAAGTCCGGATTGTGCTGCAGCGTGATGGCTTCGCGGGCGGCATAGCGCGCCATGTCGATGTTCATCCATTGGCCGCGCGCCGCGACCAGCCCCGGCGGCGCGTTGCCCGTCGCCTTGAAGATGCCGCCGAGCAATACCGGGATGTAGTCGAGACTGGCGCCGGTACGCGCCGCGATCGCCGGCAGGCGGCGGTGGGCGAGATAGGTCGTCGGCGAACCGACGTCGAACAGGAATTCGATGGTTTTGGGCATCATGGCCTCCCCTTGCTAGAATTTTTCGCTCCACGGACGCAGGTCGAGTTCGTGGGTCCAGGCGTCGCGCGGCTGGTGGTGGAGCATGACGTAATTGGCGGCGATGTGTTCAGGATCGAGAATGCCGGCATCGGCCTTCCGGGCGTAGCGCTCCGGAAACTGCGACCGGATGAAATCGGTGTCGATGGCGCCGTCGACGACAATATGGCCGACGTGGATGCCCTTTGGCCCGAGCTCGCGGGCGCAGCTTTGTGCCAGGGCGCGGAGCGCGTGCTTGCCGCCGGCAAAGCCGGCGAAGCCGGCGCCACCGCGGACGCTGGCCGTGGCGCCGGTGAACAATATGGTGCCGCGTTCGCGGGGTACCATGCGCCGGGCGGCCTCGCGCGCCATCAGGAAGCCGCCGAGCGCGCAGAGTTCCCAGATCTTGCGGTAGCGGCGGGCGGTTTCCTCTAGGATGCTCATCGGCGAGTTGGCGCCGATGTTGAAGACCGCTACCTCGACCGGGCCGACCTCGGCTTCGACGCGGTCGAACAGGGCGATCATGGCATCCTCGTCGCGGGCGTCAGTGCCGATCGACAGGCATCGGCCGCCCTCGGCGGCGATGCGCTCGGCGAGCGGCGCGAGTGCTTCGGCGGTGCGGCGGACCGGAACGGCGACAAGGCCGTCGCGGGCGAAGGCGGCGGCGATGGCGCCGCCGGTGGCGTCACCCGCGCCGATGATGATGGCTGCGCCTGGCATGGTTGCTCCTTTCAATGATCAGCGGGTTCCGGGCCTTGCCTCGCCAACTGAAAAGACGAGGCAGGTGGTGATGCCGGTGGCGAGCAGGCGGCCCGCGCTGTCGGTGAGGGTGCCGCGCGCGGTGGCGATGCGGCGGCCGCTGGTGATGACTTCGCCGCGGGCGGTGACCTGGCCGGTGCCCGCGTTCATCGCCTTCAGATAGGTGATGTTGAGGTCGATGGTGGTGAAGCCGACGCCGGCGGCGAGCGTGGTGTGGACAGCACAGCCCATGCAGCTGTCGAGCAAAGTCGCGGCATAGCCGCCGTGCACGGTGCCCATCGGGTTATAGTGTTGCGGCCCCGGTTCGCCGAGGAATTCCATCCAGCCTTCGCCGGCGCTGCCGCAGCGCATGGTCATCAGCTCGCCGAACGGGATACGAGGGAAGCGACCCTCGATCATGCCCTGCATAAGGGTCAGTCCGGAAAGGGCGGCAAGGTCGGCGGCGGCGAGAGGCGGCATAAGCGGTCTTTCAACAGATCAGGTGTAATTGCAGATAATCTGGCAAAGTTCAGTGGTTGGCAATCATCACAAATGCTGGTGAGCGTCGTCGAGAATGAAGCGCAATGCCGCCAGCCGGCCATCGCCGAGCGCGGCGCGCACCTTGTCCTGTGCTGCTGCCCAACCGGCAGCAGCGAGGCGGCGACGTTCGTAGCCCGTGTCCGTTAGCCGGACGAGCCGGGTGCGGCCGTCCTCGGGGTCAGGATCGACAGCCAGATAGCCTGCCGACAGCATCGGCTTGAGCAATCGCGATACTGTGGAAGCATCGGCCGAGAGCCTGTCGGCAAGCATGCCGATGGCAACGCCCTCTGTCCGCCGCAAGCTGGCGAGCAGCCCGATCTGGCCGACGGTCAGCCCGTGCGGCGCCAGTTCCTCGTCGTAGATCTGGGTAACCTTGCGGGCCAGCCGACGCACCTTTGCGGCGGTGCAATCGGTTATGCCCGCCGGACTGCCGGTGGGCCGGATGACGGTGTTGTTCATGGCCGGCTATGGTAAACTATCTGCAAATGCAGGCAATAGCGATTATAGCTTGAGCCAGGCCAGCGTCCGGTCCCATGCGAGATGGGCAGCGGCCGCGTTGAAGCGCGCTGCCGAGGTGTCGTTGTTGAAGGCGTGGTTGACGCCCGGATAGAGGCGGGCCTCGAACCTGACGCCGGCGGCCTTCAATGCCGCTTCCCACGCCGGGGCGCCGGCATTTATGCGTTCGTCGAGCCCGGCATAATGCATCATCAGCCGGGCCTTGATGCGCGGGACATCGGTCAGGTCGGCGGGGGCGGGACCGTAATAGGCGACACCGGCGCGCAGTTTCCTGCCGGCGGCGATGGCAAGCGAATTGACGAGGCCGCCGCCCCAGCAAAAGCCGATCGCGCCGGGAATGCCCTTGCCGTGGTTGAAGCCTTCGAACCATTCGAGGCTGCCGACGCCGTCCTTGATGACCATGCCGCGATCGAGCTGGCCGATCATCGTGCGGGCGATGTCGTCAGCCGACATGGTGCCGTCGCCGGTGCGCGGGGTTTCGCCGACCGAAGTCAGGAAATCGGGGGCGAAGGCGACATGGCCGGCAAGGGCCAGCCGGCGGGTGACGTCGCGGATATGTTCGGTGAGGCCGCGATTTTCGTGGATGACCATGACCTTTGGCAGGCGATCAGTGCCGCCCTTGGGCTGGACCATATAGCCGGTCATGCGGCGTCCGCCGGTCATGGCGAACGACATGCGGTCGATGACCAGGCGCGGGTCGGTTTCGGCGGTCAGCGAGGCCGCCTCGGCGCGTGCCTCGATGAGCGGGAGCAGCACGGTAGCGGCGGCGACGCTGCCGGCGAGACGGGCGATGCCGGCTATGAGATCGCGGCGGCTGGTACTGCCGTTGCCATGGGTGAAGCGATCGTAGAGATCGATCATGTCCTGCGAGACTGTCGGTTTTTGGCTCATGGCCTGGCTGCTCCCCGTTTGATTGTTGCCAGCCTATCTGGTCGTAACGGGAACAGCTAGGCTGGTTCGAAACGGGGAACGATCATGCGGATATTGTGGTTTGCGCTGGTTCTGGCTTTGCCGGCGACGGGAACGATGGGCCGAGACTTGCCGCTGGCGATTTCGGCAGATCCGCCGCGTGATGCCGTGCATCCGGCGCGGATGGAGGTCCTTCATGTTCCGTCGGGGGGTGTCGCCATCAACGGGGTCGCGTATCTGGCGGCGGGCGCGGGGCCGCATCCGACATTGGTGATCGCGCATGGGTGGCCGGGCAACGAGAAGAACCTCGACCTGGCGCAGGCGGTGCGGCGGGCCGGGTGGAATGCGGTGACGTTCAACTATCGCGGTAGCTGGGGCAGCCCGGGCTCGTTTCGTTTTGCGCAGGTGCCGGAAGATGCGGCGGCGATGCTGGCGTTTTTGCGGGTGCCGGAAAATGTCGAGAAACTGGGGGTCAATCCGCGGCGGATCGTGTTGGCGGGGCACAGCATGGGTGGTTGGGCGACGGCGCTGACAGCGGCGAAAGACCCGGCGCTGTTGGGGGCGATCACGATTTCGATGGGCGACCTGGGATTGGTCGGTGGCTTGCCGCGCAAGGACCTGGTGGCACTGGCGGCGGGCAACGCCGAGACTTTGGCGGGGACGTCGCCGGAGATGATGGCGGATGAACTGGCGGCGGGTGCGGCGGCGAACCGGGCGCAGGCCGGGGCGGCGGGGTTGGCGCGGTTGCCGCTGCTGGTGCTGAGCTCGGATGACGGGCTGGCGGAGCAGAGCGATGGGCTGGTGGCGGCAGTTCGGGCGGCGGGTGGCAAGAACGTGACGGCGGTGCGGGTGGCAACGGACCATGGCTGGTCGGATGCGCGGATACGGCTGGAGACGGCAATTATCGCGTGGTTGCAGCAGCTTGAGGAAAATGGTCAATAGTTAACATTTTCCGCATTTTCCGCATTTTCCACTTTGTACGGTTTTTGGCTTCGCCGCGGTTTTTGTGCGGTGGTGGTGGCCTTGCTGACGATGTCAAAGAGCGGCGCGGCGTGATCGCGGCTTAGTGGAAATGGGGCGTGTAGGACAGTCTGTGTTGTTGGTGGAGGACGGTTCACCCCCACCCGGGCCGCGAAGGCGCGTCTCTCGCCTCCCCCCTCGAGGGGGAGGACAAGAACAGGTCAGCTCTCGCGGGCTTGCAGGGCTGCGAGGGCGGCGGGGGTGTCGATGTCGTCGAGGGCGGCGTCGCTGGGGGCGGGGACTTCGGTAAGGTCGATGGCGTCGGCGAGGACGGCCTTGCCGCCGATATCGCCTTCGAGCGCCGTCAGCCGGGCGAAATGACGGCGCGACCAGCGGACGGGGTTGCCGCGGCGGGTGTTCCAGACCGGGAGAGCGACATCGCCGGGGGCGGCGGCGAGGGCGCGGAGCAACGACGCCTCGACGCGGGGCATGTCGCCAAGGCAGATGAGGGCGGCGCTCCAGGTGGCGGGGACGGCGGCGAGCCCGGTGCGGAGCGAGCGGCTGAGGCCCTCGGCGTAGTCGGCGGCGACCGTGTAGATGGCGGGGCGGTTGCCGAGCGCGGCGCGGACCTCGTCGGCGCGGGCGCCGAGGACGATGACGGGAGGCGGAAGCCCGGCGTCGGCGATGGCGTCGGCGACATGGGCGACAAGGGGCTTGCCGCGCCAATCAGCGAGCAATTTGTGGTCGTTGCCCATGCGGCTGGAGCGGCCGGCGGCGAGGATGATGGCGCCGACGGGGCCGGGGGGAGATTTGGCGCGGGGTTGCGGGCGCTCGGCTTCGGGGAGGAGGCCGCCGGCGCCCATCATGGCGATGTCGTGGCTGGTGACGGTGTGGCCAGCGACGAGGCGCTCTAGGACGACGTCGAAGCCGTTGCGCTTGGGCGAGCGGGCGCAACCGGGCAGGCCGATGACCGATCGGCCGTGGAGGGTGCCGAGGCAGAGGAGGTTGCCGGGATCGACGGGCATGCCGAGGCGCTCGATATGGCCGCCGGCGGCGATGATGGCGGCGGGAATGACGTCGGCGCGGTCGACGGTGGCGGAGGCGCCGGCGATGAGGAGGATGTCGGCGGGGTGGGGCTGGGCGAGGATGACGGCGAGGGCGGCGGTTTCGTGAGCGACGTGGGGCAGGGTGGTCATTGTGCAAGCCATTGCTTCGACACGGTTTCTTGTAACTTTTTCGGTTTTGGCGAGGAGTTTTTCGCTGGTTCCTGCGAGGGTTGTCGAGACTAGCGCGATCGTCAGCGGGCGGAAGGCGGCGAGGGTGAGGGGGGCGGCCGCGGCGGTGGCGGCGGCGAGGGTTTCGGCGGTGACGGCGTAGCGGATGACCTTGACGGTGGCGATGATCTCGCCGGCGGCGACGCGGGTGCCGGGGGCAAGGGTGGCGAGTGTCAGGGCTTCGTCGAGGGTGTTGATGGCGGCGACCATTTGCGGGTCTAGGGTGAGGATGCCGGCGGCGGTGGCGGCGATGTTGGCGCGGCCGTGGGCGGCGGGGAGGGGGGTGAGGTTGGTGCCGGCGAGGGCGGCGGCGAGATGGGCGGCGGCCTGGTCTTCGCCGATGTCGGTTGGATCGAGGCGGGCGATTACAAGGGTTTGCAGGCCGGCGCTCGCCGCTTGGGCGATGTCTGCGGCGGTGATGTGGCGGCCCTTGGGCCAGCGGGTGCCGGCGATGAGGAGCGAGTGGGCGAGGATGCCGCCTTCGGCCTGGGCGAGGGGGACGGTGGCGAAGATCACTTCTGGATGAGGGCGCCCCGCCAGGCGGCGGTCATCTGGGCGGCGATGCTGAGGGCGATTTCGGCAGGGTCGGCGGCGCCGATGGCGAGGCCGGCGGGGCCGTGGATGCGGGAAAGCTGGGCTTCGTCAGAGCCTTGGGCGGCGAGGCGGGCGAGGCGGGCGGCGTGGTTTTTGCGGCTGCCGAGCGCGGCGATGTAATAGGCGGGGGAGGCGAGGGCGGCGGCGAGGGCGACGTCGTCGAGCTTGGGATCGTGGGTGAGGGCGACGATTGCACTGGCCGCGTTGGGTTTCCAGTCACTTAGCGCGTCGTCGGGCCAGCGGCGGTCGAGGTCGAGACCGGCGAAGCGGGCGTCGGCGGCGAAGAGTCCGCGCGGGTCGATGACTGTCGGCGTGATGCCAAGATTTCTGGCAAGCGGAACAAGGGCTTGGGCGATGTGGACGGCGCCGATTATGGCGAGGCGGCGGGGCGGGGGATAGCTGCGGTCGAAACCTTGCCCGGTAGATTCGGTGGTCTGGCCGGATTCGGGGTTGGTGGTGAGGGTGACGGCGTCACCGGAAATGGCGGCGGATTCGAGGCGGTCGATCAATGCCGAGGAAAAACCGTCGTCCGCAACTCTCTGGACTAGAACGGAAATCCTGCCACCGCAGGCGAGGCCGACTTGCCAGGCGGTTTCGTCGGCGACACCGTATTCGAGGCGGGTGGCGCCGGTTGTGAGGGCGAGGGCTTCGGTGACGACATCGCCTTCGACGCAGCCGCCGCTGACCGAGCCTTCGAACAGGCCGTCATCGCGGATGGCGAGGTGGCTGCCGGCACGACGCGGGGCGGAACCCCATGTTTCCATTACGGTTGCCAGCGATACCTTGTGGCCGGCGCGGAGCCAGTCGCGGGCGGTGAGCAGGGTCGAAAGGTCGTCGACGGCCATTTTCAGCGCTCCTTTAACGCCATTGCCAGAGCAGGAAGGCGAGGACGGCGAGGATCAGCAGGCCACCCCAGACGAGGGGAGAAATGCCACCCTTTTCGACCTTGGAATGGGGCATGACGGGTGCTTCGGGGGCGGGTGCCGGGGCGGTTTCGGGACTGTTTGCAGCAATTGGCGGGGCTGCGGCGGGTATGTCGGCGGATTCGACTTCGGCCTTAAGGCGCGCGAAGAAGGTTTCGGCGTAGGTTTTGGCCGTGCCTTCGATCAGCCGGGCGCCCAGTTGCGCGAGCTTGCCGCCGACGCTCGATTTGACGGTATAGGACAGCGTCGTGGTTTCAGGCGTCGTTTCCGCGAGGCTGACGGCGGCCTCGCCCTTGGCGAAACCGGCGACGCCGCCCTTGCCTTCGCCGACGAGGCGATAGCTTTCGGGGGCGACGATATCGACGAGGGTGACCTGGCCCGTGAAGGTGGCGCGGACCGGGCCGACGCGGGCGTTCATCTTGCCTTCGAAGCGTTCGCCGTCGTCGCCAGTGACGCGGGTCAGGGTCTCGACACCGTCGATGCAGCGCGCGAGAACCTGGGGATCGTTGAGCGCCGCCCAGACGCGGGGACGGGGGGCTGCGATCAGGACGTCGCCGTTCATTTCCATCTTGGTCTGCTCCGCGGGGCTGATTGACCAGCTTTAGCCAAAGTTTGTCCCGACCGCCACTGGCGCGGCGCTGTCCCAGGCGTGCCGACAGTCGCGCAATTCATTGCGGAGTTGAAATCTTCTGTTGCGGATGTGATGATGTGCAATAGTGCAAGCATACAGTGCCGAAATGTTGCGTCGGGGGGTTGAGCATGACGGGTGAGACGCAGGACGTCGTACTGCCGGGGGCGGCGGTCGACGAAGTTGTGGTGCGGGGTTCGGTCAAGTGGTTCGATCCGGTCCGGGGTTACGGATTCCTGGTGCCGGAGGACGATGGCCCCGATGTGCTGGTGCATTTCACGGTGCTGCGCGAATGCGGGCGGCGGACGTTGCCGGAGGGGGCGACGCTGACGTGCACGGTGGTGGCGCGCGATCGCGGGCGCCAGGCGCGGCGGATCATGGAAATCGACTTGTCGACCGCGATCGGCCCCGATCCCGAGATGGTGATCGAGCGCGCTGCCGACCGGGTCGATCCCCGGGTGATGATGGCGGTGGCGGGAGAGTCGGAAGTCGTCATCGTCAAATGGTTCAACCGATTGAAAGGCTATGGCTTTGTCACGCGGCCGGGATCGGTCGAGGATATTTTCGTCCATATGGAGACAGTGCGGCGATCGGGCCTGGTCGAGTTGATCCCCGGCCAGCCGTTGATGGCGCGGGTGGCGCCGGGGCACAAGGGGCCGCTGGCGGTCGAAATCGAGGCGCGCCAGTCGGTGGCGCCGGCGGTCGGGGTGCTGGCGGTTGCGCCGGTGATCGAATTGGCGCGCGGACCGATGGCCGCAGCCGTCTTCGAGATGCCGATGGCGATTGCCGCGCATATGGTTGGCGGGCATATGACGGTAGCCGCAGGTGCGGCCGAGGGTGCTGCCGGATGATCTTGCGGGGTGTGGGCGTTACCGCGGCGATGCTGATGGTGGCGGTTCCGGCGGCCTTGGCGGCCGTCCCGGCGGCAGGAGCGACGAGCGGGCCGTCGTGCCCGAATACCGGGTTGCGGACGGTGCCGGCGGTGCTGGCGACCGCCAAGGGCAAGTTCCGGTATGACCTGGAAGTGGCGGCAACGGCGGACCAGCAGGCGTGCGGATTGATGTTCCGCAAGGCGATGAAGCGGACGGAGGGCATGTGGTTTCCGTTCGAAACACCGCGATCGGCGACGTTCTGGATGGAGAACACGCCGCTGTCGCTGGATTTGATCTTTGTCGGTCCGGACAAGCGTGTGCTCAGCGTGACGAGCAATGCCAAGCCGATGTCGCGGATGATGATCGATTCTAACGGGATCGCTTCGGGGGTGATCGAGTTGAATGCGGGGGAAGCGGCGAAGGCTGGGGTCCGGGTTGGGGACAAGGTTTCAATTTGAGATGATCGAGTATGCGGCAGCGCTCTTTTAGAGCGGAGCGCGGTTGCTTTCACGTTCTAAATGGTAAGGACCAATAGATAAATCATGGGGTAGTGACCATCAATTATTTGGTGGCGCCACAACTCTTTTGCACATTTACACATGGCAGCTAGTAAAGTTGTTCCGACGACGCCGTAAACTCAACCCTATAGCTCCAAACCCGACAATAAGCATAGTCCAGCTTGCTGGTTCAGGAACCGATGACGGGCCTGAAAGGTCTAGCATCCATTCTATTGGCGTTTCGGACTGGTATCTAGCAAAAAAGCTGAGCTTTACCGTGCTTACACTATACTTTACCTTAACGTCATTTTGATATTGTGAGGCTTCCCGTCCGGTTTGAACATCGAGCGACCTACTATATGTATTCGTCAGAGGATTAAAAAGTCCAGCAAAATCATATCCATCGATGAACTCTATTTCGTTGCTACTAATAAATTTTCCAGTTTTGGGATCGTAGTCTTCATAATACTCCTTATATTCAGATAGAAAGTAGATGGTAGGATTTAGTGGCTGGCTCGACAGTCCGAAGGAGACATCGAGAATCCCGCTTCTATAAAGAGGGACTGGGATATTGAGATTTATCGTTCCTGAGCTGTCCGGTATAGTGGATCCCTTAAGAACAAGAGCAGATGAGGGCGCAGCTGCCATTGACAAGAGGCCGACGATCACTGCTTTTCGCTTCTTTAGGCCCCTTTAGTTGCCGTTATCATATGATTAAAGCACTTGGCCCCCCTGTCTAGCAAATTCGCGCGTTCAACTGTCGGGCCGTTTCCAACACAGAATGCGTAGTCGGAAAATATGAACTTTTTTGAGGCCGGGTTGACGTTGGGCGGGGGTGGGCACATATGCCGCATCGCTGTTGGCACTCATGCGTTGTGAGTGCCAACGGGCCGAATTCAACCACAGTGAGGGCCTTATATGACTTTCCGTCCGCTCCACGACCGGGTGCTAGTGCGCCGCGTCGAAGCCGAAGAGAAGACCGCCGGCGGGATCATCATTCCCGATACGGCGAAGGAAAAGCCGCAGGAAGGCGAAGTCGTTTCCGTCGGCACCGGCGCGCGCGGCGATGATGGCACCGTCCATCCTCTCGAAGTGAAGGCCGGCGACAAGATCCTGTTCGGCAAATGGTCGGGCACCGAGGTCAAGGTCGGCGGCGAAGACCTGATCATCATGAAGGAAAGCGATATCCTCGGGATCCTTGGCTAAGCCAGACCCGAAGTCGCAAACCCTGTATAAACGAAGGAATCAATCATGGCAGCCAAAGACGTAAAGTTCGGCCGCGACGCGCGTGAGCGCATCCTGCGCGGCGTCGACATTCTTGCAGACGCCGTCAAGGTGACCTTGGGGCCAAAGGGCCGCAATGTCGTCATCGAGAAGTCGTTCGGTGCTCCGCGCATCACCAAGGACGGCGTTACCGTCGCCAAGGAAATCGAACTCAAGGACAAGTTCGAGAACCTCGGCGCGCAGATGGTGCGTGAAGTCGCATCGAAGACCAACGATGTTGCCGGCGACGGCACCACCACCGCGACCGTGCTGGCGCAGGCCATCGTTCGCGAAGGCATGAAGTCGGTTGCAGCGGGCATGAACCCGATGGACCTGAAGCGCGGCATCGACATGGCCGTCGGCAAGGTCGTTGCAGACCTCAAGGCGCGTTCGAAGCCGGTTGCCGGCACCTCGGAAATCGCCCAGGTCGGCACGATCTCGGCGAATGGCGAGAGCGAAATCGGTGACATGATCGCCAAGGCCATGGAAAAGGTCGGCAAGGAAGGCGTCATCACCGTCGAAGAAGCCAAGGGCATGGAGTCGGAACTCGATGTCGTCGAAGGCATGCAGTTCGACCGTGGCTACCTGTCGCCTTACTTCATCACCAACCCCGAGAAGATGCAGGTCGAGCTCGACAACCCCTACATCCTGATCCACGAAAAGAAGCTGTCGAACCTGCAGGCATTGCTGCCGGTGCTCGAAGCTGTCGTCCAGTCGGGGCGCCCGTTGCTGATCATTGCCGAAGACGTCGAAGGCGAAGCCCTGGCGACCCTGGTCGTCAACAAGCTGCGCGGCGGCCTCAAGGTTGCAGCGGTCAAGGCACCTGGTTTCGGCGATCGCCGCAAGGCCATGCTGGAAGATATCGCCGTCCTCACCAAGGGCGAGATGATTTCCGAAGACCTCGGCATCAAGCTCGAGAACGTCACGTTGCCGATGCTGGGTGAAGCCAAGCGCGTCACCATCGACAAGGACAACACGACGATCATCGATGGTGCCGGTGATGCCGATTCGATCAAGGGCCGGGTCGAGCAGATCCGCGCGCAGATCGAGATCACGACCAGCGACTATGACAAGGAGAAGCTCCAGGAGCGTCTCGCCAAGCTGGCCGGCGGCGTTGCCGTGATCAAGGTCGGTGGTTCGACCGAAGTCGAAGTCAAGGAGCGCAAGGATCGCGTCGACGACGCCCTGCACGCCACGCGCGCCGCTGTCGAAGAAGGCATCGTCCCCGGTGGTGGTACGGCATTGCTGTACGCAACCAAGGCTCTCGAAGGCCTCAAGGGCGCCAACGACGACCAGACCCGCGGTGTCGACATCGTTCGCCGCGCGCTGTTCGCTCCGGTTCGCCAGATTGCGGCGAACGCCGGTCATGACGGCGCCGTTGTCTCGGGCAAGCTGCTCGAAGGCAATGACGACAAGATCGGCTTCAACGCGCAGACCGACGTCTACGAGAACCTCGTCCTGGCGGGCGTGATCGATCCGACGAAGGTCGTTCGCACGGCGCTGCAGGATGCAGCATCGGTGGCATCGCTGTTGATCACGACCGAAGCCGCGATCACCGAGCTGCCTGCCGACGACAAGGGCGGTGCGGCCGGCATGGGCGGCGGCGGCATGGGCGGCATGGGCGGGATGGACTTCTAGTCCAAACGATCAGCTACCTGAGAAATCGGGGGTCGCGGGTTCGCCTGCGGCCCCTTTTTCTTGTGGAGCGGCTGGGCTAGGTTCGGGGCATGACCAAGCCTACTGTCGTCGATATCCCCCATGCGATCGGACGCGATGCGGCGCGCGAGCGATTGCGGTCGCGGATCGGCGATCTGGCAGGGCATTTGCCGGGCGGGATGGCGGAAGTGAATTCGAATTGGACGTCGGCCGACCGGCTGGTGCTCGAGATCCTGGCGATGGGGCAGCGGGTGACGGCGACGCTCGATGTTGAGGACAGTTTCGTGCGGGCGAGTTTCGAGCTGCCGGCGATGCTTTCGTTCATGAGCGGGATGATCAGCAAGGCGGTGCGGAGCAAGGGGGCGCAGCTGCTGTTGAAGTAGGTTTTTTGGGGGGACTTAGCCGCTTGCCGTGACGCGGGAGTTGTCCGGGGAGGGGGACACCCCCACCCGCCGCGCCAAGGAGCGCGAGTCGCCTCCCCCCTCGAGGGGGAGGACAAGGGTTTGCGCTAGGGAGCGCGAGTCGCCTCCCCCGTTGACGCGGAGGCGTCGCCTGCGGCTGAGGGGGAGGACAAGGATTTATTGGTTGCAGCGTCGACGTCGGCGACGGCGTGGGCGCTAACCTGCGATTCGGCGGCGGTGGTGCGCTTGTCGGGGTCCTTGTCGCAGGCGGTGAGGGCGAGGAACGCGAGAAGGGCGATGCGGTGCATGGTCATGGTGCCGGAGAGGGAGCGGGGGCTGCCGGTGCGGGGTCGGCGGGCAAATCGGCGGGTAGCTCCGTCTCGCCCGAATCTTCGGGGTCGAGTGGCGGGTTGCCGTCGTAAAGCGCGCTGCGGCGGTTCTGCAGGTAGATCGACTTGACCAGCGTGTATTCGTCGAGGCTGTCGGCGAGGAGGGCATCGCCGCCCTGCTCGGTTATGCGGGCGCGGAAGTTTATGAGACGCGTGGCGATCTGGCCGGCGCGCCAGTAGATGCTCGGGCTGAAGGCGGCGTTGCGGGCGAAATCAGCAGGATCGAGGAAGATGTCGGCGCCGAGGCCGAAGCTGTCGCGCAGCGTCGAGGGGCCGAACAGCGGCAGGACCATATAGGGGCCGGATTCGATGCCCCAGGCGGCGAAAGTCTGGCCGAAATCCTCCGATTCCTCGGGGCGGCCGAGATCGGTGGCAACATCGCCGAGGCCGCCGACGCCCAGCGTGACATTGAGCAGGGCGCGGTCGAGGGTGCGGAAGGCCTGCTTGATCTTGCCCTGAAGGACGGCGTTGAGGAAATTCGCCGGCTCGCCGTAAGTGCTGTAGACGTTGGTGATGCCGTTGCGGGCCGCCTTGGGCACGACGGCGCGATACGTCTGGGAGATCGGCTTGAGCGCATAGCGATCGATTTTCTTGTTGAAGGCGTAGACGCGGCGGTTGGTGCCCTCCCAACGATCGGCCTCGGCGACTTCGAGGCCACCGGCGCGGGGCGTGGCGCAGCCGGCGAGCAGGACGCTGCCGGCGAGAAGGATGGCGGGGACCAGCTTGAGAGCCGGAAAGCGGGCGAGTCGGCGCATCGAGAACCTTTGCAGCAAAGCCGGTTCCGGCTCGCACAGTCCGGTTGCGGCGACAAGCACCAAAGCGGTGTATATTGCCGCATCGCTACCCGGATATTTTCGCGCGGTTATCGAACTGTAAGGATTCTTTACAGTTCGGCAATGTTCCTGGTCCGCTCCATATGACGAGAAAGAGGTATTGGATGACCTAATTATTGGCTCAACGCGGCGCTTAATTGCCAAGGTCGTTGGCATGAAAGTCGCTGCTCCATGAACGTGGGACGGAAGGTCCCGCGTTTTGGGAGCATACATGAAGACCATCTTGGCAACGGTTGCCGCAATTGCACTAGCGACCAGCGTGAACGCAGCGACGCACACCACCACTGCCGGCCCCGATGTCGGTCCGGGTGCCGGTGAATCGGTCGTTTTCGACTTCAACCAGGCGACGCCGGAGTTGTCAGGCAATTTCAACCTGGTGACCGGCACGTCCGGCACTGGCGCTGCGCCGCTCGGCGACACCACGCAGTATCTTGTGGTTCCGGGTTCGGGCAGCAGCGGTGCGGCGACGCTCGACCTCAGCGGATTTTCCAACCCGATCAAGTCGTTCAGCTTTTACTGGGGCTCGATCGACACATACAATTCGATCGAGTTGCTGAACGGTGCCAACGTCTTCCAGACGATCCTGGGTGGCAGCCTGCCGCCGGCAACGGGAAATCAGGGTTCGCCGGCAACCAACGTGCGGGCGTTCTTCACGCTCGGCGCCGGCGAGAACCTGACCGGCATCCGCTTCGTCAGCGATAACCTTGCCTTCGAAGTCGATGACTTTGCCATTTCGTCGGTGCCCGAAGCATCGACCTGGGCGATGTTGCTGATGGGCTTCGGCATGATCGGCTTTGCTGCTCGTCGAGGTCGTCCGACCGTCGTCTCGGCCTGATCCCTTGGCTGACCCGGGTCGCTGCTGTTGCTTTGACGAGCAGCGATTCGGGAAGGCCGGGCGTGATGTGCCGGGGGGTATTGGATCCGGTGCGGCGCATCGCCGAAATTGCTGTGTGCAAGATGGTAGATTCATGAAATGCAGGTGATAATTCGGGGTATTGCTAGCCCTTCCGCATGACGTTAACTTGTGAATAACTTCGGCTGCAGAGTCGGTTTGCAGGTTTTCGCCAGTCCTTCGGGGTGCGCCAGCGGGCGTGTATTGCGTTGGGAAAACGTACAGACCGAGACTGTTGCAAGCTGTAGATTAAAAAGGGTCGCGTTGAGCTGAGCCGGGGCCTGTGCCGCGGTTGTGTTGCGTCGTGTCGAGGGAGTGGGCAATGAGCGTAAATGGCTTTGGTGGGCCGGTCGCCGCAGCGGGCGGTGAGACCGTGGACGTGTTGATTATCGGTGCCGGCGTGCTGGTGTTCGAGGGGTTGAAGCACATCCTGGGGGAGATCGGCTTTACGGCGATCGCGTCGGCCGACGAGGCAGCGGCGCAGGAGCTGCTCAAGCCGGCGGCGACGGCGCCGCGGTTGATCATCGTCGACAGCCATGACTTGCAGCGGGACGTCGGATTTTGCGAGATGCTGAGGCGGCGCTTTGCTTCGAGTCGTCTGGTGATCCTGTCGGACGATTGCACGCTCGAGGTGGTGGCGCGGGGGTTCAGCGCCGGGGTCGATGGTTATCTGGCCAAGTCGACGCCGTGCGAGCCGATGACCGAGGCGCTCAAGCTGGTGATGATGGGCGAGAAGTTCATGCCGGCGTCGGCCTATGGCGGGCTGGCGGGGCTGCGGCCGGCGGGCGATGGCCAGATGTGGCGGGCGGGGCCGCAGGGCGGCCGGCTGTCGGATCGCGAGATCGAGATCCTGGGGTGCGTGGCGCAGGGCGAGGCCAACAAGGCGATCGCGTGGCGGCTCGATATCACCGAGGCGACGGTCAAGGTCCATATCAAGACGATTTTGCGCAAGTTGAACGTCAGCAACCNCGGGCGGATGCCGGGTAACGGGCGCGGGGCGGCGCGCCCGCAAGGGCATTTGGTCAGCTTGTCGAGCTGAGAGTCTGGGCGCGGTGGCGCCCTTTGTTTTTTCGATCGACTCGCGGGTTTGCGAGCGGCGTTTTGCACCCGGCGGGGGGACACCCCCACCCGAGCCGCGCAAGGGCGCGTCTCTCGCCTCCCCCCTCCAGGGGGGAAGACAGGCATGTGCGCCTTGACACATATAAAGATATCTTTATGTCCCTTTGGGGATGGACGAATTGCTGGTCATTTTGCGGGCGTTGGCGGACCCTAGTCGGGTCCGGATACTGCTGCTTGTCCGGCGCATGGAATTGTCGGTCGGTGAGCTGGCGGCGGTGCTCGGGCAGAGCCAGCCGCGGGTTTCGCGGCATATAAGGATCTTGGCCGACGCACGGCTGGTGCAGCGTGCCAAGGAAGGCGCGTGGGTGTTCGTGCGGCTCGGGTCCATGGCGATTGCCGGGCCGGTGCTGGCGGCGATGGATGCACTGGCGGCCGACGCGGGTGTCGCCGACAAGGCGCGGCTGGCGGTGGTGCGCGCCGAGCGGGCGGCGGCGGCGGATGCCTGGTTTGCGGTGCATGCCGCGGCCTGGGATCGCGAGCGGTCGCTGAATATTGCCGAGAGCGACGTCGAGGCGGCGATTGTCTCGGCGCTTGGCGATGAGCAGCTGGGCGCGCTGGTCGATGTCGGGACCGGGACCGGACGGATGATCGAATTGCTCGGCGGACAGGCGTCGGCGGCGCTGGGGATCGATCGAAGTCCCGAGATGCTGCGGCTGGCGCGCGGGCGCATCGAGGCGTCTGGCTTGCGTAATGCCGAGGTGCGGCGCGGCGACATGTATGCGCTGCCCGGCGGCGATGGCAGTGCCGATACGGTGGTGCTCCACCAGGTGCTGCATTTTGCCGATGATCCGGCTTCGGTGATCGGCGAGGCGGCGCGACTTCTGGCGCCGGGCGGGCGATTGCTGGTCGTCGATTTCATGCCGCACGGGCGTGAGGAATTGCGCGTCCAGCAGCGGCATGTGCGGCTGGGGTTCGGCGACGGGCAGGTGCTTGGCTGGATGAGCGATGTGGGGCTGTCGGCGGCGGTGGCGGTGAATTTGCCGGCGCCCGACGCGAGCGATCTCCGGTCGCTGGGCGTGACATTGTGGCTGGGGGCGCGCGCGCCGGGCCAGGTATTGAGCGAGAGGCAGGCGGCATGACGCTTTCAAGGGCACAGATGACCGAGGCGGCGCGGGCGCTGAGTGCGCCGCTGTATGCCGATCTGCCGGGCGACGTGGCGGTGAGTTTCGAGTTTTTCCCGCCCAAGACCGAAGCGATGGAGAAGACGCTGTGGGAGTCGGTCGAGACGTTGACGCCGCTGGCGCCGCGGTTCGTCTCGGTGACCTATGGTGCCGGTGGTTCGACGCGCGAGCGGACGCATTCCACGGTGGCGCGGATCGCGCGCGAGACGGCGATTCCAGCGGCGGCGCACCTGACCTGCGTCAATGCCAACCGCGACGATATCGATGCGATTGCCGATGCTTATTGGCAGGCGGGGGTTCGGCATATTGTCGCCTTAAGAGGGGACCCGCCGGAGAAGGGCGGGCGGTTCGAGCCGCGGGCAGATGGTTATGCCTCGGCGGCGGAGCTGGTGGCCGGGTTGAAGCGGCTGCATGATTTCGAGATTTCGGTGAGTGCGTATCCGGAGGTTCATCCTGAGGCGGGCAATCTGACGACCGATCTGGATGCGTTCAAGGCCAAGCTCGATGCGGGTGCGACGCGGGCGATCACACAGTTTTTCTTCGAGCCGGACACGTTTTTCCGGTTTCGCGACCAGGTTGCGGCGGCGGGCATTGCCGCCGAGGTGGTGCCGGGGATCCTGCCGGTGAGCAATTTTGCGCAGTTGCAGCGGATGGCAGTGCCGTGCGGGACCGATGTGCCGGGGTGGATGGCGCATCTGTTTGCCGGGCTGGATGACAAGCCTGCCGCGCGCCAGCTGGTGGCGGCGAGCGTGGCTGCGGAACTGTGCCGACGCTTGTACGCCGGCGGGGTTCGGCATTTTCATTTTTACACGTTGAACCGGGCGGAGCTGGCTTATGCGATTTGTCATATGCTGGGGGTGCGTCCGACGGTTGCGGCGGCGGTTATTCGGGAGCGGGCGGCGTGAGAATTGTGTTGGCGGCAGAGTCACCCACCCCCGGCCCCTCCCTTGAAGAAGGGAGGGGAGTTAAGTGACGATTGCGAACTTGCTGCGCGCTGAGGCGGCCAAGCGGATTTTGATCAAGGATGGTCCTTATGGGACGGCGATCCAAGACCTGGGGTTCGGCGAGGCCGATTATCGGGGCGATCTGGCACTGCCGATGGACCAGAAGGGCAACAACGACATGTTGAACCTGACGCGGCCCGAGGCGATTGCCGGGGTTTGCGATGCGTATATTGCGGCGGGCGCCGATGTGCTGGCGACGAATACGTTCAACGCCAACCGGATCTCGCAGGCGGATTACGGCGCCGAGCATCTGGTCGAGGAGATCAATTTGGCGGCGGCGCGGATCATTCGCGGATGCGTCGACCGGGCGAAGGCGATCGACGGCAAGCCGCGCTTTGTTTGCGGGGCGCTGGGGCCGACGAACAAGACCCTTTCGCTGTCGCCGCGGGTGAGCGACCCGGGTTATCGCGAAGTCGATTTCGACGGGGTGAAGGACGTTTATCGCCAGCAGATCGATGCGTTGGTCGCAGGCGGGGTCGATATCATCTTGATCGAGACGGTGTTCGATACGCTGAATGCCAAGGCGGCGGCGTTTGCGGCGGCGGAAGCTGCCGAGGCGCTGGGGCGCGAGTTGCCGGTGATGCTGTCGATGACGCTGACGGATTTGTCGGGGCGGAATTTGAGCGGGCAGACGGTCGAGGCGTTCTGGCACTCGATCCGGCATGTGAAGCCGCTTTCGGTCGGGTTGAATTGCTCGTTCGGGGCGACCGAATTGCGGCCGCATGTGGTGGCACTGTCGAAGGTCGCGAATACGCTGATCCAGGTTTATCCAAATGCGGGATTGCCGAATGACCTGGGCGAGTATGACGAAGAGCCGGTGACGACTGGTGGGCTTGTCGGGGATTGGGCGAGCGAGGGGCTGGTCAATATCGTTGGCGGGTGTTGCGGCACGACGCCGGCGCATATTGCGGCGATGGCGAAGGCGGTGGGGCAATATCCGCCGCGGATGGTGCCGCGCGAAGGTGCGGCTATGCGGTTGTCGGGCTTGGAGGCGTTTAGTTTTGCAGCGTGAAAATCTGGCGGTGACGGAAGTTACCCCTCACCCCGCTCACCAAGAGGTGAGTCACCCTCTCCCGCAGCCGGAGGCGACGCCTTCGCGTCAACGGGAGAGGGTTAACGTTGCGTCGTTCATCAATGTGGGTGAGCGGACCAATGTGACCGGGTCGGCGGCGTTCAAGAAGCTGATCATGAACGGCGATTATGCGGCGGCGGTGGAAGTGGCGCGCAACCAGGTCGAGAATGGTGCGCAGATCATCGACATCAACATGGACGAGGGCTTGCTCGACAGCGAATTCGCGATGGTGACGTTCCTGAAGTTGATCCAGGCCGAGCCCGACATCGCGCGGGTGCCGGTGATGGTTGATTCGTCGAAGTGGAGCGTCATCGAGGCGGGGCTCAAGTGCCTGGCGGGCAAGGGCATCGTCAATTCGATCAGCCTGAAGGAAGGCGAGGCGCTGTTTCTGGAAAGCGCGCGCAAGGTCATGCGCTACGGCGCGGCGGCGGTGGTGATGGCGTTCGACGAGACCGGGCAGGCCGATACGGCGGCGCGGAAGCTGTCGATCTGCGGGCGGGCGTATGACTTGCTGGTGGGCATCGGGTTCGAGCCGGCGGATATCATTTTCGATCCGAACATCTTTGCGGTGGCGACGGGGATCGAGGAGCATAACAACTACGGCAACGACTTCATCGAGGCGTGCGCGGCGATCAAGCTGCGCTGCCCGCACGCGCATATCTCGGGCGGTGTCTCGAACTTGAGCTTTTCGTTCCGGGGCAATGAGCCGGTGCGGCGGGCGATGCATTCGGTGTTCTTGCTTCATGCGATCCGCGCGGGGATGGACATGGGCATCGTCAACGCGGGGCAGCTCGATGTTTACGACGCGATTCCCGAGGAGTTGCGCGAGGCGTGCGAGGATGTCGTGCGCAACCGGCGCGACGATGCGACGGACAGGCTGCTGGCGATCGCCGACAAGTACAAGGGCGATGGCAAGGTCGCCGAAAAGGCTACCGACGAATGGCGTGGCTGGCCGGTGACGAAGCGGCTCGAGCATGCGCTGGTCAAGGGGCTCGATGCGTTCGTCGTCGAGGATGCCGAGGAGGCGCGGCTGGTTTCGGTGCGGCCGATCGACGTGATCGAGGGGCCGTTGATGGCCGGGATGAACGTCGTTGGCGATTTGTTCGGGCAGGGCAAGATGTTCCTGCCGCAGGTGGTCAAGTCCGCCCGGGTGATGAAGAAGGCGGTGGCGCATCTGCTGCCGTATATCGAGGCCGAGAAGACTGTCGGGTCATCGTCGAAGGGCAAGATCGTCATGGCGACGGTCAAGGGCGATGTGCACGATATCGGCAAGAATATCGTCGGCGTCGTGCTCCAGTGCAATAATTTCGAGGTGGTCGACCTGGGGGTGATGGTGCCGTTCCAGACGATCCTCAAGGCGGCGAATGACGAAGGCGCCGACATGATCGGGCTTTCGGGGCTGATCACGCCGTCGCTCGATGAGATGGTGACGGTGGCGGCCGAGATGCAGCGCGCCGGGATGACGATGCCGCTGCTGATCGGTGGGGCGACCACATCACGCGTGCATACGGCGCTGCGGATTGCGCCGGCGTACAAGGGGCCGGTGATCCATGTGCTCGATGCGTCGCGTGCGGTTGGCGTCGCGGGGACGATGGTGTCCGATACGCTGAAGGACGAGATGGTCGCGGCGACGGCGCAGGAATATGAGGACATTAGGATCAAGCGCGCCGGGGCGAAGCAATCGGCTTTGGTGTCGATCGCCGATGCGCGGGCGAATTCTTACAAGCCGGATTTTGCGGCGAATCCGCCGATGCGGCCGTTGTGGACGGGGGTGCAGACCGTCGATGATGTGACGGTGGCTGAGTTGATCCCGTATATCGACTGGACGCCGTTTTTCCAGGCCTGGGAGTTGGCGGGGAATTATCCGGCGATCCTGACCGATGCAGTGGTTGGCGAGAGTGCGAGCAATCTGTTTGCCGATGCGCAGAAGATGCTCGGCGAGATTGTCGAGGAGAAATGGCTGCGGCCGCGGGGCGTGATGGCGATCTGGCCGGCGCGGCGTGAGGGCGACGATGTTGTGGTGTTCGAAGGCGACAATCGCGCGGAAGAGCTCGCGCGATTCCCGTTCTTGCGGCAGCAGATTGCCAAGCGTGAGGGGCGGCCGAATTCATGTCTGGCGGATTTTGTTTCGCCGGATGGGGATTGGCTTGGTGGTTTTGCGGTTACGGCTGGCGACGGGATCGAGCCGCATCTGGCGCGGTTCCGGGCGCAGCATGACGATTACCAGGACATCCTGCTCAAGGCGCTGGCGGACCGGTTGGCGGAGGCGTTTGCCGAGTTTCTGCATGAGCGGGTGCGGCGCGAGATCTGGGGGCATGAGACTGGGCCGAAACAGTCGAACGACGATCTGATCCGCGAGAAGTACAAGGGGATCCGGCCGGCGCCAGGGTACCCGGCTTGCCCTGAGCATAGCCTGAAGACGATCTTGTTCGACCTGATGAAGGCGACCGATCGGACGGGGATCGTGCTGACCGAGAGCTTTGCGATGTTGCCGACGGCGGCGGTCTCGGGGTTCTATTTCGCGCATCCGGAATCGAGTTATTTCGGGGTGGCGCGGATTGGGCGGGACCAGATGGAGGAATATGCCGAGCGGCGCGGGATCAGCGTTGAGCAGGCGGAGACCTGGTGCCGGCCTAATCTGGATTAGGATTGGCGGCTCGTGCAGGTTGGTGCGGTGGGGTCTTGGCCTTGCGGCGCGATGGATGCTGAAACGAGTTCAGCATGACGATCGTTATTCGGTGATAATATAATCGAGAGTCTCGCTGCTGTTGGCGGGGAGGGTGAGGCGGAAGATCGGGCGGCCGTCTTTCTTTTCGATGGGGTGGCTGGCGGCGGTGACCTGGGTTGCGCCATAGGTTTGCAGGCGGAGTTCGAACGCGATCGCCTGGCTGCCGGCGTTGCTGATGCGGACTCGCTGGAGGGTCGTGCCCTTGGTCCAGGTGGCATCGAGGGCAGGCGGTGGCGGGAAGGGTTCGAGTGATCGGGTGTTGTAACCGATCCGGCCCTGGGTCAGGCGGACGTCGGGGGCCTCCCCTAACTGGAGCTCGACGTCTTCGGCTTCGGCGGTGTCGCGCAGGCTGGCTTCGCCGACGTAGAGCGTGCGGGAGCCCGATGGCTGGAAGATGGTAACTCGGCCGGCGGGGAGGGGCAGGCCGAGCTTGTCGGCCTTGGAGTTGGCGAAGCGAATGAGGCTGCGGGCGACGGCGTTGGTCGAGCCTGCGGCATTGAGGTCGACGAGATGGACATGGGTGAAGGGCACGCCGGGCTGGTCGAGCAGGCGGGTCTGCTTGGCCTGGCGGGCGGCGACATTGGTGGGTTGGGGGATGCGGTAGAGTTTGAGGTCGCCGAGTTGCTCGGGGGGTGGCGGCGGCGCGGGCGCGGGCGCGGGCGCGGGCGGGGGTGCCATTTCATATTGGACGCGCTGGGCGGTGACGACGATATCGCCTGCGTCCTCCTCGTCGCCTTCGTCGTCGGGGAAGGGGCGGACGAGCTCGATGCTCTGGGTCGCCGGGATGTCGCTCGTGGTGTCTTGCGGCCAGCAGCGGGCGATGACTCGGGGGGGATCGGGGGCGTCGGCCATGACGGCTTCGCGGTTGAGCTTGCCGGCGACGATCTGGGTCTGAGCGCCGATAAGGCTTTCGCCGTTGCCGTTGGCGAGGGTGATCCAAGCGCCGAGATCGAGGGTCTTGCCGTCGGCGGCGATTGTGGCGGTGTAGTCGGCGGACCAGTCGAAGCCCTGGGCGAGGTAGGAGAGGGTGACTGTCGCGGTGACCGGGCGGGCGGCGGTGGTGGCGACCGAGAGGGTCGGTTGCGACGACAGGCCGGCGGGAATGCGGTCGTAGTGGAAGGTCTCGGGGACGCCGGAACAGCGCAGGGCCTGAACGCCTTCGGCGGTTTCGAAGACGATGCCGTCGGGGGTGGCGGAGCGGATGCGGGCGGGGGTGCGGACGGTTTTTCCAGTGGCGCGGCTGGTGCGGATGAGGATGATCTGGGCGCCGGTCGCGGCGGTGAGGAGGGCGGAGGGGGACAGCAGCGCGGCGTCGCGGTTTTTCTCGATGATGCCGTTCGGGAGGCCGGTGATGATGGCGCTTTCGGGCTGGATGCCGCCGACGACGCCGGTGAAGCGGAGGCGGGATTGGCCGACAGGAAGCCGGATGGTGCGGGTTTCGGTGATGAGGGCGAAGCCGCCGAGGTTGCCCAGATCGAGGGCGCCGGATTGACGCCATGGGGCGCGGTAGATGGTGACGGAGGTGGCCGATGGCGGCGAGGCGTCGACGTCGATCGCGCTGGCGGCGACAGGAGTCGCGGCGAGCGCCAGCGCCAGGCAGGTCCGCAGCGACATGGCGCGGATCAGAACCTTGTGTCGAATGTGGCGGTGACTTCGGACTTGCCGTTGGCGGGGACGGTCACGGTCCATATGGCGCTGTCGGCGTTGGTGCGTTGTGCCGGCTGGCTCTGGGCAGTGATGCGGGTGTCGCCCCACAGCCCGTTCTGGATGAGCTTGACGCTGACGGGCTTGGGCAGGGCGTTGGTCAGGGTGTAGCGCATCGCGGTCTTCCAGCGGTCGGAATTGATGCGTTCGCGCTTTTCGGTGGTGGATTTGACCTTTACGTCGAAGGCGTCGCCGGTGTTGAGCGACAGTGTCGAGCCCATCGGGGTATGGTCGATGCGGCTTTCGCCGATGAATTGCGGGGAGCCGCGCTTGTCGCGCAGGTAGAAGCGCATGATGCCGGCGGGGAGTTGATCGCCCAGCCCGCCCTGCGCGCTGTTGCTGAATTCATAGACCGAGGCGGTGCTGATCGGTTGTTCGATGGTCTGCAGCCAGTTGAGCCGGGCTTCGTAGCCGTGGCGGGCGGGGGCGCCGTGGACATCGAGGAAGCTGACCTGCTTGGTCTGCTGGTTGGCGATCGTTGTGCGCGCCGCGAGCGGGTAGAGGTAATAATCGCCGAGGCGTTCGCGCGTGCCGCTTTCGGTGCCGGCCTCGACCATGGTGGGGCGGGGGCGTTGCCAGCGCTGGTCGTCGTTGCTGTCGAGCAGCTTGGGGTTGCCGGCCACAAGCAGAGTTTCGGCGTCGTCGTAGGTAACGCCGCTGGCGTTGGTGAGGGTGACCCAGCCCTGGACGTCGATCTGGCCGGCGGCTTCGTCGTACAGCGCGACATAATCGGCGCGCCAGCCGAGGCCGGGGGTGAGGTAGCTGAGCACGGCGGGGCGGTTGCCGGGCTTGGCATCGACCAGGATCGACAGGGTGGGTTTGGCGCGGAGGTTGTCGGGGACCTTGTCGAAGATGACGCGGACCGGGAGGCCGTCGTCGCGCAGGACCTCGATGCGGTTGCCGATGCGCAGGACGACACCGCCGTTGACGGCGAGGACTTCGGCCTGCTCGCGGGTCTCGGCGCCGGTGGCGGGGTTGGTGCGGACGATGGTGACGGTCTTGCCGACGGCCTTTTCCATCATCTTGCCGGGGGAGAGCAGGTCGAAATCGAAATTCTGCTCGACGATCGCGAGGTCGGCGGCGGTGAGGGAGACGGTTTCGGAGCGGATCTGGGCCGAGACGTTTTCGAAGGCGATGGTCTGGCGGCCACCGCGCAGCGCGAGGTCGCGGGTGTCTTGAACGAGCGCCATGTTGTTGGCGTAGATCGTGATGGCGATGCCGGGTTTTGAGGCGGCGGGGGTGGTCAGGGCGAGGAAGGCCGCTGCGGCGATGGTTTTGCCGAGTTTTCTGGTCATTTTTGTTCCCCCGTTTCGGGGGAGTTTAGCGGGGGTTAGGGGTGGTGTCTGGTTTATTGTGGGCGTGTGGGGAGTGAAGGAAGGGACCCGCCCCCGACCCCTCCCTAGAAGTAGGGAGGGGGGAAGTAAGGGGGGAAGTGACAGAGTCACCCACCCCCAGCCCCTCCGTTGACGCGAAGGCGTCGCCTACGACTGAAGAAGGGAGGGGCGTCCCTCTCCGCCTTCGGCGGCGACTAGCGGGTGCGGACTTTGGATTTGAAGACGTTGGGGCGGGGGGGGAGGGGTTTGGCGGGAGCAGGAGCGGGTTTGGGGGCTGAGGGTTTGAGGACGGCGCCGCTGGCTAGTTTCGAAAGGGTTGTGGCGAGTTGGAGGGCGCCCTTCAGGCGGGCGCTGTCGTTTGTCCAGTCGGCGGCGATGAAGAGCTTGTTGTCCGGACGGATCTTGGCGCGGGCACCCAGGCGATCGAGCCAGAGCAGCAGGCCTTCGGGGTTGGCGAACTTGTCATTCTGGAAGGTGATGAGGCCGCCGCGGATGCCGGCCTCGAGCTTGGCGACGCCGGCGGTGAGGCAGGCGAGCTTGATCTCGATGATGGCGAGGAGGTTGGCGGCTTCGAGCGGCAATGGCCCGAAGCGGTCGATCATTTCCGCGGCAAAGCCGTCGATATCCTGGCGGCCCTGCATCTCGTTGAGGCGGCGGTAGAGCGCCATTCGGACATTGAGATCTGGGACATAGTCCTCGGGGATGAGGATGGGGACTTCGGCGGTGATCTGCGGGCTGAAGGCTTCGGTCGGGGGCTTGACGCCGCGGGCGTAGGCCTGGGCTTCGAGGATGGCTTCCTCGAGCATCGACTGGTAGAGTTCGAAGCCGATCTCCTTGATATGGCCCGATTGTTCGTCGCCGAGGAGGTTGCCGGCGCCGCGCTGGTCGAGATCGTGGCTGGCGAGCTGGAAGCCGGCGCCGAGGGTGTCGAGGGCGGAGAGGATCTGCAGGCGTTTTTCGGCGCCTTCGGTGATCGACTGGTCGGCGGGGGTGGTCAGATAGGCATAGGCGCGGGTTTTGGCGCGGCCGACGCGGCCGCGGATCTGGTAGAGCTGGGCGAGGCCGAAGCGATCGGCGCGGTGGACGATGAGGGTGTTGGCCGACGGGATATCGAGGCCCGATTCGATGATCGTTGTCGACAGGAGGACGTCGTAGCGCTTGTCGTAGAAGGCGCTCATGCGCTCCTCGACCTCGGTCGGCGACA
The DNA here is from genome assembly GCF_014643455.1 of Sandarakinorhabdus glacialis. Taxonomy (GTDB): domain Bacteria; phylum Pseudomonadota; class Alphaproteobacteria; order Sphingomonadales; family Sphingomonadaceae; genus Sandarakinorhabdus; species Sandarakinorhabdus glacialis. Next base: position 186,440 of record NZ_BMJM01000001.1, read on the forward strand.
TCTGGCCGTGCGCGGTGACGGGTTTGACCTCGGGGATCTGCTCGCGGATGAATTGCTCGATATCGGCGAGATCGGCGATGCGCGGGACGACGAAGAACGATTGCCCGCCGCGGTAATGTTCGCGGAGGAGGGCCTCGCGGAGGACGACCTCGTCGAAGGGCATGACATAGGTGCGGACGGCGAGGCGATCGACCGGCGGGGTGGCGATGATCGACATTTCGCGCAAACCCGTGAGCGCCATTTGCAGGGTGCGCGGGATGGGGGTGGCGGTGAGGGTGAGGACGTGGACGTCGGCCTTGAGGGCCTTCAGGCGCTCCTTGTGGGTGACGCCGAAACGCTGTTCCTCGTCGACGATGACGAGGCCGAGGTTTTTGAAGTCGATCGATTTGGCGAGGATGGCGTGGGTGCCGACGACGATATCGACGGTGCCGTCGGTGAGGCCTTCGCGGGTGGCTTTTGCGTCGTTTGCCGTGACCAGCCGGCTGAGTTGGCGGACGATGATCGGCAGGCCGGCGAAGCGCTCGGTGAAGCCGGCGAAATGCTGGCGGGCGAGGAGTGTTGTCGGGCAGACGATGGCGACCTGCATGCCGGAAAGCGCGGCGGCATAGGCGGCGCGCAGGGCGACTTCGGTTTTGCCGAAGCCGACGTCGCCGCAGACGAGGCGGTCCATCGGACGGCCCGAGGCGAGATCGGCAAGGACGTCTTCTATGGCGCGAAGTTGGTCGTCGGTTTCGACATAGGGGAATTTGTCGGCAAAGGCAGCGTAACCGTGCGGGTCGGGGATGGCGGGTTCGGCTTCGCGGAGGGCGCGGGCGGCGGCGGTCGACAGGAGTTCGCCCGCGATCTCGCGGATGCGGTCCTTCATCTTGCCGCGGCGGGCGGCCCAGGCGACGCCGCCGAGCTTGTCGAGGGCGATGCCGTCGGTGGTGCTGCCGTAGCGCGACAGGACATCGATGTTTTCGACGGGGACGTAGAGTTTCGAGCCGCCGTCGTAGGTCAGCGCGACGCAATCATGCGGGCGGCGGGCGATCTCGATGGCGACCAGGCCCTCGTAGCGGCCGATGCCGTGTTCGCGGTGGACGAGCAGGTCGCCGGGGGTGAGCATGGCGAGTTCGGCCATGAAGGCGTCGGCCTTGCGGGCACTGCGCTTGCGGCGGATCAGCCGGTCGCCGAGCATGTCCTGCTCGGTGAGGATGAGCAGGCTCGACTTGGGTTCGGTGAGGGTGAAGCCGTGTTCGAGCGGGACGATCGTGAGCGCGACATTGCCCTTGGCGGTGAGGCCCAGCGCCGCTTGCCAGGAGGCGGCGTCGGCGAGGGCGGTGATGCCTTCGTCAGCCAGGAGGCCCTTGAGGCGTTCGCGGGCACCGTTCGAATAGCTGGCGAGGATGATGCGGTCGCCGGCTTTGCGGCGGGCGTCGATGTGGGATTTGATGGCGGTATAGACGGGGGCGCCGCCGGTCCCCTGGGCGATGCGTTCGGGGGCGAAATCGCGCGCCGGGTCGGCGTTGCAGTCGATGGTGTTGAGCGTGCCGTCAGGGACGGCATAGGGGCTGGCGACATGGACGGTGCGCGATTTGAGGAAGGCGGTCCATTCGGCGGGGGCGAGGTAGAGGGCGTGGGGCGGGAGGGGGCGGTAGCTGCCCTTCTTGCCCGACAGCGCGGCGGTGCGGTTGTCGTGGTAATCTGCGATGGCGGCGAAACGGTCCTCGGCGGCCTTGTCGGCGCCGTGTTCGCGGACGATCAGCGCGGCGTCGCCGATATAATCGAAGATCGTGCCGAGCTCGGGTTCGAAGAGGGGGAGCCAATGCTCCATGCCGGCGAGGCGGCGAGAGTCGCTGACGGCTTCGTAGAGCGGGTCGCCGGTGGCGGTGGCGCCGAAGCGTTCGAGATAGCCTGAGCGGAAATTGCGGACGCGGTCCTCGTCGAGAAGGACTTCGCTGACCGGGAGGAGCGTGAAACCGGGGGCGGCGCCGAGACTGCGCTGGGTGGCGGGATCGAAACTGCGCAGGGTTTCGACTTCGTCGCCGAAGAAATCGAGGCGCAGGGCGTGGGGCGAACCGGCGGGCATGAGATCGAGGAGGGAACCGCGGACGGCGTATTCGCCGGCCTCGATGACGGTGTCGGTGCGGACATAGCCGTTGGCGGAGAGCTTGCGGGCGAGGGCGTCGCGGTCGATGCGGGTGCCGGGTTTGATTAGCGCTGTGAGAGCTGCGACGCGGGCTGGGGGGAGGGTGCGCTGGGTGACGGCGTTGATGGTGGTGACGAGAAGCTGGGCGGACTTGGGCTTTTCGGTGAGGGCGGCGAGGGCGGCTAGGCGTTCCGCAGCGATGCGCAGGCCGGGGGAGGCGCGGTCGTAGGGAAGGCAATCCCAGGCGGGGAGGGTGATGACCTCGAGCTCGGGGGCGAAATAGGTGGCGGCTTCGGCGAGGGCGCGCGCGCTGGAGTCGTCGGCAGCGATGAACACGGCGCGGCCGGATGCGACACGCGCGGCGTCGGCCATCAGCCACGGAAGGAAGCCGGCAGCGCAGCGGGCGAGAGTGAGGGGGGCTGTGGCGGCGGCGAACCGGCGGAGGTCGATCATGGTTGCGCCTTTCCCTTGAAAAGGGAGGCGACTAGCGCATATCGGCGCGGCGGGTGCGGGTGGCGTTCGTGACCACGCGGAGACCACCCCCTCCCGGGCCGCGCCAAGCATTGCGTCTCTCGCCCGCCCCCTTGAGGGAAAGGAAAGGCGTCAGCGCATTGCAACGGCGACATAATCAAGCTTTTTCAACGCGTCCAGCATCGGGCCTTCGAAAGTTTCGGGTGCCACAATTGTCCCGAATGCCCAGCCCATGACATCGACATCCTGTTCATCGAGCAACGATTCGAACCAGCGGAGTTGGGCGTCGTCCCAGCCTTGGGCATATCGATCGGCAAAGCCGCCGATCATCAGATCGGCCTCACGAGTTCCGCGATGCCACGCGCGGAACTGCAATCGGCGTAGGCGGTGATCGAGGCTGACGGGTTCGTCCATGGCAGCGCCTCTTGCTGAAAATGCAAAATCCGCACTGCAAGAACTGCAGCGCGGCGGAAAGTGAAATAACTTTCATAGGCATGTGACAACGTCGGCTCAAGCGCCGTCTTGTCACGTCCGGGATGTTAGCCTATTTTTCGAACCGTGAGATGTATTTTCAGCCTTGCACGTGCCATTGTCGTGGTTTCGTTAATCATCATCGGAACTTCGGGGCCCGCTATGGCTTGTCCTCCTGCCGCAGCGACATCCATGGCCAATATGAAGGGGGTTGGCCACCACCCGGCGGGTGGGGCGATGGCGTGCAAACAGGTTTGCCTTGCGTGTCTTGTATTGCCCGATCTCATGCCGGTTTCGGTAGTTATCGTTTGGGCTGCGCCGGCGGCATATTCCGCCCTTGCGCAAGCCTTGCTAAACGGTTCAGTGGCACCGGAATTGCCGCCGCCGCGAATTGCAATGGATTGAATCTTGTTCATCTACTCAATTTGCGAGACACTTAAAATGAAAAAGTTGATTATTGCGGCTAGCGTCACGTTGTTCGCCTCGACATCTGCACTTGCGACCAATCCGTCGGTCGTCGCGAAGGCAGCCAGCGCGTGCTGCACCATTGCAGCGGCGTGCTGTGAAGCGGTGATGGGTTGCTGCTAAACGCCTGATTGCGGGATGACAAGGACGCCGGCGGCCATTTAGTCGCCGGCGTTTTCGTATGGGTGGGCTGCGTGCTAAACGCTTTGCGCAATGCGGCCCGCCATCCTCAATTCCCTGTTTGCCGAGACCGCGACGTTGAAGGGCGTCGGCAGCGCATTGGTGCGACAAATAACGCGACTGAAGCTGACCCGGGTGGTCGATCTGCTGTTCCATCTGCCGATCATGGCGATCGAACGCGTGCAGGTGGACCATATCGACGAATCGCTGGTTGGGCGGCCGATTATCGCGGTGCTGACCATCGTGCGGCACGATAGCGGCGGCCCGCGGAGGCCGCTGCGGGTGCGCGCGGTTGATAGCGGCGGGCAATGGGTAGACCTGGTGTTTTTCGGGCAATCGGGGGCCTGGGCGCGGTCGAAACTGCCGATCCAGGAAACGCGGCGGATTTCGGGGAAGCTCGATCGTTATGGGCAGACCTTGCAGATTTCGCATCCGGAGATTTCGCTGCCGGGGGAGGCGATGGGGCCGATGCTGCGCGAGCCAGTCTATCCGCTGACCGAGGGCGTTACCAACAAGCGGATGGGGCAGATTGTCGGGATGGCGCTCGAGAAGGCGCCGGAATTGCCCGAGTGGATCGAGCCGAGCGTGCTCGAGCGGCATGGCTGGATCGGCTGGCGCGGGGCGTTGACGGCGGCGCATGAGCTGAACGGCGAGGGCAAGGCAAAAGATCGCCTGGCGTATGACGAGCTGCTGGCGAACCAGCTGGCGTTGCTGCTGGTGCGGCGGGATACGCGTGAGCGGCGGGGGCGGCCGCTGGCGGGGGATGGGCGGCTGACGGAGCCGATGGTGGCGAGCTTGCCTTGGGCGTTGACCGGGGCGCAGCGGCGCGTGCTGGGGGAGATTACCGGCGACATGGCGCAGGCGTCGCCGATGTTGCGGCTGCTGCAGGGCGATGTCGGATCGGGCAAGACATTGGTGGCGCTGGTGTCGATGCTGGCGGCGGTCGAGGCGGGGGCGCAGGCGGCGTTGCTGGCGCCGACCGAGATTTTGGCGCGGCAGCATTTTGCGACGATTTCGAAGCTGGTGGCGGGGTTGCCGGTCCGGGTGGCGATCCTGACGGGGCGCGACAAGGGCAAGGTGCGGGCGGATTTGCTCGATGATTTGGCGATGGGGCGGATAGATATCCTGATCGGCACGCATGCGATTTTCCAGGAGGCGGTGGAGTATCACGACTTGGGCCTCGTGGTGGTCGATGAGCAGCACCGCTTTGGGGTGGCGCAGCGGTTGATGCTGGCGAACAAGGCGAAGGCGCCGCCGCATTTGCTGGCGATGACGGCGACGCCGATTCCCCGGAGTTTGCAGCTGACGGCGTATGGCGAGATGGACGGGTCGCAGATCGACGAGCTGCCGCCGGGGCGGCAGCCGATCGAGACGCGGGTGATGGCGGTCGAGCGGTTGGACGAGGTCGTCGAGGGATTGGGTCGGCATCTCGCGGCCGGGGGGCAAGCGTATTGGGTTTGCCCGCTCGTCGAGGGGTCGGAGACGGGGGACGAGGCGGCGGCGAAATTGCGGGCGGCGATGCTGAAGGCGCGATTCGGTGGGGGTGTCGGCATGGTTCATGGGCGGATGAAGCCAGCGGAGAAGGACGCTGTTATGTCGGCGTTTTCGGCGGGGGAGCTGGGCCTGCTGGTGGCGACGACGGTGATCGAGGTCGGGGTCGATGTGCCGAATGCGACGTTGATGGTGATCGAGGCGGCGGAGCGGTTCGGGCTGGCGCAATTGCACCAGCTGCGCGGGCGGGTCGGGCGCGGCGAGGGGCGGTCGGTGTGTTTGCTGCTGCGGGGCGGGGAATTGAGCGAGACAGCGCGGGCGCGGTTGAAGCTGATGCGTGAGACGAATGATGGCTTTCGGATTGCCGAGGAGGATCTGCGGCTGCGCGGGGCGGGGGAGATTTTGGGGGTGAGGCAATCGGGAGAGGCGGCGTTTCGGCTGGCGGACCCCGAGCGGACGGCGAAATTTGTCGGGGTGGCGCGGGATGATGCGCGGTTGCTGCTGGACCGGGATGGCGGGCTGGCGGGGCCGCGGGGGCAGGCGGCGCGGACGTTGTTGTACCTGTTCGAGCGCGATGCGGGGGTGGCGTTGCTGCGATCGGGGTGAGGGGGTATGGCGGGCGTGATTTTGAATTGGTGCGCTTGATGATGTGGTTTCGCGGGTTTTTACTGGCGGTATTGGTGGCTGGGCCGGCGGTGGCGGCGAGCAATGCCGAGGCGCTGGCGGCGGGGGTGGATGCCTTTGGCCGGCAGGATTATGCCACCGCGCGGGCGGAGTTGCGGCCGATGGCGGACAATGGATCGGCGATTGCCGAGACGCTGATGGGGGTGATGGCGGCGAAGGGGTGGGGCGGACGGGCCGATCCGGCGGCGGCAGCGGCGTGGTGGATGCGGGCGGCGAACCGGGGGTATGCGCCGGCGCAGCTGGCATTGGCGAAGGCGCTGGCGAAGGGGAGCGGGGTGACCGCGAATCCGGGTGCGGCATGGGTTTGGGCGCAGCTGGCGGCGGCTTCGGGGAGCGGGATTTCGGCCGAGGCGGGAGCTTTGGCGCGGGAGTTGGCGGAAGGTTTTTCGGCTGAGCGGCTGGGGGTGCTTGAGGGGGAACGGGCGGCTTGGCGGCCTTGGGCTGGCTAGGCGACGCGCGGCCGGCGGGCAGCGTAGCGCGGGACAGGCGCCGGCCCGGACGGCGGGGCGGCGCGAGCGAAGCGCGGCGGATTTGTGTGATGGTGGGGGCTTTGCCCGCGCCCTTCTTGCTTTTGTGGGGGAGGGAGGGACCCCTCACCCCGCTCGGCTGAAGGGCCGAGTCGCCCTCTCCCGCAGGGGGAGAGGGTAGAATAGCAAGGGCACGGGCGAAGCCCGTGCTGACGTCAGACGAGTTCGGTCGGGGAGTCCGACCGCCTCGCTGGCCGCGCTGGCGCCTGTCGGCGCGCGGCTCGCGCGCTCGCGGCGCTGCGCGGTCAGAGGATCTATAAGCCGGGTTCTGTCTGGAGCTTTCACTCCTGGACGATCATTCCTCTAGGACTGCCGTTGCCGACAGCCTCAAGCAACCAACCCGGACGACGGGGCCGGTTCCTGCCCTGTGGTTGCCCACGTGCCGTCCCTATTCGGTCTTGCTCCCGGTGGGGTTTGCCATGCCGCTTTGGTTGCCCATCGCGCGGTGCGCTTTTACCGCACCCTTTCACCCTTGCCTGTAACTCCCGGGGGAGCCCATCGGCGGTCTGCTCTCTGTGGCACTTTCCCTGGGGTCGCCCCCGCCGGGCGTTACCCGGCACCGCGTTCCGTGGAGCCCGGACTTTCCTCCCCCATTTGCATGGCGGCGATCGCCCGATCCTCTGACCGCGTGCGGGGCTTAACAGCTTGCGTGGCGCTCTGCCAGCGACCATGCGCAGGCGATGATCGAGATCGAACAGGACGGCGGTTTCACCGTGCCGGCGGAAGTCATCGGCGAGGGGCTGAAGATCGACGCCGCCGATGTGCAAGCGTTGTTGAAGGCCGGCGCGATCGCGACGTCGAGCGAGGCCGGTGTCGGTGATGATTTCGGCACGTTTCGGCTGACGTTTTCGACGCGGCACCGGCGGTTGCGACTGGTTGTCGATGCCCTCGGTGATGTGGTGTCGCGGTCGGTGCTCGATTTCGGCAGCGAGCCGTTGCCGCCGGGGACCCGCCGCCCCGGCGCGGTTTGAATCAGGCTTTTACCGCTTTGTAGCGGCTGCGCAGGACGAAGCTGAGGATCAGGAAAAAGATCCCGAAAACCAGCGTGTAGATGCCGAACCAGATGGTCAGCACCAGCGCGCCGAGCAGTGGCTGGGTGAGCAGCAGGGCGCCCCAGACGATCGACAGCGCGCCGGCGGCGGCGAGCCACCAGCGGCCGTGATCGAGTTGCAGCTTGAGGGCGGCGATGATCAGCGAGATGCCGCCGAGGATGGCCCAGAATGCCATGACGTAGAGGAACACCCGGACCGCGAATTGCGGCATGCCGAGGATGACGCCGGCGGCGACGAGGCTGACGACGGCCTGGATGAGCAGCCAGCCCCAGGGCTTGCCCTTACCGGCGGCGCGGATGGCCGAGATGACGCCGGCGAGGCCGTCGGCGATGGCATAGACGACGAACAGCAGCAGGAGCGCGCCCAGGGTGGCGATCGGGTTAACAAGCGCGAAGATGCCGATGCAGACGCCGAGGATGCCGCGGATGGCGACATAGCCCCAGTCGCGTGCGAGCGCAGGACTGAGGTCGTCGACCAAGGTGTTGGGCGTTGATGGGACGATGCTCGGGGAGTCGGGCAAAGGTGCGTTTACCGTAGTTGCCGGCACTGGCTCGATAGTCATGGTCTGTATCCCCCGATGAGTTCGGACCCGTAATAACTTAATAGCGGGTGATGGGAAAGCGGCAACTATGAGGGGTGAATCTAGGGCTTGTCCCAGCGCGCGGCGGCCTCGTCGTCGCTCGACTTGGCGGCGACCCAGCCGGCGCCGGCCTCGTGTTTCCAGAAGGGCGCGCGGGTTTTGAGCCAGTCCATGAGGAATTCGGCGGCCTCGAAGGCGGCGGCGCGGTGGGCTGAGGCGATCGCAACGAGGACGATGGGGTCGCCGGGGGCGAGCGTGCCGAAGCGGTGGATGACGGTGCCGGCGATGCCGGGCCAGCGGGTAAGGGCCTCGGCGGCGATCGCGGCGAGCTGGCGATTCGTCATGGTGGGATAATGTTCGAGGGTGAGGGCGACATCGCGGACGAGGCCGGTGAAGGTGACGATGGCGCCGATGTCGGTGCGGCCGGTGGTAAGGGCGGCGGTCTCGGCGGCGGCGTCGAAGGGGTGCGGTTGGGTGCGAGTGGTGATCATTCGGCGGCGATCGACAAGAAGAAACTGGGTCCCGGGTCAAGCCCGGGATGACAGGTGGGGGAGTCAGCCACCGGTGACGGGCGGGAAGATGGCTATTTCGCGGGCGCCCGCGATGGGGGCATCGAGGGCGACGAAGTCTTCGTCGAGGGCGACGCGGATGGTGGCGCGGTCGGCGAGGGCGGCGGCGTGGCCGGGGCTTTGCTGGGCGAGCCAGTCGAGCAGGTCGGCGATGGTGACGGCGGTTGCCGGCAGGGCGAGGGTCTCGGCGCCGGTGCCGATGCGCTCGCGGACCCAGGCGAAGTAGAGGAAATCCACGTTACGCCATGTGCTTGAGGCCGACGCGGAGATAGTCGTAGCCGGTGACGAGGGTGAGGGCGGCGGCGATCCACAGGCTGGCGATGCCGATTTCGAGCGCCGGCAGCCATGGCAGCAGCACTGGCGCCGAGCCGGCGAGGACGAGGGCGCCCAGCGCAATCATTTGGAAGGCGGTTTTCCATTTGGCGAGGCGCGAGACCGGCAGCGAGACCTGGAGGCTGGCGAGATATTCACGCAGGCCCGAGACGATGATCTCACGCAGCAGGATGATCAGCGCGGCGATGACGGCGAGGCCGTGGACGAGGCCCGAATGGATAAGCATGACGATCGTTGCCGCGACCATGATCTTGTCGGCGATGGGATCGAGGAAGACGCCGATCTTCGACACCGTGCCCTGGGCGCGGGCGAGATAGCCATCGAGGTAGTCGGTAAGGCCGGCGATGCTGAAAACGACGAAGGCGGTGAACCATTGCCAATGGCCGGTGCCCCACATCAGGGCCACCAGCAGCGGCACGGCGAGGATCCGGCTGAGGGTCAGCAGATTGGGGAGGCTGGACAACACCGCCTATCCCTAGGCAATTCGGGCCTGCGATGAAAGTAGGGGAAATGAGATGAGAGTCAGTGAGGCGATCGGGTCGCGGCGGTCGGTGCGCGGCTTCCTCGAGACACCGGTCGATCCGGCGGTGATCCGGCGGGTGGTCGAGACGGCGGCGCGGGCGCCTTCGGGGGGCAATGTCCAGCCATGGCATATCGACGTGGTCGCGGGCGCGCCGCTGGCCGAGCTGAAGACCATCATGCAGGCGAAGATCCGCGAACTGCCGCAGGGCGAGCCGACCGAATACGACATTTATCCCAAGGTCCTGCCGACGCCGTACAAGGACTACCGCTTTGCCGTGGGCGAGGAATTGTACCGGGCGCTGGGGATTCCGCGCGAGGACAAGATGAAGCGGATGATGTGGTTCGCGCGCAATTTCCAGTTCTTCGATGCCCCCGTCGCACTGTTCTGTTCGGTGGCAAAAACGATGGGACCGCCGCAGTGGAGCGATCTTGGCATGTATCTCCAGTCGGTGATGCTGCTGCTGCGTGAAGAAGGCCTCGATTCATGCCCGCAGGAGTGCTGGGCGATCTATCCTGCGACGATCCGTGGTTTTCTCGGGATACCCGAGGACCGGATGCTGTTCACCGGCATGGCGATCGGGTTTAAGAACGAAGCTGATCCTGCCAATGCGGCGCGTGCCGTGCGGGCACCCTTGGCGGACTTCGCGACGTTTCGCGGTATTTGAACGACAGGACCTTGATTGCTCGATCGCAGGGGCTTTTTCGCGAGTGTGATGGCGGGCGCGGCCCTGGCAGCGGTGCCGGCCGCGGCTGTGGTCGCAACTCCGATCGATGCGCGGCTGCGCGAACGGGCGATGAGCGCGTTTGCCAGGCATCGCGGGCGGGTGCGTTTTACCGATGTGATCGGCGTGGCGGACTATAGCCAGCCGTCGCGCGAGAAGCGCTTTCACCTCGTCAATGTCGGCAGCGGCGCGGTGACATCGCTGCTGGTGGCGCACGGGCGTGGGTCGGATCCGCAGCATACCGGGTGGCTGACGCGGTTTTCCAACGACGACGGCAGCAATGCCTCGTGCGCCGGGGCGTTCGTGACCGATAATGAATATGTCGGCAAACATGGCCGGTCGATGCGGCTGACCGGGCTGGAGCCGAGCAATTGCAATGCGATGGAACGCGCGATCGTCGTCCATGCGGCGCCGTATGTGAATGCGGCGATGGCGCGGGACCTGGGCAAGGTCGGGCGAAGTCTGGGGTGCTTTACGGTGACCGAGGCCGACCTGGACCAGGTGCTGACGCGGCTGGGGCCGGGGCATTTCCTGTATTCGGACAAGGTCTAGGGCTTCCGGCGGCTGGGGCCTTGGCCCCAGACCCCACTCGATCTGTCCCTGATGAATGGGGTCTGGGGCCTGAGGCCCCAGCCGCCGGAGGCTCGCTTAAATGCGCATTGCGGGGCGGCACCGCGGGGCACAGTCTGGCGGCGAAGGAGAGCTGCCATGGACATGCCGCATCGGATCGACAGCCCACGCATTGCGCCGCTCGAGCCAAGCGAGTGGGCCCCGAAATTGCACGAGCAACTGCTTGGCAATCGCCCGGCCGAGATGGGCGGTGCGGCGGCGCCGGTGTTTAATATCTTCAAGACATTGGCAAATCATCCAAGGCTGGCGGGGCAGTTCGGGCGGTGGGGCAACCAGATCCTGTTTCGCTCGTCGCTGTCGGCGCGGGACCGCGAGCTGGCGATCCTGCGGGTGGGGTGGCTGTGCCGCGCGACCTATGAATGGCATCATCACGTGGCGATCGCGCGCGATCATGCCGGGATGAGCGAGGCGGATATCGAGTTGGCGCGGGTAGGGCCGACGGACGGCGGGTCGGCCGATGACGTGCTGCTGCGCGCGGTCGACGAGCTGGTCGGCGATCATTTCGTGTCGGCGGCGACATGGGCACTGCTGGCGGAGCGTTATCAGCAGGTGCAGTTGATCGACCTGGTGTTCGTCGTCGGGCAATATGTGATGGTCAGCATGGCGCTGAACAGCTTTGGCGTGCAACTCGAGCCTGAATATCGTTGATCAGGCTTCGCGGCGGCCCATCTCGAGAAAAGGCCGGGCGCGTTCGGCGATCTTGCGCAGGTCTTCCTCGTCTTCGCTCTTGACCTTGGCGGGCTCGGGGACGGTGATGCCGCGCTGGACGGCGGGACGCTCGGCGATGGCGGCTTTCCAGCGTTGGAGGTTGGGCAGGCCATCGGTTTCGACGCCCGACCATTTGGCGGTGCGGACCCAGCACCAGTTCGCCATGTCGGCGATGCTGTAGTCGCCGGCGAGATATTCGTGGCGGGCGAGCTGGCCGTCGAGGACGGCGAACAAGCGGCGGACCTCGCCCTGGAAGCGGGCAATCGCGGCGGGGATTTTTTCGGGGAAATAGCGGTAGAAGACGTTGGCCTGGCCCATCATCGGGCCGATGCCGCCCATCTGGAACATCAGCCACTGGACAACGCGACTGCGGCCGTGTGGGTCGGACGGCATGAACAGGCCGGTCTTTTCGGCGAGGTGGAGGAGGATGGCGCCCGATTCGAAGATCGGGAAACCGTCGTCGACGAGGGCGGGGACGCGGCCGTTGGGACTGAGCGCGAGAAATTTCGGGAGCTTTTGTTCGCCAGCGGTGAGGTCGATTTTCACCACGTCATAGGCAAGCGCCATTTCCTCCAGCGCAACCGAGACCTTGTAACCATTGGGAGTGGCGGCGGTGTAGAGAGTCAGGGTCATCCGAGGCGCTCCGGCGCGGTGTGCACGGCCGGGTAATAGCAGAATTTTGCGGAATGCAGGGGTGGATTGCTAGCCGCGCGCGAACCATTACTGTGGGGCGATGGCAGCGGACAGGAACTGGCTTCGGCTGCAGCGACCAGATGCGCTGGGACCGGGTGCGTCGCTGGGGCTGCGCGCGCTGCTGGTGTTCGGATTGATCGGTGTTGCGCTGGCGGGGCACTGGTTCGACCGGACCGGGTTGAAGGACAACGCCGATAACGTCGTGAGCTTCAGCGACGTGGTCTATTTCACCGCAATAACGGTCGCGTCGGTGGGCTATGGCGATATTGTGCCGGTTACCGACCAGGCGCGGATGTTCGATACGTTCGTGGTGACGCCGATTCGCCTGTTCATCTGGCTGATTTTCCTCGGAACGGCGTATGATTTCGTTTTCAAGCGACTTTGGGACCGGTGGCACATGCAGAGAATCCAGGGCGAATTGCACGGGCACTGCGTCGTCTGCGGCTATGGCGCGACCGGGGCGGCGACGGTTGCCGAACTGTGCCGCGGCGAGACCGAACCGTTGCAGATCGTCGTCATCGATCCCGACCCGGACCGTGTGGCGTTGGCGGTGGCGTGCGGGGCAACGGGCCTCGTCGGCGACGCCAGCCATAACGAAGTCCTGTCGGCGGCGCGGGTCGAGACGGCGTGCGCCGTGCTGGTCAGTACCGGGCGCGACGATACGGCGGCGCTGGTGGTTCTGAGCGCGCGGCAGCTTTCCCCGCAGGCGCATATCTCGGCGCTGGTGAAATCGGGTGAGAATGCCGGGCTGATGCGCCAGGCCGGGGCCAATGCGGTGGTCAATCCGGTCGACCTGGGCGGGCAGCTGCTGGCGCGGGCAACGAGCAGCGCGCGGGTGGTCGATTATGTTAGCGACCTGGTGACCAGTTCGGGGGAAGTGTGTTTGCAGGAGCGGCCGGTGACGGCGGGCGAGATCGGCACGCCGTTGACGGGGATCAAGACCGGCCTTGGCGTGCGGATCGATCGCGGCGGGTCGATCATGGGATTCTGGGAAACGGCGGCGGTAAAGCTGGCGGCGGGGGACGTGATCGTCGAGATCGTCGGGCGTCCGGCCGGGACGTAACCCGCGCCGCCGGGCGGCGCGGGTGAAAGGGTCAGTTGGTCGGGGGCGTGCCGGTCGTTGGCGTGGCGACCCCTGGAGGGGCGGTGGTGCCGGTGGTGTTGGTGCCGGTGCCGGTGGTGCCGCCGGTCATGCCGGTGTCGCCGGTCGTTCCAGTGCCGGTCGTGCCGGCAGGGGCCATCGGGTCTGTAGCCATTGGATCGGCAGGGGCGGTGCCGTCGGTCGGGGTGGTCATGGTGCCGGTGTCGCCGGCCATGCCGGTGCCCGAATCGGTGGGGGCCGGTGTCATCGTGCCGTCGGTGGTTGTCGTGGTGCTGGTGGTGTCGGAGGTCTTGGCGGATTCGCCGCATGCGGCTAGCGCCAGCGTGGCGGGAATTGCGAGCATCAGGACCAGATTGGGACTTCGCATCGGTCGGTTCCTTATGTGGCGGTTGGATAAGGAACGAACGTTTGCGCTGCGTCGCGGCTCCGTCAGGTGCGGCGAGCCGCCGCAGTCCCGGGCGGCGATTTTGCGATGTCAGCCGTGCTGGTGGAAATGGCCGTGAATGGCCTCGGCCATGGCCTTGCTGATGCCGGGTGCGCGTTCGAGATCCTGGAGCGTGGCGCCGCGGACGGCGCGGCTGGTGCCGAAGTGCATGAGCAATGCTTTCTTGCGCGCCGGGCCGATGCCGGGGACGTCGTCGAGCGGGTTGGCGGCGATCGACTTGGAGCGCTTGGCGCGGTGGGCGCCGATGGCGAAGCGATGGGCTTCGTCGCGCAGGCGCTGGAGGAAGAACAACACGGGGGCGTTGGGGGGCAGGTGAAGTTCCTTACCTGACGGCAAATGGAAGGTTTCGCGGCCGGCGTCGCGGTCGAAGCCCTTGGAAACGCCGATGACGCAGACATTGTCGACGCCGAGTTCGGCGAGGGCTTCGTTGACTGAGGACAGCTGGCCGCGGCCGCCGTCGATGAGGACGAGGTCGGGCCATTCGCCGGCGCTGCGGTCGGGGTCTTCCTTTTCGAGGCGGGCGAAACGGCGGCCTAGCATGGCCTTCATCATGGCGAAATCGTCGCCGGGGGTGATGCTCGGGTCGTTCATGTTGAACTTGCGGTACTGATTCTTGATGAAGCCTTCGGGGCCGGCGACGATCATCGCGCCGAGTGCGTTGGTGCCCATTATGTGACTGTTGTCATAGACTTCGATGCGTTTGGGCGGCTCGCCGAGATCGAAGAGGTCGGCGAGTTCGATGAGCAATTTGTGCTGGGTCGTCGATTCGGCCTGGCGGCGATCAAGGGCTTCGACGGCGTTGCGGGCGGCCTGTTCGATGAGTTGCTTGTTGGGTCCGCGCTGGGGGTTGCGGACGCCAACCCTGTGCCCGGCTTTCTCGGACAGGGCTTCGGCGAGGAGCGCGGCTTCGTCGAGGGCGCGGTCGAGGAGGAGTTCGCGGGGGGGCGGCAGCTCGTCGTAGAGCTGGGCGAGGAAGCTGGTGAGGACTTCGTCTTCGGCGACGCCTTCGGTGTGGGCGGGGAAAAAGGCGCGGTGGCCCCAGTTCTGGCCGCCGCGGATGAAGAAGACCTGGATGCACATGACGCCGGACTTGGCGGCCATGGCGACGATGTCGGCGTCGCTGGCCGAGCCTTCGGCGTTGATGGCCTGGCTGCCCTGGATGAAAGTGAGGGCGCGGAGGCGATCGCGGAGGACCGCGGCGAGTTCGAAATCGCGTGCTTCGGCAGCGGCTTGCATCGCGGTGCCGAGTTTCTTCTGGGCTTCCTGGGTGCGGCCGGAGAGGAAGGATTTGGCGTCGCCGACGAGCTCGGCATAGCTGGCGTCGTCGATGCGGGCGGTGCAGGGGGCCGAGCAGCGCTTGATCTGGTGGAGCAGGCAGGGCCGCGTGCGGTTGGCGAAAAAGCTGTCGGTGCAGGACCTTAGCAGGAAGACCTTTTGCAGCGCATTGAGGGTGGTGTTGACGGCGCCGGCGCTGGCGAAGGGGCCGTAGTAGCTGCCCTTGCCGATGCGGGCCCCGCGATGCTTGGAAATGCGAGGGAATTCATGGTCTTCGCGCAGGAAGATGAAGGGGAAACTCTTGTCGTCGCGGAGCAGGACATTGTACGGCGGACGGTAGCGCTTGATGAGTTGAGCCTCGAGCAGGAGCGCTTCGGACTCGCTGTTGGTGGTGACGATGGTCATGTCGCGGGTCTGCGAGATCATGCGTTGCAGACGGCGCGACAGGCGGGCGACCTGGGTGTAGTTCGTCACCCGGCTTTTCAAGGACCTGGCCTTGCCGATGTAGAGGACGGCGCCTTCCGAATCGGTCATGCGATAGACGCCGGGGCGGGTCGGCAGGGTGCGCAGGACGTTGCGGATGGCGGCGACGCCGCGATCGATATCGGGCGTGTCCTTGCCCTGGACGGTGAAGGTTGCGGTTTCCTCGGAGAAACGGTCGGTGGGCGGGACGGTCATCTGTGCGGGAGATTTAGGGTCGCGGCGGGCGAAGGGCAATCATGTCCGGGGTATTCGGCGGGATTGTTGCGAGGTGGTTCGGGGGCGGGAACGGGACGCGGCGGGGTTGTTTCGACCTTGTTTCGGGAATCGGGTGCTTTCAGCCTGTCATGAAGCCGGGTTAAGCGGGGGCCGAATGGATCGGCGAGGTTGATGATGCGGTTTTGGTGGATGGTTCTGGCGCTGGTGCTGGCGGGGTGCGCGACGCCGCGCGCCGAGGTTGCGAGGCCGGTGGTGCGGCCGCCGCTGATCCTGGTTTCGATCGACGGGATGCGGGCGGATTATCTGGCGCGGGGGGTGACGCCGAACCTGAAGGCGCTGGCGGCGCGCGGGGTCACCACCACGGCGATGCGGCCGAGCTTTCCGTCGGTGACGTTTCCCAACCATTACACGATCGTCACCGGCAAGCGGCCCGATCGCAACGGCATCGTCAACAACAGCATGGAGGACCCGGCGATTCCGGGGGTGCGGTTTTCGATGGGCAATCGCGATGCGGTGACCGACCGGCGCTGGTGGGACCAGGCGGAACCGGTGTGGGTGACGGCGGAGAAGGCGGGTATCCGGACGGCGCCGATGTTCTGGCCGGGGTCGGAGGCGGCGGTGCACGGTGTCCGGCCGAGCGAATGGGCGGTGTTCGACAGCAAGCTGTCGGGGGATGCGCGGGTCGACAGATTGCTCGCCTCGATCGATGCGCCGATGCGGCCGGGGTTTTTGACGCTGTATCTCGAGACGGTCGACCATGAGGGGCATATGTTTGGGCCGGATGCGCCGGAGACGGTGCGCGCGGTGGCGGGAGTCGATGCCGAAATCGGGCGGTTGCTGGCGGGGCTGAAGGGGCGCGGCATCGAGGCGAACATCATCGTGCTGGCCGATCATGGCATGGCGGCGACGGGGCCGGAGCGGGTGATATTGCTCGATGCGGTGGCGCCGGCGGCGAGTTTCCGGCTGGTGACCGGCGGCGCGGTGGCGGGGATCGCCGAGGTGCCGGGGCAGGAGGCGGCGCTGGCGGCGGGATTGTTGCGGCCGCATCCGCATATGCAGTGCTGGCGCAAGGGGGCGATTCCGGCGCGGCTGCACTACGGGGCAAATTCGCGGGTGCCGGCGATCGTCTGCATGGCCGAGGCGGGATGGTTGATCCTGGGGACCACGCCGAAGACGCCGGTGACGGTGGGCGGGATGCATGGCTATGACCCGGCGGCGCCCGAGATGGCGGCGATGTTCGTGGCGGCGGGGCCGGGGTTTCGCGAGGGGGTGACGGTGGGGGCATTCGATAATGTCGATGTTTATCCGGTGATGATGAAATTGCTGGGGGTTAAGGCTGTTGATGGGGATGGGGATGGGGGTGAGGAATTGGTGAAGGGGGCTTTGCGGTAGCCAGGTCGTGGTGGGGCAGGGTCACCCACCCCCGGCCCCTCCGTTGACGCGAAGGCGTCGCCTGCGGCTGAAGAAGGGAGGGGGGAAGACAGGGAGACAGTAGCCGGGAACTTGGCTAGGGGCGGGGGATGGAGATGCGGAACCAGACGGCGATCGTGACCGGGGGCGCCCGGCGGATCGGGGCGGCGATCGTGCGGGGGCTGGCGGCGGATGGCTGGCATGTGCTGATCCACTGCAACACGTCGCGCGAGGCGGCTGAGGCGTTGGCGGGCGAGATCGGCGGAGCGCGGGCGCGGGTGGTTGCGGCCGATCTTGTCGACGCCGATGCCGGCAGCCGAATCGTTGCGGCCGCGGCAGGAATGCCGCCGCTGCGGTTGCTGGTGAATTCGGCGTCGCGATTCGAATACGACCGGCTCGAGGATTTCGCGGTGGCGGATTTCGACCTGCACATGGCGGTCAATCTGCGGGCGCCGGCGCTGGTGACGCGGGCGTTTGCCGCGGCCGTGCCGGCGGATGAGACGTCCCTGGTGGTCAATCTGCTCGACGCCAAGCTGGAGGGGCTCAATCCCGACTATTTCACCTATACGCTGAGCAAGATCGGGCTCGAGGGGCTGACCGAGCTGGTGGCACGGACCTATGCGCCGCGGTTGCGCTGTGTCGGCATCGCGCCGGCAGTGACGCTGGTCAGCGGGCCGCAGTCGCGTGACAATTTCGAGGCGGTGCACACGCTCAATCCGCTGCGGCGCGGGGTCGAGGTCGGCGAGATCGTCGCGGCCTTGCGCTTCATCATCGCGGCACCGACTTTCAATGCCCAGACGATCGTTCTGGATGGCGGGCAGCGGCTGTTGGGGCTGGCTCGCGACGTGGCTTTCATGGTGGAAAAATGACCGACGTTTCAGTGCCAGCTGTCGATTCACTCGTGCGTGAGCCCGTCCTGACCGGCATGGTGCCAGCCGCGCTAACGCCGAAGACGCGCAAGATCATGCTCGAGGATTTCGACGTGCCGGTCGATATCGGCTTTCACGCCTTCGAGATCGGCACGCCGCAGCGGCTGCGGCTGAATATCGAAGTCTGGCTGTCGGCGGCGGCGTTTCCCGACACCGATACGGTGGCGCAGGCGTGGGATTATGACGTGCTGCGGACCTCGGTGCTCGTGCTGCTGGCCGGGCGCCGGTTCAATTTGCAGGAGACTGTCGCGCACGAGGTTTATGCGATGGTGGCGGCGCGGCACGGGGTGACCGGGGTGCGGGTATCGACGCGCAAGCCCGATATCTATGCCGATTGCGCTGCGGTGGGAGTCGAGATCAGCAGCTTTTGAGGTCTTTCGCCGCGAAGAAGAAACTGGGTCCCGGGTCAAGCCCGGGATGACAGGATAGGGTTAGCGCGTCCTTCCGCATGGCCCCAGGCTGGCGATGGCGGCGGCCCAGTCGGCGGCGAGGGCCGGATCGCCGCCGCCGGCCTTGGCGGGCAGGGCATCGGGCAGGGTGCAGGCGAGGCGATAGCGCAGCAGCGTGTCGGGGCGGACGCTGGTCGCCGATTCGTCGATGACATCGCCGCGGGCGACGGCGATGCGGCGGGGCTGGCCGGGGGCGGCGGTGACGACGAGCGTCAACGGGTTGCCATCGGCGGCGGAGAGGAAGAACTGGCTTTCGCTTTCGCCGGGGATAGTGCCGTCGGCGCGGAAGCCGTTGGAAACGCCGGTGATGACCGGGACGGCGCCGGAGCGCGCCTCGACCGCGATGGCGCGGACGCGGTCCTCGAGCGGCTGGCTCCAGTCCTGCTGGGCAATGGTGGACACGAGGCGGGTCTTGCCGTCGGCAGCCGGCGAAGCGACCCAGGCGAGGATGCGGCGGCCTTTTGGCTTGGGGGCCTTGCCGCGGGCATCGAGGGGGGTGTCCCAGAGCCAGGTCAGCGCCGGCGGGACGCTGCCGGGGGCGACCAGCGCGGCATCGACGGCGGCGGTGACCAGCAATCGCGCGCGGCCGGGGGCGATTCCGGGGCTTTGCGAATCCGGGATTCGCTCGGCACGGGTGATGTTAGCGCGAACAATGACCGGTGCGGCGAGAGTGAGATCAGCGAGGTCGGTATAGCCGAGCGGAGCGGGGATCGGGGCCGGCGCGGTGGCCGGGGCGGCGGCGAACGGGGCTGCGAGCGCTATCAGGGCTGAAACGACCAATGCGGGGCTGATCGGGGATGAAGGACGCGGAAATCTGGCCATCGCAGTGGTTTACGCCAGCACGGCGCAGCCTGCAACGCCGGGTCCGGATGGCGAAAAGACAGCGAAAACCGGGAATTTTCTTTTCGTCACAACCACGTAACAATCTCGTCCTGGGATTGACGACACGCAGACTGCAACAAAATCTTAATTGTCAAGTGGAGGCTATACCGCCCTTTTGATGCCACAAAGCGGTTGCGGCGCCGCCCGCGATGCGTTTAAGACGATTCACGGAGGGAGCGCCGACGGGTCATAGGGTAGGATTGGCCCCCGGCGTTCCGCACGAAAATTGCAATGTTTGGGAGTAATGCAGCGCTCATGGCTTACGCTGATCAGGGGATGAGCAAAAACCGCATGGTTGCATTGGGCCTCGTTGGCCTTTTGCATGTCGGCCTCGGTTACGCTTTCATCACCGGCCTCGCACTAAAGGCCGTCAAGGCCATAGTGCAGCCGCTCGAAACGGTTAACGTCAAGGAAGAGGCTCCGCCGCCTGACGAACCGCCGCCGCCGCCGCCGGAAGAGATCGAGATTCCGCCGTTCGTGCCGCCTCCGGAGGTTTCGGTCGCGCAGGAATCGGCACCGACGATCACCGTGCAGCAGCAAGTCCCGCAAGTCGCGCCGCCGGTGTTCACGCCGCCGGCACCGCCTGCTCCGCCTGCGCCTGTCGCCCTCGCCGCGCCGACGCCATCGACTCCAAAGGGTCGCGGCAACAGCATCAGCGAAGACGATTATCCCGATGCTTCGCGGCGTGCCGAGGAGCAGGGCGTGACGCGGGTTTCCTATACGGTGACCGCCGATGGTCGCGCATCGGCCTGCCGGGTGACCGCCACCAGCGGTTCGGCTCGCCTCGATGACGCAACGTGCAAGATCATCGAGCGGCGCTTCCGCTTCAACCCGGCCACCCGCGAGGGCAAGCCGGTCGAAGAAACCAAGTCGCAGCCGGTTCGCTGGCAGTTGAAGGACGCACGTTGATACGGCCGACGGCGGGGTAATCGCGCCCCGTCACCGGACCATCGCCGCAATTACCAGCTACTCAACCGAACCGAACGAAAATCGAGGGAATACAACAATGGAAACCGTCGCAGTCGAAAACCCCTATGGCCTGGCAGCCGCGCTCGAACAGGGCGGTATCATCGCCCAGTCGGTGTTCGGTATCCTGGTCTTCATGTCGCTGGCTTCGTGGTACATCATCATCACCAAGTACATCGACCAGCGTAAGGTGCTGAACGAAGCCAAGGAACTCGAGAAGAAGTTCTGGACCGCACCGGACCTGAAGTCGGGTGCCGCCAAGCTCGACAAGAATTCGCCGTTCAAGCAGATCGTCGACGACGGCCTGCGCGCTTCGGACCATCATGAAGGTCGCCTGACCGACAAGATCGACCAGCACGAATGGGTTTCGATGGCCCTCAACCGCTCGACCACGACGGTTTCGTCGAAGCTGCAGAGCGGCCTGTCGTTCCTGGCCTCGGTCGGTTCGACCTCGCCGTTCATCGGTCTGTTCGGTACCGTCGTCGGTATCTATCGCGCCCTGATCAACATCGGCCTTGCCGGCCAGGCATCGATCGATAAGGTCGCCGGCCCGGTTGGTGAAGCGCTCATCATGACCGCGCTCGGTCTCGCCGTCGCCGTTCCTGCCGTGCTCGGCTATAACTGGCTGATCCGCCGCAACAAGGACGTCACCGAGAAGCTCAACAACTTCTCGTCCGATGTTCATGGCGCGCTGGTTTCGGGTGCACGTGTTGCGGTTCCGACGGCCACGACCGCCGGTGTCGTCGCTCCGAAGCCTGTCGTTCGCTGAGCGCTTTGAAGCTTAAAAGGGGCTTTTGACCCATGTCGATGAACATCGGATCGCCGGAAGAAGACGGCAGCGAAAGCCCGATGACCGAGATCAACACGACGCCGCTCGTCGACGTCATGTTGGTTCTGCTCATCATCTTTCTGATCACTGTCCCGGTCGTTATCCAGACGGTGGCGCTGAAGTTGCCCGAAGTCACCAACCTGCCGACGACGACCAAGCCCGAGAACGTGCTGATCTCGGTCGATGCCAATTGCGATACATACTGGGGGCAGACCCTGGTGGCGTCGAAATCGGAATTGCTCGATCGCAGCGTCGCGGCGCTGAAGGCCGAGATTGCCCGCCAAGAGGCGCTTGGCGGCAAGATCGAACTTCCCGAGGCGCATATCCGCGGCGACCGGAACATGGAGTACCGGTGTGTCGGCGGGGTGATCTATACCTTGCAGCGCGCCGGGTTCCTCAAGATCGGTTTCATCTCGAACCCGATCGCTGGTGAAGTGCAACGCTGATCATTGGGGCGGCGTTCGCGCCGCCCCAGCAGAATTTCGGCGGCGTTCGCGCCGCGCAGCAGGTTTAACGGCGGCGTTCGCGCCGCCCCGGCAGGTTCAAGGGTGGCTAGCGCGCCGCCTGAATTTCAGGAGTAGTTGATATGTCGATGGCAGTGGGCGGCGGCGGCGACGATGCCCCGATGAACGACATGAACACGACGCCGCTGATCGACGTCATGCTCGTGTTGCTGATCATGTTCATCATCACCATTCCCCCGCAGACGCACGCGGTGAAGCTCGATCTTCCGGTCAATGCGAATACGCCGAGCAATGTCGATCCCGTCTTCAATCAGGTCGATATCGACTTTTTGTCGAACATCTACTGGAACAAGACCGAGGTCGACCTGCCGACGCTGCGTTCGTACATGAAGCAGGCTGCGGCCTTGCCGAGCGAGCCGGAACTTCGCCTGCGCCCCGAGGGCCTGGCCAAGTATGAAGTCGTCGACAAGGTGATGGCCGAGGCCCAGAAGGCCGGCATTACCAAGATGGGTTTCGTCGGTAACGAAGCCTACGCGAACTAGAGTTCGGATTTTCGAGATCCGCGGTGGGGCATTGCTCCGCCGCGGATTTTTTGCGTCTGGGGTTGGTGGCTTGATCGTATGCGGAGGCGTGTCGCCTGACTTGGAATGAGCAGGGAGTTCGGTGTTGATCGGCCGGTTGAGGTGTCGCCAGGGATGACCGGCTACGTGGCTCTTGTGCGGGCGGTGAATGTCGGGGGGACCGGCAAGCTGCCGATGGCGGTGTTGGCGGCGATGGGCGCAGCCGCCGGGTTCGCCGGGGTGCGGACCTATATCGCCAGCGGTAACTTGGTGTTTTCGAGCGACCTCGATGCGGCGGCAGTGCAGGCGGCGCTTGCCGATCGACTGGCGGCTTATGCCGGGAGGCCGGTCGGGGTGCTGGTGCGGACGGCGGCGGAGATGGCTGCGGTCGTCGCGGGCAATCCTTTTCCCGACGTGGCGGGCAACCGGCTGATTATGGTGTTTGTCGACGGGCCGCTGGACGATGTGCTCGTCGGGGTGAGCGGGCAGGGGGGTGAGAGGATCGTGGTCGGGGAGCGCGCGATCTATGTCGCGTATGACGCGGGCATGGGCAGTTCTAAGCTGAAGATACCCGGCGCCGGCGCGGGGACGGGGCGGAACATGAATAGTGTGCGCAAGCTGGCCGAGATGGCGGGAGCTGAAGTGGGGTGAGCTGGTGCGGGGTGGGCGGTGGACGCTGCCCTGAAGGTCAGGTGTTTTCCGGGGCGTTTCGGGTCTAGCCTGTGACCTTGTTTGGGGGACAGGTCATGGCGGATCGGCAGGGACGCGTTGAGGGCAAGGTTGCGCTGGTGACCGGGGCGGCGATGGGGCTGGGGGCGGCGACGGCGCGGGCGCTGGCGGCGGAGGGGGCGGCGGTGCTGCTGACCGACTTGGATCCGGCGGTGGAGACGGTGGCGCTCGAGATTTCGGCAGAGGGGGGCCGGGCGGCGTTCGTGCTGCATGATGTGACGGTCGAGGCGGAATGGGCGGCGGCGGTTGCGGCGGCGACGGCGCATTTCGGCGGGATCGATATTCTGGTGAACAATGCCGGGGTGTCGGGCGGGATGGGCGAATTGATGACGCAGAGCCTTGAGGACTGGCGGCGGATCATGGCGGTCAACCTGGATGGGGTGTTCCTGGGGATGCGTCACTGTGGGCCGGTGATGGCGGCCGGCGGGGGCGGGTCGGTGATCAACCTGTCGTCGATATTGGGGAAAGTGGGATTGGCTGGGGCGGCGGCTTATTGTGCGTCCAAAGGGGGCGTGTTGTTGTTGACCAAGGCGGCGGCGCTGGAGTGGGCCCCGCTGGGGATCCGGGTCAATTCGGTGCATCCGGGGTTTATCGAGACGCCGATGGTGGCGAATGCGATTGCGGCTTCGGAGAATGGCAACGAGATGCGCGATGGGCTGGTGGCGGCGCATCCGCTGGGGCGGTTCGGGGTGCCGGGGGAGATTGCCGGGGCGGTGGTGTTCCTGGCTTCGGATGCGGCGAGTTTCATGACCGGGGCTGAGATGGTTGTGGATGGGGGGTATTTGGCGCGGTGAGGCCCCCTCACCCGGGCCGCGCAAGGGCGCGTCTCTCGACCTCTCCCGCGAGGGGAGAGGTGAAGCGATGCCCCATCCCGCGAGGGGAGAGGGTTTACAGATCAGTGGTTGATGCCGCGGCCGGTGGATTTCTGGAGTTCGTCGATGCGTTGGCTGGCTTCGGCCTTGGTGAGGGTTTCGTCGAATTCTTCGCCGGCTTCGTCCGAAAGGGTCTTGAGGTAGGAGGCCTGGGCACCGGTCATTTCCTCGTCACCGGTGGTCCAGGTGGAGGGGTCTTTTTCGGCGTTGGTGGGGGTGTCTTTGGTGGACATTTGCTTGGCTCCTGATGGGGTTGCGGAGGTAACGCGGGTGTTTTGGGTTTGTTCCCGGTGAAAGCAAACCCCCTCACCCGGGCCGCGAAGGCGCGCCTCTCGACCTCTCCCGCGAGGGGAGAGGTGATTTATGCGACCTGGGGGCGGACTTCGTCGAACTGGAGTCTTGCGAGCTTGGCGTAGAGGCCGCCGCCGGCGATGAGTTTGTCGTGAGTACCCTCTGCAACGATACGGCCGGCGTCCATGACGATGATGCGGTCGGCGTTGCGGACTGTCGCCAGGCGGTGGGCGATGACGAGGGTGGTGCGGCCTTGCATCAGGCCCTCGAGGGCCGACTGAACCAGGCGTTCGCTTTCACTGTCGAGAGCGCTGGTGGCTTCGTCGAGGAGGAGGATGGGCGCGTCGCGCAGGATGGCGCGGGCGATGGCGAGGCGTTGCCGCTGGCCGCCCGACAGGCGGGTGCCGGCTTCGCCGAGATAGCTGTGGATGCCGTTGGGGAGCTCGCGCAGGAAGATGTCGGCGTGGGCGGCTTCGGCAGCGGCCCAGACTTCGGCTTCGGTTGCCGAGGGGCGCCCGTAGCGGATGTTTTCGAGGGCGCTGGCGGCGAAGACGATGGTTTCCTGCGGGACCACAGCCATGCGGCCGCGGATTTCGCTGGGGTCGGCGCGGGTCAGCGGCACGCCGTCGAGGCGAATTTCGCCGGATTGGGGGTCGTAGAAGCGCTGGACGAGCTGGAAGAGCGTCGACTTGCCGGCGCCCGAGGGGCCGACGACGGCGACGGTTTCGCCGGCGGCGATATCGAGGCTGAAGTCCTCGAGCGCGGCGCCTTCGGGCTTCGACGGATAGTGGAAGCCGACATGGTCGAGGCAGAGCGCGCCGCGCGCCGGGACGGGCAGAGGGACGGCGTTGTCGGGGCGGCGGATGCCGGGGCGGGCGGCGAGGAGTTCTTCCATGCGGGCGCTGGCGCCGGCGGCGCGCATGAAGTCGCCATAGACTTCGGTGAGCGTGCCGAAGGCGCCGGCGACGATGGCGGCGGTGATGACGAAGGCGGCGATGGTGCCGCCGCTGAGTTGCCCGGCGATGACATCGAGCGCGCCCTGCCAGAGGACGAGGGTGATGGCGCCGAAGATCAGCATGATGACGACGGCGGTCATGCCGGCGCGCAGGCGGATGCGGCTTTTGGCGGTGTCGAACGTGGCCTCGACAGCGCCGGCGAAGCGGTCGGCCTCGCGGCGTTCCTGGGTGAAGGCCTGGACGATCTTGATGGCGCCGAGGACCTCGGCGACCATGGTGCCGACGTTGGCGATACGGTCCTGGCTGGTTTTCGACATGGCGCGGACGCGGCGGCCGAGAAAGACGATCGGCAAAATGGTGATCGGGATTACGAGCAGCATGAGCAGGGTCAATTTGGGCGACAGGACCGCCATATAGGCGATGCCGCCGATGCCCATGACGGCGTTGCGCAGCGCCATCGACGCGCCCGACGAGACGACCTGCTCGATGATGGCGGTGTCGCTGGTCAGACGCGAGGCGATCTCGGCGGGGCGGTTTTCCTCGAAGAAGACCGGGTCGAGGGTGACCAGGTGCGACTGGACGGCCTTGCGCAGGTCGGCGACGACGCGCTCGCCGATCCACGAGACGAAGTAGAAGCGGAAGGCCGTCGCGATGCCCATGACGACGACGATGCCGAGCATGCCCCAGAAATAGGGGGCAATGGCGGCAGGGTCCGAACCGGCCGCGAAACCGTTGTCGACGATGAGCTTGAGCCCGCGCGGAATGGCGAGGGTGCTGAGCGCGGCGACGACGAGCGCGGTGAGGGCCGCGGTGAGCTGGGCGGGATAGGTGCGGGCGAACCGCCATAGGAGGGCGAGATTCGACAGCTTGCGCTGTTCGACTTTCGCCAGCGGCGCGGTCGGCAGATCGGATGTTGTGGCCATGGGCGCTAATAGCAGGCGTTCGAGTGCGGCTCAATGTCCGGAAGCGCGCGGGCGGGGAACCGAAACATACCTGTCATCATAAACATGGTGTCGAGCACGCCGATGATGCTAATGCTGCACCTGCGAACAGGCGCCTGGAGTGCCGGGAAAAGGGATTTCGATGCTTTATACGGCTCATGAGATGCAGCGTGCTTGGATGACCGGCATGGGAACAATCGCCCAATCGACGTCGGAATGGCTGCTCAGCCCGGCAAATCCGATGTCTTATGTTGCCAGCGGGCCAGTCATGGCACGGGCGCTCGAGGTGTTCGCGCACGCCGCCGCGCCGCGCGGCAAGCCGGATTTCGGGCTTGGTGCGACGATCATCGATGGCGTCAGTGTCGCGGTCAGCGAGGAAATCCTGCTCCGCAAGCCGTTTGGCCAGTTGAAGCATTTCAATCGTGCCGTGTCGGGCCGCAAGGATCCGCGTGTGCTGGTGGTGACGCCGATGTCGGGCCATTATGCGACGCTGCTGCGCGGGACGGTGGAGCGGCTGCTGCCCGATCATGAGGTCTATATGACCGACTGGCGTGACGCCAAGCTGGTGCCGGTGTCCGACGGCAAGTTCGATCTCAACGATTACATCGACTATGTGATCGAATTTCTCGCCGAGATGGGTCCGGGCAGCCATGTGCTCGCGGTTTGCCAGCCGGCGGTGCCGGTCTATGCAGCGGTCGCGTACATGTCGGCGAACAACGATCCGGCGACGCCGTTGACGCTGACCATGATGGGTGGGCCGGTCGACACGCGCAAGGCACCGACTTCGGTCGATGACCTGGCGACCGAGCGGCCGTATTCCTGGTTCGAACAGAACGTTGTTGCCAAGGTACCGGCTATGTATCCGGGCGCCGGGCGCAAGGTCTATCCAGGGTTTCTCCAGCTCGCCGGGTTCATGTCGATGAACCTTGCCAACCATATGACGTCGCACTGGGAAATGTTCCGGCATCTCGTCGAGGGCGACAATGACAGCGCTGCCGCGACCAAGGCATTCTATGAGGAATATCGCTCGGTTTGCGACATGACGGCGGAATTCTATCTGCAGACGATCGACGTGGTCTTCCAGCGCCAGGCGATCGCCAAGGGCGAGTTCGTTCACCGCGGCCAACTGGTCAACCCGGCGTCGATCGACCGGACGGCGATGCTGGCGATCGAAGGCGAGCGCGACGATATCTCGGGGCTGGGGCAGACCAAGGCGGCGCTCGATCTGGCGACCAAGCTGGGCGACGACAAGAAGCAATATTACATGGCCGAGGGCGCCGGGCATTTCGGCATCTTCAACGGCAGCAAATGGCGTGAGAATGTCGCACCGGTCGTGGAGCGGTTCATCCGAAAGCATGATCCGGCGGCACTGACGCCGTTGCCGGCGCGGGTTGTTGTGCCGTTGCATGTGGAGTTGGATGTCGTTCCGGGGGTTGAGGTCGCTTGATTTAAGGGGGCCTCCGACGGCACTGTAGGGCCTCCGGCGGTGGGCCTTGGCCCCAGACCCCATTTCATGTGCGCTTTGAAATGCGGTTGTTCCCCGTAGGGGCGCAAGTTTGGGGTCTGGGGCCTAAGGCCCCAGCAGCCGGAGGCCCTTGATCGTCACGGCACTGCAGCTTGGCGCTTCAGGCGCTGCTTGCCTCGGTTCTTGGCGGCTTTGCGGGATGGCTGGAAGCCAGCCTTCGCTGGCATGACAGGTTGGGTGTGAGGTCAGGTCAGGCCAGCGCCGCTTCTTTTTCGGCGAGGGTGAGCCAGCGTTCCTCGGCGGCGGCGAGGTCGGCGCGGACCTTGTCGAGTTCGGCGGAGACCGAGGTGAAGCGCTTGTTGTCCCTGGTGTAGAGCGCCGGGTCGGCGAGGACGGCTTCGTGGCGGGCGACAGCGGCGGTCAGCAGCTCGAGCTTTTTGGGAAGGTCGGCGAGTTCGCGGGCGTCGTTGAAGCTCAGCTTGGCGGGCGCGCGCTTGGGAGTTGCCGGGGCGTTGCTGTTGGTGGCCTTGGGGCGGTTGCTGCGGGCGGCGGCGGCTTTTTCCTTGCGGAGGGCGGCCCAGTCGGACCAGCCGCCGACGACGATTTCGGAATTGCCTTCGCCGTCGAGCGCGACGACCATCGTCACGACGCGATCGAGGAAGGCGCGATCATGGCTGACGAGGAGGACGGTGCCGGCATAGTCGTCGAGGACTTCCTCGAGCAGGTCGAGGGTTTCCATGTCGAGGTCGTTGGTCGGCTCGTCGAGGACGAGCAGGTTCGACGGGGTGGCGAATTCGCGAGCGAGGAGGAGGCGTGAGCGCTCGCCGCCGGAGAAGCCGTCGATGGGGGCGTCGATGACGCTGGGGTCGAACAGGAAGTCCTTGAGATAGCCGGCGACGTGCTTGCGGATGCCGTTGACCTCGAGCCATTCGCCGCCATCGGCGAGGACATCGCGGACGGTCTTGCCGACACCGTTTTCGGCATCGAGGCGTTGGCGGCGTTGATCGATGACGGTGGGGTTGAGCGACTTGGCGCGCTTGATGATGCCGGTGTCGGGCTCCATCTGGCCGAGCAGCATGCGGATGAGCGTCGATTTGCCGGCGCCGTTGGGGCCGATGATGCCGATGCGGTCGCCGCGGCGGATGCGCAGCGAGAAATCGGTGAGGATGGCGCGGTCGCCGAAATGCTTGGTGGCATGCTGGGCGTCGATGAGGATCTTGGTCTTGCCGTCGTCGCTGGTGGTGGCGAGCTTGGAAACCGCGTCGCCGGTGGTCATTGCCTTGCGGACGGCGCGCAGCTCGATGAGCTTCGACAGGCGGCCTTCGTTGCGGCTGCGGCGGGCGGTGACGCCGCGGAGCAGCCAATGTTCTTCCTGGCGGAGCTTCGCATCGAGGCGCGAGGCGTTCTTGGTTTCTTCGGCAGCGACGCGGTCGGACCAGTCCTCGAAGCCGCCGAAGCCGACTTCAGCGCGCCTGAGGGTGCCGCGATCGAGCCAGAGGCAGTTCTTGGTCAGGCGGGTCAAAAAGGCGCGGTCATGGCTGATCGAGACGAAGCCGCCGGCGTAGCGATCGAGCCAATTTTCGAGCCATTCGATGGCGGCGATGTCGAGATGGTTGGTCGGCTCGTCGAGGAGGAGGAGGCCGGGTTCCTCGGCGAGGGCGCGGACGAGGGCGGCGCGGCGGCGTTCGCCTCCGGATGCGGTGGCGGCGTCGCGGTCGAGATCGGCACCGAGGCGGTCGGCGACCGAGGCGAGGAGGTGGTCGGAGGGCGGGTTGTCGCCGGCGCGGACATAGTCGCCGAGCGTGGTGAAGCCGGTGAGGACGGGGTCCTGCTCGAGGCGGACGACGCGGAGGGAGCCCGAGACGGCGCGGCGGCCTTCGTCGAGGTCGATCTCGCCGGAAATGAGCTTGAGCAAGGTGGTCTTGCCGACGCCGTTGCGGCCGATGAGGGCGAGGCGGTCGCGGGCGTCGATGGTCAGGTCGAGACCGCGGAACAGCCAGCTGCCGCCCTGGCGCAGGCCGGCGTTTTCGAGGGTGAGAATCGGTTCGGCCATGGTCGGTCTTTTCGGCAATCGGCATGATGCGGCACGGTGGGGGCGGCCGGCGTCAAGCAATGATGGATGGGGTTATTTGGTTTTCGTTAGTGTTGTTTTTTAGAGGGTGCAGAGTGTTTTAAACATGCTGCTTGATATGTTTCATTGCCGCATCTATCGGCATTGTTACTGACATTCACCGGTTATTCACCGCCGTGCGACCAGTTATACCTGCCAAAGAGGTGCCGTGTAGCGTCCGATGATGAATCGTCTTCCCTTGATCATGTTAGCGGCGCTGATTGTCGCCGCACCGGTTTCGGCCGGGGTGGAAAACCAGGTTCGCGAACTGGTCCTGGCGGGCGAGATATTGCCCTTCGAAGCCATTCGCGATCGCGTCGTATCACAGGTTCGCGGCGATTACATCGGGGTCGAGTTCGATGCCGGAACCCGGACCTACCGTTTTCGTTTTCTGGCAAGCGGAACAGTCATTAATGTCGACGTGGACGCCCGAACAGGGCTAAGGACCCGTAAGACCAACAATTATTAAGGTTTCTTGATGCGCGTGCTGGTTGTCGAAGACGAACCTAACCTGTTGCGCCAGCTCAAGGCGGCCCTCGAGGGCGCGGGTTATGCGGTCGATACGGCGGCGGACGGGGAAGATGGCCAGTATCTCGGCAGCACGGAAAATTACGATGCGGTGGTGCTCGATCTCGGCTTGCCCGAAGTCGACGGGCTAACGGTGCTCGACCGCTGGCGCAAGGCTGGCAAGATCATGCCGGTGCTGGTGCTGACGGCGCGCGACAGCTGGTCCGACAAGGTGGCGGGGCTCGATGCGGGCGCCGACGACTATCTCGCCAAGCCGTTCCAGACCGAGGAACTGATCGCGCGGTTGCGGGCGCTGATTCGGCGGGCAGCGGGGCAGGCGACGTCGGAGCTGGTGGCGGGCGGGGTGCGGCTCGATTCGCGGTCGGGGCGGGTGACGCTCGACGGCGAGCCGGTGAAGCTGACGGCGCAGGAGTTCAAGCTGCTCAGTTACCTGATGCATCACAAGGGCAAGGTCGTCAGCCGGACCGAGTTGATCGAGCATATCTATGACCAGGATTTCGATCGCGATTCGAATACCATCGAGGTGTTTATCACGCGGATCCGCAAGAAGCTGGGGCCTGACCTGATCAGCACGACGCGCGGCCTTGGCTACAGTCTCAACGATATCAGCTGAACCGGCCGCAAGGTCGGGAGCGGCGGGCCCCGCCGCGGGGCCGGCGGCTGCGGGAGTAAATCTCGTCGCGCCGCCGCGTCGGCGGTCGCGGTTGTCGGGGTCGCTGCGGCTGCGAATGATCGCACTGGCGGCGGCTTGGATCATTCCGCTGCTGGTGCTGGGCGGGCTGGCGCTCGACCGGGTGCTGGTGGGGACTCTTACGCGAAATTTCGACAGCCAGCTCGATTTCGTGCTTACGGCGATGGTGAGCACTGCCGATCTGGATGAGGTCGGCGAGGTGCGTTTTTTGCGACCTTTGGGCGACCAGCGGTTTTTCGAGCCATATTCGGGGCTGTACTGGCAGGTTTCCGCCAGCGGACAGGACTTTTTCCGGTCGCGGTCGTTGTGGGACCGGGTGCTCGGGCCGGCGCCGCAGGGTGAGTGCCTCGAGCCGTGCCGCTATGCCGCGACGCAGTTCACCGGGGAGCCGCTCAGGGTGGTCGGCCGCGATGTGCAGTTGCCGGGGGCAACGACGCGGTTTTATTTCCAGGTGGCGCAGTCGACGCGTGATCTCGATGCGCAGGTGCGGTTGCTGCGGGCGATATTGCTGTGGTCGCTGGGGGTGCTGGGGCTCGGGCTGCTGGCGCTGGCGGCGCTGCAATCGACCTATGGCCTGTCGCCGTTGGCGCGGGTGAGCCGGGGGATTGCCGACATCAGGTCGGGCGAGGCCAGGCGGGTCGACGACAATTTCCCGATCGAGATTGCGCCTTTGGTCGGCGAGATCAACGAGTTGCTCGAGCATAACGAAAAACAGGGGGAGGCGGCGCGGCGTCATGCCGGCAACCTGGCGCATGCGCTGAAGACGCCGATGAGCGTGCTGATCGGCGAGAGCGAGGGGCGCGACGATCCGCTGGCGCAGACGGTGATGGCGCAGGTGCAGGTGATGCGGCGGCATGTCGACCACCAGCTGGCGCGAGCGCGGGCGACCGGGCAGCGCGGTGGTGCCTCGACGGCGCGCGCCGATGTATGGCCGACGCTGGAGGCGATCATCCGCACGGTGGGGCGGATTCATTCGGACCGCGGGGTGACGATCGATCTTGCCGGCGACAGGCGGAAGGTGTTTCGCGGCGAGCGCCAGGATCTCGATGAAATGGTCGGCAACTTGATCGACAATGCGGCGCTGCATGGCGGCGGACGGGTGTTCGTCAGCATCGGCGGCGGGCCGGGGCAGGTCGAGATCATGATCGAGGATGACGGGCGGGGGATTGCGCCGGTCGACCGCGCGCGGTTGTTTGCGCGGGGGGAACGGCTCGATACCGACAAGCCGGGGACCGGGTTGGGGCTGGCGATCGCGCGGGATGTTGCGGAGATTTATGGGGGGTGGGTGGTGCTTGATGAGTCGGACGATCTGGGGGGGTTACTGGTAAGGTTGATCTTGCCAGCTGTGGATGGGTGAGGATCTAGCTGGCGAGATTTCGCGACCCCCACCCGCTCGCCTTAGGGTCGAGTCGCCTCCCCCCTGAGGGGGAGGTAAAGAACATCAGGTGTTTGCGGCGACTTGGTGGTGGCGGATGACTTCGTCGATGATGAAGCGGAGGAACTTTTCGCTGAATTCGGGGTCGAGCTTGGCGGTGGCGGCGAGGGCGCGGAGGCGGGCGACCTGTTCGGTCTCGCGGCCGGGGTCGGCTGGCGGCAGCCCCGCGGTGGCCTTGTAGCGGCCGACGGCCTGGGTGACCTTGAAGCGTTCGGCGAGCAGGAAGACCAGCGCCGCGTCGATATTGTCGATGCTGTCGCGGTAGCCGGCTAGAATCTCGTCGGACACATGCTGCTCCCAAGATGTGTTGTGATCATTCGGCCACCTTTGCGGCTGAATCGCGCGGTGGCAAGCTGCGGGGTTGCGCGGGGCCCAACAGCGGTTAAGGACTGTCGCGTGTCCTCGAACGTCCATCCCCTGCGGCCGCGTGCCCAGCCATCGATCGCCGGACTGCTGGCGTTGACGGCGCCGGGGCTGACCGCGGTCAACCATGTCATTATCGACCGGATGCAATCGCGGGTGGCGCTGATCCCCGAACTGGCGGGGCATTTGATTGCCGGCGGCGGCAAAAGGCTGCGGCCGATGCTGACTTTGGGGTGTGCGGCGTTGCTCGAATATGCGGGTACGCGGCATCATAAATTGGCGGCGGCGGTGGAGTTTATTCACACAGCGACCCTGCTGCACGACGATGTCGTCGATGCTTCAGGGTTGCGGCGCGGCAAGGCGACGGCCAATCGGTTGTGGGGCAATCCGGCAAGCGTGCTGGTCGGCGATTTCCTGTTCAGCCGGTCGTTCGAGCTGATGGTCGAGGATGGCTCGCTCAAGGTCCTGAAGATATTGAGCCATGCGTCGGCGGTGATTGCCGAGGGAGAGGTGGCGCAGTTGACGGCGCAGCGCGATGTCGAGACGACCGAGGACCGGTACCTCGAGATCATCACGGCCAAGACCGCTGCATTGTTTTCGGCAGCGTGCCAGATTGCGGCGATCGTGGCGGAGCGCGATGCCGCGGTCGAGGCGGCGCTCGAGGCCTATGGGCGAAACCTGGGGATTGCGTTCCAGCTTGTGGACGACGCGATCGATTATGTTTCGGACGCCGATACGATGGGCAAGGATGCGGGGGATGATTTCCGCGATGGCAAGATCACGCTGCCGGTGATTTTGGCGTATGCGCGCGGCAGTGATGAGGAACGCGAGTTCTGGCAGCAGGCGATGAGCGGGCGGGCGGCGGGCGAGGCCGAATTGGCGCGGGCCGGCGGGCTGCTACGGACGACGAATGCGGTGGCGGATACGCTGGCGCGGGCGCGGCATTATGGGGCGCGGGCGATCGATGCGCTGGCGGGGTTCCCGAATGGGCCGGCGAAGACGGCGCTGACGGAGACGGTCGAGTTTGCGATTGCGCGGGCTTACTGACGCTGCAGAGCAAGTAATTTCGGTTGTGGTTTGATCTTTGTCGGCTATCCCTCGCGTGAAGCGTGGGGGTCCTTTTGATGTCTGATCTGATTTTTCCGACGATTGTCGTTGTCGTCGTCCTGGTGATCTTGTCGGCAGCGGTTGGAAAAAACCGTGACTGGATGAAGACCATCCGCGCCAAGCCGATGATGACGCCGCGGGAAGTCGCGTTCTTCAATTTGCTCAAGGGCGTGGCAGCGCCGTTGCACGTTTGTCCGCAGGTTGCGATGGGTGCGATCCTAGCGGTTGCCAAGGGCGGTGAAGGCAAGCAGCGGCACGCGACGCGCAACCGCTTTGCCCAGAAGATGATCGATTTCGTGCTGATCGACGATAGCGGCGCGGTGCGGTTGATCATCGAGCTTGATGACCGGACACATGGCGCGGCGAAGGATGCGAGCCGCGATGCGATGACGGCGCGCGGAGGATATCAGACGCTGCGGGTGCGCGGCGGCGATGCACGCACCGCGCAGGCCTTGCGGGCGAGAATATCCGAGAGTGTTACCTTCGCTGTCGCAGGCTGACGCAGAACGGACGGACAATCTTCGGGTCAAGTGTTCAGGTGGGTTGGGGGTCGCTGGTTTCGTAGAGTTGCAGGTGTCGGTCGGTGATTTGGAGGTCGGTCCAGTTGGCGCGCCAGGCGGCGATGTGGTCGGAGCGGAAATGGGCGTCGAGGTGGTCGCGGCTTTCCCATAGCTCGTTGATGCGGATGAGGCCGGGATCGAGCACGTCCTGGGCGTAGCTGTATTCGCGGCAGCCGGGTTCGGCGCGGCTGGCTTCGATCATGGTGCGCATGACCGCAAGGGCATTGGCAACGCGATGGGCGGGTAGGCGGATGGTGCCGGTGATGAGCAGCATGGGATCTGGACCTGTCGGGGGCGGGGAACGCAATGGGGGAGACTCGATCGGACTTGAACATCGCGGCGCGATGGGCGATGGACGCACCATGCTAGCCCGTCTTTACCAGCGTACCAAAAGTTCGATGCAGTCCGGCCGGGCGCGGACCGGGCAATGGCTGCTCGAAGTCGAGCGGGACGAGCCGCAGCGCGCCGATCCGTTGACCGGATGGTCGGGTTCGGGCGCGACGCAGACCCAGGTGCAATTGCAGTTTTCGACGCGCGAGGCGGCGCTGGAATATGCCGCCGGGCACGGATTGACCGTCGAGATCGTGCCGCTGGGGACGCGGACGCTCAAGCTGCAGGCTTATGCGGACAATTTCCGGTAAAAGCTGTTTCGGCGAGGTCGCGGCGCCGGGCGTTATGGACGTCGTGATAGCAAGCGTGCCGCGAATCCCGTGTCGTCGTGCCGGGAAAGTCGAGAAGGATTGGCGATGAGTAACGGGTCTGGGACGAACGGATCTGCACGCACGAACCTGCCGCCGCTGACCCTGCATGTGCCCGAGCCCAAGTTTCGGCCGGGCGACGCCGTCGATTTTGCCGAAGTCGATGTGCCGGCGGCGGGATCGGTGCGGCGGCCCGATACAGCGGAAGCGGCGTCGGGATTCACCGATCTTGTCTATACGCTGATCCGGGTCCTGGATGACGATGGCAAGGCGGTCGGGCCGTGGAACCCGCGCCTGTCGCCCGATGTGGTGCGCCGGATGCTGCGCAGCATGGCGTTGCTGCGGGCCTTCGATGACCGGATGTTTCGCGCGCAGCGGCAGGGCAAGACCAGTTTTTACATGAAGGCGCTGGGCGAGGAAGCGGTCGCGGTGGCGGCGGCGTATGCGCTCGACCATGACGACATGTGTTTCCCGTCTTACCGCCAGCAGGGGCTGCTCATTGCGCGGGGCTGGAGCCTTGTCGACATGATGAACCAGATTTATTCGAACCGCGGCGACCGGCTGCAGGGCAAGCAATTGCCGATCATGTATTCGGTCAAGGATGCGGGGTTTTTCTCGATCTCGGGCAATCTGACGACGCAATATCCGCAGGCGGTGGGCTGGGCGATGGCGTCGGCGGCGAAGGGCGACACGCGCATCGCGGCGGCGTGGTGCGGTGAGGGATCGACGGCGGAGGGCGACTTCCATGCGGCGTGCACCTTTGCCAGCGTCTATCGGGCGCCGGTGATCCTCAACATCGTCAACAATCAATGGGCGATCAGCAGTTTTTCGGGATTTGCCGGGGCCGAGGCGACGACGTTTGCGGCGCGGGCGGTGGGCTATGGCATCGCTGGGCTGCGGGTCGATGGCAATGACGCGCTGGCGGTTTATGCGGCGACGGAATGGGCGGCGGAACGCGCGCGGACCAACCAGGGATCGACGCTGATAGAGCATTTCACCTATCGCGCCGAGGGCCATTCGACGTCGGATGATCCGGGGCAGTATCGGTCTGAGGGCGAGCCCAATGCCTGGCCGCTGGGGGATCCGATCCGGCGGTTGAAGGAGCATCTGATCGCCATCGGCGAATGGGACGAGGAGCGGCACGCGGCGCAGGACAAGGAAGTCGCCGAGGAGGTCAAGGCGGCACAGAAGGAAGCCGAAAAGAACGGCATCCTGGGGCATGGCCTGCACCAGCCGCTCGATACCTTGTTCGACGGGGTGTTCGAGGAGATGCCGTGGCATTTGCGCGAGCAGCAGGCGCAGATGCTGGCGGAAGAGACAGCGTCCGGGCGACCATGGGACAAGAAATGAGCGAGATTTTGCCAGAGACTGCAGAGGCTGGCGCAGAAGCCACCTCGTCGCGGATGAACATGATCCAGGCGATCAATTCGGCGCTCGATATCATGATGGATCGTGACCCCAACGTCATCGTCATGGGCGAGGACGTGGGATATTTTGGCGGGGTGTTCCGCGCCACCGCGGGCCTGCAGGCCAAGCACGGCAAGACGCGGGTGTTCGACACGCCGATCACCGAATGCGGGATCATCGGGGTCGCGGTCGGCATGGGGGCGTATGGCTTGCGGCCGGTGCCCGAGATCCAGTTTGCCGATTACATCTATCCGGCGCTCGACCAGTTGGTGTCGGAGGCGGCGCGGCTGCGGTATCGGTCGGCGGGCGAGTTCACCTCGCCGATCACGGTGCGGTCGCCGTTCGGCGGCGGGATTTTCGGCGGGCAGACGCACAGCCAGTCGCCAGAGGGCATCTTTACCCATGTGTCGGGCATCAAGACGGTGATTCCGTCGACGCCTTACGACGCCAAGGGCCTGTTGATCGCGGCGATCGAGGACAATGACCCGGTGCTGTTTTTCGAGCCCAAGCGGATTTATAACGGGCCGTTCGATGGCTATTGGGACCGGCCGACGCAGAATTGGTCGAAGCATCCGGCGGGTGACGTCCCGACCGGCTATTACCGGATCGAGCTCGGCAAGGCGAAGGTCGTGCGGGCTGGCGGGGCGCTGACGATCCTGGCCTATGGCACGATGGTGCATGTCTGCACGGCAGTCGTCGCGGCGGCGGGGGTCGATGCCGAGATCATCGATTTGCGGACGCTGATCCCGCTCGATATCGAGACGATCGAGGCTTCGGTGAAAAAGACCGGGCGCTGCATGATCGTCCATGAGGCGACGCGGACCGGCGGGTTCGGCGCGGAGCTGTCGGCGCTGGTGCAGGAACGGTGTTTCTATCACCTGGAAGCGCCGATCGAGCGGGTGACGGGGTTCGACACGCCGTATCCGCACAGCCTGGAATGGGCATATTTTCCGGGACCGGTGCGGATTACCGAGGCCCTCAAGAAGATCATGAAGGACGCATAATGGCCCGCTTTACCTTCAAGCTACCCGATATCGGCGAAGGCATCTCCGAGGCCGAGGTGGCGGCGTGGCATGTCGCGGTGGGGGACCGGGTCGAGGAGGACCAGCCGATTGCCGACATGATGACCGACAAGGCGACGGTGGTGATGGAATCGCCGGTTTCGGGGGTTGTCGTCGAACTGGCGGGAGTGGTTGGGGACCAGGTTTCGATCGGTGCGGCGCTGGTGGTGTTCGAGACCGATGCTGTTGTCACCGAGGACGAGGTGACGGCGGCAGCGCTTGAGGTGGTGGCGCAGCCACTGTCGGCGGCGCAGGTCGAGACGGCCGAGCAGTATGAGGCGGAGAATCCGGGGGTCGAGCAGGTTGTGATGTCTGCGGAGCCGGAGCCGGTGGCGGCGGTTGCGCCGGTTGAGGTGGCTCCGGTGGCCAAGGCCGCGCATGCGTTGGCGTCGCCGGCGGTGCGGGCGCGGGCGCGGGATCTGGGGATCGACCTGTCGCTGGTGAAGTCCGAGACCGACCTGGTGCGGCATGC
This sequence comes from Sandarakinorhabdus glacialis, assembly GCF_014643455.1. Lineage (GTDB taxonomy): Bacteria > Pseudomonadota > Alphaproteobacteria > Sphingomonadales > Sphingomonadaceae > Sandarakinorhabdus > Sandarakinorhabdus glacialis. The sequence goes on from NZ_BMJM01000001.1 coordinate 224,362, forward strand.
CGATCTCGATGCGTATCTGCGATACGGGTCGGGGCAGGGGTATGGCGCCGGGCCGAAGCGGGCGCGGGCCGACGAGGCGATCAGGGTCATCGGCATGCGGCGGCGAATCGCCGAGAACATGGCGGCGTCGAAGCGGTCGATTCCGCATTTTACCTATGTCGACGAGATCGACGTGACGGCTCTGGAGGCGATGCGCGCCGATCTGAACGACAATCGCGGCGAGCGGCCCAAGCTGACGATGTTGCCATTGCTGATCGCGGCGATCTGCAAGACGATCCCGGATTTTCCGATGCTCAACGCGCGGTATGACGACCAGGCCGGGGTGGTGACGCGGTTCGGCGCCATTCATTTGGGCATGGCGACGCAAACCGATGCGGGGTTGATGGTGCCGGTCATTCGCGATGCGCAGGACCGCAATGTCTGGCAGCTGGCGACCGAAATCGGCCGGTTGGCGGAAGCGGCGCGGACCGGGACAGCGACTTCGGCGGAGCTGTCGGGATCGACGCTGACGGTGACGTCGCTGGGGCCTTTGGGCGGAATCGCGACGACGCCGGTGATCAATCGGCCGGAAGTGGCGATCATCGGGCCGAACAAGATCGTCGAGCGGCCGGTGTTTGCGAAGAATGCGCACGGTGTAAAGGAAATCCGCAAGGCGAAGTTGATGAACCTGTCGATCAGCTGCGATCACCGAGTTGTCGACGGCTGGGATGCGGCGAGCTTCGTGCAGGGGCTGAAGCGGTATCTCGAGACGCCGGTGCTGCTGTTCGCCGGATGACTGCCGCCGGGGCAGTTCGGTAATAACGGTCTTCCGTCGCGATTGTCCTGCTTGTGGGCCGCGGCCGGAACCCGGCTATTCGACCGTGACGCTTTTGGCGAGATTGCGGGGTTGGTCGACATCGGTGCCCTTGGCGAGGGCGACGTGATAGGCGAGCAACTGGACCGGGATCGCCGTTATCAACGGGCTGATGAACGGGTCGACGCTTGGCATCTCGATGGTGGCGGCGGTGCCGGCGCCGTGTTCGGCAAGGCCGGCGGCGTCTGACAGGAGATAGACCAGCCCGCCGCGGGCCATGACTTCCTGCATGTTCGAGACGGTCTTTTCGAAGCGCGGTCCGGACGGGGCGATGACGATGACGGGGACGTTCTCGTCGATCAGCGCGATGGGGCCGTGCTTGAGTTCGCCGGCGGCATAGCCTTCGGCGTGGATGTAGCTGATTTCCTTGAGCTTGAGCGCGCCTTCGAGCGCCATCGGATAGTCGGGGCCGCGGCCGATGTAGAGGATGTCGCGGGCCTTGCTGAGCGGCAGCGCGAGGGCGTGGATGGATTCCTCGGTCTTGAGGGCCTCGTTCATCGCGGCAGGAATTTCGGTGAGCAGGTGGACGAGACGGGCTTCCTCGACGGGCGTAACGCGGCCCTTGGCCTTGCCGAGGGCGATGGCAAAGGCGGCGAGGACGGCCAGCTGGCAGGTGAAGGCCTTGGTGCTGGCGACGCCGATTTCGGGGCCGGCGTGGGTGGGGAGGAGCAGGTCGGCTTCGCGCGCCATGGTCGATGACGCGACGTTGACGACGGCGGCGATGTGCTGGCCGCCGGCCTTGGCGTGGCGTAGCGCGGCGAGAGTGTCGGCGGTCTCGCCCGATTGCGAGATGAACAGGGCAAGGCCGCCGGGTTCATAGACCGGGTCGCGGTAGCGGAATTCGGAGGCGTTTTCGATCTGGACGGGGATACGGGCAAGGCTTTCGAGCCAGTAGGTGGCGACCTGGCCGGCGAGCAGCGCGGTGCCGCAGGCGACGATCTGGACGCGCTTGACGCCGGCGAGGTCGAAGGGGAGCGGCGGCAGGCTGATGGTTTCGGCGAGCGGATCGACATAGGCGCCAAGCGTCTGGGCGACGACGATCGGTTGCTCGTAGATCTCCTTTTCCATGAAGTGGCGGTGGTTGCCCTTTTCGATGACCGCGGCGGACGCCGACGAGGTGATGACCTGGCGGGCGACGGGGGCGTCGTTTTCGTCGAAGACCTGCGCGCTGTCGCGAGTCATCCGGACCCAGTCGCCTTCCTCAAGATAGGCGATGCGATTGGTGAACGGCGCAAGGCCGAGGGCGTCGGAGCCGAGGAACATCTCGCCGTCGCCGTAGCCGAGGACAAGGGGCGAGCCGCGGCGGGCGCCGTACATGAGGTCGGGGTGTTCGCGAAAGATGATGGCAAAGCTGAAGGCGCCGTTGAGGCGTTTCAGCGTGCTCGATACGGCGTCGTCGGGGGAAGCGCCTGCGGCAAGTGCCATGGTGATGAGGTGGGCGACGACTTCGCTGTCGGTGTCGGAAGTCAGCGTGCGGCCGGCGGCGAGGACTTCGGCGCGCAGCGGCTTGAAGTTTTCGATGATGCCGTTGTGGACGAGGGCGACTGCCTCGGTGGCATGGGGATGGGCGTTGTCGGTGGTGGGGGCGCCGTGGGTGGCCCAGCGCGTGTGGGCGATGCCGGAGGTGCCGGGCAGCGGATCGGCGGCGAGGACGGCGAGGAGATTGTCGAGCTTGCCGGCGGCGCGGCGGCGTTCGATGTGGCCGCGGTGGATGGTGGCGATGCCCGACGAGTCATATCCGCGATATTCGAGACGGCGCAGGCCCTCGACGAGGCGGCCGGTTACGGGGTTGGCGGAAAGGATGCCGATGATGCCGCACATTGGGGTCAGGCTTTCTTGCGGGCGAGTGAGGCGGCGCGGAAGCGCGTGGCCCAACCGGATTTGCTGGTTTGGGGCGGGCGAACGAGGGCGAGGGCGTCGGGTTCGACGTCGGCGGTGATGGTGCTGCCGGCGGCGACGATGGCGCCGGCACCGATGCTGACAGGGGCGACGAGGGCCGAGTTGGAGCCGATGAAGGCGCCGTCGCCGATGACGGTCCGGTATTTGAAGAAGCCGTCGTAATTGCAGGTGATGGTGCCGGCGCCGATGTTGGCGCGGGCACCGACGCTGGCATCGCCGATATAGGAGAGGTGGTTGGCCTTGGCGCCCGGGCCGAAGACGGCCTTCTTGGTTTCGACGAAATTGCCGATCTTGGCGCCGGCGCCGAGGATTGTGCCGGGGCGAAGGCGGGCGAAGGGGCCCACGTCGCAGTTTTCGCCGATGATGGCGCCTTCGATATGGCTGTGGGCGCGGATGGTCGTGCCGCTGGCGATGGTGACGCCGGGGCCGAAGACGGTGAAAGGCTCGATGGTGACGTCCTGGGCGATTTCCGTGTCATGGGCGAAGAAGACGCTGGACGGATCGATGAGGGTGACGCCGGCGGCCATGGCGGCGGTGCGGCGGTGCGATTGCCATTGGGCCTCGAGGGCGGCGAGTTCGGCGCGGCTGTTGACGCCTGCTACCTCGTCGGCGGCGGTTTCGATGATGCGGGCGGTGCGGCCGTCGGCGATGAGCAGCCCGATGATGTCGGGGAGGTAGTATTCGCCGGCGGCGTTGGCGTTGCCGACACGCGCGAGCAGCGGCCAGAGATCGGCGGCGCGGACCGCCATCAGCCCCGAATTGCACAGGGTTTCGGCGCGCTCGGCGGGGGTGGTGTCCTTGAATTCGACCATTTTCACGATGGTGTCGCCGGCCGCGATGATGCGGCCATAGGCGCCGGGATCGGCCGGGCGGAAGCCGAGGACGACTGCTGCAGGGGCGGCTGCGGTGTCGCCGGTCAGGGCGGACTGGAGGCGCTTCATGGTGGCGGCGGTGACCAGCGGCGCGTCGCCGTAGAGGATGAGGATGTCGCCGTCGAAGCCGGCGAGGGCGTCCTTGGCCTGGAGGACGGCGTGGCCGGTGCCGAGTTGCGGCGACTGCACGGCGACGGCGACGCCATGGGAAGCGACGGCAGCTTCGACCTGTTCGCGCGCCGATCCGACGACGACGACCTGTTGCTGCGGCGACAGCGATGCGAGGCTGTCCAATAAATGCAACACCATTGGTTTACCTGCGATCGGATGCAGAACCTTGTGCAGCGCCGATTTCATTCTTGTGCCTTGCCCGGCGGCGAGGATGATGGCGGCCAGAGGGCGGGTTTTGGGGCGGGGGCTGGTCACCGGATGCTGCTGCCATATCGGGCTTGCCTTGGGAAGCATTGCAAACGCATGGGGGAGTCGTGAATTTGTTGCCAGCCACTGTCGTCTTCGATCTCGATGGGACGCTTGTCGATACGGCGCCCGATCTTTGCGCGGCGCTCAACCATGCGCTCGGGGTGCTGGGGCGGCGCGGCGTGCCGGCCGAGGACGTCCGGCACATGGTCGGGCATGGCGCGCGCAAGTTGCTCGAGCGCGGGCTGGCGGCGACCGGCGAGATGACGCCCGAGCTGGTCGAGGCCGGGGTGGCGCCGTTCCTCGCGTTTTATGCGGCGAATATCGCGGTGGAGTCGCGGCCGTATGACGGGGTCGAGGCGGCCATGGACGCGCTGGCGGCGGCGGGGGTGAGGCTGGCGATCTGCACCAACAAGCCGGCGGCGTTGTCGGCGAAGCTGGTCGAGGCGCTGGGCTGGACCGGGCGTTTTGCCGCCAATCTGGGGTATGATTCGGTGCCGAGCCCGAAGCCGGATGCAGAGCATCTGTTCGCGACGATCGCGGCGGCGGGCGGCGACCGGGCGACGACGATGTTCGTCGGCGATTCGATCACCGATACGACGACGGCGCGGGCGGCGGGGATCCCGGTGGTGGCGGTCAGTTTCGGCTTTTCCGACCGGCCGGTCGAACAGCTGGGCGCCGATGCGATCATCGATCATTATGATGCGCTGGTTCCGGCGCTACGACGTTTGGGCGCGCGATGACCTTCGCCGCGATGCCGCTGGTGTTGCTGGCGACGGCCTTGCTGGCGGCTTTCATCGGTTATGCCCTGGGGCATCGCAAGGTGATTGCCGAGACGGCGCTGCCCGAGCCGATGCCGGCCGACGCGCCGCTGCCGACCGAGCCGGCGGCGGACCGGATCAGCGTCGAGGCGCTGGCCGATCCGGCGTTGATCGTTGCGGGTGATGTCGCGGTGGCGGCCAATGCGGCGGCGCGGCGGCTGTTCGGCGACCGGGTGGCGGGCAGCGACATGCGGATGACGGTGCGGCATCCGGTGGTGCTCGATGCGCTCGGCGAGGTGCGCAGCCATGGGCTGAGCCTCGAGCGCGAGATTACCGGGCTGGGCAGCGGCAACAGCATCTGGCGGATGCGTGCCGGCCATGGCGGCGTCGAAGGGGGCGACGCCGCACCGATGCTGGTGGTGTTCGACGACATCACGCAGACCCGGCTGACCGAGCGGATGCGGGTCGATTTTGTCGCCAATGCCAGTCACGAACTGCGCACGCCGCTGGCGACGCTGACCGGCTTCATCGAGACGCTGCAGGGCCCGGCGGCGGAGGACGAGCCGGCGCGGCGGCGCTTCCTCGATATCATGGCGCGCGAGGCGAGCCGGATGTCGCGGTTGATCGACGATTTGCTGTCGCTGTCGCGGATCGAACTCGACAAGCATGTGCGGCCGGTGGCGGTGCTCGATCTGAACGGGGTGATCGGCGATGTCGGCAAGACGCTGGCGATGCGGCTGGAGGCCGATGAGCGGATGCTGATCATCGAGGAGGCGACACCGTTGCCGCCGGTGATCGGCGACCGCGACCAGGTCCTGCAGGTGCTCCACAACCTGATTTCGAATGCGCTGAAATACGGGCGTAGCGGGACGCCGATCACCGTGACGGCGAAGGGTGAACCGGCTGGGGGAGGGGCGCTGGCGGTGGTGCGGCTCTGCGTCAGCGATGTCAGCGAGGGCATTCCCGTCGAGCATCTGCCGCGGTTGACCGAGCGGTTTTACCGGGTCGATTCGCTGCGCTCGCGGCGGATGGGGGGGACGGGGCTGGGGCTGGCGATCGTCAAGCATATCGTCGAGCGTCATCGCGGCCGGCTCGAGATCGAAAGCCGGCCCGGCGAGGGGACGAAAGTGTCGTTCACGCTGCCCCAGGCAAAAAGTGCGGCTTGAAGATGGCCTTTGGCAGCCGCTGTCATCGATCTGTAACAACGTTGTCATAAAGGCCACATCAGGCGGCGCTACCGCAAGGCATGCGTTCATCTTTTTTCAACCGTCGGCCGCGAACATGTCGCGAGCCTGGCGCGAACGCTTTGGCGGCTCGGTGAGCGGTCCTGGGCGGCAATCGGAGGGACGGGGCTTGGCAGGCAGGGCGTGTTGGGCGGGCACGCTGATGTTGCTCGGCACAGGCTTGCTCGCCGGGTGCAGCGGCGGCGGCGCGCGGACGCAGATCCGCATCGTCGGGTCGTCGACGGTCTATCCGTTTACCACCGCGGTCGCCGAGCAATTCAAGCGGGCGTATCCGCAGTTTTCTGCGCCGATCGTTGAATCGACCGGGACCGGCGGCGGTATCAAGCTGTTGTGCGCCGGCGTCGGGCAGCAGTTTCCCGATATCGCCAATGCGTCGCGGCGGATCAAGAAGGGCGAAATCGAGGATTGCGCCAAGCATGGCGTCGACGGGATCATCGAGATCCAGGTCGGGCTCGATGGGCTGGTGGTGGCGCAATCGCGCAAGGGGGCGTTCACGGGCGTGTCGGAGCGCGACATCTATCGGGCGCTGGCCGCCGATCCGTTCGGACGCGGGGCGAACACGGCACGGCTGTGGTCAGATGTGAATCCGGCGCTCCCGGCGACGCGGATCGAAGTCATCGGGCCGCCGCCCACGTCGGGGACGCGCGACAGTTTCAACGAGCTTTACATGACCAAGGGCTGCGAGACCGAGCCTAGCATGGCGGCGCTGAAGAAGAGCGACGAAGACAAGTTCAAGTCGATCTGCACCAAGGTGCGCGAGGACGGGCCGTTCGTCGAAGGCGGCGAGAACGATAATCTGATCGTGCAGAAGATTTCGGCCAATCCCAATGCGATCGGGGTGTTCGGGTTTTCGTTCCTCGAGGAGAACCTCGACAAGATCAGGGATGTGCCGCTGAACGGCGTCGAGGCGACGTACGAGAATATCTCGTCGTTCAAATATCCGGCGTCGCGGGCGATGTATATCTATGTGAAGGCGCAGCATGTGAAGGCGGTGCGCGGGATGCACGAATTCCTGATCGAATATAGCAAGGAATCGACCTGGGGGCGGGGCGGATATCTGTCGCGGCGCGGGCTGGTGGCGTCGCCCGATGCCGACCGGGCACGGTATGCGGCGGTGGCGCGCGACCTGACCCTGCTTGATCCGGCCGTGCTGTGAGCCTGTCGTTGATCCTGGTCGTCGTGCTGGCGCTCGGCGCGATGGCGTATTGGCTGGGCCGGTCGCGCGGCGCGGCGATGGTCGTGGCCGGCGGGCATCGCATCGGCGCGGTGCATTCGTTGCCGGGCTATCACGGCGCCTGGGTGGCGTTGCTGGCGCTGGCGCCGGCGCTGGTGGTGCTGGCGGGCTGGGCAATCGTTGGCGAGGGCGTGGTGACAGGGCAGGTGCTTGCCGCCGTTCCGCAAGATGTGCGGCCGGTGACGCCGCTCGACACGTCGGCGTTCATGAACGAAGTGCGCGGGCTGGCGGCGGGTGACATCGCCGCGGCGTTCAACCCGGCGGCGGAGGCGGTCGCGCCGCAGTACCGGGCCATTCGCGGCAATTATAATTTGATGGTCGGGGCACTGGCGCTGGCGTTGTTCGCGATCGGCGGGCTGTGGGCGTTCTCGCAGGTGCGGCCCGATTTCAGGGCGCGTAACCGGGTCGAGCGGGTGGTCAAATGGGGGCTGGTGCTGGCATCGGTGGTGGCGATCCTGACGACCTTCGGCATCGTCATGTCGCTGATCTTCGAATCGATCCGCTTCTTCCAGATGGTGTCGCCGGTGGAATTCCTGTTCGGCACCAAATGGTCGCCGCAGACTGCCATTCGTGCCGACCAGGTCGGGTCTTCGGGGGCGTTCGGCGCCGTGCCGCTGTTCTGGGGGACGATCTTTATCGGCGCGATCATTGCGATGATCGTGGCGATTCCGCTGGGGCTGATGGCGGCGATCTACATGACGCAGTACGCCGATGCGCGCGTTCGTAGGGTGGTCAAGCCGATGCTCGAGCTGCTCGCCGGGGTGCCGACGGTGGTGTATGGCTTCTTCGCTGCGCTGACGGTGGCGCCGGCGGTGCGTAATTTCGCCGTGTCGATCGGGATTGCCGACGCTTCGGCCGAGAGTGCGCTGGCGGCCGGGCTGGTGATGGGCATCATGATCATCCCATTCGTGTCGTCGATGGCCGATGACGCGTTGACGGCGGTGCCGCAGGCGATGCGCGACGGCAGCCTGGCGATGGGGGCGACCAAGTCCGAGACGGTCAAGAAGGTGCTGGTGCCGGCGGCGTTGCCGGGGATCGTCGGTGGCGTGCTGCTGGCGGTAAGCCGGGCGATCGGCGAGACGATGATCGTCGTCATGGCGGCGGGGCTGGCGGCGAACCTGACGCTCAACCCGTTCAGCAGCGTGACAACGGTGACGGCGCAGATCGTCGCGCTGCTGACCGGCGACCAGGAATTCGACAGTCCCAAGACCTTGTCCGCATTCGCGCTCGGGCTGGTGCTGTTTGTCATCACGCTGCTGCTCAACATCTATGCGTTGGCGGTGGTGAAGAAATACCGCGAGGCCTATGAGTGATGGCGAGCGTGATTATTCCCGAGAACGAGGCGGTGGCGGTGAAACTGCCGACCGATTGGGCTTCGCCGCTGATGCGCGGGCGCGTCGCGGCGCGGTACCGGGCGGAGCGGCTGTTCAAGCTGCTTGGGCTGGCGGCGCTGTCGCTGGCGGGGCTGTTCCTGGCGTTCCTGCTGTTCACCATCGTGCGGGATGGCTGGACGGGTTTCAAGCACACAGAAGTGCGGATTTCGGTCAGTTACGACCCGGCGTTGCTGGGAGTCGATCCGGCGGCGGCGACGGGGCCGGGCGGGCTCGAGGCGATCCGGCGCGGTGATTATATCGGGTTGATGCAGCGCGCGGCGGCACAACTTGGACCCGCGGCGAACGTGGTCAGCGATGGTGCGTGGCTCGATTTGCGGCAGATGGTCGAGGCGAACCCGGCCGTGCTGGGGACGACGCAGACGGTGTGGGTGCCGGTGCGGAGCAGCATCGACCTGCTGGCGAAGGGCAAGTTCGACCTGAAGGAGCCCGAGATTTCGCGCGGTGTCAGCAATGATGACGTGGCGTCGTACAATCTGCTCGAGACGCGCGGGCTGCTGAAGACCAGCTTCAACACCATTTTCACGGGGGCGGCGGATTCGACCGACCCCGAGCTTGCCGGGGTCTGGGGCGCGGCGCTGGGGACGTTCATGACGTTGCTGGTGACGATCGCCCTGGCGTTTCCAGTCGGCGTGCTGGCGGCGATCTGGCTCGAGGAGTTCGCCGCCAAGAACCGCTGGACCGACCTGATCGAGGTCAGCATCAACAATCTCGCGGCGGTGCCGTCGATCATCTTCGGCCTGCTTGGGCTGGCGGTGTTCCTGAATTTCTTCAACATGCCGCGCTCGGCGCCGCTGGTCGGTGGGCTGACCTTGGCGTTGATGACGCTGCCGGTGGTGGTGATCACGGCGCGAGTGGCGATCAAGTCGGTACCGCCGTCGATCCGCGATGCGGCGCTGGGCATCGGGGCCTCGCCGATGCAGGTGGTGTTCCAGCATGTGCTGCCGCTGGCGATGCCGGGTATCATGACGGGGACGATCATCGGCATGGCGCGCGCGCTTGGCGAGACGGCGCCGCTGCTGCTGATCGGCATGCGGGCGTTCGTGACCGATACGCCGCAGGGCTTTGCCTCGCCGGCGACGGTGTTGCCGGTGCAGGTGTTCCTGTGGTCCGACGACGTCCAGCGCGGGTTCATCGAAAAGACGTCGGCGGCGATCATCGTGCTGCTGGTCATGCTGTTGTTGATGAACAGCGCGGCGATCTATCTTCGCAACAAGTTCGAGAGGCGCTGGTGACCGACATTCCTGCACGTCAAGCCGACGGCAATTCGGCCCCGATGGCGCACAATGTGCCCGTCGCCGCCGGCCGCGCTGCCGAGGCCGTCACCACCAAGATGACGGCGCGCGACGTCAACGTGTTCTATGGCGCCAAGCAGGCGCTGAAGAACGTGTCGATCGACGTTAGCCGCGAGAATGTTACGGCTTTCATCGGGCCGTCGGGGTGCGGGAAATCGACGTTCCTGCGCTGCTTCAACCGGATGAACGATACCGTCGATTCGGCGCAGGTCAGCGGGCGCATCCAGCTCGATGGCAAGGACATCTACAGCCCCGACATGGACGTGGTGCAGCTGCGCGCGCGGGTCGGCATGGTGTTCCAGAAACCCAACCCGTTTCCCAAGTCGATCTATGAGAACATCGCCTACGGGCCGCGCATTCATGGCTTGGCGCGCGCCAAGCCCGATCTCGACATCATCGTCGAGAGCAGCCTGCGCCGTGCCGGCCTTTGGGACGAGGCCAAGGACCGGTTGAACGAGAGCGGCACCGCGATGTCGGGCGGCCAGCAGCAGCGGCTGTGCATCGCGCGGGCGATCGCGGTCGATCCCGAAGTGATCCTGATGGACGAGCCGTGTTCGGCGCTCGATCCGATCGCGACGGCGAAGATCGAGGAGCTGATCGACGAGCTGCGCGGCAAATATGCCATCGTCATCGTGACGCACAATATGCAGCAGGCGGCGCGGGTGAGCCAGAAGACGGCGTTCTTCCACCTTGGCTCGATGGTCGAATATGGCGACACCTCGATGATTTTCACCAATCCCGTCCAGACCCGGACCAAGGATTACATCACCGGCCGCTACGGCTGAGGACACCAGATATGGCAGACACCACCGCTCACACCGTCAAGTCCTTCGACGAGGATATCGCCCAGCTGCGGTCGATTATCACGCGCATGGGCGGGCTTTGCGAAGTGCAGATCGCCGGCGCCGTCGATGCGCTGGTCAGCCGGAATGTCGATGCGGCGATGCGGGTGGTCGAGGCCGATGCGCGGATCGACCTGCTCGAGGCCGAGGCCGAGGCGCTGGCGGTGCGGATCATCGCGCTGCGGGCACCATTGGCGGGGGACCTGCGCGAGATTGTCGCCGCGCTGAAGATCGCCGGCGTGCTCGAGCGGATCGGCGACTATGCCAAGAATATCGCCAAGCGCGCCTCGGCGCTGGCGATGGCACCGCCGATCGAGCCGGTGATCATCGTGCCGGAGATGGCGCGGGCGGTGATCGGCATGATCAAGGACGTGCTCGATGCATTCGTCGACCGCGATGTCCAACTGGCCAAGGCGGTTTGCGATCGCGACCAGCGGGTCGATGATCTGTACAACAGCCTGTTCCGGTCGTTGCTGACCTTCATGATGGAAAACCCGCACTACATCACGCCGTCGACGCATTTGTTGTTCGTTGCCAAGAATTTGGAGCGGATTGGCGATCATGCGACCTCGGTTGGCGAGATGGTGCATTTCGCGGTGACGGGCATCCATATCGTCGACCGGCCCAAGACCGACGACACTTCGACCTATTCGAATACGCCGCTGGTTCCGCCAGTCGCCTGAGTTTTTGCCGACGGAGACTTATCGATGCGTCCCAAGATCCTGCTTGTCGAAGACGACGCCAATCTGGTCGAACTGGTCAGCTATAACCTCGAGAAAGAGGGCTTCGACGTCATCCGCACCGATGATGGCGAGGAGGCGCTGGTGCTGGCGCTCGAGGAAAAGCCCGACCTGGTGATCCTCGACTGGATGATCGCCAATCTGTCGGGGATCGAGGTCTGCCGGCGGCTGCGGCGGGCACCGGCGACGGCGAATTTGCCGATCGTCATGCTGACGGCGCGCGCCGAGGAAGCCGACCGGATCCGCGGGCTCGAGACCGGTGCCGATGACTATGTGACCAAGCCGTTTTCGCCGCGTGAGCTGATCGCCCGGGTGCGCGCCGTGCTGCGCCGCCTGCGGCCGGCGCTGTCGGGGGGCAACCTCGACTATGCCGGGATCATGATGGACACGTCGGCGCACAAGGTCACCCGCGAGGGCAAGTCGGTCCAGCTCGGGCCGACGGAGTTCCGGCTGCTGCGGCATTTCCTCGAGCATCCGGGCCGGGTGTTCAGCCGCGAGCAACTGCTCGATGCGGTTTGGGGGCGCGACGTCTATGTCGAGCAGCGGACGGTCGACGTGCATATCCGGCGGCTGCGCAAGGCGGTCAATGCATCGACGGGCACTGCCGAGCTGCCCGACGTGATCCGGACGGTGCGGTCGGCGGGCTATGCGCTCGATGTCGAGCTGGTTTGACAGCACCTCGGCTGATTCAGGGTCTTTGCGTTTGGCCTCCGCTCGGTTAGAGGGCTCCGACAGTATCTGGGGCAGGCTTTTACCATGACTCTTCGTTTCGATGATCGCGTTGCAATCGTTACCGGTGCCGGCGGCGGCCTGGGCCGGGCCTATGCGCTCGACCTGGCGTCGCGCGGTGCCAAGGTGGTGGTCAACGACCTTGGCGGTGCGCGTGACGGCAGCGGCAGCTCGCTGTCGGCGGCGCAGTCGGTCGTCGACGAGATCATCGCCGCGGGCGGCGAGGCGATGGCCAATGGCGCCAGCGTCACCGACGAGGCCGCGGTCGCCAAGATGGTGGCGTTCGTCAAGGAGCGTTGGGGCCGGATCGACATTTTGATCAACAATGCCGGCATCTTGCGCGACAAGACCTTCGTCAAGATGACGCATGACGACTTCCGCCAAGTAGTCGATGTGCATCTGATGGGCAGCGTCATCTGTACCAAGGCAGTGTGGGAGATCATGCGCCAGCAGGCCTATGGCCGGGTGCTGATGACAACGTCGTCGACGGGGCTTTACGGCAATTTCGGGCAGGCGAACTATGGCGCTGCCAAGATGGGTCTGGTCGGCTTGATGAAGACGCTGTCGATCGAGGGGGCGAAATACAACATCAAGGTCAACACCATCGCGCCATTGGCGGCGACGCGGATGACCGAGGATCTGATGCCGCCCGAGCTGCTGTCGCGGATGGGGCCGGAGACGGTGGTGCCGGCTGCGGTGTTCCTGGTTTCGGACGATGCGCCGAGCAATGCCTGCATCAATGCCGGCGGCGGTGGTTTCGAGCGGTCGTATGTGACGCTGACGCAGGGCATCCATGTGGCGCCTGAGGACATGACCGCCGAGACGATCGCGGCGCGGTTCGAGGAAATCAGCGACCGGACGGGCGAGCTGGTGCCGGATACCGGTGGGGCACAGGGCGCGGTCGCGTTGAGCGGCGCCAAATAAGCACGGATTTCGGGTTTGAATTGAGGGGCTTGCGGGGAACCGTGGGCCCCTTTTTCGCGCGAATAAAATGGCGTCGTGGGGTTCTTGATATTTGCGTCGGATTTGAATGGGTTGACCCCGAGAAGTTCACTGGGACGCGAATTTTGTAGGGTTTCAAGGGCCTCCATCGCCTGTGGGAGAATCCATTGGATGGGGTTCGGGGCCTGCGGCCCCGGCCGCCGGAGGCTCTTTGTATGCGTGGTTCTAACACTAACCTATCTGGTGTGTTTTGTCAAGTTCTGGAAATTCGGGCATGCGGCGGGATGGATGCTGAAACGAGTTCAGCATGACGAAGGGCATATTTTTTGGGTCAGGCCTGGACGAGTTTGACGAGGCGGCGTTCGACGGGGGCGAGGACGCCGGCGAGGTCGTGGCCGCGTTTGAGGATGATGCCGCCTTCGCCGTAGAGGAGCCATTCGCCTTGCTTGAGGCGGAGGGCGGGGTCCTTGACGATGCGGACCTCGGGATTCTCGGCGGCGCGGCGGAAGGCCGAGAAGCTGGCGGTCCGGGCGCCGAGGTCGAGGGCGTAGTCGCGCCAATGGCCGGCGGCGACCATGCGGCCGTAGAGCGACAGGATGCGATCGAGCTCCAGACGGGTGAACGCCACCTGGGTCGGGGGCGTCAGCGGCAGGTTTGCGACGTTATCCAACGGCGGGAGCGGCCATTGTCAGCGCTGCGAAGGCAGCCATAGTCAGCGCTGCGCGGCCTTGGGGAGGTCAGGACGCACTTCGGCGGTGAGGGCGTCGAGGCGGGTGCGCAGGGCCTCGATCTCGCAGCGCAGGATTTCGAGTTTTTGCGTCTCGGGATCGAATTTCTGCGCGCACGGCGTGCCGTAGGGCATGAACGGCTTGGCATAGTCGCCGGCGTCGACGAGCACGGGCTTGGCGGGGATGCCGACCATGGTGGCGCCCTCGGTGACGTCGCGGGTGACGACGGCGTTGGCGCCGACGCGGGCGCGCTTGCCGACGGTGATCGGGCCGAGGACCTGGGCACCGGAGCCGATGATGACGCCGTCTTCGAGCGTCGGGTGGCGCTTGCCGGCGACGCCGTTGGCGGGATCTGTGCCGCCGAGCGTAACGCATTGATAGATTGTGACATTGTCGCCGATGACCGCGGTTTCGCCGATAACGACGAAGCCGTGATCGATGAAGAAATTGCGGCCGATGGTGGCGCCGGGATGGATGTCGATGGCGGTCAGGAAGCGCGACAGATGGTTGACGACGCGGGCGACGAAGAACAGCCGGGCGTTTAACAGCGCGTGCGCGACGCGGTGAAGGCCGAGCGCGAGGACGCCAGGATAGGTCAGGATCTCCCAGCGTGACCGGGGCGCCGGATCACGGGACTTGATCGAATCGAGATAGGCGATAAGCGCCATGGTGATCTCCGCGCGCCGGCCTGGGGGGCCGGGCTTCATTTAGAACCAGTTTATCGCGCTTTGGTTGCGGGCGCTAGTCGGGGGCGATCGGGGGAACAGCGGGGCGTGGGGGGCGTTTTTGGTCGTGTTAAGGGAGAAACGACATGCCCGAGAAGAACAAGGCTGAGAGGAACAAGCGCGGCGAGGCGGCTCCGGGGCAGGGGGAGGCCGTGCGGGAAGCGCTGGATGGGGGCCAGGCGCGCGAGGTCGATCGGTGGGAGGGGTTTTCCGAAGAAGAGGCGAAGCGGCGGGGGGCTGAGCCGGCGGCGCCCGAGGGGGCGGAGAAGCCGTTGGCGGGGTTGGCGCGGAAGGGGAAGGTGCTGGAGGGGGGCGAGGAGTAGGGCGTTATTCGGGGAAGGGGACCACCCCCACCCGGGCCGGTCAAGTGGCCGTCTCTCGCCTCCCCCCTCTAGGGGGAGGACAAGATTTTAGATTGCTTGGAGGGTTCTGGCGACGGCGTGGACCACCGAGGCGATGCGGACGCTGGCCTGGATCTTTTCGGCGGATATGTTGTGGGCGGCGAGGACCTTGTCATGGGCGTCGATGCACATGCCGCAGCCGTTGATGGCCGAGACGGCGAGGCTGAACAGCTCGAAATCGGCCTTGTCGATGCCGGGGGCGCCGATGACGTTCATGCGCAGCTTGGCCGGCATGGTCTTGTATTCGGGGCGTGAAGCCAGGTGGACGAAGCGGTAGTAGATGTTGTTCATTGCCATTACCGAGGCAGCAGCCTTGGCGGCGTTGAGCGCTTCGGGGGATAGTTTGCCTTCGGCTTCGGCTTCGATGGCTTCGATCACCGGCTTGTAGGCGCAGGCGTGCGCGACGGCGACGAGGGTGCCCCATTTCTGCTGGTCGGTGAGGAGTTGCTCGGAGAGCAGGCTCGAGACGTTGAGGCGCTGGTCCTTGGCGTATTCGGGGAGGGTCTTGGCGAGTTCGGAAAAGAGCATGGGGGTTCCTTTGCCCGGTAAAGGGGCCGGGCGAGCATCGTTCTGAAAGGGCGGGCGACCCCCACCCGCTCGCCTCAGGGGCGAGTCGCCTCCCCCCTGAGGGGGAGGGGACGTGGCAGCTTATGCGGCCGGCTTCAGGACTTCCTGGCCTTCCGACCAGTTGCAGGGGCAGAGTTCGTCGGTCTGCAGTGCGTCGAGGATGCGCAGGGTTTCGGCGGGGTTGCGGCCGACGTTGAGGCCGTTGATCGTGACGTGCTGGATGATGTTGTCGGGATCGATGATGAAGGTGGCGCGCAGGGCGACGCCGGCTTCCTTGACGATGATGCCGAGGGCATCGGCGAGGTGCTTCGAATTGTCGGCGAGCCATGGGAAGTCGCAGGCAGCGAGGCGCTCGTCGGACTTGCGCCAGGCGAAGTGGACGAAGTCGCTGTCGGTCGAGGCGCCGATGAGGACGGCGTCGCGGTCTTCGAAGTCGCTCTTGATGTCGCCGTAGCCGATGATCTCGGTCGGGCAAACGAAGGTGAAATCCTTGGGCCAGTAGAACAGGATCTTCCACTTGCCGGGGTATGCGGTGGTGATGTCGAGAGTTTCGCCAGCGGGGAGGGCGCCGACGCCCTGCTGAACGGGGAGAGTGAACGAGGGGACGATATCGCCGACGGTAAGGGCCATGAAAATAGAGCTCCATTTGGGGGGAATAGCGGTTGCCGGTTGTGATGTGGCGGAGGGGCGACTAGAAATCAAATCGATAATTTCAACGCTATAGATCGAGTGGGTCGATGACGTTTCTGCCAACATTGAAACAGCTTCAATATCTGACCGCACTGCACATACACGGGCATTTCGGGCGGGCGGCGGATGCGTGCTTTGTCACCCAGTCGACGCTTTCGGCGGGTTTGCGCGAGTTGGAGAATTTGCTCGGGGTGCAATTGGTCGAGCGTAATCGGCGGGTGGTGCGGTTCTCGCCGCTGGGCGAACAGGTGGTGGCGAAGGCGTATGAAGTGCTGCGCGAGGCCGATGCGCTGGCCAGCCTGACGCGGGCGACGAAGGAGCCGCTGGCGGGGGATCTGCGGCTGGGGGTGATCCCGACGATCGCGCCATATCTGTTGCCGCGGGTGCTGCCGGCGGTGCGGGCGGCGTATCCGGAATTGAAGCTGTATCTGCGCGAGGAGATGAGCGGTCCGGCGTGCGAGGCGTTGGCGCGGGGGACGCTCGATGCGGTGTTGCTAGCACTGCCGTGGGCGTGCGGCGGGGTCGAGACGATGCCGTTGTTCGACGATGCGTTTTACCTCGTCTTTCACCCGGGCGACCGGATCGATCCGCCGCCTTCGGTGGCGCCCGATGCGATCGACGATACGCATCTGTTGCTGCTCGAGGATGGGCATTGTTTGAAGGACCAGGCGCTGGCGGTTTGCGGGCGGCCGGAGTTGCGCGCCGATCCGGGGCACCGGGGGACGTCGCTGGTGACGTTGGTGCAGATGGTGGCGGGGCGGCTGGGGCAGACGCTGGTGCCGGAAATGGCTTTGAAGGCGGGGATTATCGAGGGTTCGGGGCTGATTGCGCGGCCGGTGACGGGGGGCGCGTCGCGGACGGTGGCGCTGGTGTGGCGGACCGGCAGCCCGCGCGCCGCGGAGTTCAAATTGCTAGGTGACGTGATCGTGTCGGCGGTGGACAGCGAAGGCGCCGGCGCTATGGTGCGCGCAAAATCCGGGGAGTTGATGCGATGAAAGCTGTGTTGTGTGTCGAGCATGGTCCACCCGAGAAACTGGTGGTGCGCGAGATCCCGACGCCTGAGCCGGGCAAGGGCCAGGTGCGGGTGCGGGTACATGCCGCCGGGGTCAATTTCCCCGACACGCTGATCATCCAGAACCTGTACCAGTTCAAGCCGGCGCTGCCGTTTTCGCCGGGCGGCGAAGCGGCGGGTGTTGTCGATGCGGTTGGTGAAGGGATTACCGACCTGGCGATCGGCGACCGGGTGGTGGCGATGACGGGCAACGGTTGCTACGCCGAGCAGGTGATCGCCAACCGGGCGCAGATCGTTGCCATTCCGGGCGACATGCCGTTCGATATCGCCAGCGGTTTCACCATGACGTACGGCACGTCGCACCATGCGCTGAAGCAGCGGGCGCGGTTGCAGCCGGGCGAGACGTTGCTGGTGCTGGGCGCAGCGGGCGGCGTCGGGCTGACTGCGGTCGAGCTTGGCAAGCTGATGGGCGCGCGGGTGATTGCGGCGGCTTCGAGCGACGAGAAGCTGGCGCTGTGCCGGGAATATGGCGCCGACGAGACGATCAATTACGCGACCGAGAATCTGAAGGACCGGATCAAGGACCTGACCGGCGGCAAGGGTGTCGACGTGGTTTACGATCCGGTCGGCGATCGCTTTGCCGAGCCGGCGTTTCGCGGCATCGCCTGGAACGGGCGGTATCTGGTGGTCGGTTTTGCCGGGGGCGCAATTCCGTCGCTGCCGCTCAATCTGCCGCTGATCAAGGGCGCCAGCATCGTCGGGGTGTTCTGGGGGTCGTTCACCCAGCACGAACCGGCGCTGCACCGCGAGAACATGGCCGAGCTGCTCGAATGGTATAACGTCGGCAAGTTGAAGCCGCATGTATCGAAGCATTTCCCGCTGGCGGAAGGGGCTGCGGCAATTCGCTGGGTGATGGATCGCAAGGCGACGGGCAAGGTCGTCCTCGACGTATAGGGGCGGTTTGACAAAAGGGGTCCGGGGCCAAGGCTCCGGCCGCCGGAGGATCTGATGAAACTGCAAGACTCCTACCCGCTGTATATCGCCAACAAGGCAGAGCAGCCGAACACCGACCTGGCGGTGACCGACAAGTTCACCGGCGAGGTGGCGACGCGGGTGGCGATGGCGGATGCGGCGATGATCGATCGCGGCATTGCGGCGGCGGTGGAGGCCGCGCCGGCGATGGCGGCGATGGCGTCGTACGAGCGGCAGGCGGTGCTGATGCATTGCGTGACGCGGTTTACCGAGCGCGCCGACGAGCTGGCGTATGCGCTGTGCATCGAGGCGGGCAAGCCGATCCGCGATTCGCGCGGCGAGGTCGGGCGGTTGATCGACACGTTCCGGATTGCCGCCGAGGAGAGCGTGCGGATGACCGGCGAGGTGCAGCCGCTCGATATTTCGGCGCGCGCCAAAGGCTATCAGGGGATGTGGAAGCGCGTGCCGATCGGGCCGTGCAGCTTTGTGTCGCCGTTCAATTTCCCGCTCAACCTGGCGGCGCACAAGATTGCGCCGGCGCTGGCGGTGGGGTGTCCGTTCGTGATGAAGCCGGCGTCGCGGACGCCATTGGGGGCGATCATTATCGGTGAAGTGCTGGCGGAGACGGATCTGCCGGCGGGGGCGTTCTCGATTTTGCCGGCGCACCGCGAGGGGGCGGATTTGTTCACGACCGATGATCGGTTGAAGTTGCTCAGCTTCACCGGGTCGCCGGATGTGGGTTGGGATTTGAAGGCGCGGGCGGGCAAGAAGAAGGTGGTGCTCGAGCTGGGCGGCAATGCGGCGGTGATTATCGACAAGGACGCCGACCTCGATGATGCGGCCGAGCGGACGGTGTTCGGGGCGTTCTACCAGTCGGGGCAGTCGTGCATCGGGGTGCAGCGGATCATCGTCCATGAGGCGGTTTACGATGCGTTTCGCACCAAGATGGTGGCGAAGACGCGGGCGCTGGTGGCGGGTAATCCGATCGACGAGGCGACCTTTATCGGCCCGATGATCGATGTGAAGGAAGCGGCGCGGCTGGGCGAGTGGATCGACGAAGCGGTTGCGGCGGGGGCGACCTTGTTGTGCGGCGGCGGGCGCGAGGCGGCGATGTTGCAGGCGACGCTGCTTGAGGGCGTGCCGCGGGCGGTGAAGCTTTATACCGAGGAAGCCTTTGGACCGGTGGCATTTTTCTCGAAGTTCAGTGATTTCGATGCGGCGCTCGAGGAGGTCAACGACAGCAAGTTCGGGTTGCAGGCGGGGGTGTTCACGCGCGACCTGTTCAACATGCTGAAGGCGTGGGACCGGCTCGAGGTCGGCGGCGTGGTGATCAACGACGTGCCGAGCTACCGGGTCGACAACATGCCGTATGGCGGGGTGAAGGATTCGGGGCTGGGGCGCGAGGGGGTCAAGTTCGCGATGGAGGACATGACCGAGATCCGGAATTTGGTCATTCGGCGGCGGCCGCAGGACATTTGAACGACGCCCGGCCTTTGATCCTGACGGCGTTGTTCGAAGCGCCGGTGCAGGCGCGGTTCGAGACGTTGCGGCGGGAGTTTTATCCGGCGGAAATCAACCGGGTGCCGGCACATGTTTCGTTGTTTCATCATCTGCCGGGCAGCGAGCTTGAGGCAGTGAAGCGGCGGTTGAAGGCGGTGTGCGGGCCGTTGCCGCGGCCGGCGGTGGCGGTTACCGGGTTGAAATCATTGGGCGGGGGCGTGGCGTTCAAGCTGCGCTCGGCGGAACTCGACGATGTGCGGGCGGAGCTGGCGGCGGGGTGGGACACGTTGTTGATCCCGCAGGACCGGGCCGGGTTCCGGGCGCATGTGACGGTGCAGAACAAGGTGACATCGGCGACGGCGCGGGCGACGTTGCAGGGGCTCGAGGCGGGGTTTGTGCCGTTCGAGGCCGAGGTTGTCGCGGTAGCGATCTGGCGATACCTGGGCGGGCCGTGGGAGGCGTTGGGGCAGGTTGCGTTCAGGGGCCGTTAGGGTGCTTGGCGCTAGAGCGGAGCGCTGCTAAGGGATTTTCCATGGTCTTCGCCCGCGCTATTCTTGTCCCTGTGCTTTTGCTCGCTGCGTCGTTGGCGCTGTCGGCGTGTGCGAGCGGGGACGGCAAGAAGGACCAGAGCTATATCGCGCGGGACGTCGAATCGCTTTACCTGGTCGCCAAGGACCGGCTCGATCGCCGGCAGTATGCAATGGCGGCGGCGATGTTCGATGAAGTCGAGCGCCAGCATCCTTATTCGGTATGGGCTCGCCGCGCGCAGTTGATGAGCGCCTTCAGCTATTATGTGTCGGGCGAATACAATGAGGCGATCGGTTCGGCGCAGCGGTTCCTGTCGCTGCATCCGGGTAGCCGTGAGGCGCCTTATGCCTATTACATGATCGCGATCAGCTATTACGAGCAGATCAAGAGCGTCGATCGTGACCAGCGGATAACGCAGCAGTCGCTCGATGCGCTGGGTGAGTTGATCCGGCGTTATCCGAATACCGATTATGCCGCCGATGCGCGGTTGAAGGTCGACCTGGCGCGCGATCACCTTGCCGGCAAGGAGATGGAGATCGGGCGGTTTTACCAGCAGCAGGGGCTTTACCTCGCGGCGGTCAGCCGGTTCCGGGCCGAGATCGAGACGTACGACACGACGAGCCATACGCCGGAGGCCTTGCACCGGCTGGTCGAGTCGTATCTGGCGCTGGGGTTGCCCGAGGAAGCGCGCAAGGCTGCGGCGGTGCTTGGGTCGAATTATCCGGGTTCGAAATGGTATGAGCGGAGTTATGCGCTGATCGGCAAATATGCGCCGGCTGCCGTGGACGCGGCAAAGCCGGCTTCCGGCGGGCGATAGCGGTTATGAAAACACCCCGCCGCGGTTAGCGACGGGGTGGTTCGCACCCGCATTCAGGGTGTTTCGGGCAAGTTGCCGGCAGGTTTGCAGCAACGGGGCTATTTTTTCTCGCGTAGTGCGTCCTTGACGCCGCCGACGCTGTTCTGGACCTTGCCGCTGACCTGGTCGGCCTTGCCCTCGGTCTCGAGCTTGGTGTCGCCGACGAGCTTGCCGACGCCTTCCTTGATTTTTCCGCCCACATTCTTGGCGGCACCGTCGACACGATCCTTGTCCATGATACTCTCTCCTTGCCTTGGGGTTCGTGATGTAGAACGAGTCCGGGACTGTCCGGTTGCCTGATCGGGGACGGGTTGGAGCGACGTGAGGGGGTTTTAGCGATTGTCACTCTGGTGACGGGTGGGCTGTGTGGCCTGATCTATTTCTATCTGTCTTGGCGGGTGGTGCGCGTGCGCCAGAGCGCGCAGGTGTTGCTCGGGGATGGCGGCGACGGCTTGCTGCTGCAGCGGATCCGGGCGCACGCCAATTTTGCCGAATATGTGCCGATCTGCTTGATCCTGATCCTGGCGATCGAGATGTCGACCGAGCGCAGCACCTGGCTTTTGTGGACGACGGGGTTGGCACTGGTGGTGGTGCGGTTGCTGCATGCGGTCGGCATGACCAGGACGGTGGCCAATCGATATCGGGTAGTCGGCGCGGCGGGGACCTGGGTGGTGATGATCGGGTTGAGCGTGGGGGCGCTGGTGGTGGCGGTTGGGATGGGGGGGTAAGGCATATTCTGGGGCGTTGGGGACCCCCACCCCGCTCGGCGGAGGCGCAGAGTCGCCCTCCCCGCAGGGGGGAGGGAGTTGAGTTGCCCTCCCCCGCGGGGGGGAGGGCGTTAGTCGAGGGCCAGGATGCGGTCGGCGACATAGGCGTTGCGATCGCGTTCGTGGGCGAAGGTCGACATCGGGCCGTGGCCGGGGATGAAGGCGGTCTGGTTGCCGAGGGGCCAGAGGCGGCTGGTGATCGAGCGGATCAGGTCGGCGTGGTCGCCGCGCGGGAAATCGGTGCGGCCGATCGAGCCCTGGAAAAGCACGTCGCCGACGATGGCGAGGTTCGACGGGGCGTGGTGGAAGACGATGTGGCCGGGAGTATGGCCGGGGCAGTGGTAAACCTTCAGGTGGAGGTCACCGACTGTGACCTCGTCGCCGTCGAACAGCCAGCGGTCGGGGGTGAAGGCGGTGGCGCCGTCGAGGCCGTATTTGGCGCCGTTGGCAGGGGCCTGGTCGATCCAGAACTTGTCGTCGGGATGAGGGCCTTCGATCGGCACGCCGAGATCGGCGGCGAGGACGCCGGCGAGGCCGCAATGATCAATATGACCGTGGGTGATCAGCAGTTTTTCGACGGTTACGCCGTTTTGCAGGGCGACCGACTTGAGCCGTTCGAGGTCGCCGCCGGGATCGGTGAAGGCGCCGCGCATGGTCTTGGTGCACCAGATGAGCGTGCAGTTCTGCTGGAGCGCGGTCACCGGGATGATGACGGCGTGGAGTGGCGGCAAGGGATCGGCGGTGCTGGTCATCGTTTGAATTTGCGGGTTCGGCGAAGCCCGCGCAAGGGTGGTCGCTTACTTAACATTTAACAATGTGTAAACTGGACCGACAGTTTACGGCGTGGATTTAGGGAAAACCGGACGGCTACAACCAACGATGCCACCTAACTATCTGAAATAAAATTATTTTAAAGTTATGGTTAACGCGAGGGACTTGGCACGGGTGTTGCAACGAGTGCGGCAAGCAGATTTGGTTTCAGTTGGCTCGGTGTGAATTGCGGTACCGACCTGGTGTCGCCGATTTGCTTTGATTGCTGTCAATTTTTTCGAAAGACCTTTCAACATGCGCGCTTTTTTCCTCGGCCTCGTGGCCGCAGCCAGCCTTGCTTCGAGTGCCCAGGCTGCACAATTGGTTGTCAACGGCGGCTTCGAAAGCTGGGGCCTGACGAGTTCGGATGAATTTTCGAACTAGTATGCGCCCGGCAACGGCCAGCTGACCGGCTGGACGACGACCGGACTGGCATTTGTTTTCGTTCCCGGTGATGCGACCGCTGTCGGCCGCTACAACGGCTTCGAGCTTTACGGTCCTTCGAACGGCCATAACAACGGCCTGACCACGAGCCTGACCGGCGGCAATTTCGTCGCTTCGGATGCCGACCGCGGTTTCGGCGCGCCGATCAGCCAGCTGCTGACCGGGCTTGTCGTTGGCAAGACCTATGACGTGTCGTTCGAATGGGCGGCCGCGCAGCAGCTCAACTATCCCGGCGCGACGTTTGAATCCTGGCAGGTCAGCCTGCTCGATTCGCAGGGCGCCGTGACGACCGATTTCCGCACCGACACCGTCATCAACCCGCAGGGCGGCTTCCAGGCCTGGCGCAGCGAGACGTTCAGCTTCATCGCCAGCGAAACTGCGCAGACGCTGCGCTTCTGGGCCGATGGCGGCCCCGGCGGCGTGCCGCCGTTCGCGCTGCTCGACAGCGTCTCGGTGACGGCCGCGGTGCCTGAGCCTGCAACCTGGGCGATGCTGGTTGTCGGTTTCGGTCTTGTCGGCGCGACGCTGCGCCGCCGCAATGCTGCCACCACCGTCAGCGCATAACATCAGCGCATAAGGGCTGATCGCCTCCGGCGGTATCGGTGCTCGCAAGGCACCAATACCGCCGGAGGTTTCGTTTCTCGGGAATGGTGACCATGGTTGCTGCCTTTATCGTCGACGTCCTGCGGCTTTGCGGATGGCTGGCGTTCCTGACCGCGGTATTCGTGCCGATTGAACGCTTGTTCGCGCGGTCGCCTTCCACGCTGTTCCGGCGCGAGACGGCAAATGACCTTGGCTATTATTTCCTCAACAGCCTGGTGCCGGCGGCGTTGATGGCGGCACCGCTCGCACTCGTCGCGGCGACGGTGCAGCAGGTCGTGCCGAGCGGTTTTCACGTCTTCATGCGCGGGCTGCCGCTGTGGGCGTCGATCCCGATCGGGCTGGTGGTCGCCGATATCGGGTCATACTGGGGGCACCGGATCAGCCATGCCTCGCCGACCCTGTGGCGATTCCACGCCGTGCATCACAGCGCCGAGCATATGGATTTCCTGGTCAATACGCGGGCGCATCCGGTCGACATGGTGGTGACACGGATGTTCGGGCTGGTGCCGCTGTACATCCTCGGGCTGGGAACGGCGGGGGCGGCGGGCAGCCTGTTGCCGGTGGTGATCACGCTGATCGGCACGTTTGCGGGGTTTTTCATCCACGCCAATGTGCGCTGGCGGATGGGCCCGGTCGAATGGCTGGTGGCGACGCCGGCGTTCCATCATTGGCACCACAGCCGCAACGACCATATCAACCGCAATTTTGCAGCGACATTCCCGGTGATCGACCGGATTTTCGGGACGCATTACCTGCCGGCGCATTTTCCGGCCGAATACGGCCTGGAGGAGCGATTGCCGGAAACCATGACCGGGCAATTAATCGGGCCGATCGTCGGCGGACGACGGGTTGCGCCGAGCCGATAAGCGGCAAGTCGAGCCGATTTAAGGTTGCCGAGTTGTAATGTTTGCCGCTAAAAGCCCATGTTGCAGCGCGGCAAAAGGACTTGCATGTCGACAGAATCGAGTAGCGGCCCGGTTGGGCCTGTCGGTCGGATGTTCGCAAGCTGGCGGTCGGACCTGCCGGCGTCGATCGTCGTGGCGCTGGTGGCGTTGCCGCTGTGCCTTGGTGTCGCGCTGGCGTCGGGAGCGCCGCTGTTTGCCGGATTGATCGCCGGTGTCGTCGGCGGTGTCGTCGTCGGCGCGATCAGCCGGTCGTCGCTTTCCGTAAGCGGCCCGGCGGCGGGCCTGACGGCGATCGTCTATGTCGCGGTGACGACCCTGCCGTCGTACGGCGCGTTCCTGATGGCGGTCTGCCTCGCCGGCGTCATGCAGATCGGGTTTTCGCTGACCAAGGGCGGCGTACTGGCCGATTTTGTGCCGTCGTCGGTGATTACCGGAATGCTGGCTGCCATTGGCCTGATCCTGATCTTGAAGCAACTGCCGCATGCCATCGGTTACGATGCGACGTCGGGCAGCGACCTCGAGTTTTTCCAGCGCGATGGCAGCAACACGTTCAGTGTCTTGCTCGACATGCTGCGCAACGACATATTTTGGGGGGCGCTGGCGATCGCGGTGATCAGCCTGGCGTTCCTGTTCTGGTGGGATAAGGCCAAGCCCAAGGACGGCCCGCTGCGGCTGTTGCCGGGGCCGCTGGTCGTCGTCGTGTTCAGCGTGCTCGCCAACATGTTCTTCGAAGCTTTCGCACCGTCGCTGGCGATCGGCCAGAGCCACCTCGTCAACGTCCCGGTGACGGCAACGCCAGCCGAGTTCGTGGCGCTGTTCCGGCTGCCGGATTTCGGATCGATCGGCACCGGGGCGGTGTGGACGACGGCGGTGACGCTGGCGATCGTCGCCAGCCTTGAATCACTGTTGAGCGTGACGGCTGTCGACGAGATCGATCCCAAGCGGCGGGTGACCGACAAGAACCGCGAATTGCTGGCGCAGGGTTGCGGCAACATCGTGTCGGGCGCGCTGGGCGGCATCCCGGTGACATCGGTGATCGTGCGGTCGTCGGCGAATGTCGATTCGGGTGCGGATTCGCGGCTGGCGACGATCATGCACGGCGTCTGGCTGCTGCTCAGCGTCACCTTGATTCCGGTGGTGCTCAACATGATCCCGCTGTCGGCGCTGGCCGCGGTGCTGATCGCCACCGGTTACAAGCTGGCCAAGCCCAAGCTGTTCACCGAGCGCTGGAAACAGGGCTATACGCAGTTCATTCCCTTTGTCGTGACGGTCGTCGCGATCCTGTTCACCGACCTGTTGATCGGCATCATGATCGGGCTGGGTGTCGGCATGGGGTTCGTGATCTGGCGCAGCCTTGCCGACGTCATTACCTATGTCGACACCGGCGACAACGTCATGGTGCGGGCGCGGCGCAACCTGTATTTTATCCACAAGGTGCAGCTGAAGGCGGCACTGGGGAGGGTGCCCGACGGCCATACCGTGCTGATCGACCTGTCGGCGACGAACTATGTCGATCTCGACAATATCGATATCATCAACGCGTTCGTGAAAAGTGCGCCGTATCGCAACCTGACGGTCTATCTGAAGGGTGACCCGATGGGCCGGACGCCGCCGATGATCAATGCGCCGCTGACCCAAGCCCGCGCGACCTGAGGACAAGATCATGCAAGAGATCAAGCAGCTGATGCTGCATAACCGGGCCTGGGCGGCGGAGCAGATCGCCGAGGACCCCGATTATTTCAAGCGCCATGTGTCGGACCAGAAGCCGGTGTTCCTGTGGATCGGCTGTTCGGACAGTCGGGTGGCGCCCGACCAGTTCACCCAGGCGGTGCCGGGCGGGCTGTTCATCCACCGCAACATCGCCAACCTGGTGCAGCCGGACGACGGCAACCTCATGGCGGTGCTCGATTATGCCGTCGGCGTGCTCAAGATCGACCAGGTCGTGGTGTGCGGGCATTATGGCTGCGGCGGCATTCGTGCGGCGCTGGCCGGGCGCGGCAATGGGGCGCTCGGGGAGTGGCTCGACCATGCGCACGATGTTTATGTCGATCATGCCGACGAGATCGATGCGATGCCCGACCAGGAGGCGCGGGTGAACCGCTTCGTCGAGTGCAATGTGCGCGACCAGCTGCTCCACTTGGCGGCCACGGGCCCGGTCAAGGCGGCGTGGAGCGAGGGGCGCGACCTGAAGCTGCACGGCTGGGTTTACGACCTGCGCAACGGGTTGCTGAACGGGATGCTGGAGATCGATCGGGAGACCGACCTGGGCGATGTCGAGCGGCCGGAGCGGGTGCTGGTCTAGCTGTCAGGAAGTAAGGACCCTCCCCCGACCCCTCCCTGGAAGCAGGGAGGGGGGAAGAAGGGTTATTTCAGAAGGGTCTGCTGCCAGAAGGCGAGGGTGCTGAGGAACTGATAGTCCTGGTTTTCCTTTTTCCGGAAGCCATGGCCTTCGTTGGCGGCGAGGATGTGCCAAGCAGGGGTGCCATTGGCGCGGACGGCTTCGACCATTTGTGTCGCTTCGGAGGCGGGGACGCGGGGATCGTTGCCGCCGGTGACGACGAGCAGCGGCACCTTGAGCTTCTTGGCGTCGGTGAGCGGCGAGATCTTCTGCAGGGCGAGGCGCTGGCCGGCGTTGCGCTCGTCGCCGTATTCGACGCGGCGCAGGTCGCGGCGATAGGACTGGGTGTTTTCGAGGAAGGTGACGAAGTTCGAGATGGCGACGGTGCATTGGGCCGCATTGAAGCGGTCGCCGTAGCGGATGGCGGCGGCGTAGCACATGTAGCCGCCGTAGCTGCCGCCGGTTACGGCGATGCGGGCGGCATCGATATCGGGGCGGGCGGCGAGGCTGTCGAGGAAGGCGCCGATGTCCTTGACCGAATCCTCGCGCTTGTAGGGGCCGTTGTCGAGGCCGACGAAGGTCTTGCCATAGCCCGACGAGCCGCGGACGTTGGGGTAGAAGACGGCGATGCCGAGCTCGTTGACAAGATAGTTGGTGCGGCCGAGGAAGCCGGGGCGCGATTGGCCCTCGGGACCGCCGTGGATGTCGATGATGAGCGGGCGCTTGCCGGGGAACTTAACCGGGTCGGGCGTGGTGAGGAAGCCCGAGACGGCGAGCTTGTCGAAGGATCGGGCGGTGACGAGTTGCGGCGCGCGGTTCCGGGCGGCATCGAGGCCGCCGGTTTCGGAGGTCGTCCAGCGGGTGGCGGCGAGGGTTTTCGGGTCGACACTCCAGGCGTCGGCGGGGGAGCCGGCGCTGGCCATGGTGAAGCCGATGTCGCCCCAAGGGGCGATCTCGAGGCCGCCGATGGTGCCGGCGGGGAGCTTGACGTCGCCGCGGAAGGCACCGGTTTTCGGGTCGAGGAGGCGCAGGCGGCTGACGCCGGCTTCGTTGAGGGTGAGGGCGATAAAGCTGCCGTCGTCGGCGATGGCGAATTCGTCGACGTCCCATTGCGCCGGGCCGGTGATTATCTGCCTGAAGCCGTTTTTCTGGTCGATGGTGCCGAGGCGCTTGAAGTCGTTGCCGATGTCGGAGGTGACGTAGATGGTGCCGTCGGGGCCGTATTTGGCGCCTTCGATGGCGGCCGGGGCGCCGGGGGCGTTGAGGCGCGACATGATGCCGGTGGCGAGATCGATGCTGTAGAGGTCGGCATGTTCGACCGAGGTGTAATGGCCGACGAGGGCGGTCTTGCCGTCGGGAGCGAAGTCCTCGAACGACCAGCCGCCGCCTTTGAGTTCGGCCAGCTTGCGATCGGTTTTCGGGTCGGCGGGGTCGATCAGGTAGAGATCGGTATCGGTGCCGTTGCGGCGGGTCGAGGCGTAGCCGACGGTCTTGCTGTCGCGCGACCAGACGGGGCCGGAATTGCGGCTCCTGCCATCGGTGAGCAGGCGGAGGCGGCCTTCGGCGAGGGTGTAGAGCTGGTAGAATTCATTGCCGCCGATGTCCTTGTCGACAAGGAGGGTCTTGCCGTCGGGCGAATAGACGCCGTCCAGGGGTTCGACCTCGAAGCTGATCTGGGTGCGGGCGGCGCCGGGGGCGGCGACCTTGTGGAGTTGCGGGGAATTGCCGAAGCGGGTCGAGATCAGCATTGACTTCGACACCGGCTCCCAGCCCTGGAAGGCGGCGCTGCGGTTTTCGAGATAGGGACGGACGGTGTCGGCGAGCGATTGCGGGATGGCGGGGACGCCGTCGGCGGTGATCGCCGAGGGAATGGGGAAGCTGGCGGGCGTTTGCGCTGCGGCCAGAGCGGCGATTGCGGCGGCGAAAAGGATGAGGCGCATCTTTGCTCCGGCGTTCAGGAGGCACCGGTGTGTCATGGCCGGGGGTTGGCGGCAAGATGGGTCAGCTGGAGGGGTCGTGGCCGGTATCGAGAATGGCCTGGAAGCCACCGACGATCATGCGTTTGCCGTCGAAGGGCATGCCGGCGGACTTCATGCGTTCGTCGGCCATCATGGCGGCCTTGCCGGCGTCGCGGGTGGGTTTGTCGGGCCAGGTGATCCACGAGAAGACGACGGCTTCCCCGGGTTCGGCAAGGACGGCACGGCGGAAATCGGTGACCTTGCCATCGGCGATGTCGTCGCCCCACGCCTCGACAACGCTGAGCGCGCCGAGTTCGCGGAAGATGGGCGCGGCGATGCGAGCGGCCTCGAGATAGGCATCGCGGCCGCCCGCGGGCACGGGGATGAGGAAGCCTTCGACATAGGGCAGGGGCATGGGATTCTCCTTAGGCTTGTGTGGCTTGAGGGGCGGCGGCGGGGTCCATCCAGAAGGTTTCCCAGATGTGGCCGTCGGGATCGGCATAGCTGCGGCCGTACATGAAGCCATGGTCCTGGAGCGGGCAGGGATCGGCGCGGCCACCGGCGGCGGTTGCGGCGGCGATGGCGGCATCGACGGCGGCGCGGTTTTCGGCCGAGAGGGCCAGCAGGACCTGGGTGGTGCGATGAGCGTCGGGGATTTCGAGCGGCGAAAAGTCGCGGAAACGGGCGTGATCGAGCAGCATCACGAATATGGTTTCGGATATGACCATGCACGAACTGCTGTCGTTGGAGAATTGCGGGTTCCGGACGGTACCGACGGCCGCGTAGAAGGCGGTGCTGCGCGCGACATCGGTGACGGGGAGGTTGATGAAGATCTGTCGCGGGGCGGGGGCATTCGCAGTGGCCATTGGTGGTTCCTTCGACTCGGTTGCGAAGCGTGGCGCAGATGGTTAGAAAAGACAACTATGAAGTTAGAAAAGATAAGTATGACGGCGAAGCGGCGATACGATGATGCGTGCGGGGCCGCCCATGGCCTCGACCTGGTGGGAGAGCGCTGGGCGTTGCTGGTGATGCGCGAGCTGTTGATGGGGCCGCGGCGGTTCGGGGATCTGCGGGCGGATTTGCCGGGGATCAGCGCGAATGTGCTGACGCAGCGGCTGGAAGGGCTGGAGGCGGCGGGGATATTGGGACGGCGCAAGCTGCCGCCGCCGGTATCGGCGCAGGTTTACGAATTGACGGCTTGGGGGCTTGAGTCAGTGCCGATTTTCGGGGCGTTGGGGCGGTGGGCGGCACGATCGCCGGGCCATGACCCGCGGCTGCCGCTGAGTGCAGTGTCGTTGATGCTGAGTTTCGGGACGATGTTCGATGCGGGGCTGGCGGGGCGGTTGGCGGCGCGGATCGGGTTTGTCATCGGGCGGGAGAGCTATGTGGTGGCGATTGCGGACGGGCGGATCAGCGTTGGGCGGGGTGCTGTCGAGGGGGTGGATGTGGTGTTTAGTGGGGCGGCGAGCGCGGTGGCGGGCGTGGTTTATGGAGGGGAGTCGCTGGCGGGGATGGTGGCTTCGGGGGCTTTGGGGCTGGTGGGAGATCGGGGGGTGGCGGCGCGGTTTGTCGGGTTGTTTCCTTTGCCGGTTAAGGCGGGGGCTTTGGCTTGATGGGGCGGGTTCCCCCACCCCGCTCGGCTGGGGCCGAGTCGCCCTCCCCGCAGGGGGGAGGGAGTAGAGAGGCGTTTGATCCGGTAAGGCCGTTTGTGTTGTTGGATGATGTGGCGGCGGGGAGTGCGCGGTTGTTTTCCGGGGTGGTGGAGACGGTCGAGGCGTGGATGCCGGAGGAGGTTCTGGGGGCGGTGGAGCGGCTGCGCGAGGTGGGGCCCTGGGCCGGGTTTTTGGGGTTTGAGGCGGGGTATGCTCTCGAGCCGCGGTTGCGGGGGTTGGCGAGGGCGGCGCCGGCGGGGGAGCCATTGGTTTGGTTCGGGCGGTTTGCGCGGGAAGAGCGGGTGGAGGCGGCGGCGTTGCTGGGGGAAGGGCCGGCCTGGGTCGGGGCGGCCGAGCCAGGGGTGTCGCGGGGGGATTATGATGCGCGGTTGGCGCGGGTGCTGGGGTTGATTGCGGCGGGGGATATCTATCAGGCGAATTTGACGTTTGCGGCGGCGGTGGCGGTGGGGGGGCATCCGCTGCATCTTTATGCGCGGTTGCGGGCGGGGAGCCGGGCGCCGTACGGGGCGCTGGTTTTTACGGGGGCGTTGTGGCTGCTCAGCTTTTCGCCGGAGCTGTTTTTTCGGTTGGAGGGGCGGAAGCTGACGGCGAAGCCGATGAAGGGGACTGCGGTTCGGGGTGGGGACGCGGTGGCGGATGCGGCGGCGGCGGCGGCTTTGCGGGCCGATCCGAAGAACCGGGCGGAGAATTTGATGATTGTGGATTTGCTGCGGAATGACCTGTCGCGGGTGGGGAGCGGGGTAGCGGTGACATCGCTGTTCGAGGTGGAGACTTATCCGACGGTTTTGCAGATGACTTCGACGATTACGGCGGTGGCGGATCACGGGGTTGTGGCGGCGGATGTGTTGGGGCGGCTGTTCCCCTGTGGCTCGGTTACAGGGGCGCCCAAGATACGCGCGATGGAGGTGATTGCTGGGGTCGAGGGGGGGGCGAGAGGGGCTTATACGGGGAGTATCGGGGCGATTTCGGTTGGGGGGGATGCGGTTTTTAATGTGGCGATACGGACGCTTGTGATTAGGCCGGGGCGGTCTTGGTCGGCGGATTCACCCACCCCCAGCCCCTCCCTTGAAGAAGGGAGGGGAGTCGAAGGGAGGTTGGGCCTTGGGTCTGGGATTGTGGCGGATAGTGAGGCTGGGGCTGAGTGGGGGGAGTGTTTGGCGAAGGGGGCTTTTTTGGCTCGGCGGGGGGTGCCGGATCTGATCGAGACGATGCGGTGCGAAACT
This sequence comes from Sandarakinorhabdus glacialis, assembly GCF_014643455.1. GTDB lineage: Bacteria > Pseudomonadota > Alphaproteobacteria > Sphingomonadales > Sphingomonadaceae > Sandarakinorhabdus > Sandarakinorhabdus glacialis. The sequence continues at coordinate 256,281 of NZ_BMJM01000001.1, forward strand.
GGGATTGTCGTTGATCTGGAGCGGCATTTGGGGCGGATGGCGGCTAGTGCGGGGTTTCTCGGGTTGGTGTTTGAGCTGAGGGCGGTGCGGGAACTGGTGCTGGGGGCGGTGGTTGGGTTTTCGGGGCGGGTGCGGGTGCTGGCTTCGCCGTCGGGGGCGATCTGTGTTCAGTGTTCGCCTTTGCCGGCTGCAGTGGGTGAGATGGTCGTGGCGGTGGCGCGATTGCCGGTAGCGGCGGGGGATTGGCGATTGCGGCACAAGACCGGCGATCGCGGGTTTTATGATGCGGCGCGGTGGGCGAGCGGGGCGGATGAGGTAGTGTTTGTCGGGGTGGATGGGTTGGTGACCGAGGGAAGCTTTACCAATGTGTTTGTGGAGCGCGGCGGAAGGTTGGTGACGCCGTCATTGGAGTTGGGGTTGTTGCCGGGGGTGCTGCGGGGGCGGTTGGTTGAGGAGGGGGTCGCGGTCGAGAGTGCGGTGACTGTCGCGGATTTGCGGCACGGGTTTTTCGTTGGGAATTCGTTGCGGGGGTTGATGCGAGCGCGGTTGCGGGGGTAAGCGCGCAGGCACCGGCGGACGGGAACCCCCACCCCGCTCGGCTGATGCCGAGTCGCCCTCCCCGCAGGGGGGAGGGAGGCAGTCTTGAGGAATTTCGATGTCGCAGCTTTCTGCCGCTATCCAGCGTATCCAGCCTTCGCCGACGATCGCAGTGACCAACAAGGCGGCGGTGCTGAAGGCCGAGGGGCGCGATATTATCGGGCTGGGCGCGGGCGAGCCGGATTTCGATACGCCGGATTTCGTCAAGGACGCAGCGATTGCGGCGATCCGCGAGGGGCAGACGAAATATACCGCGGTCGATGGTACGCCGGCATTGAAGAAGGCGATTCAGGCCAAGTTCAAGCGGGATAACGAGCTGGATTATGGGCTCGACCAGATCACGGTGAATGTCGGCGGCAAGCAGACGATCTTCAATGCGCTGCTGGCGACGCTCGATGCGGGCGACGAGGTGGTGATCCCGGCGCCGTATTGGGTGAGTTACCCCGATATCGTGGCGTTTACCGGGGCGACGCCGGTGATCGTCGAATGCACGTTCGAGCAGGGGTTCAAGCTTTCGCCCGAGGCTTTGGACGCGGCGATCACGCCGAAGACGAAGTGGCTGATTTTCAATTCGCCGTCGAATCCGACGGGGGCGGCGTATTCGCGGTTGGAACTGAAGGCGTTGACCGATGTGTTGATGAAGCACCCGCAGGTGATGGTGCTCGCCGACGATATGTACGAGCATATCGTCTATGACGGGTTCGAGTTTACCACGATGGCGCAGGTCGAGCCGGGGCTTTACGACCGCACGTTGACCGTCAATGGCGCGTCGAAGGCCTATGCGATGACCGGGTGGCGGATCGGTTATGCCGGCGGGCCGGCGTGGTTGATCAAGGCGATGGCGAAGCTGCAGTCGCAGTCGACGTCGAACCCTTGCTCGATCTCGATGGCGGCGACTGTGGCGGCGCTGAATGGCGACCAATCGTTCCTGCAGTCGCGTAATGAAGCCTTTGTGAAGCGGCGGGACCTGGTGGTGTCGATGCTCAACCAGACGCCGGGGCTGCGGTGCCCGCGGCCGCAGGGGGCGTTTTATGTCTATCCGGATTGTGCCGGGTTGATCGGCAAGACGACGCCTTCGGGGGTTGTGCTGGTGGATGACGAGGCTGTGGCGGCTTATCTGCTGGATAGCGAGGGCGTTGCGGTGGTGCATGGGGCGGCGTTTGGTGGGTCGCCGGCGTTTCGGATCTCCTATGCGACTTCGGATGATGTGCTGGAGGATGCTTGCCGGCGGATTCAGCGGGCTGTGGGGAATTTGACTTGAGGGCTGGTCGCATGGGGGAGGGGGGCGAGTCACCCACCCCCGGCCCCTCCTTTGAAGAAGGGAGGGGGGAAGGAAGCAGCAAGTAAGGGACCCGCCCCCGACCCCTCCCTAGAAGTAGGGAGGGGGGAAGAAGGATCCGTTAGAGCGCCAGCTTGATCGCGTGGATGGTGAGGCCGATGAGGCCGCCGATGAGGGTGCCGTTGATGCGGATGAACTGGAGGTCGCGGCCGACGGCGGTCTCGAGTTTTTCGGTGACGGTGCGCGCGTCCCAGCCGCGGACGGTGTCGCTGACGATGCGGACGATGCTGGCGCCATAGTCGTTGACGAGGCCGACGGCGGCGCGGCGGAGGTGGAGGTTGATCGCGGCGCGTAACGGGGCGTCGGATCCGAGCCTGGCACCAAGGGCTTTCATGGCTTCGGCGAGCTTGCCGGGGCCGGTGGCGGATGGGTTGGTGAGGTTGGCGACGATGCCGGTGCGGGCCTCGTCCCACAGGCCGGCGAGCCATTGGCCCATCGCGGGGTTGGCGATGAGATCGGTCTTGAAACCTTCGATGGTGGCCTGGGTTTCGGGGAAATGGCGCAGGTCGAAGGCGTAGGTGCGCAAGGATTCGCCGATGCGGCGGCGCAGCGGGTGGTGGGGGTCGCCGCCCATTTCCCAGAGCAGCTTGCGCAGGCCGGCGATCAGCGAGCCGGAAACGCGGGTGTCGACGTTGACGAGGCGGAGCAGCCAGTTGGTGCGATCTGCGACCATGCCGCGGATGGTCGATTCCTGGTCGTCGAGGGTGCGCAGGCCCCAGTCGATGGCCGAATCGATCAATGGCTCGTGGCGATTGTGATCGAGGGTGGTGTCGATGGTATCGGCGACGATCGGCGAGATGGCGAGGGCGCGTAGCTTTTCGGTGGCGGCGTCACGGACGAGATCGCCGATGACTTTTTGGTCGAGCGCCTCGATGACGCGGGCGATGAGGGGGCCGAAGCCGCGCCTGTTTGCCCCCAGCGATTGCGGGCGGTCGGCGCTGAGCCAGCGGGCGGCGGCGCCGGCCATGTCGACTTCCTCGAGGCGGCGGGCGACGACGGTGGGAGTGAGGAAATTTTCCTTGAGAAAGACGGCAAGGCTGTCGCCGATGCGGTCCTTGTTCGACGGGATGATCGCGGTGTGCGGGATCGGCAGGCCGAGCGGGTGGCGGAACAGCGCGGTAACGGCGAACCAGTCGGCAAGGCCGCCGACCATGGCGGCTTCGGCGAACGACTGCACCCAGGGCAGGGCAGGGTGGGCGTCGTGCCACCACGACGCCGCGGCGAAGATGCAGGCCATGGCGAACAGCAGCAACGTCGCCGCCAGCCGCATCTGGTGGAAGGGCGTTGCCGGAAGCTCGAAGGGACGCAGCAGTTTCAGTGGGGGCCTACTCCGCCGGGTGTGGCGCCGGTGTGATATCAGGCTTCTTAGCGCCTTCATCATTGGTGAACCAGCGTTTCATCCGCGGGGCCAGCCATTCCTCGGCACCGACGGCGAGGCTGAAGCTGGCGGGGACGATGACCAGCGTCAGGGCCGTCGAGACGATGAGGCCGCCGATGACGGTGACGCCCATCGGCGCCCGCGAACTGCCGTCGCCGCCAAGCGACAGGGCGATCGGCAACATGCCGGCGACCATGGCGATCGTGGTCATGATGATCGGCTGGACGCGCTTGTGGCCGGCTTCGAGGATGGCAGCGGTGCGTTCGACGCCCTTCGACATTTCCTCGATCGCCATGTCGACGAGCAGGATCGAGTTCTTGGCGACGATGCCGAGCAGCATCAGCAGGCCGATGAACACCGGCATCGAGATCGGCATGCCGGTGAGATGCAGCGCGATGCCGCCGCCGAGCGGCGCCAGCATCAGCGAGCCCATGTTGACGAACGGCGGCAGGATGCGTTTGTAGAGCAGCACCAGCACCGCGAAGACGAGCAGGACGCCGGCGACGACGGCGATGACGAAATTGACCAGCAGCTCGGCCTGCCATTTGTCACTGCCGAGCTTTACCTTGTCGACGCCGCGCGGCAGGTTGTTGAGGCTTTTCAGTGCGTCGATCTTGGGCTGGGCATCGCCGGAAACAAGGCCCGGGGCGAGATCGGCGCCGATCATGACGCGGCGCTGCTGGTTGTAGCGGCGCAGTTCGGTGGCGCCGGCGCCGAAGCTTATGTCGGCGACGACCTTCAATGGCACCGATCCGCCGCTGGCGGTCTGCACCGGCAGGTCGCTGATGGTGGCGAGGGTACGGCGCGAATTTTCGGCGAGCATCACCCGGATCGGGATCTGGCGATCCGACAGCGAGAATTTGGCGACGTTCTGGTCGATGTCGCCGAGCGTCGCGATGCGAATGGCCTCCGATAGCGCGGCGGTCGTCACGCCGAGTTCGGCAGCGACGGCGAAGCGCGGCTTGATCGAGATTTCCGGCCGGCGGAGATCGCCCTCGATGCGCGGCTGGCGCAATTCCTTGATGCCGCGCATTTCCTCGACGACCTTGGAAGCCGCGGCCTCGAGCGCGACGGGATCGGTGCCGGTCAGGACGACCGACATGTCACGGCCGTTGAAGCCGCCGTTCTGCGATTCGAAATTGACGCGCGCGTCGGGAATGGCCTGGAGCGACGGCGCCAGGCTGCGTTCGAATTCGACGCTGGTCATCGGCCGGTCTTTCCTGAGCGTCAGGAAGATGCTGGCCTCGCCGACTTCGATATCCGAGAACGCCGCTTCGACGACGGGGGAAGCGCTCAGGATCGCCGTGGCCTGGTCGGAGATGGCGGTGGTCTGCGCCAGGGTCGAGCCCGGCGGCAGGGCAATGGTAACCTGGCTGAAATCGGTGTCCATCGTCGGCTGGAAGGTGAGCGGGAGCGTGGCGAAGGCCAGCACGGTGCCGGCCAGCGCGCCGCCGCCGCCGAGCAGCGCGACCTTCCAGCGGTTGTTCAGCGACCAGCGCAGGATCGTGATGTACCAGCCGACCCACGCTGCATCGCCGTGGGCGGCCTCGCCTTTGCTCTTGAGGAAATAGGCCGCCATCATCGGGGTGATCAGGCGCGCGACGGCGAGGCTGAGCAGCACCGAGACGACGACGGTGAAGCCGAAGTTCTTGAAGAACTGCCCGGAAATGCCGGGCATCATGCCGACGGGGAGGAAGACCGCGACGATCGACATGGTGGTGGCGACGACGGCGAGACCGATCTCGTCGGCGGCATCCATGGCGGCCTGATAGGCCGATTTGCCCATTCGCATATGCCGGACGATGTTTTCGATCTCGACGATGGCATCATCGACCAGCACGCCGGCGACAAGGCCGAGGGCGAGCAGGCTGAGGCTGTTCAGCGAAAAGCCGAGCAAGTCCATGAACCAGAACGCCGGGATCGCCGACAACGGGATGGCGAGCGCCGAGATGACGGTGGCGCGCCAGTCCTTCAGGAAGATGAAGACGACGATGACGGCGAGGATGGCGCCTTCGATCATGGCGGCGATTGCCGAGTGATATTGCTCGTTGGTGTAGCCGACGCTGGTGTAGAGCTCGGTAAAGCGGATCTGCGGGTTTTCCTTCGCGATCTTGTCGAGCTCCGCATGCGCGGCATTGTACAGCGTGACGTCGGAATGACCCTTGGCCTTGGTGATCGAGAAGCTGAGCACCTGGCGGCCGTTCATCTTGGCGAAGCTGCGCTGTTCGGCGAAGCTGTCGCGCACCGTGGCGATATCGGCGAGGCGGATACTGCGGCCGCCGCCGACCGATATCTGGGTTTCGCTGAGCACGAGCGCGCTGCCGGCATTGCCGAGGACACGCACCGATTGTTCGGAGCCGGCGATTTCGGTCCGGCCACCGGCGGCGTTTACATTGACGAGGCGGAGCTGGTCGTTGACCTGTGAGGCGGTGAGGCCATAGGCCTGCATGCGGGCGGGATCGAGGACGACGCGGATTTCACGGCTGACGCCGCCGCTGCGCCTGACCTGCGCCATGCCGGGGATGGCCAGCAGGCGCTTGGAGACGGTGTTGTCGACGAACCAGCTGAGTTCCTCGAGGGTCATGTCGACGGCTTCGACCGAGATGAACGAGATCGGGCCGCCCGAGAAATCGACGCGCTGGACCTGCGGCTGGAGGATGCCCTGCGGCAGGTCGCTGCGGATGTTGGCGATGGCATCGCGGACGTCGTTGACGCTGCGATCGATGGGGACGCCGATGGCGAACTGGATGTTGGTGCGCGACGTGCCTTCGGAAACGTAGGAGGTGATTTCATCGACGCCGTTGATGCCGCGAACGGCGGCTTCGACGCGCTGGGTGACTTGCGTTTCCATTTCGCTGGGGGCGGCGCCGGGCTGGCTGACGACGACCTGCGCTGCCGGGAAATCGATGTCCGGGTTGTTGTTGATGTCCATCGTGATGAAACTGACGATGCCGGCGAGGGTCAGCATCGCGAACAGGACGAGCGGCGGGATCGGGTTCTTGATCGACCAGCTGGAGATATTGCGCATCGGGCGGGTCCTTAACCAGCGCTGCGGGCGACGACGGGGGCGATCTTTTCACCGGGGCGCAGGAAGGCGCCGGCGCTGGCGACGATCTTTTCGGTGCCATCGAGGCCCGAGGCGATGGCGACGCCCTGGTCGCTGACGGTGCCGACGGTGATGCTGCGGCGCTCGACGCGGTTGCCGGCGCCGACGACGAGGACATAGCTGCCCTTTTCATCGACCTGGACGGCGGACTGCGGCAGGACGGGGCGCGTTGCTTCACCCGAGGCGATGCTGGCCTTGGCGAAGGCGCCAACCCGGAGGCCGGGCGAATAGGCGAGCGCGATGCGGGCAATGCCCTGGCGGCTGGCGACATCGATGACCGGATCGAGCAGCCAGACGCGGCCGCGATATTCGATGTTGGAGCCGACGGGCGTGACGCCGGCGGCCATGCCGACCTTCAGCCGGGCGATGTCCTGCTCGGCAACCTGGGCGCGCATTTCGAGGACGCCGCCTTCGGCGAGGCGGAACAGCGCGGTGCCGGGCGAGACGACCTGGCCGACCTCGACGGTGCGCGACAATATGAGCCCGGCGGCGGGGGCGCGGACATCGAGGCGGGCAAGGCGGGCATTGGCTTCGGCAAGCTGGGCTTTTGCGACTTCGACGCGGGCACGGGCGCCGTCGCGGGTGGCGATGCGACTGTCGACATCGGCCTTGGAGACGAAGCCGCGCGAGACGAGTGCCTGGGCGCGATCGAGGTTCTGCTGGGCGAGCTGGGCATCGGCCTCGTTCGAGCGGATGGTGGCGGCAAGCTGGCGCGACTGCTGGACCTGGACGCTGTTATCGATCCGCGCGAGCACCTGGCCGGCGGCGACCATCTGGCCGGGATCGACGAAGACGGCGGTGACGCGGCCGCCATCGCCCTGGATGCCGACGGCGGCATCGCGGCGTGCGGCGATCGAGCCGGGGGCAGTGATGGTATCGAGGACGGCAGTGGTGCCGGGGACGATGACGGTGACCTGGGGCAGCGCGGCGACGACCGGGGCGGCGGCGGGTTTCTTGCCAAAGACCTGCCACAAGCCGAAGGCGACGACGGCTAGCACGAAGGCGACGACGACCGGGCGCAGCCATGGCCGACGCGACCCGGAATCGATGCTGGCAGCGGGGAAGCCATAGACGCCGGCTGCGTCGGGATCGGGCAGCTTGTTATGCATATTCATACTCAACGTCCTTGTGGCGACGACTGTATTACATGAATAAGTCAGTGCCTGCAATTGCTTCAATAACGCATCAATGTGGCAGTGCGAAGGCCAAATCCGAATGGCACCCCGGCTGGCCGGTCAGGGTGTGGGTTTTGGCCAATAAATTGCCATGGATGGCATGCGGCATGCAATTGTGCATTATTGCGGTCGCAGCCGGATGAGGCTGGGCAAGATAGGGGAATCGACATGGATCTGTTCGGAATCATCGGCACGGCGATCGTCGGCCTTGTCGTCGGCGTCATCGCCAAGTTCCTGATGCCGGGCAAGGACCCGAGCGGCTTTTTCGTCACCATGCTGATCGGCGTCGCGGGCGCCTTTGCGGCACGGTTGGTCGGTCGGTTGTTCGGCTGGTATTCCGACGGTTCGGCACCGGGCTGAATCATGTCGATCCTGGGCGCGATCCTGCTGTTGTGGATCTATCGCCTGATCAAGAGCCGCACGGCGTAACCAGATGTTCAGCCCTGCGAAAGCCGGGTTGATTTAAGCGTAATGAACCACCCGCCGGCGATGCCGGCGGGTGGTGTCTTTTTATTCGAGGTGACACGATGAACAAGCGTAACTGGCTTTCCGCGGCGGCCGCGATCGGGGTGATGATGATGGCGACGACAGCGCAGGCGCAGGTGGCTGGAACCGTGGGCGCGGTCCCGTTGGTGCCTTCGTCGACGACGTTGACGGTGGTTGCCGAAGGTCGCAGCCTGCGGACGCCCGATATCGCCGAGGTTTCGGGCGGCGTGGTGACGACGGCGCTGACGGCGGCGGCGGCGATGCGCGAAAACGCGGTGCGGATGAATGCTGTGGTGGCGGCGGTGAAGAAGGCCGGCATTGCCGATCGCGATGTGCAGACGTCGGGGTTGAGCCTGCAGCCGCAGTATAAATACGAGAACAATCAGGCACCGGTGCTGACCGGATACCAGGCGACGAACACCGTAGCGCTGCGGATCCGCAAGATCGCCGATACGGGGAAGTTGCTGGATACTTTGGTCGGGGTTGGGGCGAACCAGATTTCGGGGCCGAATTTCCGCGTCGAGGCCGAGGAGGCGGCATTGGATGAGGCGCGGGTTGCGGCGATGGGCACAGCGCGGGCGCGAGCCGAGCTTTATGCCAAGGCGGCGGGGCTGCGGGTGAAGCGGATTGCGTCGATTGCGGAGGCGGGCGGGTTCGAGCCGCGGCCGCAGCCGATGATGGTGCGGCAGGCGAAGATGGCGGATGCGATGGCTTCGCCGGTGGCGCCGGGGGAGGTGGCGCTTTCGGTTAATGTTACTGTGGTGTTTGAATTGGAGTAGGCGGCGCGGGTGATCCTTCGATTGAACGGGGGACCACCCCCACCCGGGCCGCCAAGGGGCGTCTCTCGCCTCCCCCCTTTAGGGGGAGGACAAGAAGCGTTCAGACGATTGTGGCGCCGCCGTCGATGGTGAAGCATTGGCCGGTGGCGAAGCCGCCGGCCTTGCCGGCGAGGAGGACGGCCATGCCGGCGATCTCGTCGGGGGTGCCGATGCGGCGGAGGGGGGCGTTGCCGGTCGAGGCCTTGAGGATGTCGGGGTTGTCCCAGAGCGCCTTGGCGAAATCGGTCTTGATGAGGCCAGGAGCGATGCAGTTGACGCGGACGTTGTCGGGACCGAATTCAGCCGCAAGGTTGCGGGCGAGCTGCATGTCGGCGGCCTTGGAGATGCAATAGGCGCCGATGACGGTCGAGCCCTTCAGCCCGCCGACCGACGAGATGATGGTGATGCTGCCGTCCTTGCGCGCCTGCATGGCGGGGGCGACCATGGTGATCAGCCAATGGTTGGAGACGATGTTGTTCTGCAGGATCTTGGTGAACTGGTCGTCGGAGATGCCGGCCTGGGGGCCGAAATAGGGATTCGAGGCGGCGTTGCAGACGAGGCTGTCGATCTTGCCGTGACGCTCCAGCGTCTTGTCGACGAGGTTCTGCAGGCTGGCCTTGTCGGCGATGTTGGCGGGGATAGAGAACGCCGCTTCACGGCCGACGGCGGCGTTGATCTCCGCGACGGCGGCGTCGCAGGCGTCGGACTTGCGGCTCGAGACGATGACGTTGGCGCCGTGCTCGGCCATGCGGTGGGCGATGGCCTTGCCGATGCCGCGTGACGAGCCGGTGATGAGGGCGGTCTGGCCGGTCAGGTCGAATAGTGCGGGCAATGTCATGATCGTCTCCTGTGGTTTTAAGGTGTCTATGCGGCGTCATTGCACCCCTGTCACCCGTCAGTGATGACAAGTTCATTGCGCCTCGCCATGGTGCGCCATGGCCGAATCGTTGATGACTAATTTCACGCGCCCCGGTGTGCGTGCCACCTGGCTGGCGTGTCTGTTCTTTGCCGGGTTCGGGTGCCTCGTGCCGTTCTTGCCGATGTGGCTGGAAAAAGCGCATGGATTTTCGGGGTCGCAGATCGGCCTGGTGCTGGCGATCGGCGGGTTTTCGCGGATCATCGCCGGGCCGTTGACCGCCGCCTGGGCCGACGGGCGGAGCGATCGCCGCGCGCCGATGTTCCTGTTCGCGATCCTGATGACGATCGGCTTCGGGTCGCTGTGGTTCGTCACCGGGTTCACGATGGTCTTCGTCATCATCCTGATGCTCGACGTGGCGTTCTGGGGGCTGTTGCCGGTCGTCGAGGCGGCGTTGCTGCGGCTGACGCGCTATGGCTGGCCGCGATATGGGTTGGCGCGGGGGCTGGCTTCGGCGGCGTTCGTGCTGGGGTCGAGCATGGTCGGCATGTTGATTGATCACTATGGCGCCTGGGCGATCTGGGGCTGGCTGTTCGGGGTGTCGGCGCTGCTGATCGTCGCGGCGTGGTGGATGGTGCCCGAGCCGGTGGCGGGCGACCGCGAGGCGCCGTTCGGGGCGCGGCTGGCGGCGGGCGTCGGCATGTTGAAGGATCGCAAGTTCGCGCTGCTGATCTTTGCCGCCGGGTTGATCCAGGCGACGCACAGCTATTTCTATGTGGCGGGGACGTTGATCTGGACCAACAGCCAGCAATTGTCGTCGACGCTGTCGGGGAATTTATGGTCGATCGGGGTGGTGGCCGAGGTTGGATTTTTGATCTTTTTGGCGCGTTGGACCGAGCGGTTCGCGCCCGAGACCTTGATTTTGGTGGGGGCGATTTCCGCGGTTATTCGCTGGACGGTGATGGCGGCACTGCCGCCGGTGTGGGCGCTGTATTTCCTGCAGATCATGCATGCCGGGACGTTTGCGGCGACGTTCCTGGGGGCGATGCGGATGATCCAGGGGCTGCATGGGGATGAGCGGACGCCGACGGCGCAGATGATCTATATGGCGCTGGCTTCGGCGCCGGCGCAGGCGGTGACGACGTTGATGTCGGGGGAGCTGTATGAGTACCTGGCGCCGACGGGGCGGGCGGCGCTGGGGTATCTGGCGATGACCGGGGTGGCGGTTGTTGGCTTGGTGCTGGCGGTCATGTTGTGGTTGCGGCGGGATCCTGTGGCGGCGCCGGTTGGGGCTGCTGCCTAGCGCTTTGCCGGTTGGCGTGGTGCTTGCGCTTGGGTGCGGGTGCGTGCGGGGAGGCTGGATGCCAGCCTTCGCTGGCATGACAGGGTAGAGATAGAAAGTTAGCTGGGTCCCGGGTCGAGCCCGGGATGACAGTTCTTTGGGTGCAGAGTCACCCACCCCCGACCCCTCCCTTGAAGAAGGGAGGGGAGCAGAAGCCGCTAGTCGTAGAGGCTTTCGCGGCTGGGTTCGCTGGCGTAGCTGGGGAGGGGGATGGCGGCGGCGGCGGCGCGGAGGGCGTTCGACCAGCGGTCGTTGATGTCGCGGTAATAATGGTCCTCGGCGTCGATGCGGTGGCTGAGTTCGACGCGGCTGGTGCCGGTGCGGACGGTGACGATGTCGATCGGCAGGCCAACGGCGAGGTTCGAGCGCATCGTGGCCGAGAAGGAGATCAGCGCGATCTTGATGGCTTCGGCCATCGGGGTTTCGAAATTGACCATGCGATCGAGGACGGGCTTGCCGTATTTGTGCTCGCCGATCTGCAGGAAGGGCGTGTCGGGCTGGCATTCGATGAAATTGCCGGCGCCGTAGATCAGGAACATGCGCGGGCGGCGGCTGTCGATGCTGCCACCGAACAACAGGCTGGCGTCGGTGCGGATACTGTCATCCTTGACGACAAGATCGATCGAGGCCTTGGCTTCGCTGAGGCCCTGGCCGACGATCTGGGCGGCGCGGAAGACGGTGGGGGCAGAGGCAACGAATTCGCGCTCGTCGCTGTCGGGCATGACGATGCCGAGCTGGACCCGGCTGAGCGCCGATTGGGTGACCGACAGGCTGCCGGCGGAGGCCACCGTCATGACGCGGTCGTCGCCGGTTTCGAGGATGCGGAGCTTGCGATAGGTCGAGATGTTGTCGACGCCGGCGTTGGTGCGGGTGTCCCCCATCATCACCATGCCCTCGCGGACCAGGATGCCGATACAATAGGTCATGACCCGAGGAATCCCCGTTGAACTGCCGTGTTGGTCGCGCGTCCGTCGGTGTCAGTTTTGCGACTGGCTCTGCTTCTGCGACCCCGACACGGCGGTGGCAAGCCCTGCTTCGCTGGCGGTGACGCTGACCGCCATGGTTTCGGCGCCGCCGCCGCGCCGGGCGCCGCGGACGGGAGCGGCATCGAGATAGTCGAGGCCGACGGCGACGCGGAGGTAGGATTCGGTCGTCGACATGCCGTTGGTTGGATCGAAGCCGACCCAGCCGAGATCTGGGAGGTGCGCCTCGACCCAGGCGTGGCCGGCGGGTTGGGTGACGATGCCGTCAGCGCGCACCAGGTGCCCGGAGACGTAGCGCGCCGGGATTTCAAGGTAGCGCGCGGCGGCGGCGAAGATGTGGCTGTAGTCCTGGCAGACGCCGGCCTGGAGGGCGAAGGCATGGGCGGCGCCGGTCTGGCTTTCGGTGGCGTCGGCGTCGAAGGTCATGCGTTCGAACAGCGCCTTGAGCATGACGTGGCAGGTTTCGAGCTGGTTGGCGCCGGCGCATTCGCGGGCGAAATTGCGGATGGCATCGTCGGCGGTGCTGAGCGGGGTGCTGCGCAGGTAGATGCTGGGGGGCAGCGGCTCGGGGGTGCCGGTAAGGACGCCGTGGGTCTCGGTGGTGTCGACTTCGCCGGTGACGTGGAGCGACAGGCGGCGGATGGGGGCGTCGGCGTAGAACATGTGGGTGATGTTGCCGAAGACATCGCGGCCGCGCCGGAGGTGGCCGTCGGCATCGGTGTCGAGGCGCCAGTGGATGATGTGCTGGTCGTGATGGCCGCAGGGTTCGACGCGGAGCAGCTGGATGACGTCGCTGGCTAGGGCGGAATAGTCGTAAATGGTGGAGTAGGCGACTTTGATGCGCATGACGGTGAGCGACCTAGTTTGGGTTTGGGGTGGTGGGCCCGATTTGTGCTGTGGGGTGGGGGGCTATTTTCGGCTGGGGCGGGAGATGGGCCCCGGCCTTCGCCGGGGTGACGATGAAAAAAGGGGTGGCGGCTAGAAAGGTCATCAGAAGAGGTATTGTTCGGCGATGGCTTCGCCGAGCTTGTTGTTGTCGATGATGAACTGGTTGAGGAATTCGTGGAGGCCGTCGGAGAAGATGGTGTCGATGTTCGAGCGCGACAGGCGGGCGTGGCCGGCCGAGGCGAGGCGGTGGGCGGGGCCGCGCTTGCCGGTGACGCTGGCGAGCAGGTCGAGGTGGCGGAGGAGCTCGTCGTAGCAGGAGGCGAGGCTGCGCGGGATCTGGCGGTTGAGGATGAGCAGGTCGGCGACCAGCCAGGGCTTGACGGTGTCGCGGTAGACCCAGCGATAGGCGGTCATCGCCGAGACGGTGCGCAGGATCGTCGTCCATTGAAAATAGTCGAGGCTGCCGCCGACGGTCTCGCCGCGGGGCAGCAGGAGGTGGTATTTGACATCGAGAAGCCGGGCGGAATTGTCGGCGCGCTCGATCGCCGAGCCGAGGTTGACGAACCAGAAGGCGTCGCCGCGCAGCATCGTGCGCTGGGCGGCGCCTTCGAAGGCGGCGACGGCATGCTTGACGAGTTCGAGGAGCGGCCCGATGGCGTCGCGGCCATCGAGGCGGGTGCCGTAGCGCGAGACTTCGAGCCAGGCGGTGTTGACGGCTTCCCAGGCTTCCTCCGTCAGTGCGGTGCGGACCGAGCGGGCGTTGGCGCGCGCCGCTTCGAGGCACGAGCGGATCGACGACGGGTTGGCGGGATCGAGAGTGAGGAAATCGCTGATCTGCTGCTCGTCGAGGGCGAGGCCGCGTTCGGCGTGGGCCTGGGTCATCCAGGTCGCGGCGAGGGCGGATTCCCAGGCGTTGCCGGCGCCGCCGTACGAGGTCGGCAGCGCGGCGAGACGCTGGGTGGCCTCGATCAGGCGCGCGGTGAAATCGGCGCGCTCGAGGTAGCGGCCCATCCAGTAGAGGTTGCCGGCGGTTCTAGAAAGCACGGGTTGTTTCCTGTTGAGCGCTGGCGTTTCGGCTGGTGCGGGACCCCTCACCCCGCTCGGCCAAGGGGCCGAGTCGCCCTCTCCCGCAGGGGGAGAGGGAGGTGGACGGCTTAGTCATCGACGACCCATGTGTCTTTGGTGCCGCCGCCTTGTGAGCTGTTCACAACCAGTGAGCCGGGGGTCATCGCGACGCGGGTGAGGCCGCCGGGGACGATTTTCACGTCGTTGGCGCCGGTGAGGACGAAGGGGCGGAGATCGACGTGGCGCGCGGCGATGCCGGCGTCGGTGGCGGTCGGGCAGGTGCTGAGCGCGAGTGTTGGCTGGGCGATGAACTTTTCGGGGTGGGCCTTGAGCTTGGCAGCGAAGGCGGCGAGCGTGGCTTGGGGCGCGTGGGGGCCGATCAGCATGCCATAGCCGCCCGAGCCGTCAACTTCCTTGACCACCAGTTCGGCAAGGTGATCGAGGACGTAGCCGAGCGCCTCGGGTTCGCGGCAGCGCCAGGTGGGCACGTTGCCGAGGATGGGTTCCTCGCCGGTGTAGAAGCGCACGATGTCGGGCATGTAGCTGTAGATCGCCTTGTCGTCGGCGACGCCGGTGCCGACGGCGTTGGCGAGGGTGACGTTGCCGGCGCCATAGGCCGACATCAGGCCGGGGACGCCGAGCATCGAGGCGGGGTTAAAGACCAAAGGGTCGATGAAATCATCGTCGAGGCGGCGGTAGATGACGTCGACGCGCTCGGGGCCCTCGGTGGTCCGCATGTAGACGATGTCGTCGCGGACGAAGAGGTCGGAGCCTTCGACAAGCTCGATGCCGAGTTTGTCGGCGAGGAAACTGTGTTCGTAGAAGGCGCTGTTGTGGCGGCCGGGGGTGAGCAGGACGCAAACGGGTGCGCTGCCGCTGCGGCTGCGGCGCGGGCTGACCGAGGCGAGGGTTTCGAGCAGCATTTCCGGATAGGTTTCGACGGGTGCGACCTTCATCTGGTCGAACAGCTCGGGGACCAGCTTGAGCATGACCTCGCGGTTTTCGAGCATGTAGGAGACGCCGGACGGCGTTCGGGCGTTGTCCTCGAGGACGTAGAACTGGTCGGGGCCGGTGCGGACCAAGTCGATGCCGGCGATGTGGGTCCAGACGCCGCCGGGGGGCTTTTTGCCGACCATGTGGAGGTTGTAGCCGGGGTTCTGGAGGACGAGCTCCTCGGGCATGATGCCGGCGCGCAGGATATCGCGCGGGCCATAGACATCGGCGAGGAAGGCGTTGAGGGCGCGGACGCGTTGCTTGAGGCCGGCTTCGAGGCCATCCCATTCCGAGCGGGCGAGAATGCGCGGCACGATGTCGAAGGGGATCAGGCGCTCGGCGGCATCGGGGTCGCCATAGACGGCGAAGGTGATGCCGATGCGGCGGAAGAAGAGTTCGGCTTGGCGGCGGCGCGTGGCCATCAGCTCGGGGGGCGATTGATCGAGCCAGTTCTGGATCGCGCGGTATCCCGAAGTAACTGCTGCCGGTTCGCCGCCCGAGGCACGGCCATACGCATCGCCGAGGCCGTACATTTCGTCGAATGCCGTGATTTGCGCCATTGCCGCTCCCGAAAGGCTGGATGCCGATAGTGTGCAGTGGCGCGGAAAGCGCAAGGGCAATGTGAGGTGTGCGGCGCCTCCGATCGAATACTTGCCGAAAAATTCCGGCGGGGCGGCTATTGCGGGCGGACGTCGTTGTTGTTGCGTTCCGAACGCGGGATGGATTGTGCCGGGCGTTCGGCTCGGAGTGGCGGGGCAGCGGCGGGCTGGGGGGCCGAAACCTGCGGGGCGGGGGCTTGCATAACAGGCCGGCCGCCGCCCGGGCCGCCCTGGTACTGGCCGGCCGGACGCGGCGGTTGGCCGACGGCGCCGACGGGTCGGCCGGGATTGCCGTTGTAGCCGGGGCGGGGCCGGCCGTTGAAGCTGCCGCCGATGGCGTTGCCGACGCCGTTGTTGACGCCGTTGTTCTGGCCGTAATTCTGGCCGTTCGGGCGGGGCACATAGGCAGGGCGGTCGCCGCCAGGGCGACCCTGGTAATTGCCCTGGGGGTAGCTTGGACGTTGACGCGGGACGCCGGCGATGGCGCCGCCGATGCTGTCCGAGACGCCGGGACGGGGGTAGTTTCCAGGGCGGCCGGGATAGTCGGGCCGGCCGGCGCCCGGGTTGTTGCCGGGGTAACCGGGGCGGTTGTAGCCGGGGCGGCCGTAGTTGTAGCCGGGCCGACCGTTCCAGCCGTTGTTGTAGTTCCAGCGGCTGCCACTCCAATAGTTGCGGCCGTTGTTCCACGGCAGGATGCGGCCGCCGAAGCCGCGCTGATAGATGTTCTGGCGCGGCACCCAGACCCAGCTCGGCGCGTACCAGCTGTTCCAGTTGTCGTAGCCCCAGCTGTTGCCCAAGCCGCCGGTGCCCAAGCCGCCGGTGCCGAAGCCGCCGCTGCCGAAGCCAACGCCGACCGAATAGGCGACGCCGGGAGGGATCGGTGCCCAGCCGGCGACGTCCTGCGTCTCGTCCTCGCGCCACGCCACCCATGACGGCGCCCATTCGGTGCCCGGCACCCAGACCCAGCCGGCGGCCTCGTCGAAGCCCCAGCGGCCGTAATGGTCGGTGGCCCAGCCCCAGGGATCGTCGCTGATCCACAGGCGATCCTCGCCCCATTGGCCGTTGACATAGGGCCGCCAGCCCTGAGGCGCGTCGGGCCGAAAGGCCTGGCCGAAGCGGCTGTCGATCCAGTCGCCGTATTGCGCAAGCGGTTCGTAGAAGACCTGGGTTGATACGACGTTCTGGCCGCCGAATTGATCGCCGGGCTGGGCGTATTGGCCGCCCCCCATGCCATTGTCGTAACCGGACGGATAGCTGGGGGCCTGGCCGCCGGCATAGTCATAGGCGCAGGCGCCGGTGAGCAGGAGGGCGGCGAACGGGAGGAGGCGGATCGGCGACATGATGGCGAACCTTTCGATTGCCATGATCGTTAACGATGTGTCGCTGTCGGCGCGATGAATGACGTATCCTTCGCGGTTTCGGCCCGTCGCATGGCCGAAAAACTGGCTCCCCGGGTAGGATTCGAACCTACGACATTTCGATTAACAGTCGAACGCTCTACCGCTGAGCTACCAGGGAACGGTGCGAGGCGGCGGCTATAGCCGGGGGATTGCGCATCGGCAAGGGCGAGTGTGAAGGTTTTCGGCTTTTGTTGCGGCGGTGCGGCATTGCGGTTGCCTTGGTGGGCGGGTTCGCGCATCCAAGCGTCTGGCGGATACGGGAAATGCTGCGATGAACGCGACGTTGAATGCTGCTCCGGAAGCTGCCAAAGGAGCGGCGCCTGTTGGCGTCGTGCTGGTGAACTGGAACCGCTGGGCGGATACGATCGAGGCGCTGGAATCGCTGTTGCGCAGCACGGTGCCGGTGCGCGTGGTGGTGGTCGACAATGCCTCGGCGGATGGGTCGTTCGAGCGGATTGCGGCCTGGGCCGCGGGGCGTGAGCCGGCGGCGGCAGCGTCGGCGCCGATGGCGCGGTTGAGCACGCCGGCACTGGCCAAGCCAATTGCGCTGCGACGGATCGCGCCGGATGAGGCCGGGACGGCGGAACTGGGTGCGGAGGACTGGCTGACGCTTGTTGATTCCGGCGGTAATCTGGGGTTTGCTGGCGGCAATAATGTCGGGCTGCGGCTACTGCAAACCGATCCGGCGGTCGAGATTTTCTGGCTGCTCAACAATGATACGGTGGTCGAGGCGGATACCGCGGCCTTGCTGGGGGCGCGAATGCTGGCCGAGCCGCGGGTCGGCATGTGCGGGACGGTGGTGCGCTATTACTGGCATCCGGACCGGGTGCAGGCGCTGAACGGCCACCGGCTGAGCTGGTGGACGGGGACGTCGAAGGGCATAAATCACGGCCTGTCGCCGGAGGTGGCGTTCGATGCCAGGCAGGTCGCGCGCGAGACCGATTTCGTGCTGGGGGCGTCGCTGGCGGTCAGCCGGGCGTTCCTCGAGACCGTCGGACCGATGGAGGAATCCTATTTCCTTTATTTCGAGGAGGCCGATTGGGCCGCGCGCAACGCCGGCCGCTTCGGCATCGGTTTTGCGGCGGGCGCGGTGGTGTTCCACAAGGAAGGCGGGTCGATCGGATCGTCGGGCGTGCCTGGCGCGCGCAGCGAGATGTCGGACTATTGGCTGGCGCGCTCGCGGCTGGCGTTCATCCGGCGGCACCGGCCGCTGCTATGGCCGTGGCACTGGCTGTTCAGCGGGGCGTTGATGGCGCGGCGGCTGGTGCGCGGCCAGCCGGCCAAGGCGAAGTCGATCTGGAAGGCGATGACCGAGTAGCGCGTTCAGGCTGGCTCGGGCGGCAGCAGCCTAGCTGCCGAGGCGTTGATGGGTGG
This sequence comes from Sandarakinorhabdus glacialis, assembly GCF_014643455.1. Taxonomy (GTDB): domain Bacteria; phylum Pseudomonadota; class Alphaproteobacteria; order Sphingomonadales; family Sphingomonadaceae; genus Sandarakinorhabdus; species Sandarakinorhabdus glacialis. Next base: position 274,680 of record NZ_BMJM01000001.1, read on the forward strand.
TATTGAGCTTGGCCATCAGCTTGCCGTCGGAGGCGCGGGACAGGCTGGTCGATACGGTACGCTTGTCGCCATCCTGGGTAATGGCATGGATGCGGAATATGATCGTGCCGCCTGCGCCGCTGTTCGCGAAGTAATAGGTGTCGCGGTCGAGCGTCGTGTAATTCTGCCAGTCGCTGGCGCCAAGATGCCGTCGGGCACAGACGTCGTTGATGATCGGATAGGCCGCAAAGTAGAGCAGGCCGACGCCGTTGATGTCGTGATAGGGCTGTAGCTCATACTCGGTCTCGAACAGGATGGTTTCCACAGCCCCGTCGCTGCGTTGGGTACGGTAGTCGTCGACGATCTCGGGCGCGGCAGCAAGCAGCGGGATTGCAAAATTTTCGGGAATTGCCGGCTGGCCACGGACGAGCGATGTGTTCTGGCCCGGCACTTCGAACTTGGAAAAGTTCGACATGATTTCGACAATGCCCTGCGCGCGCTGGGTCGCGATACTTGCCGTGCTGAAGAACATTCCCGAACCAAAGCGGGACATGGTCATGTCGATGTCGAGCCGATCATTCTCGACAATTGCACTGAGGGGCTGGCCCAGCCGCAGACGGATAGCGGTGAACGTGGCATAGAGTCGGTCACCACGGGCATCGGCAATATTGCGGGACGAGACGCCGAGCGAGTCCGTGAGGATTTGCCAATGAATGTCGCCCAATTCCTTGAACAGCCAGCTTTCGGAAAGGCCGGCAGCGATCATTTGCGGCATGCCGACATCATGGCGGCGCAGGCGACGCGACCCGGTGCGCGGCAGGTCGGCAGTTCGCAAGCCGGGCATGAGGGCCGGGGCAGAGGCGGCGGAGAGCGCCGGACCAGTGCTGGCCGGCAGTGCCGGGGCGGTGCTGACCGGCAGCGCCGGGGCGGTGCCAGCAGGCAGCATGGCGAGAATGTCGGCGGGCGTGCTGATCGAGGTCCAGCGATCGTCATCGATTATCGTTCCCAGTGTGGCTTCGATTTCGGCCCTGAGGGTTACCAGGCCAAAACTGTCGAAGCCGACACTCGCAAGCGATCTGATCTTGTCTTCGTTTTTTAGCGCAAGCAACTGGTCGAGGCTGTTTGCCCGCGCGGCGCTCGGAACACTACGCTCACCAAGTGGCAGGGCGCGGGTCGTCGCAATGCCGGACGTCGTTGAAGCCCCGCTATTCGCGCGATCGAGGAAATGCACGGCGCGAATGCCCCATTTGCCGGTGCGAATATTGCGCTCGACGGCCCGGGCCGGATTGCCCGACATCAGCGAGCCCTCAGGTACGTCCGCCACCACAACGCTTCCCGCGCCGATGATGCAATGATTGCCGATCGTCACACCCGGCAGGATCACCGATCGGGCACCGATCAGGCAGTGCGATCCGATCCGCGTTTCGACATGTTTGTAATTGACGAAATCATGGCTGAGAATTGCGGCGTCGAACGAGACAGCCGTATAATCACCGATATGGATGCCGCGCGGGTTGGTTGTGTCAAGTCGTGCCGATCGAGCAATACGGACCTCCGTCCCAATATCCATTCCCCAAAACGATCGATAATAGCTACGCAGCAGTCGGGTAGACAGTAAATAAAGTTGTTTTTTTACCGCACTGGCAACTTTTGACATTAGATTTGTGCCCTAATGGTTGTGCGAACCAAGCCTGCGCCTGATTTGTGCACTGCGGTGTAGAGTTGAGAAGCAAACAATTCAAGCAGGTTATGCAGCTGGGATCTTAACTCGCGAATTGTTCGAGAACGATGCGATCGTCGAGGGCATAGCCCGGATCGAACAGCAGTTCGAGACGGATAGACTTGTCGGTGACGATCCGGACGGTGTCGACGTCGCGGACTTCGCGCTGGTCGGCGACCGCCGAAACGGGTCGCTTGCGGGCTTCGAGGACGCGGAATTCGATGACGCTGGCCTGGGGGAGCAGGGCGCCGCGCCAGCGCCGGGGGCGGAACGGGCTGATCGGGGTGAGTGCCAGCAGGTCGGATTGCAGCGGCAGGATGGGGCCGTTAGCGGAGAGGTTGTAGGCGGTCGAGCCGGCGGGGGTGGCGACGAGGATGCCGTCGCTGATGAGCTCCTCCATGCGGACCTGGCCATCGATGGCGATCTCGATCTTGGCGGTCTGGCGGGTTTCGCGGAGCAGCGAAACTTCGTTGATGGCCGGCGAGATGATGGTTTCGCCGCCGACGGTGATGGCGGTCATCATCAGCGGGTGGAGGCCGAAGCCGCGAGCCGCCGCGATCCGGCCGTGGAGGTCCTCGGGCTCGAATTCGTTCATCAGGAAGCCGACGGTGCCGCGGTTCATGCCGAACATCGGCTTGGGGTCGCTGGCGGACAAAGCTTCGTGCAGGACCTGGAGGAGGAAGCCGTCGCCGCCGAGCGCGACGACGATATCGGCGTCGCGGACGGGCACAAAATCATAGCGGGCGCGCAGGGCCTGGCCGCCTTCGTCGGCGGCTTCGGTGTCGGAGACAAGCAGTGCCAGTTTCGGCGGGGGCGTATCAGCCACCGGTGACGCTCATGTGGCGGCGGACGGCGGGGGCGGCGGCGCGGCGGTCGATGACGAAATCATGGCCCTTGGGCTTGCGGGTGATGGCTTCGTCGAGGGCCTTGTCGAGCTCCTGATCGTCGTCATGGGCGCGGATGACGGCGCGCAGGTCGGCGACATCGTCCTGGCCGAGGCACATGTAGAGCTGGCCAGTGGCGGTCAGACGGACGCGGTTGCAGCTTTCGCAAAAATTGTGCGTCAGCGGGGTGATGAAGCCGAGGCGCTGGCCGGTCTGCTCGATGCGGACGTAGCGCGCCGGGCCCCCGGTGCTGTCGGGCAGGTCGGTGAGGGTGAGGCGGGTCTCGAGGTCGGCGCGGACGCGGGAGAGGGGCAGATAGTGATCGACGCGGTCGACGCCGATCTCGCCGAGCGGCATTGTCTCGATGAGGACGAGGTCGTGGCCGCCCTGTGCGGCAAAGGCGAGCATGGCGTCGACTTCGGTATCGTTGACGCCGGCGAGGGCGACCATGTTGAGCTTGACGTGGAGCCCGGCGGCGGTGGCTGCCTCGATGCCGGCAAGGACTTGCGGGAGGCGGCCCCAGCGGGTGATCTCGGCGAACTTGGCGGGATCGAGCGTGTCGAGGCTGACGTTGATGCGGCGGACGCCCGCTGAGTAGAGGTCGGCGGCGTGGCGGGTGAGCTGCGAGCCGTTGGTGGTCAGGGTCAATTCCTCGAGCGCGCCGGTTTCGAGGTGGCGACCGAGCGAACGGACGAGTTCGATGATGCCGCGGCGGACGAGAGGCTCGCCGCCGGTGAGGCGGAGTTTCGTGGTGCCGCGGCGAATGAAGGCGGTGGCGAGGCGGTCGATCTCCTCGAGGCTTAGGACCTCGGCCTTGGGAAGAAACTGCATGTTTTCAGGCATGCAATAGACGCAGCGGAAGTCGCAGCGATCGGTGACCGAGACGCGCAGGTACGAAATCGCGCGGCCGAAGGGGTCGACCAGCGGACGGGTACCGGCCGGCGGCGCAGCGGGGCGGGTCAGGAGGGGAGCGAGATCCATGGCGGCTGCAACGTGGCGACGCGGGGCCGCGAAGTCCAGTGCAATGCGGGACATGCGTATTTTCCAACTGGCAACGGGTGTGGAGGTTTGTAAAAGGAGCGTATGCTGCACCTGCAACAACGCGCAACCGGCGCAAGAGGGCCATTCAAGACGATGCAAAGCGATGCGGTGCCCTTGAACAGCGGCCAGGCGAGCGCCGGCGAGCCGGTGCTGATCGTGTCGCCGCGCTATGCCGATGAAGTGGCGGCGTCGGTGACCGATACCGGGATGGTGCCGCGGATCGAGCGGCGGCCGGACAAGTCGGCGGAGCGGTTCGAAGCGGAGCCAGCGCGGCTGGTGGTGGTCGATGCACGCGGGGCGCTGGCGCAGGGGCTGGCTTCGGCGCGGGCGCTGGGCGGGCTAGTCGAGGTGCGCCAAGGCGCGATGCTGGTGCTGCTGTCGCGCAGCGACGGGTCGGCGACGGCGGCGGCGCACGATGCCGGGGCGACCGGCGTACTGGTCAGCCCGTTCGGAGGAGCGGCCTTTCGCAGCGCGTTGCGGCTGGCGGCACGGCATGCCGGACGGCTGGAGAATGCCGTGGTCGCCGATGGCGACCCGGCTGCGGGCCGGCGCCACGACCAGCTGACCGGATTGGCGACAAGCGACCAGTTGCAGACCTGGATCATGCTGGCGCTGGCGGCGCCCGATGCGCCGCCGGTCTATGTGTTGGCCGTGGGAGTCGAGCGCTTCGCACAGATCAACGCGGCATATGGCCGGGCGGTGGCGGACCGGGTGTTGACCGAGGTGGGTCTGCGCCTGAGCCAGATCGTCGATGCGCGGGACCGGCGGCCATTGGTCGATGCGCGGCTGCTGGCGCGGCTGGCGGCGGCGGAATTCGCGGTGGCGATGGCGGGTGCCGTGACGCTCGACGATGCGATGCGGTTGGCCAATGCGCTGGCGCAATCGTTCGAAATGCCGTTCGTTATCGACGATCACGTCGTTCATTTGTCGGCTCGGGTGGGCATCGCCGTCGGCGGTGAAATGGACAAAGCCTTGACAAGCAACGCGGAAACCGTGGCCGGTCACGCGGCGGCGCTGACCAGGCGGGCAAGTGCGGCGCTCGCCAGGGCACGTGCCGGGGACGCCGGGGCGATCGAGGTTTTCCAGATCGACCCGGCCGGCGATCCATTGACGCGGATGGCCGACCTCGAGGCCGATCTCCATCATGCCATTGCTGATGGTCACATCAAGATACTGTTCCAGCCGCAGCTGTCGTTAGTGACGGGGCGGATTACCGGGGTCGAGGCGCTGGTGCGCTGGGACCATCCGGCTCTCGGGTTGCTGCCGGCGGAGACGCTTCTGGGCACCGCGGCATCGGCGGAACTGGCGATCAAGCTGGGGCGACATATCCGACTACGGGCAATGAGCCATGCGGTGCGATGGACCAAGTCACTGGAAAAACTGAGACTTTCTCTCAATGTCACGGCCGCCGATCTGGCTGATCCGGGGTTTTCGGCGGCGCTTGAGGAAGCGATCGCTGAATCGGGGCTGGCGCGGAACCGATTGACGCTCGAAGTCACCGAAGGCGCGTTGATCGACGATATGTATGGCGCGGTGCAGCTGTTTTCGGCGCTGCGAGCGAGCGGGGTGCGGATTGCGCTCGATGATTTCGGAACCGGATATTCGTCGCTGGCGTGGATGGCGCGGTTGCCGATCGATGTCATCAAGCTCGACCGGAGTTTTACGCTGGGGCTGACGGGATCGCCGCGCGAGCGTGTAGTGGTGGAGACAATGGTGCGTCTTTCCAAACAGTTGGGGATGAAGGTCGTTGCCGAGGGCGTTGAGGACGAGAGCCAGCTGGAGGGGGCGCGGCTGGCGGGCTGCGACCTGGTACAGGGTTACAAGGTGGCGGCGCCGCTGCATGTCGAGGCGCTCGCGGATTTTTGCGAGAACTGGCAAGTGATGGAGATTGCTGGTTGAACAGCGGCATGGTGGCGGTCCGGGGTGGCCGTTTTCGAATGGGAGCGGACGACGGATATCCCGAGGAAGCGCCGGCGCATCTGGTCGAAGTCGATGATTTCCTTATCGATTCCTGCGCGGTGACGAACGCGGAGTTTGCGCGGTTCGTGGCGGCGACGGGGCATGTGACGGTGGCGGAGATGGTGCCTTCGGCGGCGGATTATCCGGGTGCGCTGCCGGAGACGCTGTTTGCCGGGAGCCTGGTTTTCCAGAAGACCAAGGCGCCGGTGAATACGCGGGACTGGTCGCAGTGGTGGTCGCTAAGGCCCGGGGCGAATTGGCGAAATCCTTATGGGCCGGGGTCCTCGATCGACGGGCTGGAGGCACATCCGGTGGTCCATGTCGCCTATGCCGATGCGCTGGCCCATGCGGTCTGGGCGGGCAAGGACCTGCCGACCGAGGCGGAGTTCGAATTCGCGGCGCGGGGCGGCCTGGAAGGGGCGACCTATGCCTGGGGCGAGGTTTTCCGGCCGGACGGGCGGCATATGGCGAACACCTGGCAGGGCAAATTCCCGTTCAAGAACAGCCTGGAAGACGGTTGGGAGGCGACGGCGCCGGTTGGGTCGTTCCCGGCCAATGGCTATGGCCTGCACGACATGATCGGCAATGTCTGGGAGTGGACGCAGGACTGGTTCCGGCCGGGTTTCGATGGCGATGCGGGCAAGGCGTGCTGCGTGCCGAAGAACCCGCGCGGGCCGGTGGCGGGGACGCTGGACCCGTCGGCGCCGATCCCGCAGCGGGTGCTGAAGGGCGGCAGTTTCCTGTGCGCGCCAAGTTACTGCAAACGCTATCGGCCGGCGGCGCGGCATGCCGAATCGATCGATACCTCGACGTGCCATATCGGCTTTCGGTGCGTCGTCCGGGGGTCGTTCTAGGGTCGATTACGGGGCTGCGCGGGGTGTGGCGGCGGTATTCGGCGGGGTGGTCGCCGGTGCTTTTACGCCCTGGATCGGGGATTGGCGGGCACGTTTCGGGCGATGGCCCGGTTCATGCGGTCAGCTTGGTTTGCCGACGGCTGGTTTAGGCTTGGCGGGTGCCCTGGCACGGGGCGGCGAGGCGGGCTTGCTCGCGGTCATCGGGACTGGCTTCGATGCGGTGACCGGCGGAACTTCGGGAGCCGAAGATGTCTCGATGTCGGGGACCTGGGCTTCTTGCATGACCGCGATGGAGGGCGACAGCGGCTGCGGCGTCTCGGCGGGAGCGGCTGGCGTTGCAGTGGCGGCGGCCGATATGGCGGCGGCCATGGCGGCTTCGGCGACGGGGTCGAGGCCGCGGGCTTCGAGGGCTTCCTCGCCGTCGCGGTCGCGCAGGGCGAGCGCGGCCATGGCGACGGCGTCGGCGATGAGTTCGAGGCCGATGAAGACGCCGATCAGCGCCACGGAAACTTCCGACCAGTTGAAGAACATCACTGCGCCGAGGACGGCCGAGAGGATGGCCGCGGCGAGGATGAAGTGGAAGTATTTCGACTGCTTGGCGTTGACGGCGATCATAAGCTTGGCGCCGGCGGAGCCGATGAGCAGCAGGCCGAGGACGAAGATGAGCGACACCGGCCCGATGGTGGTGGGGTCGCCGAACTTCATCGACAGGCCGGCATAGGCGAGCAGGATGCCGATCAGCGCCGGGCCGATGACGATGCGGAAGCGGCGGCGCGAGCGCAGCAATATCGAGACGAACTGGATAGCGGCGCCGATGAGGAGCAGCCAAGGGATGAGGCTGCCGGCGGCGGAGACGATGGTCACCGGGTTGAGCATGATGGACAGGCCGAGGATACCGAGTATCGCCGCCAGCCCAGCCTGGGTTTTCCAGTCCATTGCCCGGTTCATTGCCATTTTTCGCCCCTTTTTCGTGCTGTTGCGGCGGCGTTTTGTTGGGGAAGTGTAATGGGGAGTTGGATGAGGCGCCAGATGGGGGTGGGTCGTTTTTTGGGCGGTTTGGTTTTGGTTGGGGAAGTAAGCGGCGTGGGGGAGGGGGGCTTTGTTTTGTTGGGGTGGGAGATGGGCCCCGGCCTTCGCCGGGGTGACGGCTAAAAAAGGGGGTGACGGGGAAGGAGGGAGGCGCTTTTTCTAGAAGGCGACTGGGTCGCGGATGATGGGGCAGGTCATGCAGTGGCCGCCGCCGCGGCCGCGGCCGAGTTCGGCGCCGACTATGGAGATGACTTCGACGCCTTGTTTGCGCAAGGCCGTGTTGGTGGTGGTGTTGCGGTCGTAGGCGTAGACGACGCCGGGTTCGGCGCAGACGACGTTGTTGCCGCTGTCCCATTGCTGGCGCTCGCGGGCATAGGTGTTGCCGCCGGTTTCGACGATGCGGAGGTGCTTGTATTTGAGGGCCTCAGCGACGACGTCCGTGAAGGGCTTGTCTTCCTTGCGGATGTCGAGGTGGTCGGCGTCGTTGGCGGGCCGGATCGAATAGGTGTCCATCTTGTAGACGATTTCGGGAAACAGGGTGACGACGTCGCCGTCGCAGAAGGTGAAGACCGTATCGAGGTGCATCGCGGCGCGAAGTTTCGGCATGGCGGCGACGATGACGCGTTCGGCGGCGCCCTGTTCGAACAGCGCCTTGGCGAGCGAGGTGATGCCCTGGCGGCTGGTGCGTTCGCTGAGGCCGATGAGGACGTTGCCGTTGCCGATCGGTATGACGTCGCCGCCCTCGATGGTGGCCTGGCCATGGCTTCGCTCGGGGTCGCCCCACCAGACTTTCACCTTTTCGGGGCCGAAGTCCGGGTGGAATTTGTAGATGACGGTGGTCAGCAGGGTCTCTTCGTGGCGCGCCGGCCAGAACAGCGGGTTAAGGGTGACGCCGCCGTAGATCCAGCAGGTGGTGTCGCGGGTGTAGATGGTGTTGGGCAGCGGCGGCAGGAAATACTCGCCCATCGAATGCCGCGGTCGCGCATTTTCGTGATGAAGTCGAAATGGTCGCGCTTGGCGTTGGCGACCCAGAGCACGTCGTCGAACAACAGGCTGTCGCAGTTGGTCGGGGTGAGCCGCGTGTGGGCGAGGCCGGGGGCGCAGACGAGGACCTTGCGCAGCTTGCCGACTTCGGAATGGACGCCGTAGGGGGTCGTCATTTGTGGGGCTCCGTGGTGAGATTATAGTGGCTTGCGATCTCCGGCGCGGGCGCGAGGCCGGTGCTGGCGAGATCGTAGACGGCATAGAGTGCGGCGAGGACGGCGATGGCGAAGGCGATCGCCTCGCGGCCCTGGAAGATCGCGAGGCCGCGTTCGCGGCGGGTCATCCAGTACAGCGCGGTGCCGGCGGCGTAGATGATCGCCGAGAGCAGCAGGAACTTGAGGCCGCCGGCCCAGAGCAGGAAAGCGGTGTAGATCGTCGCCAGCGCGGCGATGATCAGGCCGGAGCGTTGCTGCGCCGGCTGGCCGGCATAGGTTTCACCGCTGCGCGCCAGTTTGAGGGCGAAGGCGGCGACGAGGAAATAGGGGATGAGGTTCATCGAGCTGGTCAGTTCGAGCGCCAGCAGGAAGGCGTTTTCGGCAAAGCCCGAGATCACCAGGGGTGGCGGTGGTCATCCAGACGGCGGAGGACGGGACTTTCGCGGCGCTCTCGGTGGCGAGGAACTTCGGCATGGTGCCCGATTTTGCCGCGCTGAACAGGACTTCGGCGGCGAGGAGCGACCAGCTGAGATAAGCGCCGTGCTGCCGCTGGTGTCGGCATTTTTCGTCGATATCGCCAATGCGTTCGTGATCCAGGGCTATTTGCGGTTCTTTGGTTGAGCGGGCGTTGAACGGCCGGGGATTGCCCCCGGCCGTTCGTTCGTACAGGCGTTGATCAGGCGGCGAGTGCAGCCGAACGACGACGCATCGCGGCGCCGACGAGGCCGAAGCCGGCGATCAGCATGGCCCAGGACTGTGGCTCGGGCACTGCGCCGGCGGTGAAGCTGAGCGAGGTGACGCCAAACTGCCATCCGGTGCTGTTGTTGTTGCTGAGAACGAGGCTGGTGATGCCGCTACCGGTCACATTGGTGCTGAAGTAGCCCCAGGTGGCGTCAAGCGCGCCCGAGCTGACCAGCGTTGCGCCGTTGTAGGCGCTGAAGCTGGAGCCGTTGCCGCCGCCGAAGTTATTGTAGACGAAGGAGATGTCGCTTGCACCGCTGCCGAAGGCGAAGTTGACGGTGTGGGCGGTGGGGTAGTAAGTCGTGGTGCTGTTGGTGAGGGCGAGGCCCTCACCGAAGACGTCGGCGACGATGGCGGGGCCATTGTCGACGCCGCCGAGCAGCGAGACGGAGACGCCCGCGAACTGGTTGGTGACAGCGGTGCCTGCGGCGAGCGCCGAGAAATCGATGGTGGCGGCGCCGGCAGCCGACGCAAAGGTGGTGAGCAACGCCGCTGCTGCGGTGAAGGCGATCTTGAAATTCATGGTGTCCCCTGACTGTTGGCGTCGTCTCGATTGACGACCGCAACGAAGATGATGCAATTGTCGTGCCAAGTGTTGGACGGACGGTAAGTGATTGAGAAAGTAGCGGCAGGCTGAACAAGGTCGATCTGCACCCGATATGAACTGTAAAGTTTTTTGACACTTTCGCGGCGTCTGGGCGTTGGATGACAGTCATTGCCCGGATGCGCACGCCAGTGCAGTGCCGCATTGTCAATTGCGGGCGCAACTGCTTCAAGGCGGCTGCGTTTTCGCACCCCGCCGAGCCAGAGCCCGTATGACCGTAGTAGCTGCCTTCATGTACCGCGACGGTGTCCGCGTCCGCGAGGTCGCCATCACCGACAAGGTGGACTGCGTGCACGAGAAATCCGAGTTCGTCTGGATCGGTATCGCCGACCCGACCGCGGCGGAACTGCGCACGCTGCAGCAGACCTATGCCCTGCACCCCCTTGCCGTCGAGGATGCCTTCAAGGCGCACCAGCTGCCCAAGGTCGATGTCTATGGCGACCAGTTGTTCGTCGTCGCACGCACCGCCTATCTCGAAGGCGATACCATCGCCTATGGCGAGACCGCGGTGTTCGTCGGCCATAGCCACATCATCAGCGTCCGCCACGGCTCGATGCGCGCCCATACCGGGCTGCGGACCGACCTCGAGGCGACCCCGACCCTGCTGGCGCACGGCGTCGATTATATCCTGCACGCCATTCTCGATTTCATCAGCGACGGCTATTTGCCCATGGTCGAGACCATCGAGCTCGAAGTGCTCGAAATGGAGCGGCGGGCAATCGACAATTTCCTCGGCCGCGCCGAAATCAGCCGCATCTTCGCGCTGCGCCGCGAGCTGATGCGGTTCCAGCGCATCCTGGTGCCGATGGGCGAAGTTGCCAGCAAGTTCGTCCGGCTCGAACTGCCGTGCATCGACAAGGAATCGCGGCCCTATTTCAACGACGTGCATGACCATGTCCGCCGCGTCCAGATGATCGTCGACGATTTGCGCGAGGTGCTGACATCGGTGTTCGAATTCAGCACCCTGCTCGAACAGCAGCGCACCGGCGGCATCACCCGCCAGCTCGCTGCCTGGGCCGCCATCCTTGCGGTGCCGACCGCGATCGCCGGCATCTATGGGATGAATTTCGAGAACATGCCCGAGCTGAAGACCCAGTTCGGCTATTTCGTCGTGCTGGGCGTGATTGCCAGTGCCTGCTCCGGACTGTTCCTCTGGTTCCGGCACACCAAATGGTTGTGAGCCGGCCAATCGCCAGCAGCCAAACCCGTTAATTGCGGTGCAAGGCGTTCACTGCAGGTGTGTGAGCGCGATCGCGGCGTTTTCGAATTCGGCAACATTGATGATGCCGAACCGCGGAAATTCGAGGTCGGCGATGACGTAGAGCGTCACGGTCATGATTGCCGCGAAACTGAGCAATCGGAGCCAGTCGCGGTTTCGGGCAGCGCCCATGCCGAACCCGGCCAGCGCCGCGGCAACCATTGCGAGCGTCAGGAGCATGATTGCGATTGTCGCGGGCGTGTGCATCAGCATCGAAAGCGCCCGTGTCGCGGTGATGTCGATCATGTCGTTCAGTGCCGGAAGCAGCAGCATGTTGGCGGCCGGCAGGGCGTCGGGCCTTGCCCCGGCGGTGATGGCCAATTGCCAGATTTCGCCCTGGGTTGCGGTGGAACGACCGAGTGCGGCCCTGAAATCAGCTTCGTTGCCAACGTGCGCATAGGCATCGACGCGGGAAGCGGCATAGCGGCGAAAGGCATTGCGCAAGGGCGGCCGGGCGTCGGCGGGAACGAGGTCGATGCGCAGCCAGGCGGTGCCGATGGCATTGGCTTCCTCGACGATGAGGTCGCGGCGGTGATCGAAGCGCGCGGCCGCCGCGGAGAAAGTGAAGGCGATGAGCAGGCCGAGAACGGCGAAAACGGCGGCGTCGACGGCACTGCCGCTTGCCTCTGCATGACCCGAGGCTATCGCGCGCCGGGCCAGCCACCGACCGAGCTCGAGGCTGAGCAGGAATGCCGCGAACAGGGCGATACACAGCACCAACGGGTGAGTGAACAGGAGTTGCAAACCGGGGTCTCCTTGCAACCCGCTCGCCGCCGAGCCGGCCGCAGAAATTCGGGACAGGTCGTGTCAGGTCCGACACGATCAAGTGTCGGACAATAATCGGTTGGGTTTGCGAGGCAAGTCCGCAGAGCGGCCTTTTTGCAACTGGATCTGTTGGCGGTGGATGCAAGACCAGGAGTGTCACCGGCCATGGCGTATCGCAGGGATGTTGATCGATGTCAGTGCAGGCGCAAGATGGCGACGACCATCGAGAATACGCCGGGCTGGTTTTCCGTTTCCGACATCCGTGTGCCGGCGGCAGAGCGCCGTGCTGCTGCAAGGGCCTGACAGCCGACCCCGAAATCCCGGCTGTGACGTGTGGAGTTTTGCCGGCGTCCAGGACTTGTCATCTTCGATATCGATACCGAACATGGGTCGGGGTAGGATATCCGTGCCATGCTGACCTCAGTCGAACCGGTTGGCGAAAATCGCCGAGCTGACGGTGGGGGAACCTGGCCCGCCGGCGAGCAGGCAGGTGCGGGCGCCGGCGACAGGGTTGGCGGATTCGCCGCGGAGCTGGCGGACGGCCTCGATCGGCAGGCCGATGCCGTGGATGAAACCCTGGGCGAGGTTGCCGCCCGAGGTGTTGACCGGCAGCTTGCCGCCGTCGGCGATGAGGTTGTCGAAGCGGATGACGTCGGCGGCGCTTTCGTGGCTGCAAAAGCCATGGTCGATCAGCGACATGACACCTTGGGCATCGAAGTTTTCGTAAAGCTGGACGACATCGATGTCGGCCGGGGTGAGGCCGGTGTCGGCGTAGAGGCGTTTGGCGACGGGGCGGAAACCGGCGGTGGCGTAAAGGTCGGCGGCGTCGTTTTCGAGGAGGTCGCCCCAGCCGGCTTCCGCGCCTTGTGCGCAGCCGAGGAGGTAGACGGGGGGCTTGGCAAGGTCGCGGGCGCGGTCGGCGGCGACCATCAACAGCGCGCCGGCACCATCGTTTTCGCGGCTGCAATCGAACAGGCGGAAGGGTTCGGCGATCATCCGCGAGCGGCGCAGCGATTCGATGTCGAAGTCCTGGCCGAAGCTGACCGCCTCGGGGTTGCGGTTGCCGTGGTAGTAGGACGCGCGGACGAGGTCCTCGACGATGTCGCGGGGGACGCCGTGGTGGTCGAACAGGCGGGTGGCGCGGATGGCGCAGACTTGCGCCGGGGAGACGACGCCGGCGGCGAGCAGGTGATCGGTGAGGTGGTGGGCCATGACTGCCGCCGAGAGTCGCCCGCTCGAGCCTTCGACAAGGGCGCGGAAGATGACGACGGCGGTGGCCTGGCCGGTGAGGATGGCGCTCGCTGCAACCCCAAACGCGCCGGCGATGCCGCCGCCGCCGCCGCCCCAGACGGCGGACGACCAGCGCAGTTCGCGGATGCCGAGTTCGGGCATGAGGCGGACGGGTTCGTTGTGATCGTCGCCATAGGAGACGAAGCCGTCGATTTCGGCGGGGTCGAAGCCGGCATCGGCGCAGGCGGCGAGCACGGCTTCGACAAGGACGGAGCGTTCGGGGAGGGGGGCGGCGCCGCGCTTGTACTGGCGCAGGCCGACGCCGGCGATGGCGGTGGTGCCATAGAGCGGGTGGGTCATGCGAGGCGGCTCCAGATGATCGTCGGGATCGGGTCGGTGCCCACGCCAGTTCTAATGACGGTGGTGCCGATGCGGCCGGTGAGGGGTTCGCCGATGACGGGATCGATGCGATCGGGGTCGTCGAGGCGGCCGAGCAGGCGGATGCCGCAATCATCGACTTCGGCGACGATGCTGGTGAACGGCAGGTCCAGCGATTCGGTGAGCGCGAAGCGGTGCCAGGTGCGGGTCCAGGAGAAGATTGCGGCGGTCATCGCACGCTCGGTCCAGGTGACGCCGACCGCGCCGCAACTGCCGCAGCGGTGCCCGGCAGGCCACATCCAGCGGTCGCAGCCGGTACAGCGGGGGAAGAGGAGTTTGCCGTCCGCAAGGCCCTGCCAATAGGGTGCGTCGGCGCCGGAGGAGCGGGTCATTTGGCGGTTCCCCAGGCGAGGGGGAGCGCCTCGAGCGCCATGACGGTGCCGGTGCGGAAGGGGCGGACGGCGCCGGGGACGATGCGGAAGGCCGGGATGTGGCGGACCCAGGTTTCGATGAGGATGCGGATTTCGGCGCGGCCCGGGACATGGCCGATGCAGAGGTGGGGGCCGGTCGAGAAGGTGATGTGGGCGGCGCGCTTGCGATCGATGTCGACAAGGCCGGGGAGGGTGAACTTGCGGTCGTCGCGGCTGCCCATGGGGAGGAGGTTGAGGACCATGTCGCCGGCGCGGAAGGGGACGCCGAGCAGGTCCTTGTCCTTGACGACGAGGCGCGGGGCGTTGACGACACCGAAGGCGCGGACGGCCTCGTCGGCGAAGGCGCCGGACAGCGACGGGTCGGCGGCGAGGCGGGCCTGCAGTTCCGGCATCTGGGCGAGTTGCTGATACGCGAAGCCGGTGACGTTGGTGACGGTGTCCATGCCGCCGAGGAAGAGCACGAAGCTCATCGCCAGGATCTCGTCGTCGGACATGGTGCGGGGGGTGCCTTCGCCGACATCGGCCTGGATGAAGTGGCTCATCAGCTTGTCGTCGGGGCTGGTGCGCTTTTCGTCGATCAGGCCCTTCAACAGCCCGAGGATTGTCGCGCTGAGCTGGCCGAGTTCCTCGGCGTCGTTCTGGACCTCGAAAAAGCGTTCGGCGAGATGGCGGAATTCGTGGAGGCGCGACAGGTCCATGCCCATCAATTCCATGAAGACGGTGACCGGATAGACCTTTGCGACATCGGCCATGAAGTCGCACGCGCCCTTGTCGGCAACGCCGGCGACGATGGATTCGGCCCAGTAGCGCAGGCGGGGCTCGATGGCCTTGATCGCGACCGGGCCGAACATCGGCGCCATGGCGCGGCGGTAGGGCAGGTTGTGGGGCGGATCGAGGCTGAGCGGGATGAAGAACGGCGGGTTGGGAACGCGGGGGATCTGCATTTCGCGAACCGAGAAATGTTCGGGGTCGGTGGCGATGGCGGCGATGGCGTCCATGCGGCGGACCATCCAGTGGCCGCCGTTGGCCGGGGTCCAGAAAATGTCGGGCGCGGTCTCGATGGCAGCGGCGTAGCTGTCCTGGACGGCGCAATCGATGCGCGGATCGGCGTAGATGTCGAATTCGAAGACAAGGTGCCGGGGGACGTGCGGGGGAATATGGTCGGGGGTGTTCATCATGGCTCCTCAGCGGACGCGGGGCAGGTGCGCATGGGCACCCGCATAGATCTGACGGACGGCGGGCTTGGACAGCTTGCCGGTGGCGAGGCGGGGAAGCGGTTCGGCCGAAAACGCGACGAAGCGCGGCACCTTGTAGTTCGAGAGGTTGGCGTCGCAGTGGCGGATGAGCGCGGCGACATCGATTTCGACGGGGCCGTGGATGACTGCGAACGGGGTCTCGCCGAATTTCGCGTCGGGGGCAGCGATGACCAGCACTTCGGAGATGCCGGGGAATTCGGCAATGACGGCTTCGACCTCGGCAGCGGCGATGTTGAGGCAGCCCGAAATGATGAGGTCCTTCATGCGATCGATGAAGGTCAGCATGCCGTGTTCGTCGAGCACGCCGATGTCGCCCGACCATAGCCAGCCGGCGCGGATGGTGCGGGCGGTTTCCTCAGGATTGCGCCAATAGCCGGCCATCATGCCGGGCGAGCGCATGAGGATCTCGCCGCGTTCGCCGGGGTCGCAGTCGCTGCCGTCGGGACGGACGACGCGGATATCGAGGAAGACGCCGCCCCAGCCGCATTTGTCGGGGGCGGCTGCTGCGAGGTGTTCGGGCATCATGGTGGCGTTGCCGCCGACCTCGGTCTGGCCGTAGATCTGGCGGATGACGATGCCGCGGGCGGCCCAGGTTTCGGATAGCTGCCGGCTGACGCGGGCGCCGCCAGCGGTGACGAGGCGCAGCGACGACAGGTCGGCAGCGGCGAATTCGGGCAGCGCGGCGATGAATTCGAAAAAGGCGGGCACGGCGCCGAAGCAGGTGATGCGCTGTTCTTCGATGAGGCGGAGCGCCTCCAGCGGCACGAACTGCGGTACCATGAAGATGGTGCAGCCCTGGACGCCGTAGTGCATCAGCTGGACAAAGCCGGCGGAGGTGTTGAGCGGGGCGAGGCAGATGACGCGCGCGCCGGCGGCGGAGGCTGTGCTTTCGACGGCCCAGTTGGCGGCGTAGGCGGTCATCGAGCGGTTGGTGAAGACGACACCTTTGGGCTTTGCCGTCGAGCCCGAGGTGGCGATGATGACGACGGGGGCGTCGGGGACGGGGTCGTGGGCGACGTTGGCGGGTTCGCCGTGACGGAGCGCGGCGATCACGGCGATGTCGTCGGGGGCGTGGCCGGCGGCGGCGATCTTGTCGAAATATTCGGGCATGGCGAAGATGCGCGAGGGCTCGGCGGTGTCCGTCAGCTCGGCGATCTCGCGGGCTGTGTAGCGGAAGTTGATGGGCGCGACGATGCCGCCGGCGCGGATGATGCCGAGGATGAGCGCGACATAGGCGAGGCTGTTGGTGGCGCAGATCGCAACGCGGTCGCCGGGGGCGAGGCCGCCGGCGACGAGGAGCGCGGCGACGCGGCCGGACCAGTCGTGCCAGGCGGCATAGGTGAGGGTGTCGCCCTCGAGCACGACGGCGGCCTGGTCGGGGCGCATGCGAGCCCACCAGGCGATGGCGGCGGGTAGAGTCTGGGCCATTTGTTCCCCTTAGGCGCGCCGTATTCTTCGGCTGGCACCGTGATTGCTGTCGTTCTGCGGGCGATGCTAGGAAGCGTTCTATCTAATGGCAATAGGTATTGATGAGAGGGTTGGCGACCAGCTCGATCTGTTATCTATGTCGTTTAGATAAACCGGGGTACGAACGCCGGGAGCGGGGAAAACCATGGACAGTCATGACTATGTCATTGTCGGTGCCGGTGCCGCCGGCTGCGTGCTGGCGTATCGGCTGTCGGAGGACCCGGCGAATTCGGTGCTGCTGATCGAGGCAGGGCCGCGCGACACGCATCCGTTCATTGCGATGCCCAAGGGGCTGGCCAAGGTGATGGCCGATCCGAGCCATCTATGGGCCTATGCCAGCCAGCCCGACGATTGCACGGCGGGGCAGTCGGAGATGTGGGTACGCGGCCGGGTGCTGGGCGGATCGAGCTCGGTCAACGGCATGATGTATGTGCGCGGCCAGCCGGCCGATTTCGATGCGATTGCCGAGATCAGCAGCGACGACTGGAACTGGGCGCATATCGGCGCGGCCTATGCGGCAATGGAGAACCACGAGCTGGGCGCTGCGCCGACGCGGGGCGATCGCGGGCCGCTCAAGGTGACGATGCCGGTGCTGCGCGATGCCTTGTCGGAAGCGCAGCTGGCGGCCGGCGAGGCGATGGGGTGGCCGCGCAAGGTCGATGTCAACACGCCGGATGATGGCGATGGCATCGGTTATGCGCCGCGGACGATTTCGGGGGGCAAAAGGCAGAGTGCGGCGACGGCGTTCCTGCGGCCGGCCGAGAAACGCCCGAACCTGACGATCGTGACCGATTGCACGGTCGACCGGGTGGTGTTCGAGGGCAAGCGCGCGGTGGGCGTCGAGGTGGTGCGTGGGGGCGGGCGGGAGATTTTGGCCGCGCGGCGCGAGGTGATCGTCTGCGGCGGGGCGATGGCGAGCCCGGGCATATTGGAGCGGTCGGGGATCGGCGATGCGGCGCGGCTGGCGGCGCTGGGGATCCCGCTGGTCCATGCGAGCGACCAGGTCGGCGAGGGATCGATCGAGCACCGCGGGCTGATCATGCAGTGGAAGCTGACCAGCGACGTTTCGCAGAACCGGGACTTTCATGGCTGGCGGCTGCTGAAATCGGCGCTGCGCTACTATCTCAACCGGACCGGGCCGATGTCGGCGGCGGCGTACGAGATCGGCGGCTGGTTCCGGACGCGGCCGGGGCTGAACCGGCCCGATGCGCAGGTGCTGGTGGCGCCGTTCTCGTTCGATTTCGCCAAGCAGCGCCAGGATGTCGAGCGGTTTCCGGGGATGCACGTGGTGGTCTATGCGCTGCGGCCGACGTCGCGCGGCAGCATCCATATCGACAGCCGCGACCCCGACAAGCCGGCGAGTTTCCGGCCGAATTACCATGACAACGACGCCGATCGGCAAGCGATGATCGGCGCGGTCAAGGTCATCCGAGACTATGTGCGGACGCCGCCGCTGGCGGCATTCGTTGGCGAGGAGACGATGCCGGGACCGGACTTCGCCGGCGATGCCGGGATTATCGATGCCTATGACCGGTTCGGGACGTGCGCGTATCACGCCGTCGGCAGCTGCCGGATGGGCAAGGACGATGCCGCGGTGGTCGACCCGCAGTTGCGAGTGCGGGGGGTCAGCGGGCTGCGGGTGATCGACACCTCGGTCATGCCGGTGATCCCGGCCGGGAACACCGCCGGCCCGACGATGGCAATGGCATGGCGGGCAGCGGACCTCATCCTTTCCGAAGCGCTGGCACGCGCTGACTGACGTTTTTATCTATTGACTGTAGTTTTAGGACTACGATGCTTTGGGGCATCGGAAAGAACATCGGCGGAAATGCCGGGACGACAATTTTTCATGGGAGGGGATCGAACATGACGCGACAGTTTCACCTGGCTGCATTGCTGCTGACATCGGCGCTGGCGGGCCTTCATGGGCGCAAGATGCGGTTGCTCCCGCCTCCCCCGAGCCCCTTGCGCAGTCGCAGGCGCAGTCCGATGAGCCGGGCGAGATCGTGGTAACGGCGCGGCGGCGGGACGAGCGGCTGGTCGATACGCCGGTAGCGATCACGGCGGTCAGCGGCGCGACGCTGAATGCCTATTCGGTGACGCGGGTGACCGACCTGGCGACATTGGTGCCGTCGCTGATTGCCGGCAAGGCGGCTTCGGGGTCGTCGGCGAGCATCTTCCTGCGCGGTGTGGGGTCGACGGCGCTGTCGGCGGGGTTCGACCAATCGGTATCGTTCGTCATCGATGGCCTGCCGATGAGCCGCGGCCGCGAGATCAGCCTGCCGCAGTTCGACGTGCGCGGCGTCGAAGTGCTGAAAGGCCCGCAGGCGCTGTATTTCGGTCGTAACACAACAGGCGGCCTGATCAGCGTGACGACCAACGGTCCGACTGACGAGCTCGAGGCCGGCATCAAGGGTGACTATGGCTTCAAGGCGCAGGAGAAATATGTCGAGGCCTATATCTCCGGGCCGCTTACCGACACCATTCGCGGCCGGGTTGCCGGGCGGTATTCGAAGGCCAACGGAGCCTTTGTCAACACGGCGGCGCTGACCTATCCGACGCCTATCCCGGGGCAGGTGCGGACACGCAATGCCGACCGGCGCGGCTACTCGGAGGCCTATAGCGGCCGGGTGACGCTCGACTGGCAGCCGACAGACGGCATCACATTCGAGCTCAAGGGCGGCGCGACAAAGATGACCGACGGCGGGCCGACGGACCTTATCGAGCGGGTTTGCGGCGGCGGGCGGACGACGCCGTTGCCGGCGAACGGCATACCGCCGAGCCCGAATGCCGATTGCGTGGTCAATGGCCGGTCGGACAGCTCGGCGCTGCCGATCCAGGTTGCGGAGGCGAACTATCGCAATGCCCGCGACGGCCGGATGTATGCCGATTTCGATTCGCAGTACGCGATCCTGACGGGGAACATCGAAAGCGAGCCGTTCGACCTGGCGTCGATCACCGGCTTTTACCGCTTCAACCAGACCGACCTGAACAATGTGTCGGGCGAGGCGTATCCGGCAAGCTTTTCCCAGCTGGCGAATTTCACGCAATATTCGCAGGAGCTTCGGTTCCAGTCGAAATTTGCCGGGCCGCTCAATGTGCTGGTCGGGGCGTTTTATGCGCATGGCAAGTTCAAGTTCGATACGGATGCCTATATATCTTCCCGGTGCCGTTCGATCCGACGACGGGCACGTATGTGACATTCAAGCGGGATAATGGCTTTGAAACCGATTCGATGTCGGTGTTCGGCGAGGCGACGGTCGACCTGACCGAGAAGTTCGAGATTTCGGCGGGCGCCCGCTACAGCCTGGAAGCCCGCGATTCCTACCAGCGGTCGTTGCCGGCGCACATCGCCTTTGCCGGCGCGTTTCCGGGCAATATCGTGCTGACCGATCGTTATCGCGACGACAATATCTCGCCGCAGGTGACGGTGCGGTACAAGCCCGAACCGGATACGTCGATTTATGCGGCCTACAAGCAGGGCTTCAAGGCGGGCGGGTTCAATATCTCGCAGGCGCTGACGCCGGCGGCCAGCGTGGCGGCGGGACGATACGGCGCAGAGACGGCAGAGGGCGGCGAGATCGGGCTGCGGACCTTGCAGTTCGACCGGCGGCTGAGCTTCAACATCACCGCGTATCGCTATATTTACAGCGACCTGCAGGTGCAGTTCTTCGACCCGCAGAGCGTTTCATTGACGGCGGGCAACGCCGGGGCGCTGCGGACCCAGGGGGTTGAGGCGGATTTCAATTACCGGGTGCCAGGCATCGACGGGTTCAGCCTGCGCGGCGCCGGGGCGTATAACGACGCCGAATACGCCGATTATATCGGGCAGTGTTTTCCGGGGCAGACAATCGCGCAGGGGTGCAATCTGCTGCCCGTCGGCACGGCGTTTACGTCGCAGGATTACGATGGGCGGACGCCGCCGAAGGCACCGAAGTTTGCCGGGCGGCTGGGATTCACCATGGATGCGCCGTTGGGCAGGTCGGGGCTGTCGCTGCGGGCCTCGAGCGACGTTAGTTATACGTCGGAATATAATTACACCGATGCGCTGCGGGTGGATTCGATCCAGCCGGCGTATGCGCGGATCGATGCGGCACTGGCGCTGTGCGGTTCGGACGGACTGTGGACGGTGTCGCTGATCGGGCGGAACCTGACCAACAAGCTGACGGTGACGGCGGCGAACGACATTCCGTTTGCCGGCGGGACCGGGACGGGGACCAACACCGGCGTCCTGGCGGATATGTCGGCATTCGTGGACAATCCGAGGGAGATTTTTCTTGAGCTGGCGCTGAAGTTCTAGCCGGTTTCGGGGCGCTGCCGCTGACGCTACCGCTGGCGCTATCGCTATCGCTATCGCTGGCGCGGGCCGTAGCGGACGCGGAAACCGTCCAGAAGCGCGCGCAGGGCCTCGACGTGGAGGTCCTCGTCGCTGGCCGGGGCGGCGGCGATGGCGCTGGCGAGATAGGGGAAATGCGCCTCGTCGACGGGTGGCATCGCCGGGGTGTGGTGTGCCTCGGCAGCGGCGGCGAACAGCGCCGAGCCATAGGTGAATTTTTCGACGGCTTCGAGGATGACGGCGTGGAATTGCGGCGGATAGGGGCAATCGACGAGCGAGCGTTCATAGGCCGGCAGCATCAGCTTGCGCGGGAAGAAGCGCAGCGCCAGCGGGGCGGCGTTGGGATGGCGGAGGGCGACGCGCCGGGTGGCGAGGCTGAGCTCGATGGTGCGGGTTTCCCAATCGTCGGACCAGCGTTCCTGCTGATGGCCGATCTCCTCGAGGAAACAGCGGGCGACCTGGGTGAGAAGCTCTTCCTTGTCGCGAAAGTGGTGATAGAGCGACGGCGCGCTGACGCCGAGGACGCGGGCCACGGCCTGGAGGCTGAGGCCGTCGAGGCCGCCACTGTCGATGAGGCTGAGCGCGGCATCCGCGGCGGCGCGCCGGGTTATCAGCGGCGAGGCGGGGCGGCCGGCGCGGGGCACGCGCGGCGTTGTTGCGGCGGCGGTTGCAGACGGTGATGATGTCATTCGCCGATTTTCCCGGCCTTGTTGCAGGTCATCGGGGCACCGTAGAAGGCACGGCGCAGCGGCGCCAGAGTCGGGCACGGAAAAAACTAATCTTGTTAGACAGGATATGATGATGGCGGTGAAGCGTTTCCAGGCGGGCGACGGGATCGAACTGGTGGCCGACGTCGCGGGGCCGCAGGGTGCGCCGGCGGTGATCCTGCTCCATGGCGGCGGGCAGACGCGGCATAGCTGGGCAGGGGCGATGACGGTGCTGGCCCAGCGCGGCTACCGGGTCATCAGCTTCGACGCGCGCGGGCACGGTGACAGTGGGTGGTCGGACGCGGGAGCCTATGGTCTCGATGACCGGGCCGCGGACCTGGCGGTGGTGGCGGGCTCGCTTTCGGCGCCATTCGCGGTCGTCGGCGCGTCGCTGGGCGGGGCGACGGCGATCCATTCGGTGGCGCTGGGCCTGCAGCCGGCGGCGGTGGTGCTGGTCGATATCGTGCCCGAGCCGGAGGCGGCGGGCATCGCGCGGATCGTCAATTTCATGCGCGGCAATCCCGATGGCTTTGCGACGTTGGGTGAGGCGGTCGATGCGGTGGCGGCGTATAATCCGTCGCGGCCGCGACCGCGCGATACCACCGGGTTGATGCGCAACCTGCGGCACCGCGAGGACGGCCGGCTGGTCTGGCATTGGGACCCGCGGATCCTGTCGGACGGGCCGGCGGTGGATCATGCCGTCGTCAAAGCATCGGCAGCGACGCTGGCGGATGCGGCGGCGCCGCCGGTTCTGCTGGTGCGCGGGTTGCAGAGCGACGTCGTCAGCGATGCCGGGATCGCGGCGTTCCGGGCACTGGTGCCGGCACTGGAAGTGGTCGATGTGACGGGGGCGGGGCACATGGTGGCGGGGGATCGCAACGATGCCTTTAACGCCGGGGTGACGGGATTCCTGGAGCGGCACCTGCCACTTTCGGGACGATAAACTATTGTCATTAGATTAGTGTCAGGGTAATGTCGTCGCTCATCTTGGGAGGGTGAGCGCGCCATGGAAAACATCGCCGAACTGACGCAGCCGGCGCTGCGCAAGGTCACCCGGCTGGTCGACCTGACTGCCAGCCAGCAGGCCGCCATCCGCCGGATCCCGGCCGAGAAGGACGCGGTCAACGTGCCGATCGCGGCGTCGCGGCCCAACGCCATCTTTACCGGGCAGGCGCGCTTCGACGCCGAGCAGGCGGGCATTTTCCGGCGCTATCCGGTGCCGATCACGCTTGAGGCGGTGCTGGCGGAGCCCGGGTCGGTGGTCGCCGTCGAGGCCTATGGCATGCCGTTGCTGGTGACGCGGACCCGCGACGACGAGATCCGGGTGTTCATCAATTCGTGCCAGCACAAGGGTTCCAAGCTGGTCGAGGATTGCGAAGTCCACAAGCAGAGCCGGCTGACGTGCCCATATCACGCCTGGACCTATGGGCTCGACGGCAGACTGGTCGGGGTGGCGCGCGCCGAGATGTTCGAGGGGCTGGACAAGGGCAGCCGCGGGCTGAAGCAGCTGCCGTCGCGGCTGTGGGGCGGCGTGGTCTATGCCCAGCTCGATGGCCGCGATCCGGACTGGTCGCAGGTATCGG
Source organism: Sandarakinorhabdus glacialis (assembly GCF_014643455.1). Classification (GTDB taxonomy): domain Bacteria; phylum Pseudomonadota; class Alphaproteobacteria; order Sphingomonadales; family Sphingomonadaceae; genus Sandarakinorhabdus; species Sandarakinorhabdus glacialis. The sequence continues at coordinate 298,101 of NZ_BMJM01000001.1, forward strand.
ACCAGGTTACAGCGGATTTCAAGGCGTTCGGCATGGCCGGGGCGCATGTCTATGGGCGCAAGTCGTTCGAGCTGAAGGCCAACTGGAAGCTGGTGCTCGAGCCGTTTCTGGAAGGCTATCATGTGCAGCGGCTGCACGCGGCATCGATCGGGCGGCTGTTCGTCGATGCGCCGAATATCGTCGATATGTTCGGTGCCAATGTGCGCCAGGTATCGGGGCGTATCGGGTATGAGCCGTCGATGGTCGACGACGACCCGGAGGGCAATGTCCACAAGCTGGTGACGCATGCCTATACGGCGTTCCCTAACGTCGTCGTCGTGACGAGCCAGTATTATATCAGCGTGATGATCCTGGTGCCGCGCGGCGTCGATCATACGACGGTGCATTATTTCATGCTGACGCCCGGCCCGGCGACGACACCGAAAGCCGAGGAGGTGTTCGAGCGGTCGTACGACCTGATCATCAAGGTTTTCGGCGGCGAGGATTTTCGCGCGGCGGAGATCAGCCAGGCGGGGCTGTCGACGGGGTATCCGGAGACGACGCTTTACTGTGGGCTGGAGGCGAATATCGTGAATTATTACGATGCGATCGAGGCGCTGATGGAGGTTTGATCGCGGGGTCTTGGCTCGGCAAGTCGGGCGTCCTTCGATTTCGCTCGGGATGAGCGGATCCGGGGTGTTGCGCGGGCTGAGTATCGCTTTGACTGGCGCGATCGTGTTCGGCGTCTCGGTGGATGCTGAAACAAGTTCAGAATGACGAGCGGGTTTGGTCGTCGGCGCGGGTGGTGGCGCGTTCGGTCAACCGGGCGGCGGCGATGGTCAGCGCTCGCCCGCGATACGGTAGCGAATGGCGCCGCAATTGCATCCACCCTCGATCATGCCCGCCCCTCTCCAATTGAACTGGACACGCCGAATTGGCTTTATCCGACGGCGGTAGTTCGTAAACCTGTGTGCAAGTGCAGGTTTGCGAGGATGATGGCATATGGACCTGTTGATCGATGCCGACGACTTGGCCTTTGTCGACGAGGCGCGGATTTTTTTCGAACGCGACTATCCGCGCGATATAATCGACAAGGCGCGCGCCGGGATCGTGCTGACGCGGGATGATCATGTCCGCGCCCAGCAGGCATTGCAGGCGCGTGGCTGGCTGGGGGTCGGCTGGCCGGCGGAACATGGCGGGCCGGGGTGGACGCCGGTGCGGCGGTATCTGTTCGAGCAGGAACTCGAGCGGGCGGGGGCGCTTTCGATCATCCCGATGGCGGTGATCTATATCGGGCCGATCGTCTGTGCGTTCGGGACGCCGGAGCAGCAGGCGCACTGGTTGCCCGACATTCTCGAATCACGGGCGATGTGGGCGCAGGGTTATTCCGAGCCGGAATCGGGGTCGGACCTGGCCTCGCTGGCGATGACGGCGACGCGCGATGGCGATGATTTCATCCTGCAGGGATCGAAGATCTGGACGTCGGGGGCACATTGGGCCGACTGGATATTCTGCCTGGTGCGGACCGAGAAGACGGCGCGCAAGCAGGACGGTATCTCGATGATCTGCGTCGACATGCGGACGCCGGGGGTCGAGGTGCGGCCGATCATCACGATGGACGGGTCGCACGAGCTCAACCAGGTGAGGTTCGATGCGGTGCGGGTGCCGGCGACGAACCTGATCGGCGAGGAGGGGCGCGGCTGGTACTATGCCAATGTGCTGTTGTCGGCGGAGCGGGTTTCGTACGCGCATGTCGGCCGCAAGCGCGCCGACCTCGCGGCGCTGGCGGTGCTGGGGGAGGAACGGCTGGGGGCCAATAACGGCTTTCGCCAGCGGCTGGCGCGGGCGGGGATCATGCTCGATGTGGTCGAGATCAGCGTCTTGCGCGTGTTGACGGGCGACGCCGAGCCGGCGGCGGTCTCGGGGCTGAAGATCGCGTGCACGCAGCTGGCGCAAGAGATCACCGCGCTGTGGGTGGAACTGGCCGGGCGCGACCGGTCGGCGCTGGTCGATCGCAGTGCCGCGGGATGGTCGGCGCAGGCGCCAGCGGTGCCGGGTTTTGCGGTGACGCGCACGGCATCCTATTTGTTCGAGCGGGCGCAGACGATCTATGGCGGGTCTACCGAGGTGCAGAAGACCATCGTCTGGCGGCATCTTGCCCGCGGTGGGGCACTCGGGCGCAGGGCATGAACCTCGACTGGAGCGATGACGAACTAGCGTTTCGGCAGGAAGTGCGGGAATTTTTCGCCGAGAATTTGACGGACGAGCTGCGGTCGGCAGGGACATGGATGACCAGTGTCTATGCCGATCATGAGCGATCGCTGGCGTGGCAGCGAATATTGCACAAGCGCGGCTGGGTCGCGCCGGCCTGGCCGGTGGAGCATGGCGGCGCCGGGTGGAGCGTAGCGCAGCGATATATCTTTGCTCGCGAGCGTGCGGCGGCCGGGGCGCCGCCGGTGTCGCCGATGGGGATCGCGATGTGCGGGCCGGCGATCATCGGGCATGGCAACGATTGGCAAAAGGCGCATTTCCTGCCGCGGATGCTGAGCGGCGAGCATTTCTGGTGCCAGGGCTATTCCGAGCCAGGGGCGGGATCGGATCTCGCGGCGCTGCAGATGCGCGCCGAGGATGACGGCGACGCGCTGGTGTGCACGGGGCAGAAGATCTGGAACACCCATGCCGATGTCGCGAACTGGGGATTTTTCCTGGTGCGCACGTCGCGGCTCGAGCGGCTGCAGCAGGGGATCACGTTTTTGCTCGTGGACATGACGACGCCGGGGGTGACGGTGCGGCCCATTGTGTCGCCAGCGGGCGAGCATATCCAGAACGAGATATTCTTCGACCAGGTGCGGGTGCCCAAGGCCAATGTCGTTGGTGCGATCGACAATGGCTGGACGGTGGCGAAGTACCTGCTCGAGTTCGAGCGCGGCGGGTCGGCCTATGCGCCGGACCTGCAGGTGCGGTTGGATCAGATCGAGGCGGCGGCGCGGACGGTCGCGGTGGGGGATGGAATGCTGGCGGACGACGCGGCGTTCGTGCGGCGGCTGGCACTGGCGCGGATCCGGCTGGCCGCGTTCGAGACGTATGAGTTTCGGGCGATGGCGGGGCCGGCTTTGTCGGGGGCGTCGGCGTCGGTGATGAAGGTGCTCGGTACCGAGTTGCAGCAGCATGTTACCGAGCTCGGGCTGCTCGTGGCGGGGCGGTATGGCATGGCCTACCAGCCGCAGGCGGGCATGCCGGGGGGCCAGGTTTCGCTGCCGCATGCGCACGGTACGTTCGTCGGCCCGCGCCAGGCGGCGGTCGCGCCGCTGCGCTATCTCAACGAGCGCGCCGGGTCGATTTATGCCGGGTCGAACGAAATCCAGCGCAACATCATCGCCAAGACGCTTCGGCTGTAAACAGGACCCCCTTATGGATTTCAGTCTTTCGGGCGAACAGCAGCAGCTGCGCGACAGCGTGCGCGGCTGGCTGAAAAGTCATCACGGCTTCGAGCATCGGCGGGCGATCAGCCGATCGGAGAGCGGCTGGGACGCGGCGACGTGGACGGCGTTTGCGGACGACCTGGGCATCCTCAGCCTCGCCGATATCGCAGTGCCGCACGACGCGGTGACGGTGATGGTCGTCATGGAGGAACTGGGCGAGGCGTTGATCACCGTGCCGTTCCTCGAGACGGTGGTGACGGGGGCGGCGGTGTTGCGCGCCGCAGGCGGCGAGGCTGCGCAGGCGCTGTCGGACGGCATCATTGCCGGCGACGTGCGGCTGGCGCTGGCCTGGGCCGAGCCCGATACGCGCTATGGCTGGCAGCCGAGGACAACGCGGGCGGTGCGCGAGGGCAACGGCTGGCGGCTCGATGGGCTGAAATCGGTGGTTGTGGGAGCGCCTTGGGCGACGCATCTCATTGTCAGCGCGCTGACCGACACGGGGACGTCGCTGTTCGTCGTGGCGCCGGATGCGATCGGCGTGAGCCTGATGTCCTATCCGACGATCGACGGGCGGCGGGCGGCGGACGTGCGCTTCGAGGGCGTGGTGCTGTCAGGCGATGCCTTGCTCGGCGAAGAGGGTGCGGCGCTGCCGGTGCTCGAACGTGTCGGCGATATCTCGATCGCGGCGATGGGCGCGGAGGCGGTCGGCGTGATGCGGCGGATGCTGGCGGACACGATCGAATATACCGGGCAGCGGAAGCAGTTCGGGCAGCCGATCGCTTCGTTCCAGGTTTTGCAGCACCGGATGGTCGACATGTTCATGCAGATCGAGATGGCGACGTCGGCGGTCTATCTGGCGACGTTGCGGCTGGAGGCCGAGCCCGCCGAACGCGCGCGGGCGGCGTCGGTGGCCAAGGTGACGATCGGCGAGGCGTGCCGGTTCGTGGGGCAAAATGCGGTCCAGTTGCACGGCGGCATGGGGATGACCGACGATGCCGCGGTCAGCCATTATTTCAAGCGGGCGACGGTGATCGAGGGCGAGTTCGGAACGACCGACCATCATGTCGAGCGGTTTATTTCGGTGGCGGGCTGAGGGCTCGCAATGCTGCATGGTGTTCGACGCGGCTGAACAGCAGGTCGAGATCCTCGCGCGCCACGTCGAAGGTCTCGCCGAGGTCGGCAAGGGCTTGGTCGATGTCCTCCGGGTGGAGCGGCAGTATCGGCGGTGGCAGGAGATGGCCGGCGACGGGGACAGGACGGTGCGGATAGCTGTGGCCTGAAAAGCGGTGGAAGGCGATGGCGAGCGCGGTGAGGATCACGGCGTTGAGTGCGACCGGCAGGAACGGGTAGGTGTATCCGGCGGCCAGCATGGCGGGACCACCGAGTACGGCGGACAAGGCAGCGGCACCGCCGGGGGGATGGAGCGAGCGGGTCAGCGACATGGCGAGAATGGCGCCGCCAACGGCCAGGCCGGCGGCAAGGGCGGGGATAGGCACCAACTGTGCAACGGTAACGCCGACAAGGGCCGAGATCACATTGCCGCCGATGACCGGCCAGGGCTGCGCCAGCGGGCTTGCCGGTACGGCGAAGACCAGCACGGCCGAGGCGCCAATGGGCGCGGCGACGAGCAGCAGGAGGTTCGGGTCATCGAACGGGGCTGCAATGATCAGGACGGTCAAGGCAATGCAGAGCGCTGCGCCGATACAGGCGACCAAGCGGTCGGCAAAGGTGCCACCGGCGAGCAACGGAACGAAAAATCGTGGCATTCGAATATTCATGGATGCCGACGTCTATAGTCGATCAGCCGGGCATTCGAGCATTGCGGTCATCGTCAGGGCGAAATGGGCGAGTGCGGTGTCCGATTGCCAGCTTGGATGGTCGCGTGCGGTGTCGGCAAGTTGTGCTTCGCGGGCGGCGAGGACGCTGCCGAGATAGGCGCCCATGAAGACGAAGCGCTGGTTCTTGAGCGCCGCGGGCATGGCGGGCATCAGCCGGCGCAAATGTTCGAGGCAGCGCAGATAGCCTGAATTCCAGCGATCGGCGAGCGTGTCCATGAAGAACTGGCGGTGGGTCATGCCGAGCATGACGACGAAGCGGCTATAGCCATTTTCGGCACCGTCGCCAGCGAGATCGACGCCGGCGTAGATCAGCACATCGACGACTTCGCGGACGCTGCGCGGGCCGCCCCGGGATTCGCGTTCGTCGAGCCATTCGTTGCGGCGCCGGTCGATCAGGATCGCACCGTCGAGGATGATCTCGCGGACGAGAGCGTCCTTCGAGCCGAAGTGATAGCCGACGGCGGCGTGGTTCTTCTGGCCGGCGACCTCGGCGATGTCGCGGACGGTGACGCCGTCGATGCCGCGCTCGGCGAACAACAGGCGGGCGACCGACTTGAGATGGTCGGCGGCGTCGGTCCGCGGTTTCGGGGCTGTGGGGTCAGGCATTGCAAAGCCTGATTTCCACTGCCTAGCAGTTACGTCAAGTGCATTATCCAACTGTCTTAAATACACGAGGATGATGACGAGCGAGTTTCCTGCAGGTGTTGATGAAGGCGCGTTGACCGGTTGGATGGATCGCGAGGCCTTGGGATCAGGGCCGATCTCGAACGCGGCGCTGTTGACCGGGGGTACGCAGAATATCCTGCTGCGTTTCGAGCGCGACGGGCGTGGTTATGTGCTGCGCCGGCCACCGCCGCATCTGCGCGCCAATTCTAACGAGACGATGCGGCGCGAGGCGCGGATGCTGGCGGCGATCGCCGATACCGGGGTGCCGCATCCGCGGTTGATTGCGGCGTGCGGCGACGAGAGTGTGCTGGGGGCGGCCTTCTATTTGATGGAGCCGATCGACGGCTTCAACGCGACGATGGGGCTGCCAGCGCTGCATTCGGGCTCGCCGGCGATACGCCGGCGGATGGGGTTGGCGTTGACCGAGGGCATCGCCGGGTTGGGGGCGCTGGATTATCGTACGCTTGGGCTGGAGGGGTTCGGCAAGCCCGACAATTATCTGGCGCGGCAGGTGGCGCGGTGGCAGTCGCAATTGACGTCGTACGGCGAGTTTGCCGGCTGGACCGGGCCGGATGCGATCCCGGGGGTTGCGCAGGTGGCGGCGTGGCTCGAGGCGCATCGGCCGGTCGACGGCGAGCCGGGGATCATTCACGGCGACTATCATCTTTCCAATGTGATGTACCGGCACGACGGCCCCGAACTGGCGGCGATCATCGATTGGGAGCTGACGACGATCGGCGACCCGTTAATTGACTTGGGGTGGCTAATGGCGACTTGGCCAGAGGGCGACGAGCATGGCGACGAGGCGGTCGCGATCCAGCCGTGGGACGGATTTCCGACGATCGCCGAACTGGTCGACCACTACCGGCCACGGACATCGCGCGACCTGTCGGCGATCGACTGGTACGCGGTGCTCGCCTGCTACAAGCTGGGCATCATCCTCGAGGGCACCCATGCCCGCGCCTGTGCCGGCAAGGCGCCGCGCGCGACGGGTGACCTGCTCCACGCCAAGACTGTCGGACTTTTCGAACGCGCACTGAGGTGGATCAGATGAACGACGATATGGATTTCAGTGGCAAGACCGTCCTGGTCGTCGGCGGATCGAGCGGGATCGGCAATGGCATCGCCCACGCGTTCCGGACACGCGGCGCGCGGGTGCATGTCTGGGGCACCAGGCGGAGCGCCGCGGATTATGCCGGCAATGAGGGGTCGGACCTGTCGGGGCTGGGCTATGATTGCGTCGATGTCGGTGATCCCGATGCGATTGCGGATGCGCCGGCGCCGTTCGCCGGGTTGGACGTGCTGGTGCTGTCGCAAGGCACTGTCGTCTATCGCCGCGGCGAGTTCGAACGCGAGGGCTGGGACCGGGTGATGGCGGTCAACCTCGACAGTTTGATGCATTGCTGCCGGCGCTTTCGGGGCGATCTGGCGGCAAGTCGCGGCTCGATCGTTATCGTCAGCTCGATTTCGGGGACCAAGGCCAACAAGGGCAACCCGGCCTATGCGGCGTCGAAGGCCGGGGCGATCAACCTGACCAGGACGCTCGGGCAGGCATGGGCGCCTGAGGGTATCCGGGTGAATGGGCTGGCGCCGGGGCTGGTCGATACCAAGCTGACCAAGGTCACCACCGAACACCCAAAGCGCCTCGAAGGAGCGCTAGCGGCGATTCCTTCCGGCCGGATGGGGACTCCCGCCGACATGGCGGGTGCCGCGCTGTTCCTCGCTTCGCCGCTCGCCGCATATGTGAACGGGCACACGCTGATCGTCGATGGCGGCCTTTCACTTTAGGAGATTTGGCAATGATTTTCGACCATTCCGAGAAGGTGAAGGCGCTGGTCGCCAAGCTCGAAGCGTTCATGGACCTGCACGTTTATCCAGCCGAGCAGGCGCACCACGACTGGGTGACCGAGCACGCCAATTTGTGGAAATATTGGCCGGAGCTCGACACGCTGAAGGCCGAGGCCATGGCGCAGGGCTTGTGGAACCTGTTCCTGCCGCATGAATATGGCGCCTGGAGCCCCGGGCTGACCAACCTCGAATATGCGCCGCTGGCCGAGATCATGGGGCGGGCGCCATGGTGTTCGGAGGTCTTCAACTGCTCGGCGCCCGATACCGGCAACATGGAAGTGCTGGCGCGGTACGGCAGCCCCGAGCAGCAGGAAATGTGGCTCAAGCCGCTGCTGGCGGGCGGAATTCGCTCGGCTTATGTGATGACCGAGCCGCAGGTGGCGTCGTCGGACGCGACCAACATCGAGCTGACGATCCTGCGCGACGGCGATGATTACGTGCTCAATGGGCGGAAATGGTGGATCTCGGGGGTGATGGACCCGCGGTGCTCGCTGTTGCTGGTGATGGGCAAGACGCTGCTCGACAACCCGCGCCATCGGCAGCATTCGACGATCATCGTGCCGGCGAATACGCCGGGGGTGAGCATCGTGCGCAACCTGACGGTATTCGGATCGAAGAACTCGCCGGGCGGCGAGGCCGAGATGCGGTTCGAGAATGTCCGGGTGCCGGCGGCAAACCTTATCCTTGGGGAAGGGCGCGGCTTCGAGATCGCGCAGGGGCGGCTCGGGCCAGGGCGCATCCACCATTGCATGCGGTCGATCGGCCAGGCGCAGCGTTCGCTCGAGATCATGGCGCGGCGGGTCGAGAGCCGGACCGCGTTCGGCAAGAAGCTGTCGGATCAGGGCAGCATCCGGCAGGACGTGGCGCGGTCGTTCTGCGAGATCGAGATGGCCCGGCTGCTGACGCTGAAGGCCGCCGACCAGATGGACCGGCATGGCAATGTCGTCGCCAAGGACCTGATCGCGGCGATCAAGGTGATCGCGCCGCAAATGGCGCAGACGGTGACCGATCGCGCGATCCAGGCGCATGGCGGCATGGGGGTGAGCGACGATACGCCGATCGCCGGGTTCTTTACGCTCAACCGGTTTCTGCGGCTCGCGGATGGGCCCGACGAGGTTCATATGTCCCAGCTCGGCAAGGCCAAGATCCGCGAATATAATGCGATGAATGCGCGGTGAAACCGTGACTTGGGGAGAACGTCATGGGTTGGATCAGTAGCGGCGAGCGCACGCTGGACGCGGTCGAATTCGGCGACCGGGTGGCGCGGGCGGCGACGGTGCTGGAACAACTTGGCATCCGGAAGGGCGACGGCGTGGCGCTGTACCTGCGCAACGACCTGGCGTTTTTCGAGGCGAGTTTCGGGGCAGGGTTGCTCGGCGTGTACCCGGTGCCGGTCAACTGGCACTACACCGCCGACGAGGCGGGGTATCTGCTGCGCGACTCCGGGGTCAAGCTGCTGCTGATCCACGCCGACCTGCTGCCGCCGATTGCGGACGCCATCCCCGAAGGGTTGCGCATCGTGGTGGTGGCGACGCCGCCCGAAGTTTGCGCCGCCTATGGCATCACCGCGGCGCTGCCGGCGGGATTTCCGCTGTGGCAGGAACTGGTTGATGCGGCGGCGCCGATGACCCGCGAAGCCGAAGTCGCACCGAGCACGATCATCTATACGTCGGGGACGACCGGCCGGCCCAAGGGCGTGTGGCGCGAGACGTTCACGCCCGAACAGGGTGCGGCGGTGTCCAGGATGCTTGGCTGGACCTATGGCTATACCGATTATCTGGAGGGGCGCGCCGACCCGGCCGAGATCGTCACGGCGGTCATCGGCCCGGTCTATCATGCGGCGCCGAATGCCCATTCGGCGTTCTCGATACGCTGCGGGGCCAACGTCGTCGTCATGCCGCGCTTCGATGCCGAAGAGCTGCTGGAGCTGATCGAGGCGAAGCGGATCACCCATCTGAACATGGTGCCGATCATGTTCAACCGGTTGTTGCGGCTGCCCGAGGAGGTGCGCCGGCGGTATGATTTGAGCTCGCTGAAGTTCGTGACGCACGCGGCGGCGCCGTGCCCGCCGCCGGTGAAGCGGGCGATGATCGAATGGTGGGGGCCGATCATCAACGAATATTATGGCTCGACCGAGATGGGCAATGTGACATCACTGACCGCCGACGAATGGCTGGCGCACCCAGGATCGGTCGGGCGGGTAATGCCCGATGTCGATGTGCGGGTGATCGACGACGAAGGCAACGACGTGCCGGCGGGGACGATCGGCGAAGTCATCGGGCGTGGGCGGGGTGCCGCCGAGTTCACCTATCGCAACGCGCCGGAAAAGCGCGCGGCGATGGAGAAGGCCGGGCTGATCACCCCGGGCGACATGGGATATTTCGACGCCGACGGGTTTTTGTATTTGTGCGACCGCAAGACCGACATGATCATCTCCGGCGGCGCCAACATCTATCCGGCCGAGATCGAGGCCGAATTGCACAAGATGCCCGGGGTTGCCGATTGCGCGGTGTTCGGCATTCCCGACGAGGAGTTCGGCGAGAGCGTGATGGCGGTCGTGCAGGCGATGCCGGGGCAAATGCTCGATTCCGGGGCGTTGCGCGCCGAGCTGCGGCGGTCGCTGGCAGGGTACAAGGTGCCGCGGCGGATCGATTTTGCCGATGACCTGCCGCGCGAGGATTCGGGCAAGATCTTCAAGCGCAAGCTGCGCGCGCCATTCTGGGAAGGCCGGGGAACCGCGATATGAGCGAAATTATCATCGAGCCCGAACTGCCGATCATCGATCCGCATCACCATTTGTGGGATTGGCGATCACGGGTCGCATTGCTGCCGCCGGAGACGCATGGCTTCGATGCTGTCCTGCGCCAGTCGCCGCGGTATTTGCTCGACGAACTGGTGGCGGATACCGGCAGCGGGCACAATGTCATCGGTACGGTCTATGTCCAGTGCGGGGCATTTTATCGGGCGGATGGCCCGGAGGCAATGAAGCCGGTGGGCGAGACCGAGTTTGTCAATGGCGTCGCGGCGATGGCGGCGAGCGGCGTCTATGGCCAGGTGCGGGCATGTGCCGGGATCGTCGGGCATGCCGATCTGGGGCTGGGCGATGGCGTCGCGCAGGTGCTTGACGCGCATATTGCGGCGGGTGGCGGGCGGTTTCGCGGCATTCGGCACATGATGGCGCATGACGCGGACCCGGCGGTGCTGGGGCCGTTAGGGCATGCGGCGGCGGGCCTGACGGGTGATCCGGCGGTCCGGCAGGCAGTGGCGCATTTTGCGGCGCGCGGGCTGTCGCTCGATGTGTGGGTGATCGAGCCGCAATTGCCGGGAGTGGTAGATCTGGCGCGGGCGTTTCCGGATACGGCGATGGTCATCGACCATGTCGGGACGCCGGTGGGGATCGGAGCCTATGCGGGGCGGCTCGAGGAGCGGTTTGCCGGGTGGGCGGCGAATATCCGGGCGCTGGCGGCCTGCCCGAATGTGTCGATGAAGCTCGGCGGTCTGGCCATGCCATTTGCTGGGTTCGAGGGCATGGGGCCGGGCACGCGACCGTCGTCGGACGTGCTGGCGAATGCGTGGCGGCCCTATATCGAGACATGCATCGAGGCGTTCGGCGCCGAGCGTTGCATGTTCGAAAGCAATTTCCCGGTCGATCGCTGGGGCGCGGATTATCCGGTGCTGTGGAATGCCTTCAAGCGCATCGCGGCGGGGGCTTCGGCGGACGAGAAGGCGGCGCTGTTTGCCGGGACCGCGGCGCGTTTCTATCGGCTGGAGGGGCTGGCATGAAGGCCCTGCGCTATTTTGGCGAGCGCGATATCCGCTTTGACTCGATGGACGACCCGCGGCTGGAATCGGATCGCGATGCCATCGTCCAGATGGAGGCCTGCTCGATCTGCGGCAGCGACCTGCATATCTATCACGGGCATGGATTTTCCGAGGATGTCGGCTTTTGTGTCGGCCATGAGGCGGTCGGCGAGATCGTCGAGGTCGGGCGCGCGGTGACGCGGTTGCGGGTCGGCGACAAGGTCATGATCCCGGCGGCGGTGGGCTGCGGCGCGTGCCGGTCGTGCCTGTCGGGCAATGTCATCGGCTGCGAGAACAACGGCGCCGGCTGTTATGGCCTGTCGGCGAAATTGCAGGGCGTCCAGGCCGAGACGTTCCGGGTACCGGCAGCCGACAGCAACGCGGTGAAGATCCCGGAGGGCATCAGCCGCGACCAGGCGCTGATGATGACCGACGCGCTGGCGACGGCGTGGTTCGGCGCGCGCAACGCCGACATCAAGCCGGGCAGCAGCGTCGCGGTGATCGGGCTGGGTCCGATCGGGCTGATGGCGGTCGACAGCGCATTCGTGATGGGCGCGCATGTCGTGTTCGCGATCGATCCGATTGCCGAGCGGCGGGCACTGGCGGCCGGATCGGGGGCAATTGCGTTGTCTCCGGATGAAGCCATCGAGCATATTCGCGAGGCGACGCATGGCCGCAAGGTCGATTGCGTGGTCGAGGCGGTGGGGCATGATGCGACGGTCGACCTGGCGCTGCGGCTGGTGACGCGGCGTGGGACCGTCTCGGTGATCGGCGTGCAGCAGTCGCGGCGTTATGCGTTTCCGCTCGAGCGCGCCTTTGCCGCCGGGCTGACATTCCGAATCGGGACGTGCTCGGTGCCCGAGGAATGGCCGGCACTGATGCCGCTGGTGCAGTCCGGGCGGCTGAAGCCCGAACGGTATATAAGCCACGTCATGCCGCTGAGCAGCGGCGCGGCGGCTTATGAGGCGTTCGACAGCCGAAGCGCCGGGGCGCTGAAGATGGTACTGGTGCCGTAGGGCGCGCGCTGGGAAGGAGCTGGGTCCCGGGTCAAGCCCGGGATGACACATCAGGTGGATCAGATGATTTGGCTATAGCTGAACAGATCGACCGAATTGACGCCGGTCATGACGATGGCCTGGTCGGGGAGGTTATCGCCGCCGGCGCCGTCCCAAAACACCCAGCCATCGGTGCTGCCGGCGACGAAGACCGCAGTCTTGCCGCCGGCGGCGAACAGCGAGCGCGCCATGTTGAGAGCATCGGTGAAGTTGTTGGTGCCGATCGATCCTTCGGCATAGGCGGTGGCGTCGAGGCTACCGGAAACTAGATCGAGATCGATGCGATCACCGGCGGCGGTGCTGAAATCGGTAATGCGATCAAGGTTAGTGTTAAGCGTCGTGTCGCCGAAGGCAAAGCCGAAGATGTCGGCGTCGAGGCCGCCCGTAAGCGTGTCCTTGCCGGTGCCGCCAATGAGCGTGTCGGCGCCCGATTGGCCGAGCAGGCTGTCGCTGGCGTCGCCGCCGCGCAGGATGTCGTTGCCGATGCCGCCGTCGAGGACGTCGGTGCCGGCGCCGCCTTCGAGGATATCGTCGCCGCCGATACCGGACAGGGTGTCGTTGCCATCGAGCCCGGTGATGACATTGCCGGCGGTATTGCCCGAGATGACGTTGGCGAGGCTGTTGCCGGTGCCGTTGATCGCGGCGGTGCCGGCAATCGTCAGCTGTTCGACGTCGGCGCCGAGCCGGTAGCTGACGGTTGTCGAAACGCGGTCGTTGCCGCCGCCGGCAAGTTCGGTGACGAGGTCGTCGTTGAGATCGTTGCCATCGTCCGACCAGACATCGACGAGATAGAGGTCGTCGCCGGCGCCGCCGGCAAGGGTGTCGATGCCGATGCCGCCGTCGAGCCGGTCGATTCCGGCACCGCCCTGGAGATTGTCGTTGCCGTTGCCGCCGAGCAGCTGGTCGTCGCCGTCGCCGCCGACGAGGGTGTCGTTGCCGTCGTTGCCGAGAATGGTGTCGTTGCCGGCTTCGCCCGACAGGAGATTGGCGGCGGCGTTGCCGGTCAGCGAATTGGCGAGATCGTTGCCGAAACCGTCGATCGCGAGGGCGCCGAGCAGGGTCAGGTTTTCGACCTGGGCGGCGAGGCGATAGCTGACCGAGGCGTTGACGCGATCGGTGCCGCCGCCGGCGAGCTCGACGACGATATCGTCATTGGTGCTGCGGCCATCGTCGGAAAAGCGATCGACTGTGTAGGTGTCGTTGCCGGCGCCGCCCTCCATGCGATCCTCGCCGGCACCGCCGTCGATCGTGTCGTTGCCGGCTAGGCCGTAGATCGTGTCGTTGAGCGCGGTGGTGCGCAGCGCGGCGACGGCGGTAGGCGTGATGGTGTCGTTGCCGGTAGTGCCGGTGATGGTGCGGCCGATCTCGTTGACATCGGTAACCGAAATAGCGAGCGCCTGGCTGTCGATATTGACCCCATCGGTCGCCTCGACGGTGACCTGGTAGATATTGTCGAGATCGCTGTCTTGCGGTGCCTCGAAATCAGGGGCGGCGAGGAAGGCAAGCGCGCCGGTGGCGGTGTTGAGGCTGAACAGCGCCGCGTCGGCGCCGCCGGATATGCGGTAGGTCGGCGTGGTGCCATCGGCGTCGGCGGCGATGACGCTGGTGACGACCACGGCGTTTTCGGCGACGGCGACTGCCGCGACTGCCGCGCCGCCGTTGCTGTTGATGACCGGTGCGGTGTCGTTCAGATTTGCGACCGTGATGGCAATGCTTTGCTCGGCGGTGAAGCTGCCATCATTGGCGGCGACGATAACCGAATAGATGTTGTTGCCGTCGGCATCGGTGGGGGCTTCGAAATCGGGAGCGGTGATGAAGGTCAGCGCGCCGGTGACGGCATCGAGGCTGAAACGGGCCGCGTCGTCGCCGCCGATGATGGCGAAGCTCGGCGCGAAGCCGGGCGTGGATGTGTCGGCGTCGACCGCGGTGATGGTCGCGGCGAGCACAGTGTTTTCATCGATGGTCGCTGCGGGGCCGGAGGTAATGACCGGTGAATTGTCGTTGAAGTTGGTGATCTCGATGCTGAGCTGCTGGCGGTCGCTGTTGAGGCCATCGGTGGCTTCGACAAAGACTTCGTAGCGATTGTCGCCATTGGCGTCGGCGGGTGCTTCGAAATCGGGGGCGGCGAGGAAGATTAGCGCGCCGGTCGCGGCATCGAGGCTGAACCGCGCGGCATCGGCACCGCCGGCAATACGGTACGTTGGCGTGGTGCCATCGGCATCGGCGGCGGCGACGATGGTGACGTCGGTGGTGCCCTCGGCGCGGGCGATGATGGCGGTGCGATCGCCGCCGTCGGACGAAATGACCGGCGCGGCGCCGTCGGCGGCATCGGCAACCGTGACCGACAAGGTCTGGACATCGCTGCCGCCGAGGTTGTCGAAGGCGCGGACATTGACCTGGTAGACGCCGTCGCCATCGGCATCGACCGGATTTTCGAAATCGGGCGCGTTGGCGAAGCTGAGCAGGCCGGTGGCGGCATCGACGACGAAAAGCGCTGCGTCGGCGCCGCCGGCGATGCCGAAGCCGAGCGTCTGGCCGGCATCCTGGTCGGCGGCGGTGATGGTGGTGACGGCAGCGGTGTTTTCAGCGATAGTCAGGACGGCCGTCGCACCGCCGCCGTCCGAGGTGATGACCGGGGGGTAGTTAAGCTGGTCGACCGAGAGCAGGGCGTCGGCGAATTGCAGGAATTCGACGGCGCGCAGCGTGTCGGTGCCATCGATGCCGCGGCTGTCGGTGACGGTATAGGAGCCATCGGCGTTGAGCACGGTGACATAGTCGGCGCGGTTGCCCGAATAGAGCGCGGTGTCGATGTCCTCGTCGCCGCCGAGGCTGTCGTTGCCGGCGCCGCCGACCAGCAGGTCGTTGCCGGCGCGGCCGCGGACGATGTCGTCGGCGTCGTCGCCGTAGAGGCGATCGTTGCCGGTGCCGCCGTCGAGCTGGTCGATGCCGCCGCCGCCGCGAAGCTCGTCGTCGCCGGCGTCGCCGAACAGCTTGTCGCCGCCGATGCCGCCGGGATCGTCGCCGTAAAGCATGTCGTTGCCGATGCCGCCATACAGCGTGTCGCCGCTGAGCCCGCCATAGAGCGTGTCGTTGTCCTCGTCGCCGTAAAGGGCGTCGGCGCTGACACCGCCATAAAGCGTGTCGTCGCCGGCGCGACCGCGCAGCGTGTCCTGGCCTCCGACCAGGTTGGCGCCCATGTCGTCGCCGTAGATTGTGTCGTTGCCCGCGCCGCCATCGAGCTTGTCACCGCCGCCGTTGCCGATCAGCAGGTCAATACCGTTGCCGCCGTTGATCTCGTCGTTGTTGGAGCCGCCGATCAGCGTGTCGTCGCCGTCCTCGCCATTCAGCAGGACTTGCTTGGTATAGGCGGCGCCGTTGCCGCGCGCGCTGAAATCGGCGATGTCGTTGCCGGCACCGAAGTAGAATTGCTGGATACCGTTGATGCCGCCGACGCCATCGGCAAATTGGCCGTTATTGAAGAAAATGGCGTCGTTGCGGCTCGATCCGTACAGGACGTCGGTGCCGCCATTGGAATTATAGACATCCTGCGAGATCTGTACGTCGGTGCCGCTGATGGCCAGCAGGCTGCCGTCGGCCTTGCGAATGCCGGTTGTCCAGGTGAACAGCGCAAATAGCGCATCGGGATTTACCCGGTCGAAATTATCGTCCTTGGTAAAAGCATAATAGCGATCGAGTGCGGCCGTGCCGTTGACGAACTGGGGACCGAAAAGATTATAGTATTGAGCCACCGCTGAACTCCCGCAGGAGTCGGAAACGCTGCAACGACCGACGTATCCGACGTTGTGCCAAGATACGCAGTTCGGGCCGCGGTGAGGCAGGGGCAAGGGGGGTAGTCCAATTGCCCCGGACGGAGCAGCTTCAGACGCGGGCCCCGATGAAATCGATGAAGGCCCGCAGCGGGGCCGGGAGGTGACGGCGGCCCGAATAATAGAGAAACGGTCCCGAAAATGACCGCCACCAGTCCTCGAGAACCGGCACCAGCGCGCCGCTGTCGAGGTGGGGCCTGAGCCAGTCTTCGAACAGCTGGATGATACCGGTGCCGGCGATGGCCGCATCGACCACGAGGTCGGTCGCGGCACCGATGCCGACGACCAGGGGTCCGGTCGGTTCGACGAGAATGATCTCGCCGCCGCGTTCATATTCCCAGGGGGGAATGGCGCCGCTGCTGAAACGCCCGCGCAGGCAGGCGTGCTCCAGCAGGTCACGGGGATGGCCCGGGATGCCATGGCGCGCCAGATAGGCCGGTGCGGCGGCGGTGGCGAAGCGTTGCACGCGTGGGCCGATCGGCACGGCGATCATGTCCTGCTCGAGCCGGTCATCGTAACGGATGCCGGCATCGCAGCCGGATGCGAGAATGTCGACGAAACCGTCCTCGGCGGTGATCTCGAGCCGGATGTCGGGAAAGGCGGCGAGGAACGGCGGGACGATCGCCGGCAAGACCAGCCTGGCGGCGCTGACGGGAACGTTGAGCCTGAGGGTGCCGGCGGGACGGTCGCGGAAGCCGTTGACGACATCGAGTGCGGTTTCGACTTCGGCGAGTGCGGGCAGCAGGCGTTCGATGAGACGGGCGCCGGCTTCGGTGGGGCGGACACTGCGGGTGGTGCGGTGGAGGAGGCGAACGCCGAGGCTGGCCTCGACACGGCGCACGGCTTCGCTGAGACCCGAAGCGCTTTTGTCGCTCGCGCGGGCAGCTTCGCGAAAGCCGCCGGCCCGGGCGACGGCAATGAAAGCGTTGAGATCACCAAGGTCCGCCACTGTGCGAATATTCGCACGGCCCGTACGAATTGTCTTGTCTTATCGCGCGGCGGGAGAGCGCCTAGATGGATGATCTCGCAACAAGGAGACTTTCCGTGACAGATATCGGCAAGGCCGGGACGTATTGGCTCTGTGATCGCAGCGTGAAGCGGATCGGCTACGGCGCCATGCAACTGGCCGGCCCCGGGGTGTTCGGGCCGCCACGCGATCGGGATGCCGCGCTGGCGGTGCTACGGGCAGCGATGGAGGCGGGTGTCGACCATATCGATACCAGTGATTTCTACGGGCCGCACGTTACCAACCAGATCATTCGCGAGGCGTTGTCGCCGTATCCACAGGAGCTGACGATCGTTACCAAGGTCGGTGCGCGGCGGGGCGCGGACGGTTCGTGGAATGCGGCGATCTCGGCGGCGGACCTTGAAGCCGCGGTGGACGACAATCTGCGAAACCTGGGTGTCGAAGCGCTCGATGTCGTCAATCTGCGGATCATGTTCGGCGATGGCCATGGTCCCGCCGAGGGATCGATCGAAGCGCCGTTGACGGCACTTGCGACGCTTCGGCAACGCGGCCTGGTCCGGCATGTCGGGCTGAGCAATGTGACATCGGCGCAGGTCGCCGAGGGGCGCCGGATCACCACCATAGCCTGCGTGCAGAACCAGTATAACCTCGTGCACCGCGAGGACGATGCGTTGATCGACGAACTGGCGGCGGCGGGAATCGCCTATGTGCCGTTCTTTCCGCTCGGCGGGTTCACGCCGCTGCAATCGAGTGGGCTCGATGCGGTCGCGGCGCGGATCGGGGCGACGCCGATGCAGGTTGCGCTGGCTTGGCTGCTGCAGCGGGCGCCGAATATCCTGTTGATACCGGGGACGTCGTCGACCGCGCATTTCCGCGAGAATATCGCGGCGGCTGAGCTGGCGTTGTCCGCGGCAGACCTGGCGGAACTGGGTGCAATCGGAGGCTAAAGGCGAGCCGGGAAACCGCCTCGGACGGAGGGGTTCGTGATCATCCCCTGCACCCCGGGGGATCGGTATGAACGCGGCTGCCCGATCCGCGAACCTGTGACAGCCTGCGGAAAACTGCCAGCTTGGCGCGGGCTCGAACTGGGCTAGCGTTGCCGCGGATCCACGGGGAACGAGCATCATGAGCAGCGACAAAGAAGCCGTATTGGCCCGCTATCGCGCCGAACGCGACAAGCGGCTGCGGCCCGACGGCAATGCGCAATATCTCGAAACGACCGGCAGTTTCGCGCATTTTCTCGATGATCCCTACACGCCGCGCGTGGAGCGCGAGCCGCTGACCGACCATGTCACCTTCGCCATGGTCGGCGGCGGCTTTGCCGGGCTGGCGGTCGGCGCGCGGCTGGTCGAGGCCGGCATCACCGATGTGCGGATCATCGACAAGGCCGGCGATTTCGGCGGCAACTGGTACTGGAACCGCTATCCGGGTGCCCAGTGTGATACAGCGTCGATCATCTACCTGCCGCTGCTTGAAGAGACGGGTCACATGCCGACCGAAAAATATGCCCATGCGCCGGAGATCCTCGAACAGTCGCGGCGGATCGGGCGGACGTTCGGGCTGTACGACAAGGCGCTGTTCCATACGCGCGTCGACGACATGGTATGGGATGACGAGCGCGGCGTCTGGGTCATCACCACGGACCGCGGCGATCGCTTCACCGCCGACTATATCGGCATGGGTACGGGGCCGTTGCACGTGCCCAAGCTGCCCGGCATCCCGGGCATCGAGACGTACAAGGGCCACAGCTTTCACACAAGCCGCTGGGATTACGACTATACCGGCGGTGATACCAATGGCGCGCCGCTCGATAAACTCGGTGACAAGCGGGTTGCGATCATCGGCACCGGCGCGACTTCGGTGCAGTGTGTGCCGCATGTCGCCCGCGCCGCGGAGACGCTGTATGTCGTCCAGCGGACGCCGTCGTCGGTCGACGTGCGGGCCAATGCGCCGATCGATCCGGACTGGTTTGCCGGCATTGCGACGCCCGGCTGGCAGAAGCGCTGGCTCGACAATTTCGCTGCCAATATCGGGCTGTGGCCGGTGCCGAGCGAGGATCTGGTGCAGGACGGCTGGACCGACCTGACCCGGCGGATTCGGGCGCGGGTGATGGACCTGCCGCCGGAACAGATGAACCCGGCGGGCATGATGGCGGCGTATGAAGACGCCGATATCGAGAAGATGTCCGAGATCCGCGCGCGCGCCGAAGCGATCGTCGAGGACAAGGAAACCGCCGAGAATTTGAAGGCCTGGTACCGCCAATTGTGCAAGCGGCCGTGCTTTCACGATGCCTATCTGCAGGCCTTCAACGAGCCGGGAACGCATTTGATCGATACCGGCGGCAAGGGCGTCGAGCGGATCGACGAGACCGGGTTCTGGGTCGGCGGCAAGCATTATGAGGTCGATTGCATCGTCTATGCATCGGGGTTCGAGGTGGGCACGTCGCACGAGCGCCGGGCCGGGTTCGACATCGCCGGTGTCGGTGGCCGGCGGCTGTCGGAGGCCTGGTCGGAGGGGATGCGGACCTTCCATGGGCTGCATGTCCACGGTTTTCCCAATGCTTTCATCGTGCAATTTGCCCAGGCGGCGAACTTCATCGTCAACGTGCCGCATAATTGGACCGATGCCGGCGACACCATCGCGGCGGTGGTCCGCCATGCGCAGGAGACCGGTGCAGCGCGGGTCGATGCCGACGCCGGGGCGCAGGAGGATTGGGTCAAGTTCCTGATGACCGGGCCGGGCATGATGGCCGGGGCGGCGCCCGATTGCACGCCGGGGTACTACAACAACGAGGGACTGGCGCGGGACGAACGGGCGGCGTTTGCGGTCGGGCATCCGGCGGGTGCGACGGCATTCTTCAAATATATCGACGATTGGCGAAAATCCGGAGAATTCAAGGGGCTGGTGTTCGAGAAGGCGGGTTGAGCGCCATGCAATATGCGGAAATTCGATACGAGGTCGAGGGCCCGGTGCTGACGGTGACGCTCGACCGCCCCGACAAGCTCAACGCCTATGCCAGCCTAGATGATCTGGCGTTTCGGCTCGTCGGAACTACCGTTCGATCTCCTCGAGATCGATGGACCGTTCGCGCTGGCGCTCGGGTCGTCGGGGGACGTCAAGGAAGGCGTCGGGGCTTTTATCGAGAAGCGAGCGCCGGCGTTTCCGGGACGGGTCTCGACGGATATGCCCGTCGGTTACCCGTGGTGGAAAGACTAGATAAAGGCCCGAAATCTTGCGGCGTTCTTAAATAAAGGCGCGAAAACGCGCGCCGCCGCCGGGCGCATCGTCCACGGCGATCGAGCCGCCATGGGCGATCACGACCTGATGGACGAAGCTGAGCCCGACGCCGTGGCCGTCGGCGCGGGTGGTGTAGAACGGCAGGAAGATGTCGTTGCGGCGGTCGGGTGGGATGCCGGGGCCGTTGTCGCCGACCTCGATCAGCGTCGCGCCGGGTTCGCCGGGGGTGACGGCCAGCGTCAGCCGGGGCGGGGTGCCGGCGCCGGTGGCGGCGGCGGCGCCGTTGCGGAGCAGGTTGAGGCAAAGCTGGGCGAGCAATTCCGGATCGCCGTCGATCGCGGCGTTGGGCGGTATCAGGCGCTGCAAATCGGCAAGCGCGCCGGTGGGGTCGGCGGCGAAAAGCCGGGCGATCTCGTCGGCCCAGGGCGCGGCCGCGAAGCGTTGGCGGCGGACTTCGGGGGGCCGGGCGAAGGCGCGGTAGCTTTCGACGAAACGGTGCATTCCTTCGGCGCGGCGGGCGACGGTGTCGATCGCGGCCTTGACGTCGGCAAGGTCCTCGCGGCCGCCGAGATCGGCTGCGGCGAGCAGGTCGGCGGCGGTGCGAGCAAGCGAGGTGACCGGCGTCAGCGAATTCATGATCTCGTGGGTGAGCACGCGGACAAGGTCGCTTTGGGCGGCCATTTCGGCGCTGCCGAGAACCTTTTGTACGGGCATCACCGAGACGATGCGGATGTCTTCGCCGAGCCGGTCGATGCGCGCCGATTCGATGATGACGCGCTGGGCGATGCCGTCCTTGAGCAGGCGGGTGAGCCGGCGTCCGGCCGGCGCCATGCCAAGAGCGGCGACGAACTCCGGGCCAAGCCGGGCAAAATCGGGCAGGCGAGTGACGTCGATCGTACCGAACTGGCGCCGGGCGGCCTTGTTGAGCAGGGTGACATGGTCGCCGCCCTGGATCATCAGCAGCGGCACCGGCGCGTCGTCGACGACGGCGGCGAGAAAGCGCGCTTCATCGGCGGCAAGCGAGCGGCGGCGACCGAGTTCGATGACGGCGTTGTCGAGCGCCCGGCCGAGCGCTTCGAAGCCGCCGCCCTTGCCGAGGGTGAAGCGCTGCGAAAAATCGTCGAAGCGGACAGCTTCGATGAAGCGGGCGACGGCGCGATTGGTCCGGTCGAGATAGTGCCAGAGATCGGCGGCCGCGACGATAACGAGAATGCCGGCGACGATGCGGGCGGCGACAAGGCCGGGCTGCGACCAGGTCCAGCCGGACGCCAGGATCAGCAGGGCCATGCCGGTAAGCCGGAGCGCCAGGCCGAATTCGAAACGGTGGATCGGTCCGCGTTTCAAAGCGCGTGCTTTTCCATGCGCCGGTAGAGCGCGGCGCGGGTCAGCCCGAGTTCGCCCGCGGCGAGGCTGATGTTCCAGTTGTGCTTCTTGAGGGCGCGCTCGACCATCTGTTTTTCGGCGCGATCGAGATTGAGGTCGGTGTCGACAGGCACCGGCGCCAGTGCTGGCGGTGGGGACAGTGCTGACGACCGGCGCGGCAGCGGGAAATCGTCGAGGACATAGGCGTCGCCGCGGGCCAGGATCACGGCGCGTTCGGCGGCATGGCGAAGGGCGCGGACATTGCCGGGCCAGTCATGGTTGCTGAGGATCTCGGCGAGCGCCGGCGACAGGTGCCGCGGCGGCGCCTTGTAGCGGCGCGCATAATGGGCAAGGAAATGGGCGAGCAGCAGCGGCACGTCCTCGGGCCGGGCGCGCAGCGGCGGCAGCTCGATCTCGACAGTGTTGAGGCGGAACAGCAGATCCTGCCGGAAGCGGTTTTCGTCGGTGAGTTGGTCGAGCGGCATGTTGGTCGCGGCGATGACCCGGATATCGAGCGGCACCGGCTTGTTGGCGCCGACCGGGGTGACTTCGCGGCGTTCTAGCGCGGTCAGCAGCTTGGGTTGCAGGCGCAGCGGCAGATTGCCGATCTCGTCGAGGAAGATGGTGCCGCCATTGGCTGCCTGCAGCCGGCCGATCCGGTCGCTTTTGGCATCGGTGAAGGCACCTCGGACGTGACCGAACAATTCGCTTTCGAAGACGCTTTCGCTGACGGTGCCGAGATCGACCGATACCATGATGCCGGCGGCGCGGCGCGAGCGGCTGTGGAGTTCACGCGCCACAAGCTCCTTGCCGGTGCCGTTTTCGCCCAGGATGAGCACGTTTGCATCGGTCGGTGCGGCGCGGTCGATGAGCGAGCGGACATGGTCCATGGCTTTGGAGGTGCCGAGCATCGGGGTTTCCGACGATGGCTTGGCCACTTCGACGACGCGGCGGCGCTCGTGGCGGGTTTCGCGGCGCGAACGGCGCAGCGCGGCGGCGGACCAGGTCGTGGCGAACAGGCGTTCATTGTCCCACGGCTTGGTGACGAAATCGGTCGCACCTGCCTTGATCGCCTCGACGGCGATGCCGATGCCGCCGTGTGCGGTGATGATGACGACGGCGGCGTCGGGGTCTTTTTCAAGGATGCGGCTGAGCCACAGGAAACCTTCGCGGCCATCGGTGGCGCCGCGGGCGAAGTTGAGGTCGAGCAGGATGACGTCGGGGGGCGATTTCTCGAGCAATGGGAGCAGCGCGTCGGGATGCGATAGCGTGATGACCTGGCGGAAGGCGCTGCGAATGGCGAGCTTTGCGGCAAGCGCGATATCGGCGTCGTCGTCGACCACGACCGCCGTTCCGAATGCCTGATTGTCGACCATTGCCACTCCCGGATTCTGCCTGTTTCGCCCTTGCCGAGCAAGTTCCGGGCCAACCCGCGGCGTTGGCACGATTTATGCAAAGCACGATGCAGGCGGGGCACGCGGGGGCACATCCCCAAGGCATGGAGATAGGATTTGGCGACAGGTTACCACAAGGTTGTTCATGAGCGGACACTCACTGTCCGTTTTCGGACAGTGGCGGGCGCCTGATGCAGGTCGTCCAGCTCGACCGCCACGATGGCGGGCCGGCCAGCGGCGGGGCCATGGATCGTCCAGTGGAAAAAAGGCGCCTTGACCGCCGCCTGCTGATCGCGATCGTTATGGGCCTGTCGGCCCTTGTCGGCGTGCTTTGGTGGCAGTTCGCGCCACGTGTCGGCAGCCAGTCGATCACGGCCGACCGGGCGACGATCTCGGAAGTCACCAGCGGCGTATTCGAGGATTTCCTGCCGCTGCGAGCGCAGGTCAAGCCGCTGGTGACCGTCTATCTCGACGCGGTCGAGGGCGGCCGTATCGAGCAGCTGTTCGCCGAGGATGGTGCCAGTGTCGTCAAGGGGCAGTTGCTGGCGCGGCTGTCGAACGCCGAGTTGCAGCTGTCGACGCTGGCCCGGCAGACCGAGGTCGAACAGCAGCTCAACAACATGCGCAGCCAGGAATTCACCCTCGAGCAAAGCCGCATGGCCAACCGGCGCGGCATCATTGAGGCCGAGCTGGAACTCGCCAAGGCGCAGCGCCAGCACGATGTGCAGGCGCCGCTGGCGGCGCGCGGCTTCGTCGCCGGCCGGGTGTTTCGGGATAGCGAGGACAATCTGAAGGCGCAGCGGGCGCGCACGAGCCTGCTCAAGGATGCAGCGGCGGCGGAGGAGCGGCTGCAGGCCAGCCAGCTGAGGCAATTGCGCGCTGCGTCGGCGTCGCTGCAATCAAGCCTGGGCATTGCCCGTGGCAGCCTCGATGCGCTCAACCTGCGTGCCCCCGTGGCGGGGCAGCTGTCGGCATTCTCGATCGAGATCGGCCAGTCGATGGAGCCCGGCGCGCGGCTTGGCCAGATCGACAGCCCGGGCCGCAACAAGCTGACCGCCGCTGTCGACGAATTCTATCTCGGCCGGATCGAGCCGGGGCAGGCGGCGACGATCACAGTCGGCGGCAAGGAGCATTTGCTCAAGGTCGCGCGGATCCTGCCGCAGGTGACCGGCGGCCAGTTCCGGATCGACCTGGTCTTTGTCGGCGCCGAGCCGCAGGGGCTGCAGCGCGGCCAGACCTTGCAGGCGCGGCTCAAGCTCGGCGATCCGGAACGGGCGAAACTGTTGCCGAACGGCAGTTTCTACAACGATACCGGCGGCAACTGGGTATTCGTCGTCGATCCCGACGGCACCAGCGCCGAACGCCGGCCGGTCCGGCTGGGACGCCGCAACAGCGACTTCATCGAAGTGCTGGACGGCCTCGATACCGGCGAGAAAGTGCTGACCAGCCCCTACACCGGTCTTGTCGACAAGACCGCGCTTACGATTGCCCCCAAGGAGAACGACTGATGGCGATGCTGACGATGACCAACCTGTCCAAGGCCTATCGTACCGATACCGTCGAGACGGCGGCGCTCGACGGGGTCGACCTTGCCATCGAGCAGGGCGAATTCGTCGCCATCATGGGGCCGTCGGGCTGCGGCAAGTCGACATTGCTCAACGTGATGGGAATGCTCGATTCACCGACCGCCGGATCGTACATGTTTGCCGACAAGGAGGTCGCCGGGCTGAACGAGGAGAAACTCGGCGAGCTGCGAAAACACTATATCGGCTTTATTTTCCAGAGCTTCAATCTCGTCGACGAACTGTCGGTGCGCGAGAATGTCGAACTGGCACTGCTGTATCACAACATCCCCGCCGCCGAACGCCGGACAAGGGTGGAGGCCGTTCTCGACAAGGTCGGCATCGGCCACCGGGCGGGGCATCGACCGGCGCAACTTTCGGGCGGCCAGCAGCAGCGCGTCGCCGTTGCCCGGGCGCTAGTGGGCGCGCCCAAGCTGATCCTGGCGGATGAGCCGACGGGGAACCTGGATACCGCGCACGGCGAGGAGGTGATGCGGATGCTGCGGCAGCTCAACGAGGAAGGCTCGACGATCGTCATGGTTACCCATTCGCCCGCCCACGCCGATTACGCCGGCCGGGTCATCAACATGCTCGACGGCCGTATCGTCGTCGAACGCCGCCGCGCGGCATAGGGAGCGGTAAAATGTGGCGCAATTACCTGACTGTCGGCCTCCGCAGCCTGATGAAGAACCGGCTGTACAGCTTCATCAACATCCTCGGCCTCGCGATCGGGCTGGCGGCGTGCCTGATGATCATGCTCTTCATCCGGTACGAGCTGAGTTATGACAATTGGGTGCCCGGCAACGAGAACGTGTACCAGTTGCAGAGCTGGTACAAGTCGCGTGAGACGGGCCGTGAAGACAAGTTGCAGATGACACCGTATATCGCCGGCAAGCGGTTCGAGAAGGACTTTCCGCAGGTTGCGGCAGAAGTATTCGTGATGAAGACGGCGCCGGTGTTCATCAAGAACGGCGAAGCGCTGGCGGCCGAGGATTTTCTGTACGTCGATGGCAATCTGCTCGACGTGATCAAGCTGCCGCTGGTGCGGGGCAATGCGGCCGGCCTGACCGAGGCGGGCACGGCGTTGATGACTCAGAGCGAGGCGCGGCGGCGTTTCGGTACCGAGGACGTCGTCGGCAAGACGATGAGCGTGATTTCCAAAGGGGTCACCCGGGATTACCGGATCGTCGGGGTGTTGAAGGAATTGCCGAAGAATTCGGCGCTGAAAGCCCGCGCGGTCGTTCGGATCGACATCAACAGTTTCATGGCCAAGGAACTCCAGGGCCTGTCGTGCTGGGGTTGCCAGTTCGGCTATTCGTTCATGCGGCTGAAGCCGGGCGCTGACGTGGCAGCAATGGCGGCGCAGCTGCCGGCGTGGGAGAAGCGCAATATCCCCGATGAGGATGCGGGCGGCGGCATGCGCTTCAACCAGGGCGATGAGCAAGACTGGCATCTCGCGAACCTGCGCGATATCCATATCGGGCCAGCGCAGGCGGCGTCGATGACCCCGGGCAACGACCGTTCGACGATCGCGACTTTCGGGATCATTGCCGCGTTGATCCTCGGCATGGCGGTGGTCAATTTCACCAATCTGTCGACGTCGCGGGCCAGCCAGCGGGCGCGCGAGGTGGCGCTGCGCAAGGTGCTCGGCGCCAATCGCAAGCAGTTGATCTCGCAGTTCCTGGCGGAATCGATGCTGGTGACGATCATCGCCATGCTGGTGGCGCTGGCGTTGGTCGAGCTGCTGATGCCGGCGTTCGCCGCGTTCCTCGATGCCGATATCCCGGTTCGTTATACCGGGCCGGACGGCCTGGGGCTGCCGGTCATCGGGCTGGTGTTTGTCGTCGGCTTGCTCGGCGGCATCTATCCGGCATTTTTCCTGTCGCGTTTTCAGCCCGCAGCGGTGCTCAAGGCCAACAAGTCCGCAGCCGAGACGCCGGGTTCGGGGCGGTTGCGCAATGCGCTGGTTGTCGGCCAGTTCGCGGTATCGATCGGCCTGATTATCTGCACGGCGGTGATCTATGCCCAGACGATCCACGCGCGCAGCGTCGATCCGGGCTTTGATCGCAACAACATCCTCCAGCTCGACGGGCTCACTCGGTACCAGTTGCTGACCCGCGGCGAAGAGATCGCCAACACGATGGCGCGGGTCGAGGGCGTCGATGCCGTCGGTCGCACCGGCATTGGCGTCGCCACCGAGAACAGCAGCAATACCGGCTATATCGTGCCGGGTCGCAGCGAGCTCGTCACGGTCGGGGTGTACAACGTCGATACGGGTTTCAAGGACGCGATGGGACTGAAACTGGTGGCCGGGCGCTGGTTCGACAAGGCACGGCCGATGGATGATGCGACGCTGCCGTTCCCGGCCGATGATGCGGCGGAACGGGCGCTGGCGGCGCGGGGTGCCAATGTCGTGATCAACGAGCTGGCGGCGCGGCGGCTGGGATTTGCCAATCCCGCCGACGCTGTCGGCAAGACATTCGGCGCCGGTTATGTGCAGACCCAGAACGGAGTCGTGCCATCAACGATCATCGGGGTCGTCGGTGACGCGCGATTCCGCTCGGTACGGGTGCCGCTCGAACCGATCTCGTTCCTGAACACGACGATGGGCCATCAATATCTGACACTGCGCTATCACGGCGACCCGGCGGCGGTGCGCGGCCGGGTCGAGCGGGCCTGGAGATCGATCATCAGCGACGTGCCGTTCGACGCGAAGTTCAGCGAGGCGGTGGTCGAGGACCTTTACCGCGCCGACAAAGCGCGGGCGACGACCTTTGCCGCGTTCGCAATCCTGTCGGTGATCGTCGGCTGCCTTGGGCTGTTCGGACTGGCATCGTTCACCGCCGAGCGCCGCACCAAGGAGATCGGCATCCGCAAGGTGCTGGGGGCGCGGACGCGCGACATCGTGCAGCTGCTCATCTGGCAATTTTCAAAGCCCGTGCTGGTCGCCAATTTGATCGCCTGGCCGGTTGCGTGGTGGCTGATGCGCGACTGGCTCAACGGCTTCGACAGCCGCATCGGCCTTGGGCCGCTGCCGTTCGTGGTGGCCGGCGGCGCCGCGCTGGTGATCGCGGCGGGAACGGTGGCGGGCCATGCGATGCGCGTGGCGCGCGCCAATCCCATCCACGCGCTGCGTTATGAATGACCGTGGGGCCGAAACCTCGGCAAACCTGGCCGCAACTCGGGTCCAGGCCGGGGGAGGCGCCGGGGTCTATTCGAGATAGGCGGTCTTGAGCTTGGCGACGTCGGCGGCCGACAGCTTCAGGTCTTCCCGGACATATCGCGCCATGCCGCCCTTTGCCTCGATGGCGGCGAATGCCGACTCCAGGTAGCGCCGATCGACGCCCATCAAGGCTTTGAGGGCATCGGGCGGGAGCTTCGACATGGCCAGCATGCTGGCGTCCGGTGTCTGGCCGGGTTTCGGCGTGGGGGCCCGGAAGTAGGTATTAGAGAGAAGATAATCCGCGATGACCGTTTCGCGCGGTACGCCGAGCACGGTCAACAGCATCGCCGCGGCCACGCCGGTGCGGTCCTTGCCGGCTGAGCAATTGAAAGCCAGCGGCGCACCGCCATTAACCAGGGCCCTGAACATCTGGGCGTACTGGCCGGCGAATTCGAAAGGCAGGCCCTTGTAGAAGCCCGCCATGGCATTCGAGGTCTGCTCGGCCGTGACGTTCGCGCTTTGGAACAGTTGCGCCATGGCACCCATGTCCATGCCATAGTCGCGGCTGAGGACGACAGGGCGGATACCGGCCGGCCATGTCACGGCTTCGCGCTTGCGTTCCTCGTTGGAGCGCAGGTCGCAGATCGTGCGGATACCCAGGTCGCCGAGATAATCGAAATCGGCGCTGGTCAAGCCCGACATCACGCCGGAGCGGTAAAGCTGTCCCCAACGGACGTGGCGCCCGTCCGCTGTGGCATATCCGCCGAGATCGCGGAAATTGTTGCCGCCGGCCAGCGGCAGCACGCGCTCGGCAGCGGTCACTTTCTGGCCCCTGGCGTCCTTGGCGAAGAAATACGGGCGCGGCGCGGCGGCAACATTTACCTGGTTGCCGGCGATGGGTTTCGCACTCTTGCCTTCGGGGTTGGTGGCCATGGTGACGCCGACCGGCGCGGTGAGGCCCTGCCAATCCAGCGTGATCTGGCCGCCGCTCCGCGTTGCCGTGGCAACCTGGGCGGAAACGCTTTGAGTATAGGCAGGTCCCGCAACCAGCGCTGCCATGAGCAATAATGCACGCATAGAGATCATCCTCGAAAAATATGGCTGGATGTCAGAACCGGACCGTGGCTTCGACGCCATAGGTCAGGGGCTCGTTGAAAATGCCCAGCAGCAGCGACTGCGGGGTTCCGGTCGCAAAGAACGTATGCTGTTCGTTGAACAGGTTACGCCCCCACAGCGAAACCTGGAGCCGGGCCGCGGCGTCGAGCTCGATGTCGGCAATCGCCAGCCGGCCGTTCACCACAAACGACGAGTCGGTCAGCAGCGGGTCGCTCGATTGCGAGTGATAACCGTCACCGCCGCTGGCATCGAGATGGGCGCGCAACTCGGCGCCTGCGACCGGCAAGCAATAGTCGATCGCGGCGCTATAGGCATTCTCCGGCGTGTATACCAGGAAGACATTTTCGAGCGCGTTGTTCCTGAACGGGTTCGCCGCCTTCTTGAGATCGCCCTTTGTATAGGCATAGCTCGCTGTCAGCGTCAGGCCCTGGAGGGCGGCGACTGTCAGGTCTGCCTCGACACCCTTGATGGTGCCGTTACCGGTGGCATTGATCGTCTCGATCGTGGTCCGGGTCGGACCTCCCGGCACCGCGGAGAGCACGGCATTGAAGTCGATCTGCTGATTTTTGTAGATCGTCTTGTAGGCTGCGACATTCAGACGGACGTGACGGTCTAAAAACTCGCTCTTGAAACCGATTTCCGTCGTTTCGACCTCTTCGGGATCATAGGCCCGATAGGTAATCGACCGCGAGTTTGCGCCGCCGGCCCGGTAAGCAGTGCCCCATTTTCCGTAAAGATGGATGCTTTCGCTGGCGTCGAAGGCAATCGTCACAGTCGGATCGACGCGGCTGCTGGAGATTTCGAAGGTGTCCGGCGTGTCGACGCCATTCACCTTGAACAGGTCGCCGTGCTTGTTGTCGTTGGTGTACCTCGCACCGGCGGTCAGGTGCAGCGCGCCGTCCAATATCGACGGGGTCCAGGTGCCCTGGCCATACAAGGCGAAGCTATCAGCCACCGCATTGCTCGCACGGTCGGGATAGGGGCTAACCTGGCCGGCGGCAAGCGAAGGCAGCCGGGTGGGCGCGGCGGCGCGGGTTGCCCCCCATTGCATCGTGTACGGTGCCCAGGCCCAATCCTCGCCCTTTTCATGGTAGCAATAGGCACCGGCGACGAAATCGACCTGCGAGAAGGTCCCGACCAGCTGAAGCTCCTGGCTGAACTGGTTCTACTCGAGGCCGGCAAGGCTGTATCGGGCAAATCGGGCGTTGGGGCCAAAGGCCCCCTGGTGCGCGCCGCCATTGTCGTACTGGCTTTGGCTCAGGGTGCGATAGGATGTGATCGAGCGGACTGATAGCCAATCACTGGCTTTCCAGTCGAGGTGGAGAGCATGGCCCTGGGTGTCGCCGACGCTTTCCTGGATGGGCACGCCGACGTCGGCGATCTGCGCCCGATCGGGCTGTACCTGGACGATATCTGCAAAGGGCAACAGGGGCGACTTGGCGAGGACCTGCATGTAATAGGGAGTCGTCGCATCGCGGGCGATGTCGAAATCATATCGCGCGCTGAAATTGTCGGTCGGCTCCCACAACACTCCGGCATGCAGGCCGCGCTGGTCGTACTGGTTGTAATCCTCCTCGCCGGCCATCGGGTTCTGGGTGGTGCCGCCGCGCTTGGTCACGATGGCATCGAGCTTCACGCTGAAATTGGCGAAGCGTGGCAGGTCGAGGTGGGTCTCGCTTTTGTAGCCGCCGAAGTTGCTGACCCCGATCGTCTGCGCCAGGTGAAACTCGCCGGATGGGCCGCGGGTGACGATACTCAGCGCGCCCCCGGTGGAATTGCGTCCGAACAGCGTGCCCTGCGGCCCTTTGAGCACCTCGATCCGCTCGAGATCATACAGCGCCGTGCCGAGGCCCTGCGAGCGACCCAGATAGACGCCGTCGATGTAGACGCCGACGCCGGAGTCGCGACTAGGCTGATTGGCGTCGAAAGGCACGATCCCGCGAATGCCGACGGTCAGCGCCGAATTGCGCCCGGCGAACGGCGCGATGCGCAGCGACGGTACCGCGCCGTTCATCAGGTCCCTGGGGCCGACGACCCCGCGCGCCTGGAGATCGTCGCTGCCAAGCACGGAGATCGAGACCGGCGTTCGTTGCAGGTTGGTTTCGCGCTTCTGCGCCGTCACGATGATTTCCTCGATGCCGGCGCTTTCGTCGACACTCGCCACGTTCTGGGAATAGGCCGGCGTCGTGACCCCGACGAGGATGGCAGTGCCCGCCAGGATGAGCGCGCGGAAATGCGCGATTGGAACGATATTCATTAATGTAGCCCCGGAACGACAATGGATGTCGTTCGCTAGAACGTTTGTATGTCTGGATTGTTACGGTTGTAGCATCATTGCATGACATGATTGGATCTGCGGAAATGGGGATGAACAGGCTATAGTGAAGTGATAGATCGATGCAGCGCCGCAGCGGCAGTGAGTAAAGACGTGGAAAATAAAGCCCAATATCAATCGGTAGATAGCCTTTCCTCGATGGATCGGCTAATCGCGGCGGTCCTTGTTTGCTGGGAAAAGTCTGGAAATGGCAGCATCTCGGCTCGTGGTCTCGGGCGCATGGCCAACGCGCCGGTCTCCAGCATCTATCATCACTTCGGGAGCCTGGAACGATTGTTTCTGGCTGCGCATGAGCAAGGGCTGAAAGCAGCGGAGCAATGGTGTGCCGACCGTTTGCGTGACTTGCCGGTAGGAGGTGCCACCGCAGCGCTTGCCCTGTCAGCCTTTCCAACATTGCTGGCGGCGCTGATCGACGACTGGTGCGTGCAGCAGCGCCAGTCGGCCTTTGCCTGGCGCGAGTGCCAGCTCATGGCGTCACGCGAACCTTGCTATCGCCCCGTCCTGCTTGAGTGGCAGTGCATCTGGGCCGGCTTCTGGGAAGAAATCTGCAGCCGGTGCGGCCATCGGGGCCGCGGTTTGCTCACCAGCTACTTGTTCGATGGGGAAAGCCTGCTTCATCTGATGCGCTGGCGACGGGTGGTCGATAGGGCCGGGCTTGGAGAAACCTGCGCCGGATGGAGCCGCTGGCTCGGCGGCCATTCCGCGGGGGAGGGCCACTGGCGGCAATATGCGGCTGAACAGGCCGGGCTGGAGATGCCCGAGACGACCGTCACGAACGCCACGACGGTGCGCATTGCGACAGTGGCTGTCGAGTTGCTTGCCGAGCAGGGTGTCGCCAGCCTGACCCACCGCGCCGTTGCGTTGCGGGCCGGCCTGACATTGGGGGTTGTGTCTTATAATTTCCGGACCAGCGCCGACCTGGCGAGGGCGGCCTTCGAACTGATTTATCGCCAGACAGTTGGATTGGGGGGCAAGATCGAGGATCCCGCGGCCATGACGGCAGACGCCTTGACTGCGCATTATGGCCGCTACAAATCCAGCGGGCACCTGTTGCCGGCGCTCGACGAACTGCTCGTCGCTGTCGCGCGTGATCCAAGTCTCAAGGCCTTTGCGCCGCAGTTGCGGTACTGGCGCGGTCGATCCAGCCACGACCTGTTGCTGGCGAACATGGGACCAGGTCGATTGGTGTCGAGCGTGGACACGGCGTTGTTCTCGAGCTTCGGCTCGGGCTGCCGACGGGCGTTCATGGGCTTCGACGAGGAGGAAGCCTCGATCCGCGGCATCGACGCAATGCAACAACTCCGGAACCTGCTCAGGTCGACAAGCGACCGATAGCTGGCAGCGGCGACACGTGCTTCACGCAGCCCAATCCGGGCGTCGGGCGGAACCGCGAGGTTTTTGCGATCTGGATCAGCTATTGTAACGATGTCGCCGCGCCTGTGGCGGGCGTTGGCGTGGAGCCCGGCATCGGGCGTTGGCGTAGAGCCCGGCATCGGTTAAGGCGTCGTCGCTGCAACGATCATGCGCCCGTAGCTCAGCTGGATAGAGCGCGGGACTTCTAATCCTGAGGCCGCTGGTTCGAGTCCAGCCGGGCGCACCAAGCCGCACTTTCCAGTCGCCGATAGCGAGGAACCTTGTGCCCGACCGCTGGTTTCAGGGGACCACGGAGGACGCACGACATGCCGGCACTTGTCATTAACGGAACGTTGCGATCGTTCGACTGCGACGAGCGAACGTCGCTGCTCGACCTTTTGCGCAATCATGCCGGACTGACCGGCACCAAGAAGGGCTGCGATCACGGCCAATGCGGGGCCTGCACCGTCATCGTCGAAGGCCGCCGCATCAACAGTTGCCTCAGCCTGGCGGTGATGCACGATGGCGATGAAGTGACGACGATCGAGGGGCTGGGAACGGCGACCGACCTGTCACCGCTGCAGCGTGCCTTCGTCTCGCACGATGCGTATCAGTGCGGTTATTGCACGCCGGGCCAAATCTGCTCGGCAACTGCGATGATCGAGGAAGCCCGGATGGGTTGGCCGAGCGCCGTCACCGATGATGTCGAGACGTCACCCGAGCTTAGCGACAATGAAATCCGCGAACGCATGAGCGGCAATCTTTGCCGCTGCGCCGCTTATCCCAATATCGTCGCGGCAATCCGCGAGACCGCAGCATGAAGGCCTTCACCTATGCGCGTGCCGGGAGCACGGCCGATGCGGTCGCCGCCGATGCGATGAAGATCGCCGGCGGCACCAATCTCCTCGACCTGATGAAGCTGGAGGTCGAAGTGCCGCGGCGGCTGGTCGATATCAACCGGCTGCCGCTGGCGGCGATCGAACCGGCCGGGGGCGGCCTTCGGATCGGTGCCGTCGTGCGCAACAGCGACCTGGCCGCCGACATTCGTGTCCGGCGCGATTATGCCGTGCTCAGCAAGGCGCTGCTCGCGGGGGCCAGCGGGCAGTTGCGCAACAAGGCGACCACTGGCGGCAACCTTTGCCAACGCACGCGCTGCGGTTATTTCACCGACACCGCGATGCCGTGCAACAAGCGCGAGCCCGGCTCGGGATGCCAGGCCATCGGCGGCTTCAACCGGATCCATGCCATCCTCGGCGCCAGCGACGCGTGCATCGCGACCTATCCGGGTGATATGGCGGTGGCGATGAGCGCGCTCGATGCCGTCGTCGAGATCGAAGGCACGGCCGGCAGCCGCAGCGTGGCGGTTCGCGACTTCCACCGGCTGCCGGGCAACACCCCCGAGCGCGATAATGTGCTGGAGGCCGACGACCTGATCACCGCGGTGACCCTGCCGGCGCCGGTGCCGGGGCGCCATGCCTATCGCAAGGTCCGCGATCGCTCGTCCTATGCCTTTGCATTGGTGTCGATCGCGGCCGTGGTCGAGATGGACGCCGGCCGCATCGCATCGGCATCGCTGGCGTTCGGCGGGCTGGCGCACAAGCCGTGGCACGACCCGGCGATCGCCGAGATACTGATCGGCAAGGCACCGTCGAAGGCATTGTTCGACAAGGCCGCCGATGTCCTGCTCGCCGGTGCGCAGGGGCAGGGCGCCAATGATTTCAAGATACCGCTGGCGCGGCGGACGCTCCACGCGGTGCTCGCCGAACTGACCGGAGAGACGGCATGACCAACACGCTGACGATGGACAAGCCCGACGTCCGCAATCGCCTCGATGCGATGGCGCAGGGCATCATCGGCGCGCCGCTGGATCGCCCTGAGGGGCCGCTCAAGGTTGTCGGCACCGCGACCTATGCATCCGAATGGCAACTGCCCGACATGGCATATGGCGTCTTCGCCCGGGCGACGGTTCCCGCGGGCAAGGTCGCAAGTATCGACCGCGAGGCGGTGCTCGCCATGCCCGGCGTGCTGGCGATCCATGATGATCCGAGGATGCTGGTCAACCCGGCGCAGGGTGGGGCGGGCAAGAAGCCGCTTCAGGACATTCGCGAAATCCATTATTTCGGCCAGACGGTGGCGCTGGTCGTCGCCGAGACTTTCGAACAGGCGACAGCTGCCGCCAAGGCGCTCAAGGTCGAATATGCGGCGCCCGATGACGCGTCGGTGTTCGATCCCGAAAGCAGCGCCGCGACGGTCGAGCACGGCCCCGATACCCAGCGCGTCCAGACCGGCGATCTCGACAAGGCGATGGCCGACGCCGCGTTTTCGGTCGATGTCACCTATACGACGGCAGGCCATGCCAGCGCGGCGATGGAGCCGCACGCCTCGATCGCCAGCTGGCAGGGGGATCAGCTGACCCTGCGCGGCAGCCTCCAGATGCTCAACTACAATGTCGCCGAACTGGCCGACTCGCTGGCTGTCGGCCAATCGCAGGTGCGGATCCTGAGTCCTTACGTTGGCGGCGGTTTCGGCTCGAAGCTCGGGGTTGGCGAGGACAGCGTTGCGGCGGCGATCGCGTCGCGCGAACTCGGGCGGCCGGTGCGGGTCGACATGTCGCGGCAGCAGGTCTTCGAAACGGTGATGCGGCGCTCCGAGACGCGCCAGCGGCTGCGGCTGGCGGCGCGTGCCGACGGCGTGTTGACCGGTATCGGGCATGAATGCCTGGTTTCCAACCTGCCCGGTGAGCAATATGCCGAGCCGGTGACCCAGGCGACGGAGTTTCTCTACGGCGGCGAAAATCGCATGCTGTCGGTCGATGTCGCGCGGATCGTGCGGTTGTGCGCGGGATCAGTGCGCGCGCCGGGTGAGGCGGTCGGCATGCAGGCGCTTGAATCGGCGATGGACGAACTTGCTGAAAAGGTCGGTATCGATCCCGTTGAACTGCGCAAGCGCAACATTCCCGCGATCGATCCTTCGCAGGGTACGCCGTATAGTTCGAACACGCTGGCGAAGTGCCTCGATGCCGGCGCTGCGCGGTTCGGCTGGGACCAGCGCCAGACGCAGACCTGCGCGACGCGCGAAGGCGAATGGTGGATCGGCATGGGCGTGGCGTCGGCGGCGCGGGTCCACAAGCTCGTCGAGGCCAGCGCGCGCGTTACCCTGGCCAGCGATGGCACGGTCAAGGTCGAGACCGACATGACCGATATCGGCACCGGCACTTATGCCGTGCTTGGCCAGATCGCCGGCGAAATGCTCGGTACGCCCATTGAAAAAGTCAGCGTATGTCTCGGCGACAGCGCCCTGCCGGCGGGTCCGGGTTCGGGCGGGTCATGGGGTGCGGCGTCGTCGGGGTCGGCGGTATTCCTTGCCTGCGAACAGATACGCCAGGCGCTGGCGAAGAAATTCCAGGGCGATGAGGAAGCCTTGTCGCTCAAGGACGGCATCGCCCGGCTGGGTGAAGCCAGCGCGATGGTGGTTGATTTGGTGGCGGGCAAGCCCATCGTCGGCGAAGGCACGATCAAGCCGGGCGAGACCAGCAAAGCGACGCGCCAGGCAAGCTATGGGGCGTTCTTCGCCGAGGTCGCGGTCAACGCCTATACCGGCGAAACGCGGGTGCGGCGGATGACCGGGGCATTCGGCATCGGGCGCGTATTGAACGAAAAAACCGCCACTTCACAATGCTATGGCGGGATGACCTGGTCGATCGGCAGCGCCCTGACCGAGGAACTGGCGTTCGACCTGCGCGACGGCCATCTCGTCAATCACGACCTTGCCGAATATCATGTACCGGTCAATCTCGATGTCCCGGCGCTCGAGGTGGTCTTCGTCGAGGAGCGCGACCCGCATGCCAGCCCGATCCAGGCTAAGGGTGTCGGCGAGCTTGGAATCTGCGGCGGGGCGGGGGCTATCGCCAATGCGATCTACAACGCCTGCGGCGTCCGGGTCCGGGATTTCCCGATGACCCTCGACAAGATCATCGGCGGCCTTCCCGATTAAGGGATCGGGATTTCGCAACCTTTCCAAGCACATGTGCCGTGATGGGCGCCGTGATGAAGACGAACAGCAGGATCACCAGGCCGCGCAGGTCGCCGCCGGAAACGATGATTCCGGCGGCTGCGATCGAGCCGAGGCCGAGGGTGGTGGCCTTGGTCGGGGAATGGAGGCGGGTGAAAAAGTCGGGTAGCCGGGCGAGGCCGATCGAGCCGATGAGGATGAAGGCGGCACCGACAAGGAGCAGCAGCGCGGCGACGGCTTCGGCGATCATGGCGCTTCCTTGTTGTTATCGCCCAGGAATTTGCCCAGCAGGACGGTGCTGACAAAGCCCAGCATGGCCAGCAGCAGCGCGGTTTCGAACCATGCGCTGGAGCGGTTGGCGATGCCGAAAAGCAGGACCAAGGCTATGGTATTAATGGTTAATGTGTCGATCGCGAGGATACGGTCCTCGGGGGCCGGGCCCTTTATCAGCCGATAGATATTCAGCAGAACGGCGAGGCCGATGATGACCGACGCGGCGGACAGGGCCAGGTTCAGCATCCGAAGATTTCCGTGAGCGGCATTTCGTAGCGACTTTTAATCTCGGCGATGAGTGCGGCCGGGTCGGCGACATCGAGGGCGTGGAGGTGCAAGATACTGGAATCCATGTCGATATCGATGGTGACCGTGCCCGGCGTCAGCGAGATGATGCTGCCGAGCAAGGTTGCGACAAAGGGATCGGCGATGTCGATCGGCAGGTCGATGAAGGCCGGGCGCAGTTTGCGGGGCGAGCCGAGAACGAGGCGGGCGACGTGAAAACTGGCGGTTACGATATCGCCGAGCACCCGGACGCAGAGCATGACCGCGGCAAGGGGGCGGACGAGTTTGGGTCGGTCGGGCCGGAGATTCCGGGTCAACCGGGGTATGGCGACGGCGAGAACAAGGGCGATTGCGAGCGCGCCGGGGGTCAATCGCGGGGCTAAAACGACCGTCAAACCGGCGATGGCGAGGCTGATTGCGGGCTGTGGCAAAATTTGGCGCAGGACGGTCATGGCCGGCGCTCCCGTGCAATCGGGTCGCTGCCCAGGACGGCAGCGATATAGGCCTGGCGGTCGCTGAGTTGCTTAGCTGTGGCCGAGGTCCAGTCGGCGAGCGGGCGGGCGGCAAGGGTCATTGCCGGGCTGGCTATGACGAGGACGAGCAAGGCGAGCTTTGGTCCGGCGAGGGTCGGTCCGGCGGACGGCGTTGCACTGTCCTGTTGCCAGAACAACAGGCTGGCGGCGCGGGCGAGGACCACGGTGAGGCCGAGGCCGGAGCCAAGCAGCGCAGCCCACCAAGCGGCTTGCCAGCCGCCGGTGCCGACCGACTGGAGGAGCATGAGCTTGCCGAGGAAACCCGACAGCGGCGGCAGGCCGGCGACGGCGACGGCGAGAATGAGGAAGGCGGTGCCGAGCATGGTCCGGCTGGCGACGGCAGGCCCGCGAACGAGGCGGTCGCCGAGGTCGCCGCGGTCCTGGTCGACGAGGGCGGCGAGGAGGAAGAGCCCGGCGGTGACCAGCGCCGAGTGCGGCAGGTAGAACAGCAGCGCGGCGATCGCGCCGGTATCGGCAAAGGCGACGGCGAAGACGAGGGTGCCGGCCGAGACCAGCACGAGGTTGGCGACGACAATGGCGAGGCGGTCCGCGGCGAACGCGCCGACGGTGCCGAGCGCGATCGTGGCGATCGCCAGTACGGGCAGCCATGGGAGCAGCAGCCCGGCAGTGGTCGGGGTGTTGCCGAAGATGGTGACCGACAGGCGCAGCAGCAGGACGATGCCGACCTTGGTCATGATGACGAAGATCATGGCGGCCGGCGGCGCGGCGGCGGCGTAGGTGCGGGGCAGCCAGAAGGCGAGCGGGAGGACGGCGGCCTTGAGCAGGAACACGGTGATGAGGATGGCGAAGGCGGCGCGGACGAGCGCGACGTCACCGGGCGGCACGCCGGCCAGGCGGTTGGCGATGTCGGCCATGTTGAGGGTGCCGAGGGTGGCGTAAATCAGCGCGAGGGCGACGAGGAACAGCGCCGAGCCGGCGAGGTTGAGGATGACATAGGCCAGCGCGGCGCGGGATTGGCGGGGCGTGTTGCCGCCGACCAGCAGGGCGTAGGAGGCGAGCAGCAGGATTTCGAAGAAGACGAACAGGTTGAAGATGTCGCCGGTCAGGAAGGCGCCGGCGATCCCCGCCAGCTGAAGCTGGAACAGCGGGTGGAAATGCCGGGGCATGGCCCTGCCGGTACCGGCGAGCAGCGCGGGCAGGGCGAGGGCGAAGGTGAGCAGCACCATCTGCGCCGCCAGCCGGTCGGCGACGAGGACGATGCCGAAGGGCGCCGGCCAGCCGCCGAGGCGATAGACGGCGATGGTCCCGGTGCCGGCGTCGAAACACAGCGCCAGTGCCGCGGCGCCGCCGAGCAAGACCGCGCCGAAGCCGATGCCGGCTTGCAACCGCGGCCGGTTGCTCGCCAGCAGCATGAGCGCTGCGGCGACGAACGGGATGAGGATCGGCAGGATGGGAAGGTGGCTCATTCGCCGGCGTCCCGGTCGCTATCGACGGTATCGGTGCCGTGCTCGCCGAGCGAACGGAGTGACAAAGCGACGAGATAGGCGGTCATGCCGAAACCGATGACGATGGCGGTCAGCACCAGCGCCTGGGGGAGGGGGTCGGCGAGGCGGGCGGCGCCGGGGAGGAAAAGCGGCGGGGTGTCGCGATCGAGGAGGCCGGCGACGAAGACCAGGATGTTGACGGCGTAGGAGATGAGGGTGAAGCCGAGCACGACCGAGAAGCTGCGCGGCCGCAGGACCAGGAAGATGCCGCCGGCAAACAACAGGCCGACGCCGATGGAGACGAGGATTTCCATTATAGGACGGGCTCGTGACGACGAAGTACTGCAAGTTCGGTCAGGATCAGCATCAGCGCCGCAAACACGGTGAGGAGGATGCCGAGATCGAAGATCATCGCGGAGGCGAGCTCGACATGGCCGATGACCGGGACGGCGATGCCGGCATGAGCGCTGGCCAGAAATGGCGCGCCGAAGGCGAGGCTGGCGATGCCGGTGGCAGCGGCGATGAGCAACCCGGCGCCGAGGATCCGGATATAGTCGATGCGCAGGTGTTTTTCGGCGAACGCCGCGCCGCCGGCAATATATTGCATCATCAGCGCCATCGCGGCGATCATGCCGGCGACGAAGCCGCCGCCGGGCAGGTTGTGCCCGCGCAGGAAGATATAGGCAGCGACCGCGAGCGCCAGCGGTAGCAACGGCTGCATCATCATCCGGAGCATGATGAATTGCGTTTCCGCCGGTCGCGCGTTGGTTGCGGCGGGGGTCAGCTTCAGCCCCGCCAACAGCGCCTGCACGCCGAGCGCCGCCATCGCGAGCACGGCGATTTCGCCCAGCGTGTCGAAGCCGCGAAAATCGACAAGGATGACGTTGACGACATTGGTACCGCCGCCGCCGGGCAGGGCTTGTGCGGTGTAGAAGCCGGAAATCGTCTCGAACGGCCGGGTCAGCATGGCGTAGCAGAGCAGCGCGGTGCCGGTCCCCCCGACTGCGGCGAGGATTGCATCGCGCCAGCGGCGGGTGTCGACGGGCGCGGCCGCAGCGATATTCCGAGGCAAATAGCGCAGGGCCAGCACCAGCAGCGTGATCGTCGCGACTTCGACCGCCACCTGTGTCAGGGCGAGGTCGGGCGCCGCGAAACGCACGAAGACCAGCACGGCGACGAGCCCGATGACCGACAGGAAGACAAGCGCCAGCAGGCCGGAACGGTGGAACCAGAGCGTGCCGCCGAGGCCGATGAGCAGGGCGGCGAAGGCGAACAGCGCCGGGGCGTCGACCGCGGCAAGGGGCAATGGCCCGGCCAGTCCGGTCTCGGCGGCGCCGAACCAGCTCCAGGTCGCGAGCGCGATCGCCAGCCCGAAAAGCAGCGCCAGATACTGGCGGATGCTTTGGTGGTCGATGGCGCGCACGATGGCCTGCGCCGCGGTGGCGGCGCCGGCATAGGCGCGTTCGAAGGCAACGGCATCGAGGCCATGGCCGGGCAGCAGCCGGGTCAGCCGGGCGTGGAACGAATAAAGTGTTTCGCGGCGGAGGTAGTAGAAGGCGCCGCCGCCGAGCGCGGCGATACTCATCACCAATGGCAGGTTGAAGCCGTGCCAGAGGGCGAGGGTGAATGGCGGCACCGGCGCCATCAGCACGGCGCCCGAGGCGAGGCGCAGGATCGGGCCCAGCGCCAGTTGCGGCAGCAGGCCGACGAGCAGGACGAGGCCGACCAGCACCTCGACCGGCAGGCGAATCCAGCGCACCGGCTCGTGGGGGATACGCGGCAGGTCGACGGCGTCGCCATTGAAGAAGACGTCGTGGACGAACCGCGCCGAATAGCCGACCGACAGGATGCCGCCGACCGTCGCTATGGCCGGCAACAGCCAAGTCCACAGGCCCGGCAGCGGCTTTGCCACGGCGGCGGCAAAGAACATCTCCTTCGACAGGAAGCCGTTGAGGAACGGCACCCCGGCCATGGCGCCGGCGGCGAGGAT
The DNA here is from genome assembly GCF_014643455.1 of Sandarakinorhabdus glacialis. Taxonomy (GTDB): domain Bacteria; phylum Pseudomonadota; class Alphaproteobacteria; order Sphingomonadales; family Sphingomonadaceae; genus Sandarakinorhabdus; species Sandarakinorhabdus glacialis. The sequence goes on from NZ_BMJM01000001.1 coordinate 339,563, forward strand.
GCCGAGTGTCGCGGTGATCGGCATGACCTTGAACATGCCGGCCACGCGCCGCATGTCGCGGGTGCCGCATTCATGGTCGACGATGCCGGCGACCATGAACAGCGACGCCTTGAAGACGGCGTGATTGATGATGTGGAAGACCGCGGCGACCGGCGCCAGCGCGGTGCCGAGGCCGAAAAGCATGACGATCAGGCCAAGGTGGCTGATCGTCGAATAGGCTAGAAGCCCCTTGAAATCATTCTTGAACAGCGCCCGATAAGCACCGAAGACGAAGGTGAACGCGCCGGTGGTGGTGACGAGGGTGAACCAGAGTTCGGTGCCCGACAGCACCGGGTAAAAGCGCGCCAGCACGAACACGCCGGCCTTCACCAGTGTCGCCGAGTGGAGATAGGCGCTGACCGGGGTAGGGGCAGCCATGGCGCCAGGCAGCCAGAAATGGAACGGGAACTGCGCCGACTTGGTGAAGACGCCGAGCAGGACCAGCACCAGCATGACCGGATAAAGCGGATCGGCGCGGACGATGTCGCCGCGCACCAGGATGTCGGACAAGGCGAAGCTGCCGGACATCTTGCCGAGCAGGATCATGCCGGCGAGCAGGGCGAGGCCGCCGCCGCCGGTGACGGCGAGTGCGGTGCGGGCGGGGATGCGCGCTTCGCGCTCGCGGAATTTATAGGCGATGAGCAGGAACGAGGCGAGACTGGTGACCTCCCACGCCAGCACCAGCAGCAGGATGTTTTCGGCAAGGACGATGCCGAGCATGCCGGCGGCGAAGCCCAGCAGCAGCATGTAGAAGCGGCCGAGCCGGTCGGCCTCGGGCATGTAATAATAGGCGTAGAGCACGACCAGCAGGCCGATGCCGTCGATCAGGATAACGAACAACAGGCCGAGGCCGTCGAGGCGCAGGGCAAGGTCGAGACCCCATTCGGGGAACCAGGGCAGGGTAGCGGTGATGACCTGGCCGGCGAAGACCTGGGGGGCGAGGGCGGCGAGCGCGGCGAGGCCGGAAAGCATGGCGGCGCCGGCGGCGAAACCGGCGGCGCGGCGGGAGTGGCGCGCGGCGAGGGCGATCAGCGGCAGCCAGAGGAGCGGCAGGACGAGGAGGGCAACGAGGAGAAGGACCGTCATTGCGGAACCAGGTCGGGGTTTGGCCGACGGCGCGCGCGGAAGAAACTGGGTCCCGGGTCAAGCCCGGGATGACAAGTTTGGTTCGATTGCACCCTGAGTGACTCTAGTGCGTTTTGTTGCGGGTGCAAATGGGAAGCGGCAGGTTCGCCTTGCCGAACGGTGGGGGCGTTTCGGGGAATAGCGGGTGTTGCGGTACGATGGATGCTGAAACGAGTTCAGCATGACGAAACTGTTCCTAGCGGTCCTGGCCCTTGGGGGCGGGGACGCCGAGTTCGGCGACCTGGGCGGCGGTGACCCTGGACTTGTACCGGTTGCCGAAATGGGTGCGGACATAGCTGATGACGTCGGCGATCTGCTGGTCGGTCAGATTGCCGCGAAACCATGGCATGGGCCCCTTGCCGCCGGTGACGATGGCGATGGCGTAGTCCGGGAATTCGAGGTTGGGGTTGCTCGCCAGACCGGTAATGCGACCGGCGCCGACCGCGCCCCTGGCGTCGGCCATGTGGCAGGCCTGGCAGACCTCGCGGTAGATGGTTTCGCCGGGATGCGGGGCGGCGATGGCGGGGGCGGCGACAAGGCCGAGCAGGAGGGCGGTTCGCAGCATGGCTCAGGCCTCCAGTGCGCGCTTGTGGAGCCGGGTGACGGCGTCGAGCGACGACAGCAGCGCGCCCTCCATCCAGCAGCCGATGTACGAGGCGTGTTCGCCGGCGAGGACGATGCGGTCGTCGACGGCGACGAGCGTCTGGTAATGTTCCTTGCGGGTGTCCTCGTTCCATTGCGCGCAGCAGCCCAGCGTGAAGGGGACGCGGCTCCAGGCGACGGTAGCGCCGCTCATGTAGTTTTCCTTGTAGCGGCCCGGGTGGAGCACGGCGCCGTCCTCAAGGGCCTCGGCGATGCGTTGTTGTGGGGTCATGCCGGCGAAGCGGTATGAGGCGGGGCCGTAGATATAGGCGCCGAGCAGGACCGCGGGACCGGCGCTGTGCATGCCGTTGCTGGGGTATGACACCAGCGAGATCGGCCGATCGGTGAAGCTCATGCCGCCGTAAATGGCCTCGTCGTCCTCCCAGAAACGCGATTTCATCTCGAGGCCGACTTTGACCGAGTTCGAATAAGGGATGGCGGCGATGGCAGACAATAGCCCGGCGGAGGCGTCGAGCTCGATCTGCGACAGGATGCCGAGCGGGATGGTGCAGACGCAGTAATCGGCCTTGGCGGTCTGGACGGTGTTGGTGGCGACATCGGTGTAGGTGGCGGTGACGGCGCCGCCGCTTTGATCGATCTTGGTGACCTTGGCGTTGTAGCGGATCTTGTCGGCGACCTGCTTGCCAAACGCCTTGCCGATCATGCCCATGCCGCCGACGGGCTGGAACATCGTCGTCTGGTGCTGGCTTTCCATGTGGCTGGCGATGATGCCGCCGATGTCCGAATCGAGCAGGTCGGTAAGGGCGAACGGCTGCGAGGCGATCGGGGCGCCGTCGACGCCGCCGCCCAGCGGCCGGTCGTAGCCGCGTCGGCGGGCGGTGCGCAGGTTTTTCGCATAGCGCATGTCCTTGTCGAGGATGCCCCATTCGCGCAGGGCTTCCTTCAACCGGTCGCGGTCGGCGGCGACGATCGTCGAATCAAGGCCCTTGTTGTCGATGGCCTTGGCAAGGAGTTCGGCGACGTTGCCGTCCCAGTCGGCGGCGAGTTCGCGGTAGCGCTTTGGCTGGCCGCCAAAGGCTTTGGAGCTGTGCACCAGCGCCTGGTGGTTGAGCTGGATAAAGGGTTCGAGCACGACGCCGAAGGCCTTGCAATAATGCAGCAATGTGCGGTGGTGGTAGGGGATCCGCCATGGGCCGGGGTTGAGGTAATTGCCGGGCGCGAAGCCGACTTTCTGGGTAGCGCCGCCGAGCTCGGTGTAGGTGTCGCCCCCGTAAAGCGACCAGTTCCGTCCGCCGGGGCGGTTGTTGTATTCGAGGATCTGGACCTTGTAGCCGGCCTTGCCGAGTTCATAGGCGGCGAGCATGCCGGCGAGGCCGGCGCCGAGGACGAGGACCGATGCGCCGGGGCGGGCGCCGGACAGGTTGGGTGGGCCGGCGAATTGGGATTCAGCGGCGTGGCCCATGGCTTCCATCGCCTGATAGAGCACCGCAGCGCCGCCCATGAGGCCGATCGCGTGCAGCACCTCGCGGCGGGTCGGGGCGCGTCCGGTCGTCTCCATGGCTCGTGATCCCCCGGTTGTGCAGTGCAACACCATTGTCATACTGACGAGGGATTGCAGGCTCCGCAACCCTGTGCGTTGTCCATTTTGGGGGGTCGTGTGCGGGTGCACAATATTGCAGCAAATCGGGGTGGCCGGGGCAGGCGGCGGCTTATATTTCAGGCAGATGCGGGGCCGGGCAGCGCTGGATGCTATCTCGCTTCGCAGCGGACGGCGACGGGGGCGATGGTGGTGAACTTGGCGACGTCGCCGAAGACTTCGGCGGCTTCGGGCGAGGTCATGGCGCGATCGAGGGCGGCGCCGTCGGCGAATTCGAGGATGGCGATCGCGGCATAGGCGGCGGCGGGGTCGACCGGGATCAGCGCGGTGGCCGAGGTGAGGCCATACTGGGACCATTTTTCGCGGACCAGCGGGATATGTGTCGCGGTGTAATAGTCCGCGTCGAAGCTGGTGCCGTCGCTGACCGGGTAGGTCACTACGAATGAGGTCATGTGGTTCTGCCTTTCCGATATCGCTGTGAGGCCTTTGTTAGTGATCACCCGCCGGTCTGCCGACCCGCGAAATATGCGGGTTACCGGCGATGTCAGGCGTTATAGGCAGTAGGGCCAGTCCGGCCGCCGCGAGCCGTTTGCGAAAGTTGTGCCCGATCCCATGCGCCGTCTTGCCCTGTTGCTGCCGTTGCTGTCCGCCGTGCCTGCCCTCGCAGCGCCGGGGGTTGTCGAGAGCCCGGAAATCCTCGTGCTGGGGACCGGGCTGCCGTTGCCGCCGGGCACGCCGGCCTATGGGGCATCGATCATCGACCGCGACCGCCTGACCAGCGAGGCGTCCGACCGCGTCGAGAACGTCCTCAAGGACGTTGCGGGGTTCCAGCAGTTCCGGCGTTCCGACAGCCGCTCGGCGAATCCTTCGGCGCAAGGGGTGACGCTGCGTGCGCTTGGCGGCAACGCCTCGAGCCGGGCGCTGGTGCTGCTCGACGGCGTGCCGCTCGCCGATCCGTTTTTCGGCTTCATCCCGTTCAGCGCGCTTTCGGCCGATCGGCTGTCGGCGGTGCGCATCACCCGCGGCGGCGGCACCGGGGCGTTCGGCGCCGGCGCCGTGGCGGGCACCATCGAACTGGTCAGCGCCGTGCGCGACGACCTGCCGACCTATGCCGGCAGCGCGTTCTACGGCAGCAACGACGCGATGAGCATCGCCGGCGCGGTGTCGCCCGACCTCGGCGGCGGCTATGCGACCGTGTCGGGGCGGTTCGAGCGCGGCGACGGCTTTTTCACGATGCCCGAGACACAGCGCGTTCCGGCCAGCGCCCGTGCGCGCTATCGCGACTGGTCGGCGGGCGTGCGCGGGGTCATCCCTGTCGATGCCCGGACCGAACTCCAGTTTCGCGCGCTCCTCTATAACGACAATCGCACGCTGCGCTTCGAGGGCGCCGACAGCAGTTCCGAGGGACAGGATGCCAGTTTGCGGCTCGTTCACCGCGGCGACTGGATGGTCGATGCCTTGGCCTATGTGCAGGCGCGCAACTTCACCAACAAGGTCATCAGCGCGACCAGTTTCCGGTTGACGCTCGACCAGCGCAACACGCCCTCGACCGGCATCGGCGGCAAGATCGAGCTGCGCCCGCCGGTCGGCGGCGACCATGTGCTGCGCGTCGGTGTCGATGCGCGGCTGGGCGACGGCGAGTTGCTCGAGGACGCCTATAGCGGCGTCACGGGGCGGGTGACAGCGCGGCGCAACGCCGGCGGCCGCACCAGCACCGCGGGGCTGTTCATCGAGGACGACTGGAGCATCGGCCGGCTGGTGCTGACCGGCGGCGTGCGCGGCGACCGCTGGACGATCAACGACGGGTTTTTCCGGGAGGCCAACGCGGCGGGTGCCATGACCGGCAACATCGCGTATCCCGACCGTAGCGGCACCGTCGCCACCGGCCGCGCCGGCGCACTGTTCCGGGCCAATTCGACGATCGCCTTGCGCGCTGCCGCTTACACGGGCTTCCGCCTGCCTACCCTCAACGAGCTTTACCGGCCGTTCGTGGTGTTTCCGGTGACAACCCTCGCCAATGCGAGTCTCGGCCTTGAAAAGCTGCGCGGCGCCGAGGCCGGGTTCGATCTCGTGCCTTTGCCGGGCACCGCGATCGGCGTCACTGCTTTCTACAATCGGCTTGATGACGCTATCGCCAACGTCACCATCGCCCCAAACCTGCGGCAGCGGCGCAATGTCGATGCCGTCGTCGCCAAGGGGGTCGAAATCACCGCGCTGGCGCGACTTGGGCAGATCTCATTCGACGGTTCCTATGTGTTCAGCGACGCCGTGGTGCGCGGCAGCGGCGCGTCAGCCGGGCTCGACGGACTCGCGCCGTCGCAAAGCCCGCGCAATGCCGCCAGCGCAACGCTGGGTTGGGTGCCGGCGCCGAACTGGCTGGTGTCGGGAACATTGCGCTATGTCGGCAAGCAGTTCGAGGACGATCTTGAAACCGATGTGTTGCCCGATGCACTGACGGTCGATGCCGTCGTCCGGGTGCCGGTGTCGCGCCGCGTCTCGATCGTCGCCCGCGCCGAGAATATCTTCGACGAGACCGTGGTCACCCGCAACCAGGGCGGCTCGATCGATCTCGGAACGCCGCGGTTGTTCTGGATCGGGATCCGGCTGAATTGATGGCGGTCACGCTTCGAGGATTGCTGCCGCTGTCCGGATGATGTCGGCCAGCATTTCGTCGGACTGCCAGGTCGGATGGTCCGCAGTATCGGCAAGCATCGCCTCGCGCTGGGCGAGCAAGGGCCCCAAGTAACTGCCGAGGAAGACGAGCCGGCGGCTTTGCACCTGCCGCGAGGAGCCGGGCATCAGCCGGCGCAAATGCGACAGGCAGCGCCGATAGCCTTCGTTGTAGCGCCCATCGAGGGTGCGATCGACGAACGCCGAGTCGTAAACCGTCAGCCGGAACAAATAGCGATTGAAGTTGCTGCCGTAATCGGCGTCCTCGTCGACGAATTCGGCGGACGGCAGCACAATCGCTGCGACGGCATCGGCAACGCGGTGCGGGCCGCCATCGGCCTCCAGCCTGGCCAGGTGCACCCGCCGCCGCGCCTCGATGCGCTCGGCGCCGTCGACAAGGATTTCGGCGAGCAGGTTCTCCTTGGTGCCGAAATAATAGGTCACGACCCCCTGGTTGCGCTGCCCCGCTGCCTGGGCGATCTCGCGCACCGTGATGCCGCGCACGCCGCGCTCCGAAAACAGCCGGCGCGCCGTGCGTTTCAGCGCGCGGCGAGTCTCGTTGTCGCGATCGGTCAGGGTTTGAGGCGCGGTCACTAGCACTGCGAACAGCTATGCTAACTCATCTGACTTAGGTCAAACGACTTAGCATATGCCCGAGCCGCCAGAAGAATGTGGCCGAGCGCAAAGATCGCGGGAGGATCGCCATGACCAAGCTGCTGGAGCCGTTCGACGCCAAGGGCCTGCACTTCAAGAACCGCATCGTCCATGTGCCGACGACGCTCAACATGTCCGACCCGAATGGTTACGCGACGCGGCGGCTGGCGGCGGCGTACGGCGCACTGGCGGCGGGCGGCTATTCGGCGATCGTCGTCGGCGCCACCTGCGTCCGCCGCGACGGGCTGATCAACGAGCGCATGCTCGGGCTGTACGACGAAGATTACGTCATCGATTTCCGCGACACCGTCGCCGAGATCAAGAACAACGGGTCGCTGGCCGGCATCCAGCTTTTCTACGGCGGCCTCATCCTCGGGCTCGTCAGCACGATCCCGCTGGAGCCCGGCAAGGGCTGGATTCCCGGCACCGTCGCCTGGGGCCCCGGCAACACCTATGTCATCGGTAATCCTGCCAGCGATGTCGTGCCGACAGAGGCCTATGACGATATCGTCGAATGTTTTGCCCAGGCCGGGCGGCGGGCGAAGGAGGCCGGTTTCGACTTCCTGTCGTTCCATTTCTGCCACGGCTCGCTGCCGCACACCAACCTGTCGCTGCTCGCCAACCAGGGCCGCACCGACGCCTATGCCGACCGGTTTTACATGTGCGAAAAGATCATCCAGCGCACCCAGGAGCTGTGCGGCAAGGACTATCCGCTGATCCCGCGGCTGTGCGTCGATGAGAATCTGGAGGGCGGCTACGACATCGAATATTTCGCCGAACATTATGCGCCGCGGCTGCATGCGCTGGGGATATCGGTGCTCGATTGCACCTTCGGCTCGATGCTTGGCGCGCACAGCCGCCGCGCCGATATCCACTCGACCGAGTTCATCGGCCCGTCGTTCTACACCGCCAAGGTCGTCAACAAATCGAACATCCAAGCGCTGCGGGCCGCGCTCATCGCGCGCAACATCGACATGCCGCTGATCGGTTCGGCCAACCTCATCACCCCGATCATTTGCGCACGATGGTCGATGAAGCCGGCGCCGATTTCGCCGGCGTCTGCCGTCTGTCGCTCGACGATCCCGATTTTCCGATCAAGATCATGCAGGGCCGCGAGGATGAAATCCGCCTGTCGACCCACACCGGCGCCTCGCTGTTGCAGGGCAATATCTTCGGCAAGGGCTGGGCCGGCTCGGCGCAGAACCCGGTGTTCGGCCGCGAGGACGAATTCCGCATCGTGCCCACCACCTGCCCGCGCAAGGTCGTGGTCGTCGGTGGCGGCTCGGGCGGCATGGAATACGCCATCACCGCCGACGAGATCGGGCATGATGTCGTGCTGTTCGAACGCGACGAAACCCTAGGCGGCGCGATGGACTGGGCTGGCAATTACGCCGCGTTGCCCAACATGGAAATGCTGAGCTACCAGCCCAAATATCACCGCAAGATGATTGAAAAATCGAGCGTCGATGTGCGGCTCGGCGTCGATGCTGACGTCGCTGCGATCATGGCCGAAGCCCCCGACGTGGTGGTCATCGCCACCGGCGCCCAGCCGATTGCCGCCCCCTTCGAAGGTCTCGATGCCGCCCGCGCCAGCGGCTTCGCCATCCGCATCGACGACGCCATGCGCCGCGACAACCCGCCGGTCATCGGCATGCGCGTCATCATCTACGGTGCCGGCGAGGGGGCCGAACTGGCGCTCGATCTCAAGCTGCGCGGCCACGAGGTTCGCCTCATCGACGCCGGCCCAGCCTATGCCCCCGCCAACTATATCGGCTCGCGGGTCTGGGCGATCATGGGCATGATGGCGCACGTCGGGCTGGCGGTAGAACCTGGCCATTCGCTCGCCCGGCTGGCCGACGGCAGCGCGGTGTTCACCACAGCCGGCGGCGAAACCAGCGTCGAAGCCGATACCGTCGTCATCTGCTCGGTTCGCCGCGCCCTCAACGCGCTCGAAAAGGCCCTGCAATCACAGCCGGTCTCGCTCCATGTCGTCGGCGACGCGCGCACGCCGCGCTCCTACGCCAACGCCATCCACGAGGCGGCGTACCTGTCGCGGCAAGTCCGATGAGCGGGCGCCTGGAGGGCAAGATCGCCCTCATCACCGGCGGCTGCTCGGGCATCGGCCTCGCCACCACGGAGCGCTTCGTCGCCGAGGGCGCGCGCGTGCTTGTCACCGATTTGCAGTGCGAAAAGGGGGCCATGCTTGAGCGCCACTTTGCCGGAAAGGTCGCCTATCATCGCTGCGACGTGACGCAGGAGGCCGACATCGCTGCCGCGGTCGCTACGGCGGCATCGGCGTTCGGCGGACTCGACATATTGTTCAACAATGCCGGCACCGGTGGCACGCCCCTTGGCGTCGCGGAAATGACCATCGAAGCCTGGGACGCGACCTTCGCGCTCCTGCTGCGCGGGCCGATGCTCGGCATCAAGCACGCGGCGCCGCTGATGATCGCGCGCGGCGGCGGTTCGGTCATCAACACCGCTTCGATCGCCGGGCTCGAAGCCGGCTGGGGCCTCGCTTACGGCGTCGCCAAGGCCGGTGTCATCCAGCTTTCCAAGCTCGCCGCAGCCGAGCTCGCCGTCCACAACATCCGCGTCAACGCCATCTGCCCCGGCGTCATCGTCACGCCGATATTCGGGATTGCCGCCGGCCTCGAACGCCCCGCCGCCGACCAGATGGCTGCCGCCCTTGTCGAGGCGTCCGCCAAGATGCAGCCACTCCGCCGCGCCGGCGACCCCGCCGACATCGCCTCTGCGGCGCTCTATCTCGCCTCCGATGACTCATCCTTCGTCACCGGCACGCATCTCGTCGTCGATGGCGGCATCACCGTCGGCCAGCGCATTTCCTGGGATCCCGAGGCGGTCCTGCCGCTCCACGCCGCCATGCAAGCGGCACTTACCGGAAACGCCGCATGACCGATTCCATCCTGCCCTATGTAAAATCCGGCGACGGCGCCCCCTATCTCGCCGGCTCGCGCTGCGGCGCCTGCGGCCAGGTCTTCGTCGGCGAACGCAGCACCTGCGCCAAATGCACCGCGCGCGACAAAATGGAGCCCATCCACCTCGCCACCACCGGCCGCCTGTACGATTTCACAATTGTCCACCGCAGCTTTCCCGGCGTGAAGACCCCCTTCGTCGACGCCATCGTCGATCTCGACGACGGCGCCCATATCAAGGGCACCCTCATCGGCGTCGACCCGGATCCGGCCCGCATCGCCTTCGACATGCCGGTCCGGCTCGAATTCCGCGAGGCCATCCCCGTCGGCGCCGACCGGCCCTATTTGACCTATGTCTTCGTCCCCGCAGAAGGAGCCACGGCATGAGTGATGTCTATGTCGTCGGGATCGACATGATCCGCTTCGGCCGATACCCCGATCGCACCGTGCCGGGTCTCGCTGCCGAGGCCGCGCTGATGGCGCTCGACGATGCCGGGCTGACCATCCGCGACATGCAGGCGCTGTTTTGCGGCAATCTGGGGCAGGCCGCCGGCATGGTCGGCCAGCGCATGCTCGCCGAAATCGGGCAAACGGGCATTCCTGTTACCAATGTCGCCAACGCCTGCGCCACCGGGGCGACGGCGTTTCGCGACGCCTGGATGACGATCAAGGCCGGCGTTTACGACACGGTACTGGCGGTCGGCGTCGAGCAGATGGGCAAGGGCTTGCTCGGCGCCGGCGGCGGCGTCTCGCCCGAAGGGCTGGTCGGGTCTTACACGATGCCGGCGATGTTCGCCCATATCGGCATGGAGCATTCGCGCAAATACGGCACGACCTTCGCCCAGTTCGCCAAGGTTTCGGTCAAGAACCACCACCATTCCACCCTCAACGCCAAGTCGATGTACCGCGTCGAAACGCCGTTGGAGGAGGTCATGGGCGCCGAGATAATCTCCTATCCCAACACCAAGCTGATGTGCTCGGTCAACGTCGATGGCTCGGCCGCCGCGGTCCTGATGTCGGAGAAAAAGGTGCGCCAGCTCGGCCTGATGGACCGCGCCGTCCGCATCCGCGGGTCGGAAATGAGCAGCAACCTCTTCGCCGAACGCCAGGCCGCGATGCCCGATTTCAGCGCCGCGACCCGCCTAGCCGCGACCAACGCCTATGAACAGGCGGGCATCGGGCCGGGTGACGTCAACTTGGTCGAACTCCACGACTGTTTCGCCACCGCCGAGCTCGTCCATTACGAGAATCTGGGACTTTGCGCCGACGGCGAGGCGGGGCGGCTGATCGACGACGGCGACACTGCGCTCGGTGGGCGAGTGCCGGTCAACGTCTCAAGCGGGCTGTTGTCGAAGGGCCATCCGCTCGGCGCCACGGGCATCGCCAATATATACGAGATCGCCCCACCTCCGCGGCAAGGCCGGCGCGCGGCAGGTCGAAGGCGCGCGTATCGGGCTGACGCATGTCGTCGGCGGCGGCCCGGGGGCAGGGACCGCCTGCGCCATCCACGTCCTGGAGAAAGTGTGATGGACGACCTCAGCGGCAAGGTCGCGGTCATCACCGGCGGCGCCAGCGGCATCGGTTTCGCCCTTGCGCGCGGCGCGTTGCAACGAGGCGCCAAGGTCGTCATCTCCGACATCCGCGCCGACGCCCTCGCCGAGGCCGAAGCGGCGTTGTCGGGCGAGGACGAAGTCCTCGCCGTCCGCGCCGATGTCGCTCGCTACGACGATGTCGCCGCCCTCGCCGACGCGGCAATCGCCCGCTTCGGCACGGTCAATTTGCTCGTCAACAACGCCGGCGTGTTCGCCGCCGGGCTCGCTTGAGAAATCTCGCTGGAACAATATGAATGGGTCATCGGCGTCAACCAGCGCTCGGTCGTCCATGGCATCAAAGCCTTTTTTCCCCGCATGATCGCTGCCGACGAGGACTGCCACGTCGTCACAATTTCCTCTGGCGCCGGCATCACCGTCAACCCCGGCTTCGCCAGTTACTCGATGACCAAGCACGCCGTCGTTGCGCTCACCGAGGCGCTGTATCTCGACCTCGCGACGCAGGGCATCGCCAACATCGGCGTTACCATCGTCATGCCCGGCGTCGTCCAGTCGCGCATCATGTTCCCCGAAAGAACCGGCCTCGACATCCTCCAGGCCGAGCTCAAATCGCGCCACAACAACCCGGTGATGGCGGCGCTCGAGGCCGGCATGCGCGGCGCCGTCGATGCCGGGCTGCCGGTGGCCGAGCTCGCCGACCAGGTCTTCGACGCCGTTGCGCGCGGCGACCTGTATGTGCTGCCCAACTTTACCGACCCGACCTCGCAGACGATCGCGCAGGACATCGCGATGGGCCGCGCCACGGCGACCAACCCCTATCCCCCCATGATCGCGGCGATGCTCGCCCCCGCTACCGAGGACCCCGCATGACCGAGCTCCACCCCGCCGCACACATCGTTTCGCCCATCATCAACGCGATGATTCGCGACCGCGACCGGCCGATCGTCGAGATGGCCGGCGGCCGCGCCTGGACCGGCGGCGAAATGCTCGAGGCGACCAGCCGGCTGACACAAGCGCTGCAGGCGCAGGGGGTCAAGTCCGGCGCGCGAGTGGCATTGCTCGCGGGCAATTCGGTCGAGGTGCTACTGCTCCACAACGCGATCGCCTTTGCCGGCGGCTGCCTTGTCGCCATGCACCCGATGGGGTCGGCCGATGATCATCTGTTCGCCATCGAGGACGCCGATGTCGAGGTGCTGATCTACGATCCTGCCAATTTCGCCGCGCGAGCAGGGGAGCTGCGCGCACGCACCAACCGCCTCAAGACCGCGCTCTCGTTCGGGCCGGATGCAGAGAGCACCGACCTGCTCGCGCTCTCCGAAACCTACCCCCCCGGGGCATTGACTGCGCCGCTGCTCGACCCCGGCAACATCACGCGGCTGTCTTATTCGGGCGGCACCACCGGCAAACCCAAGGCCATTCCCGGCAACCCGCGCACCGCCGCCGCCGCGCTGCAGATCATGCTCAGCGAATGGGAATGGCCGATCGAGCCGCGCATCCTCGCCGCGGTGCCGCTCAGCCATGCCGGCGGCGCGTTGTTCGGGCCGATGCTGCTCAAGAACGGCTCGATGGTGGTACTGCCGTATTTTGAGCCCGGCGCGGTGCTGGCGGCGATCGAGAAATACCGCATCACCTGCACGATGCTTGTCCCGACGATGATCTATGCGCTGCCCGACCATCCCGATTTTGACAAATACGACATCTTCGGCCTCGAGACGATCTTCTATGGCGCTTCGCTGATGTCGCCCGTGCGCCTCAAGGAAGCTATCGAGCGCATCGGGCCGGTGTTCTTCCAGTTCTACGGCCAGGCCGAAGCCCCGATGACCGTCTGCGTCATGCGCCGCTCCGAACATGATGCCAACAACCCCGATCGCCTCGCCTCGTGCGGCCGCCCGGTGCCCTATGTCGACGTGGCGCTGCTCGGCGATGACAACCAGCCCGTGCCCGATGGCGAGCCGGGCGAAATCTGCGTCCGCGGGCCATTGGTGATGGACGGCTACATGGACCGTGCCGACCAGAACCTCGAGGCACTGTCGGGCGGCTGGCTCCACACCGGCGATGTTGCGGTCAAGGATCTCGACGGCTTCCTGCGCATCGTCGATCGCAAGAAGGACATGATCGTGACGGGCGGCTTCAACGTCTTCCCGAGCGAAGTCGAAAACGTCATCGCCTCGCATCCCGCCGTGGCGCAGGTCTCGGTTTTTGGAATCGCCGATGAAAAATGGGGCGAGGCGGTCCGCGCCGCGGTGGTCCTGCGACCCGGCGCGAGCGTCGAACCTGCCGTTCTCATTGCGCTGGTGCGGGAACACAAGGGGCCGGTGCAGGCGCCGGAAGCCATCGATTTCGTCGATGCGATCCCGCAGACGGCGGTGGGGAAGCCCGACAAGAAGGCGCTGCGGGCGCGGTTTGCCGCCTGACCCAACGCCTCCCCGTTTTCGTCATGCTGAACTTGTTTCAGCATCCACTCCGCCGCTGGCGCAAATTGGCCCGGCCGCACGATGGATGCTGAAACAAGTTCAGCATGACGATCGCCTTGTGAGGAGACTGCCCCTTATTCCTCCATCATCTCACCAACCGTGCCCAACGCATCCGCAAACTCTTCCTTGAACTCCTGCACAACCTGCCGAGCCGACTTCACCCCCTCGACCAGCCCAACGCCCTGGCCGACGAAGTACGTCACCAACGGCCGCGCTGCCGCATTCCCCCCTTCCGCCGACTTTTCGATCCGCCGGATAGCCGGCTCGCTGATGAGCGACATCAACGGCATCGGCAACGCCTCGGGCGCCCCCGGCGCATTCCACGCCTCGGTCCACCCCGACTTCAGCTGCCGCGAATATTTGCCCGTCCGCGTCTTTGCCCGCACGGTGTCACGCGACCGCGCCTCGACCATCTTCTCTCGGAAAACCTGCGATGTTTCGGACTCGTTCGTCGCCAGCCAGACCGACCCGGTCCACGCCCCCGCCGCGCCCATCGCCATGCATGCCATCATCTGGCTGCCGGTCATGATGCCGCCCGCCGCCAGCACCGGAATATCGCGGCCCTTCAAGGCGCGCACCACCTCGGGGATCAGCACCAGCGTCGAAACCTCGCCGCAATGCCCGCCCGCCTCGCCGCCCTGCGCGACGATCACGTCGCAACCGGCATCGGCCAGCCGCACCGCATGTTCCTTCGCTCCGGCCAGCGCGCCAACCGGCACGCCGTATTTGCGCCCCATCGCGATCATCTCTGGCGGCGGCTTGCCGAGCGCGTTGACGATCAGCTTGATCGGATGCCGGAACGACACTTCGAGCAGCTTCATCGCTTCCTCGGGCCAGAACGGCGGCGGCGCATCCGATGGCGGCCGGTCGGCGACGTTGCTGTCGCCCGGATCGATGCCGTGCTCGGTCAGCAGCTTGTCGACGAACGCCTTGTATTCCGGCCCGATGCGTTCCTTGAGCTTGCGCGATGTCAGCCCGCTCTCGTTGGCGACCCCCAGGTGCTCGGGGATCAGCACATCGACGCCGTACGGCTTGCCGTCGACATGCGCGTCGATCCACTGAAGTTCGACTTCGAGCTGTTCTGGATTGAACGCCGTTGCACCCAGTACGCCGAACCCGCCGGCGCGGCTGACGGCTGCCACCACGTCACGGCAATGGCTGAAGGCAAACAGCGGAAACTCGATACCGAGCATGTCGCAAATCTTGGATTTCATCTTTCATCTCCCCAAAAATCTAGGCGTTTCGCGCCATCAGACCACCGTCGACCGGAATCGTCGCGCCGGTAATATAGCTTGCCGCCGGCAGGCACAGGCTCAGCGTCATGTGTGCGACCTCCTCCGGCCGGCCATAGCGCCGCAGCGCCGTGCGCCGCCGGGCATAAACCTCCTTGTCGGCATCGGGCACCCCCGCCGTCATCCCCGTCGTGATCGGCCCCGGGCAGATGCAGTTCACCGTGATCCCCTCGGGCCCAAGCTCGACCGCAAGCGCCCGCGTCAGCCCGGTAACTCCCGCCTTCGCCGCTGCATAAGGACTGTCGCGGCTGGTCGCCCCCAGCGCCTCGGTTGACGCGATGTTGACGATCCGCGGCGCCGCCGACTTGCGCAGATAAGGCAACACCGCCCGCACGAGCCGCTGCTGCGCCGTCAAGAGGATAGCGAACGACCGCACCCACACGTCCTCATATTCGTCGGAATCGATCGGCGCGAACCCCGAAACGCCCGCATTGTTGACCAGGATATCGATACCGCCGAAGCGCGCCGCCACTTCGCCCACAACAGTCTTGATCGCCGCCGCATCGGCAATATCGAGCGTCCACGCCGCCGCCGAAAACCCGCGCCCGGTCATCTCCTCGGCCAACCCCCGCACGCTATCGCCCGATATATCGATGCAAGCGACATGCGCCCCCTCGGCAGCAAACACCTCCGCCGTCGCGCGCCCCATGCCCGACGCCGCGCCGGTAACAAGGACGACGGAATTGGCGACCGATCGGCTATTCATGGCGGCGTCCCTCGCAGATTGCCGACCCGTCTTCGGCCAATTCGCCAGCCCGCGCCCCTCCCAAAAAGACGCGCAAAATTTCTCACCTGTCATCCCGGGCTTGACCCGGGAGCCAGTTGCTTCTTTGCGCAGAGAAACAACTGGGTCCCGGGTCAAGCCCGGGATGACACCAGATGGCTAAGCGACCCCTTGATCAGGCGAAAGCGTAAGGCCCGCCCTTGACCAACGCCGCTGCGTAAGCGGGGCGCGCGTGGATCCGTGCCAGCCATGCCATCAGGTGCGGCCGCCGTGCATCGAGCCCCCCGCGCTGGCGCGATGCCTCCAGCGGAAAACTCATCATCACATCGGCGGCGGTGAACGCATTACCGGCGAACCATTCGCGCGTCGCCAGCTCGCTTTCGAGCCAGTCCAGATGCCCATCGAGCATCTTCTGCACCGTCGGCCGCGCCGGTCTTCCCAGCCAGCCGAGCCGGCCAAGCACCAGGATCGCCAGCAGCGGGGGCATCATCGAGCCTTCGGCATAATGGATGAAATGCCGGTACTGCAGCGCTGCTGCGGGATCCGCCGGCGCTCCCAAGCGGCCGGCTTTCGAGACCAGATACTCGGCGATCGCCCCGGTTTCGGCCACCACCACCCCATCGTCGTCGATCACCGGCGCCTTGCCGAGGGGATGCACCGCTTTCAGTTCGGGCGGCGCCAGCATCGTCTTCCTGTCGCGCTCGTATCGCTTGACCGCATACGGCAGGCCAAGCTCCTCCAGTAGCCACAGGATGCGCTGTGAACGCGAATTTTCGAGATGATGGACGGTGATCATGGTTCACCTTATACGCCCCGGCGCGCAATCCTAGAGATACAGCCCGAAATCCACCCCCAGCGCGTAGGACGCGCCCTTGTGGGCGATCGCAGTCTGGATCTCGGCGCCGCGCCCGGTGGGGATGACTTCGACCACGGCGAAGTTGAAGTTGGTGACCACCTCCTTCAGCACCGACCGGATGCCGTCGGCGACCTCGAAATCCCGGCTCAACAGCACGTCGACTGTCGGCGGGGCGCCGTGGATGGTGTTGATCCCCGACGCCGTTATCGACAGTGCCCGGTACGGCGGATCCTCACAGCTGACATCGAAGCGCGCGCCGAGGTGGATGTCGCCCGAGACGAAGACCAGCCCGCGCGGCGCCCCCGGCGTGCGGTTGCTCAGCCGCGCCTTGCCTGCCGCACGCAGCAGACGCGCCTGTTCGGGCCGCGAGAATTTGTGCGACCATTGATCCCGCGCCTCGTCGATATTGCCGATCTTGAAATTGCCCAGGTTGAGCTGGTTGCCGGTGATCGCGCTCGACAGCCGCGACAGATGGACATTGGCCACAGCCAGCGGAAACTGCTTGCCGCCGCCTGAATCCGGCTCGAGCGCATTCTTCTCGTCGCCGCGCCGGAACGCCTCGATGTCGTCGGTGCGGTCGCCCATCAGCTTCATCGTCGCGCCTTCGGGATCGATCGAGGCCAGCGGCGTCGCAGTCACCACGGCCAATGCCTCGACCTCGGGCGCGAGGTTGGCGAAGACCTGTTCGATGAACTGCCACTGCACCGGCCCCAGGATGGGCAGTTCGGCGCGGAAGACGTCGCGCTCGCCGCGGCTGTCGAGCATCAGCACCACCAGCCGCCCGCACCGGAACACCAATGGCATCGCCGAACGCGTGCCTGGGGGCGGGGGCGCATCGACATAGTTGGGGGCAGGCAGCGACGGATCCGCCGGGTCGCTGGCGCGCGGGTTATGACACGCCTGGAAATGCCAATAGGCGTCGCGGCAATCCTCGAAATACGCCCGGCAGATCTCGAAGATGGCTTCGCCGCGGGTGTGGCGCCGACCATCGTCGGACTATCCGATGCCGACGACCCCCAGCCGTCGCGGATGTCGTGGTCGTCATTGACCATATAGACGGGGATGTTGGCGAGCACGTCGCGGGTTTCGGGCAGGCTCCAGTGCAGCCGGTATTTTTCGGCGATCGCGGCGCGGCGTTTTTCGCGGCTCAGCTTGCGCTTTTCAGCGCTGAACAGGTCGATTCCGCCCTCGTCGAGATACAGCTGGTCGCCGCACATCAACAGGAATCGCGGCTTGGTATCGGCGATGTATTTGGCCAAGGCCGGCCAAGCGCCCTTGACGGATTTGACGTTGCACGAGATGGCGACGAAGTTGAACGCGCCCTGCGATCCGGGGTCGGGCATGGTGCGGAAAGTGCCGCGCCCGTCCGCCACCGCCTTGCCCCGGCGCAGCACCGTATACCGATATTGCCAATCGGCGCGCAGGCCATCGGCGATAGCGATCGCGGTCCGGAACTCGAGCGGACCCGGCGCCTCGGTGGAGACGAACGCGAACTGCCCGGCACCCTGGACCCGCAGCGTATAGTCGGCGGGATCGCCCGCCACCTCTATCCACACCCGGCTCGACCGGAAATCGGTGTGGCCGACGACGGGGCCGAGCACGAGCCGGTTCGGCCCGGCCATCAGCCGATATCCGCCGCGCCCAGCAATTTCTCGCCGATTACCCGCTCGATCTCGGCGGCCTCCTTGCTGCCGATCGGCACGAACACCGGCTCCACCGGCGCGGCGCCGCTGGGGTCGCGCGGTCGTGCGGCGAGCTGGGCATTATAGCGTTCGAGCACCGGCGCCGCCTTTAAGGCCTGCGCCAGGCTGGCAAGGTTGGTGACGCGCGCCTGCTTGAGCCGGCCCTGCAACTCGCCGCTCAGCCCGAATGCAGCTGCGGCCGCGGACACATCGAGGTTGCGCGGATCGCCCGCCGGCAGTTTTGCCCAGCGATCGAGCAGCAGTCCGACCAGCCGCGGATCGTTGAACTTGCCTGGCTTGGGAGCCTCCTTTTCCGGCGGATTGTCGAGCAGCACCGCCAGCTTGCGCTCGAGCGCGTTCGACCGCACCACCGACGCCAGCGCGCGTGACTTGGTCGTGCTTCGCGCCGACGACGCGACGACGTCGGTCGCCAATATGCCGAGATCGCGCGGCCCGATCCGGATCGGGCGCAGCGGCGCGACCGTCGCTGCGCTTTGCGTCACCGTAAGCGTATTGCCGGCCGCAAAGGCAAAACACGTATCGAGCTGGCGCGTCTCCCCGACGAGCACGCCGCGCTCCAGGGGCGAACGCTGGACATCGCGCTCATAATCGGACCGCTGCGTCTCCAGCCACAGTTCCTTGAAAGTCTTGTAGTTGACGCTCTTGCGGCTTACCTGCGCCAGCGCCGCGGTCGATATGATGTCGGCGATCATCATGCCGGCCGGCACGATTACCCAGGTCTCGACCACCGGCCGCGGAAAGCTCTGCGGCGGCAGCGTACCTGTCACGTCGACATCGAGCTCCTCGGCCGGGGTGCCGACCGGGATGGTCCGGTCGATGTAGTCGAGCACTCGCCACAGTGCCGGCCCAACATTGAATGGCTGGTTGAAATCGGGCTCGGCCGGCGGATCGTCGAGCAGGCAGACCCGCCGCAGCCGCGCCGTGACGCAGAAATCCTCGCCCTTGGGCACCACCACGATCATGGTGAATTCTTGGCAGCCCTCGATGCCGCTCGACCGCCGCTGCAGCAATTGCCCGAACCACAGGCTGGGGTCCGACGAGTCGATCGAAAGCTGCTGCAACGGCCGCGGCGACAGCGAAAATCGCAGATACGGCGTGCCGACATATCTGGTGTTGAGCAAGGTCAGGACGTTCTCGACGCTGGTCGTGTGGCTGACCAGTTCGCGGCGTTCCTGCGAGGCGTCGCGGTTGGTGACGTCCGATACCTGGGTCACGTCGCGGCTGCCGGCGACGCTCGTGGTCGTCGTCGAGGCTGACACCCCGATGCCGAACAGGCTGCCACCCGCCGACGCCGAATTCGTCGTTGCGTTGCTGCGCGAGGACTCGTGCATCTGGCTGCCGCTCTTGCCGATGAACTGGCTTTCGGCCGCGCCGCTGAAATCCTCGGCGCCGATCAGGCCGGACTGCACCATCTCGCGGCGCAGCGGGGCGGCGGCATGGAAATACGGGTGGATGGTCCCCAGCTCGCCGGTTTCGCGGCGGATCTTTATGTCGAGCTGGACATGATAACAGGGGATGCCCTCGCCGAGCACCGACGCCGCGATCGGGCCCGGTCCGGGTGGGAACTTCGCCGGCGAAATCGACGCCGCGACTTTCAGGAAAACGACGTCGTGGCCGGGAAAGGCGCCGGTCATCGCCGCATCGTCAGGGCGGAAGGTAAATAGCGAGATCGTCGTCTCGTCGGGCTCGCCGGCAACCAGCGGCTGGGTCGTCGAGGCGAGTTGCCATGGAATTTCGATCGCTGGCAGCAAGTCGGCCATGATCTTCCCTCCGAACGGTAAGGGTTGGAGGATAACATGTCGGGGACGGCGTTCGATAGCGCCGACGATGGACCATCCACGGCTCTTATGGGCGATTGCATCTCGCGGGATTGATCGAATTCATCGTGCGGCCTGATGAAATTTATTCGCTTCGTGTGCGGCGGCGATGGGCGCAGACTTCAGTCAACGAAAATGGAGGAGCCGAACATGGACGCAATTACCAAGGGTAGCCCGCTGAGCGACCCGTCGAAGGAGCCGCGCGCACTGCGGGCGCTGTTGGGGCGGACCAATCGCGACTGGTGGCCGAACCAGCTTTCGCTCGAGATCCTCAACCAGAATTCAACGGGTTCGCCCGATCCGATGGGCGAGGATTTCAACTATCCCCGCGCTTTCCTGTCGCTCGATTACCAGGCGGTCAAGGCAGACCTTCACGCCCTCATGACCGACAGCCAGCCGTGGTGGCCGGCGGATTATGGCCATTACGGGCCGTTCTTCATCCGCATGGCGTGGCACAGCGCCGGCACCTATCGCACCGGCGACGGCCGCGGCGGTGCCTCGTCGGGTTCGCAGCGTTTTGCGCCGCTCAATTCCTGGCCGGACAACGGCAATCTCGACAAGGCGCGCCGGCTGCTGTGGCCGATCAAGCAGAAGTACGGCGCCAAGCTGTCATGGGCGGATTTGATGATCCTGACGGGCAATGTCGCCATTGAATCGATGGGTGGGCCGGTGTTCGGCTTCGGCGGCGGCCGCAAGGACGTCTTCGAGCCTGAAAAGGACATCTACTGGGGCACCGAGGAGGAGTGGCTCGGCACCACCCGCATCGAGGAGGAATCCGGCCGCGCGCTCGAAAATCCGCTTGCCGCGATCCAGATGGGCCTGATCTACGTCAATCCCGAAGGACCTGGCGGCTGCCCCAACCCGCTCGGTTCGGGCCGTGACATGCGCGAGACCTTTGCCCGCATGGGCATGAACGACGAGGAGACAGTCGCGCTCACCGCCGGCGGACATACGTTCGGCAAGGCGCACGGCGCCGGTGATGCAACGCTCGTCGGGGTCGAACCCGAAGGCGCCGATATCGCCACCCAAGGCCTTGGCTGGCTGTCGACCCATGAAAGCGGCATGGGCGACCACACCATCACCTCGGGCATCGAGGGCGCCTGGACGCCGACGCCGATTACCTGGGACATGACCTATTTCGACATGCTGCTCGATCATGAATACGAGTTGGTGAAGAGCCCCGCAGGCGCCAATCAGTGGCAGCCGGTCGGCAACCCGCCGGAAACGCTGGCGCCGGGTGCCCACAGCCCCGATCGCCGGGTGCCGACGATGATGACGACGGCCGACATAGCGCTCAAGATGGACCCGATCTACCGGCCCATCACCGAGGCTTTCCGCGCCGATCCTGCGTATTTCGCCGATGCCTTTGCCCGCGCCTGGTTCAAGCTCTGCCACCGCGACATGGGTCCCAAGGCGCGCTATCTCGGTCCCGAGGTTCCTGCCGAAGACCTTATCTGGCAGGATCCGATCCCGGCTCCCGAGCATGCGCTGGTCGGTGAGGCCGACATCGCCGCGCTGAAGCAGAAGATCCTTGCGTCGGGCCTGACGGTCTCCGAACTTGTCCAGACCGCCTGGGCGTCGGCCTCCACCTATCGCGGTTCGGACAAGCGCGGCGGCGCCAATGGTGCCCGCGTCCGCCTCGCCCCGCAGAAGGACTGGGAGGTCAACGATCCACAGCAGCTTGCCCGGGTGCTTGGGGTGCTCGAGAGTATCCGCGGCAGCTTCGGCAAACCCGTCAGCCTTGCCGACCTCATCGTCCTTGGCGGTTCGGCCGCGGTCGAAAAGGCGGCTCGTGATGCCGGACACGAAGTGCCGGTGCCGTTCATTCCGGGCCGCACCGACGCCAGTGCCGAGCAGACCGACGCCGACAGCTTCGATGTTCTCGAACCCAAGGCCGATGGCTTCCGCAACTATCTCCAGGTCGCCTTTACCGTCCCCACCGAGGAACTGCTCATCGATCGCGCCCAGCTGATGCAGCTCAGCGCGCCCGACATGACGGTGCTTGTGGGAGGCCTGCGAGTGCTCGGCGGCAACCACGCCGGCAAGACACACGGCGTGCTCACCGATCGGCCGGGCCAGCTGACCAACGACTTCTTCGTCAATCTGCTCGACATGGGCACGGCGTGGAAGGAAGTCGACGGCCATGCCGACGAAGTCTTCATCGGCACCGATCGCCGGACCGGCGAGGAGAAATGGACGGCCACCCGCACCGACCTCGTCTTCGGCTCGAACTCGCAGCTTCGCGCCGTTTCCGAAGTCTATGCCTCGGCCGACGCCGGCGGGAAGTTCGTCCGCGACTTCGTCAAGGCGTGGACACGCGTGATGAACGCCGATCGCTTCGACCTTGTCAACGCCAGGAGCCACGCGCCGGAGGCAGCCGCATAAAGGCAGCCGCCGGAAAGGGCCGCGCCGGAGGACAGCCATCAGAGCTGCCCCGGCGCGGCATCACCTTGGGGAGAACCGTGATGCATCGCCAGCAGGTCGATGACCTCGATCCACGCCATGACTATTGGGTGCCCGCCGTTGTCGCGCCGCGCCGCGACTGGGCGGGTATGCCGGGCTGCCGGCGAGGCGCCCGCTACCTTGTCGACCAGCACACGCTCCACGCCAGCCGCGACGCCTTCAACCCGTTCGACAGCCAGCTGAACTGCCTGCAATGGATCATGCTCCACCGCGCCCGGCTCAACCAGGCGCTCCCCGGCGCCAACGTCCGTGCCGTCCGCCTCGATCGCTGGCTGCTCGGCCTCGAATAACACCCACTGATCCGTAACGCATTCGTGCTATCTCCCGGTGTTCGTTGACACCCCATGCCAATGCGATAGTGGCGGTAGCGTAACGAAACCGACCGTGCCAACGGCTTGTGTTGGGGAACAGGCATGGGCGTCACCAGGCGGGATACATCAAGGCGTCGGGTTATGCAGCCGCAGGCGCCGTCGTAACCTCAAGCCTGCCGGCGAGCGCCGCAACCCAGCCTTTCGACATCGACCGCAGCTTCGTCCGCTTCATGAACGATATCGGCGGCACCCCGTCCGATGCCGGCGGCAAGGTGACTTTCACCGGCCAGGATCCGATCATCCGCAGCCATTTCCGCGTCGGCGCTGCGATGGCGATGCCGGCGATGGGGGCCGCGCTCGGGGCTGCTGCGATCTGGCGCGCCCGCACCGGCCAGGGCCAGGATCTGAAGGTCGATCTTCGCGAGTCGATCTACAACGTCAACCCGCTGATCAGCGGCCTCAAGCTGATGATGCAGGCGCAGGGAATGTCGCCCGCCGGCGACGACGTCCCCGCGATTTCATCAAGCCGACCGTCAACGGCCTGCTCCCGCAAGCTCCCGTCGGCCTCGGCAACCCCGTCTCGTTCATTCCGTTCGAAACCCGCGACGGGCGCTATTTCAACCTGACCGGCATCTATCCACACCTGATGGACCGCGCCTTGGGCGTGCTCAAATGCGCACCCGGCGGCGACAACATCCGCGCCGCCTTCAAGAAGGTCGACGCCGTCCAGTTCGAGGACGACCTTGCGGCGGCGGGCGGCGGGCGGCGTCGGTGTCGTCCACCGGACGCGCGCCGAATGGCTGGCGCATCCGGAGGGCAAGGCGCTCGCCGCACTGCTGCTGATCGAGATCATCAAGATCGCCGATGGCCCGCCGGTGCCGTGGTCGGCCGACCCGGCGCAACCGCTGTCGGGGCTCAAGGTGCTGTCGAACACCCATGTCATCGCCGGCACCTGCTCGTCGCGGACGCTTGCTGAATACGGCGCCGAAGTCCTCCACATCGCCCGCGACCAGTCGTTCGAGCACGAGGCGCTGGTCATCGACGTCAATGTCGGCATGCGCTCGACCTTCGTCGACCTGCGCAACGCCGAACAGAACAAGCGCCTGAAGGGCCTTGTCCCGCAGGCCGATGTGTTTGTTGAAAATTACCGCCTCGGCACCCTCGATCGCCTCGGCTTCAGTCCCGAGGAACTTGCGGCCGGCCATAAGGGCATGGTCTATTTGTCGTGCAATGCCAACAGCACCAAGGGTCCTTGGGCCAATCGCGGCGGCTTCGACATGGAAGGCCTGTCGACCTCGGGCTTCACCATCGAGGAAGGCGCCGGCGGCCCGCCGCGCTTCCCGCCGACGTTGGTGATGAACGATTACATCGCCGGCTATCTGGGGGCTTGCGGGGTCATCGCGGCGCTGCGCCGCCGGGCGACGGAAGGCGGCAGCTATCATGTTCTTGTCAGCCTGACTCGCGCCGCCATGTGGTACGCCACCCTCGGCAAGTTCCCCGACGTGAACTTCGACCTGTCCGGCCCGAACAACCGCCTGATCGCTCCTGAGATCCTCGTCGCCGACACGCCCTATGGGCAGGTCCGCCGCCTTGGCCCGCAGGTAAAGCTGTCGAAGGCTCCCGGCAGATGGCGGTCGCCGCTGGTTGCCGTCCGCGGCGCCGATACCGTCAACTGGGCGTAGAATGATGGCATTGGCGAACAGGGCGGCGTTGCTGCTTGCATTGATGGCGGCTCCTGTGTTCGCGCAGGTCGCCCCCACCCAGGGGCCACCCGCCGACCCGGTGGCAGCCGAAGTCCTGCCCGACCTGCTCAATGGCACACTCTCGACTGAAGGCGACCTCGATGAAGACGCCGTGCCGCGCACGACGATCCTCAACGCCGCGCCGGCGCTGTCGCCGTGGTTCGCCTGGAAAGCCCGTATCCAGGAACGCACCGGCATCAGCTTTGGGGGTTCTTATGGCATCTTGTGGCAAAACTTTTCGAACAGCCGCTTCGGCGAGGAAAACGCTCTTGGCCATAAATTCACCTTCAACGCCTCCAAGGCGCTGATCAACGAAGGACAGGCCAACGCGCTGACGTTCGATATCGCCGTCGAGGACCGCCGCCCGCTCGGCACCGATTTCGCGCCGCTCCAGGCCGGCATCCTCGCCGGATCGAGCCTGCCGACCGCCGCCACCTGGGGCGATTTCAACCTCGGCGTGACCCAGGCCTATATCCGGCAAACCGTCGCCGGCGGGCGCTTCCAATATACGATCGGCAAGATCTTCGCCCCCAACTTCGTCGACGCCTATCCGTTCTTCGACGACAACCGCCAGTTCCTCAATCTCGCCTTCTCGACCAGCCCGACAATTGCCGTTCCCTTGCGCGGTTTCGGCTTCGTCGGCGCTGCTTATCCCGGCGCCGGCAATCTCTACGTGAAAGGCGGCATGTTCACCGCCAACAGCGACGACACCGGCGTCACCGTCGGCGACTTTTTCTCGAAAAACGAACATTTTTACTTCGTCGAAGTCGGCCAGACTCAGTTCGCGCGCCGCCCGATCCCGATCCATGCGCGCGGGCCGATGGATGCCAACAATTTCCACCTCACGTTCTGGTACCGCGACGCGCTGGCCTTTCGCACCGGCGAAAGCCCGCTGCTCCGCCCCCGCGACGAAGCCTATGGCGTTGCCTTCAGCGTCAACCAGATGATCGGCACCGATTACATGTGGTTCCTGCGCGGCGGCGTCGGCACCGGCGGCTTCGCCAAGGCCAACATCACCGGCGGCTTCGGCTATCGTCCGCCGGCGCGCACCGCCGACGTGTTCGGCATCGGCATCGGCTGGAGCGACCCCGAAATCCCCGACATCACCATCCCCCTGCCGATCCCGCTGCCGACCAACCTGCCATCGCAGACCGTCGCGGAAGTCTTCTACCGCCTGGCATTGACCTCCAACTTCGCGCTGACCCCCGACTTCCAGTTCATTCTCAACCCCTCGCTCGACCCCGCCTGCGGCAGTTTGGCCGTCCTCTCCCTACGCGCGCGCTTGGCGTTTTAGACAAAGCGCCCATCTTCCCCCTGTCATACCAGCGAAGGCTGGTATCCAGTCCATCCGCGCGGCACGTCCAACAGAACAGAGCCTCAAGCGTCCAAACGGGGTTTGGGGCCAAGGCCCCAACCGCCGGTGGCCCCACCTTCCCAAATAAAACCACCGCCTAACCAAACAACGCATTGCCCTTCGCCCCCCGGTTGCCGCAACCAGACCCCGCGGCCACCAAGGACGAAATCCCGATGGACAACAGAGTATTCGCCCTCACCGGCGTGCATAATTTTCGTGACCTCGGCGGCTATTCCGCCGGCCGCTCGAAACTCCGCGCCGGCCGGTTGTTCCGCTCGGGCCACCACTTCGGCGCCACGCCGGAAGACCTCACCGCCATCGAAGCCCTCGGCTTGCGCGCCGTCATCGATTTGCGCTCGATCCCCGAACGCCAGGCCTTCCCGTGCCGCCGCGCCGCTGGCTTCAGCGCCGAAGTCCTCCACCTCGATGACTTTCCGCCCCGCGTCCGCGCCGAGACCGCCCCGCATATCGAGGCCGCGCTGCGCGCCGGCGGCGCTCCCGAAGCCCATGAAATGATGCGCGCCTCCTACGATGGCATGCCGTTCCGGCCCGAGCTTCAGTTCATGCTCCGCCGCTATCTGGTCCGGCTCGCCGCCGACGATACCCCCAGCCTGATCCACTGCTTCGCCGGCAAGGACCGCACGGGGCTGCTTGTCGCCGTCCTCCACCGCGCGCTAGGCGTCCACGCCGATGATATCATGGCCGATTATCTGCTGACCAACACCGCCGGCGACCCCGAAGCGCGCATCGCCGACGGCGCGCAATTCGTCCGGCAAATGCACGGCGGCGCCGTCCACGACGACGCCATCCGGGTCATCATGTCGGTCGACGCCGACTATCTGACCGCCGCGATGCGCGCCATCGACGAGCTGCCGGGCGGCTTCGACGGTTATCTCCAGACGCAGATCGGCATCACCCGCGACCAGCGCGCCGGTCTCGATGAGCGCCTGCTCGAGGCCTGATCAGGCGTTCACATCGACAACCGTACGCCCCTGAACCTTGCCCTCGAGGATTTGCGCCGCCACTTCCGGCACATCCGCCAGCCCGATCATCCGGGTCGTGCGCGCCAGCTTGCCGAGATCGAGATCGCGCGCCAGCCGCGACCACGCTTCGACGCGCACGGCTTGCGGCGCATTGACCGAATCGATCCCGGCCAGCGTCACGTTGCGCAGGATGAACGGCAGCACCGAACCCGGTAGGTCGAGCCCTTGGGCGAGGCCGCATGCCGTGACAACGCCGCGATAGCCGGTCTGCGCCAGTACGTTCGCCAGCGTGTGGCTGCCGACCGAATCGACTGCTCCGGCCCAGCGCTCGCCGGCGACCGGCTTGCCCGGCTCCGACAGCGTCCGCCGATCGATGACTTCGGCGGCGCCGAGTTCGCGCAGATAATCACTCTCCTCGAGCCGTCCGGTCGAAGCGACGACGCGATAGCCAAGGTCAGACAGCAGGGCGACCGCGATCGATCCGACCCCGCCATTGGCGCCAGTGACGAGGATGTCGCCGCGGTCGGGCGCGATACCGCCATGTTCGAGCGCGAGGATGCACAGCATCGCTGTATAGCCCGCCGTGCCGATCGCCATCGCGTCTTTAGTCGACAGCGGCGCCGGGATTTTGACCAGCCAGTCGCCGCTCAACCGCGCCTTCTGGGCATAACCGCCGTGATGCGTCTGGCTGAGGCCCCAGCTGTTGGCGACGACCCGGTCGCCGACTTCGATGCCCGGACAGGTCGATGCTTCGACGGTCCCCGACAGGTCGATGCCGGCGATGAGGGGATATTTCTGGATGATTCCCGATTTGCCGCCGAGCGCCAGACCGTCCTTGTAGTTCACCGTGGAATATTCGACCGCCACGGTGACGTCGCCAGGCATCAGGTCGTTCTCGTCGAAATCGACGACGCCGGCCGAAACGCCATCACCGCTTTTGCTTGCAACCAGTGCCTTGAACGTCATGGCCTTCTCCCTGTCAGCACCGCCGCCTGAATCAATTGCCTTTACGATGGCGCGTCGCTGGAAGCGACTGCGAAAACCCCGGCAAAGGCCGCGTCGACAAGTGTATGGACGCGGACGAAAGCGTCCCTGGCGCCGGCGATGACGCGGTCTTCCTCATCGGGCTGCAGGACCAGTGCGTCGAGCGCGGCGGTGAATTCGCGCCAGTGGCGGGCACGGCCGCCGGGATGGCCGGCAAGGTGGCGGGCGCCGCAGTCCGCATCGAGGCCGAGAGCGGCGGCGGCCTTCAACAGGAACGCGGCGCCGAGGTTCGAGCCTTCGGCAACGTACAGCCAGCCGAAGGCAGTCGGCAGGTCGACGTCGCTTGCGCCGAAAAATGGCGGGCGATCAGCGGCTGGCGCAGTCTGGCCGAGGTCGGCGATGTCCCGGCCGATCTGCGCCAATCGGCGGCGGGCGGAAAGGTCGGGCAGCAGCCTGTCGAGCGCCGGATTGGCGTACAAGGCATCGATGTCGCGGTGGAAGCAATATTGGACCCGGAGGAGCCGGCCATAGCGATTGCGGCTGCCGAACGGGTCAGCCGACATGATGCGCTTGTCGAGCCCGTCATGGGTCTCGTTGGTCGCATCCTTGAGCCGCTTGGCGCGGGTCGGCAGCATGTCGGTGATGTCGTTCATCAAGCTTCCATTCGGTCTGGGATCGACACCGATCCATCTGCCGGGCGACGATAGCCTGGTAATGGCGAGCACTGCACCAGCTCGATCGTCAAGGCCGAAGGGCAGGTGCACCGGCGGCGGGGGCACCGGGCGCGACAAAAGGCGAGATGGGGCGCCGGACACCCTTGTCGCCAGGGTTCGAAGCTGTTGGCTTGCTGGAAACAGGCCACGGGTCGAGCCCGAGATCGACGCCGGGTCAGCAATTGTCGTTTGTGGCTGGCGAGGCGGCGCTCGGGTGGAAGGTTTCGAGCGCAGTGAGAAGCGATTCTTCGCTGGGCTGGGCGGCGATGGTGATGCGCAGGCCCGGCATGTCGGCGAAAAGCGCGGCGCTGGCGGGGGAGATGCAATGGAGGGTGCCGGTCCAGTTGCTGCCTTGCAAAAGCGCGGCGATGCGCGCGGCGGCGGGGGCGGAGTGGACGAGAATGCGGTCGGCGCGGGGGAGGGTGGTTTCGGCGATGCGGAGGCCGGCTTCGCCGACGGGGACGGTGCGGTAGACCTGGCGGCGGGCGATCTGGAGGTCGGCAAGTGCGGTCTGGAGGCGGTCGGAGGTGTAATCCGAGCAATAGTGCGCGATGCGGCTGCCGGGGGCCCGGGTGGCGGCGATGAAGCCGATGAGGGCGGTTTCGCTGCCGAGCGAGGTGGTGGTGAGGTAGCCCAGCGCGGCGGCGGCGGCGGCGATGCGGTCGCCGCAGGCATAGACGGGCGTGTCGGCGAGCGCGGGATCCATGACGTGGTTGCGGACGGCGTGAATGCTCGAGAAGACGATGGCGTGGGGCGGCTGGTCGAGAGGGGCGTGGGGAAGTGGCTGGATCTCGGAGACCGGGGCGAGCAGGGGGCGGTGGCCGGCGCGGTGGAGGCGGCGGGCGGTCCAGAGATTGTCAGGGGCGGAGCGGGTTATCCAGATCGGCATGCTATTCTGCTTTTGGCTGTTGCTGGGGGAGATGGGGACCCCCACCCCGCTCGCGCAAGGGCGCGAGTCGGCCTCCCCGCAGGGGGGAGGGAGTTTAGGAGGCAGTCATTTGTTCCACGCGCTTTGTTTCCAGGAGGCGAATTGTCGAGGTGCCTTTGGCGAGGACCTTGCCATTGGTGTCGAGCAGGCGGCCTTCCGCGAACAGCGTGCGGCCGCCGCCGTTTTCGATCCAGCCCTCGGCGATGACGAGGCCGGGGATGGTAGGCGCGAAATAGCTGATCTTGAGTTCGAGCGACATCGGGACGGTGTCGGTGCCGACCTTGGCGATGACGGCGTGGGCCATGGCGGCGTCGATCCAGCCGGCGACGAAGCCGCCCTGGGCGATGCCGCCGGAATGGCACATGTGCAGCCCGCAGCGGTATTCGAGCGAGGCGCGGCCGGGCTCCATTGTGACGATGCGGACGAATCCGAGTGTGTCGCCGAGGCCGGCGGGTTCATTGCCGATCATTCGGGCTTGGGTCCGATCTTGTCCTGGGTCTGGGTGTCGAAATCGCCGGCGTCGTGGCGCTCGTGGAGTTGGCTGGCGGGGTCGCCCATGGCGCGGTTGACCATGCGACCGCGCTTGACGGCGGGCCGGGCCCCGACTTGGTCGGTCCAGCGGATGACGTTGGTATATTCATGGACCTGGAGGAATTCGCCGGCTTCGTAGACCAGGCCCTTCACCAGTGCGCCGTACCAGGGCCAGATCGCCATGTCGGCGATGCTGTATTCGTTGCCCGCCATGTATTCGTTGGCGGCGAGGTGGCGGTCGAGGACATCGAGCTGGCGTTTTACTTCCATGGCGAAGCGATCGATGGCGTATTCGATTCGGGTCGGGGCATAGGCATAGAAGTGCCCGAAGCCGCCGCCAAGATAGGGGGCGCTGCCCATTTGCCAGAACAGCCATGACAGCGCCTCGGTGCGCGAGGCGTGATCAGTGGGCAGGAAGGCACCGAATTTTTCGGCGAGGTAAAGCAGGATGGCGCCCGATTCGAAGACGCGCTGGGGCGGGCTGACGCTGTGGTCGACCATCACCGGGATCTTGGAATTGGGGTTGATGTCGACATAGCCACTACTGAACTGGTTGCCCTCGCCGATGTTGATAAGCCAGGCGTCGTATTCGGCGCCGCTGTGGCCGGCGGCGAGAAGCTCCTCGAGCATGACGGTGACTTTGACGCCGTTGGGGGTGGCGAGCGAGTAGAGCTGGATCGGGTGCTTGCCGACTTCGAGGACCTTGTCATGGGTGGGGCCGGCGACGGGGCGGTTGATGGCGGCGAAACGCCCGCCGCTTTCCTTATTCCAGGTCCAGATCTTGGGGGGCGTGTATTCGGTCATGTCGGGGATGCCCTTGTTTGACGTACCCGGCGGATGTGCCAGCAAGGTCGTGGGCGGCGCAAGCCCGCATATATGAGGACATCTCATCCCGGTACCGGGCGATGTGATCTCTTCCAGCATCGCATTTGCAGTCAGACAGGGCAGGTACTCGACTACAATGTTCACAGCGTTTAAACGCAAGGGGTTACACCCGCGTTTGTCGCAGGCCGGTATCGCCAGGTAATGTGGAGAAATGCGCTCAGATGGCCGATGTTTCAATAATCCCATCGGATGAGGCTCGGCGTCTCGCGGCCGTTCGGCGCTACGATATTCTCGATACCCCGCCCGATGGCGCGTTCGATCGCATCACGGCGCTTGCCGCCCGCCGCTTCGGCGTCCCGATCTCGATCATCAGCATCGTCGACGAGGATCGTATCTGGTTCAAGTCGCACCACGGGGTAACCGTCGAACAGATCGGGCGCGACCCCGGCCTTTGCGCATCGGCAATCCTGTCCAACGATCCCCACATCCTGATCGATGCCAGCATCGATCCCCGCTCCCTGGCCAATCCTCTCGTGGCCGGCGATTTCGGGCTTCGCTTTTACGCCGGTGTTCCGCTCATGACGAACGATGGCCATAATCTTGGCACACTGTGCATCATCGACAGGGAAGCGCGCCCTATCGACCAGTCGCAGATCGACGATCTGAAAGACCTTGCTGCGATCGTGATGGATCGGATCGAACTGCAGCTCGCCGCCCGTCGTGCAGTCTCGAAGGCCGAGTTGATGGCGAAGGAAATCGACCATCGCGTGATGAACAGCCTGCAGTTCGTATCGAGCCTGCTCGCCATGCAGAGTCGATCTCTCGAGGATGAAGACGCTGTCGCCCACCTCCAGCTTGCCGCCAACCGTGTCGCCGCGGTGGCGCAGGTTCACCGTCATTTTTACGCCGAGGGAACGGACCAGACGTCCTGCCTGACGTTCCTTCGCCGACTTTGCGCGGACCTCGCATCGGTCCTGGACCGGGAAATTCAGGTCAGCGGCGACGAGGGCGATATACCGACGACGTCGATCCAGCCCATCGGGTTGCTCGTCAATGAACTGGCGACGAATGCGGCGAAACACGGACAGGGCTTGATCGAGGTGCGATATGAGATCGGGACGGATCGGCACACCCTGATCGTTTCCGACGAAGGCCGCGATCTGCCGACAGACTTCGATCCGGCTGAAGTTCGCCAGGGCCTGGGCATGCGAATTGTGACGTCACTCGCAAACCAGCTCGGCGGCGAATTGACCAGAGGGCATCGTCAAGACGGCGGCTCATCCTTCAAGGTGTCGTTTCCGGCTGCCCGTTAAATCCGGGCTGTCGTGTCCCCGCCCGCCAAGGGGCAAGCGGGTCAGTCGTCGAGAGCGCTATAGACCATGGTGCGGACTTCGCGGCGAACGGGATAGGTGCTGCTCGGGATGAGCTGGGTCATGAAGATTGCAACAAGGTCTTCCTCGGGATCGATCCAGAAGAAAGTGCTGGCGGCGCCGCCCCAGAAATAGTCCCCGTCGCTGCCGGGCATCAGAGTCTGGGCGGCGTTCAGCGTCGTCGCAAAACCGAGGCCGAAGCCGATGCCGTCATAGGCGGCTTCGGAGAACATCGATTTCGACATGGCCGCGATGCTGCTGTCGCCGGGCAGGTGGTTGGCGGTCATCAGGTCGATGGTCTTGCGGCTGAGGTAGCGGTGGCCGTCCGCGGTGCCGCCATTGAGCAGCATCTGGGCGAATTTGAGATAGTCGCGCGCCGTGCTGACGAGGCCGCCGCCACCCGAGATGAAGCTGGCCGGCTTGAGGAAGCTGCTGGTGGCGGCGTCGTCCTGCAGCTCGATGCCGCCGGCGCGGGCGGGTTGGTAGCAGCCGGCGAGGCGGTGGGCCTGGCCATCGCGGACGTGGAAGCCGGTGTCGACCATGCCGAGCGGCTTGAACAGGCGGTCGGACAGGAATTCATCGAACGGCTGCCCGCTGACGACCTGAACAAGCCAGCCGCAGACATCGGTAGCGACCGAATAGTTCCAGGCGTCGCCTGGCGAGAATTCGAGCGGGATCTTGCCGAGCGCGGCGATCATGTCGGCCAGTGTGCCGGATTTTTCAACTTCGCCGATCTTTTCGCGGCGATAGGCTTCGTCGATGTTGGTGCGGAGCTGAAAGCCGTAGGTGAGGCCCGCAGTGTGGCGGAGGAGGTCAACGACCTGCATCGGGCGCTTCACCGGCGTCGTCTGAAAACCGAGCTTTTGGGTGCCGGCGGCAAAGACCGCGAGGTTCTTCCATTCGGGGATGTAGCGATGGACGGGGTCCTCGAGAGCGATCCTGCCTTCCTCGACGAGCATCATCAGCGCCACCGACGTGATCGGCTTGGTCATCGAGTAGATGCGGAAGATCGTGTCCTCGGCAAGCGGCACGCCGCGCTCGACATCGGCGTGGCCGGTGATGCCGATATGGGCAATGTCGCCGTGGCGGGCGACGAGGGTCAGCGTGCCGGGCAGGCGGCCGGGTCCGGTATAGCGTTCGGCGAGGAACTTATCGATGCGCGCGAGGCGTTCGGGCGAAAAGCCGAGGGAAGCATCCATCTGAAAATCTGTCCTTGGATAACCGGTGCGTAGCCCCGGCTGAACCCGATCGGCGCAACTTATATACTGGCGACCCTGATAGGTTTCGCCGCGCTCAAAGCGTCGGCTGGTCGAAGCGGCGCGGGCTGATCTCGCCGTGGAGCTTGAAGATGGCGTCGCTGCCGGCGGTCTTGCAGAGGCCCGGGACAAAGGCGTGGACGACGCATTTGAAAGCGGCGGCGGCGAGGCGGACGGCGACGGTGAACGAGGCGGCCATGTGCTCGAGATAGGTCTCGTTGACGGCACGGGGGTGATCGACGAACAGGCGGGCAAACTGGCGGTCGAGTTGGCGGTCGATCATGGAGCCTCCTTGGTTGATCGGCAT
Source organism: Sandarakinorhabdus glacialis (assembly GCF_014643455.1). Taxonomy (GTDB): domain Bacteria; phylum Pseudomonadota; class Alphaproteobacteria; order Sphingomonadales; family Sphingomonadaceae; genus Sandarakinorhabdus; species Sandarakinorhabdus glacialis. The sequence continues at coordinate 373,370 of NZ_BMJM01000001.1, forward strand.
TATCCCGCAAAAAGTGGCCCGCCGCCAGCCTGTGGGCGATGCTGGCCCGTTGCAAGACGGTGGGACCGGCGCTAGGGAACCGGCCACTCGCCGATTGCGAGGGCGATTAGCTCAGTTGGTAGAGCGCTTCCTTTACACGGAAGATGTCGGCGGTTCGAGCCCGTCATCGCCCACCATATCCATTTGCGCTGCGGGCCAGCGTGCCTTCGCCTCGTGGACATGCCCCTGAATCCCGGTTGCAAACTGTTGCTGCAACGCAACACCGGCCGACGATCGGCCGGCGATCGATCTATGTGACGCGGTCAGCGCTGGACTGTCATGTAACTGTCATATCTCCCTCGCAATAGACGGGGCAATCGAATCGGGGCTGTGTGCAGGCACATCGCGGGCGCCCCGGTCCGGATCGTTCTCGTATTTCGGGCTTGCGGCTGACGCCATCAAGCAAACAGGGGTTTTTCAATGCGCTATCTTCGTATCGGTTGTGCCGTCGCTGCACTTATCGCCCCTGTTGCCGTCCAGGCGCAGGACACCACGTCGAGCATTCGCGGCCAGGTCACCGACAGCGCTGGCGTCGCCGTGCCGAGCGCGACTGTCGTCATTCTCCACACGCCATCGGGCACCCGCACCACGCAGGTGACCGATTCGAGCGGCGGCTTCAACGCCAGCGGGCTTCGCCTCGGCGGTCCCTACACGATCACCGTGAACGCCGCCGGCTATGACGCCGCCGACGAGACCATCAGCGGCCTTGCCGCCGGTACGCCGCAGCGCATCACCGTGCTGCTTGCAGCGGCGGGCGAGACGATCACCGTCACCGCGGCACGCCAGCGTTCGTCGATCAGCATCGCCAGCGGCCCGGCGACCGTCCTCACCGCCGAGGATATCCGCGGCGTCTCGACCGTCAACCGCGACATCCGTAACCTTGCCGTCCGCAACCCGCTGGTATCGCTCGATCCGACCAACGGCGGCGCCATCTCGATCGCCGGGCAGAACAACCGCTTCAACCGTATTTCGGTCGACGGTATCCAGTTCGGCGATCCGTTCGGACTCGAAGCCGGCGGCCTTGCTTCGGCACGCGGTCCAGTCCCCCTCGATGCCATCGCGGAATTCTCGGTCGAAGTTGCACCGGTCGACATCCAGCAGGGTGGTTTCCAGGGCGGCGCCATCAACACCCAGCTGCTATCGGGTACCAACGACTTCCACGCGCAGGGCTTTTTCACTTACTCGTCGGACAATCTGGCTGGCGACACCACGAAAGGCGTGACGCGTCCGCGCGATTTTGAATCGAAGATCTTCGGCGCGCAGCTGACCGGCCCCATCATCAAGGACAAGCTGTTCTTTGCCGTTACCTGGGAGCGGTTGCGCGATACGACGCCGTCGCAGGTCCAGGCGGCTGATCTGGGCATCACCCAGGCGCAGATTGACCAGATCAATCAGATTTCGACCAGCCGTTACAATTTCGACGCCGGGCAGGTGGCCAACAATGTGGCCGAAAGGGACGACAAGGTCGTCGCCAAGATCGATTGGAACATCGCCGACGGCCATCGTGCCGCGCTGACGTATATCTATAACGAAGGCAATCTGCTTGCCGGCCAGACCGGAACCAACCAGCTGAATGCCAACAACCCGACGCTTTCACTTGAATCGAACAATTATAACCAGGGTTCGGTCAACCATTACGGTGTGTTCCAGTTGAACGACCAGTGGACCGACAATTTCTCGACGCAGATACGGGTCAATTATAACGACTATGTTCGCCTGCAGGAACCCTTTGGCCAGAAGGATTTCGGCCAGTTCCAGGTCTGCCTCGAGCCGGCAGCAACCGTCGGCGGCGCCAATCCTTCGTGCCCGCGTACGGGTCCCGGCCGCGCGGCCACCCGCCAGATCCAGTTTGGGCCCGACACTTCACGCCAGGCCAACGAGCTTTCGGCGCAGACGCTGGGCATCGAGTTCATGGCGCAGTTGAAGATGAACAGTCACACGGTGAAATTCATTGCCGAACGTCGCGGCCAGGATTTCAATAACCTCTTTGCCCAGAACGTGTCGGGCAACTTCCGCTTCGACTCGATTGCCGATCTGGCTGCGGGACGCGCCAACCAGCTGGTGTTTGCGGCACCCTTGCGCGGCGACATCGGTACGGTGCGCGCGTTGTTCGCCAACAACGTCTATACATTCGGCCTGCAGGACGTGTGGGATGTCAACGATACGCTGTCGCTGACGGCCGGTTTCCGTTGGGACCTGTATGAAACGCCTGACACCCCGGTGTTCAACCCGGATTTCCTGGCGCGCACGGGTATTCGCAACAACTCCTCACTCAACGGTCGCCAGGTATTCCAGCCCCGCGTTGCGGCGGCCTGGTCTCCGACCGACCGCCTGCGCGTGCGGGGAACCGCCGGGCTGTTCGCCGGCGGTAATCCGAACGTCTGGATTTCTAACAACTATTCCAACCCGGGGCCGACGTTGGGAACGGCAACCGTGGCGCGTAATCTCGACGGCAGCTTCGCAATTACGGGCGTAAACACGGCGGGGCTGACGCCGGCACAGATACAGGCACTGGGGGCCGCGACGCTCAACAACGTGACCGGCGGCACCGGCGTTCCGGCGGCGTTGCGCAATCTGATCACTGGCGCCGGCTCTGCGGCTGCGCCGACCAATGTGCTCGACCCCAATTTCCAGATCCCGTCGCAATGGCGTGTTTCGGGCACGGTCGATTATGTCGCCGACCTCGGTGGCCTTGGCGATGACTGGAACTTCGGTGCCGATGTCGTGTGGTCGCGGGTCAAGAATGCCCTGACCTACACCGATCTCCGTTCGGTACCGAATACCTCGCCGGGCGGCGCGTCCACTCCCGATGGTCGTCCACGGTATCAGGCTTTCAACGCCGCAGCCGGCAGCAACACCGACCTGTTCCTGACCAACACCGACCGCGGGTATAGCTGGAACATCGTCGCTCGGGTCGACAAGCGTTGGGAGAACGGCTTCTTCCTTGGTGCGGCGTACACTTTCCAGCGCGCGAAGGACGTCAACTCCGGCACCTCGTCGACGGCCGGTTCTAACTATGGCAACGCGGCAGCAGGGATCGACCCTAACAATGGCGCCTATGGCACTTCGAACTATCAGATCGACGATGCGTATCGTTTGAACATCGGCTTCGACCAGGCGCTGTTCGGTGACAACAAAACCCGCATCGAGCTGTTCTTCAACAGTCGCGCCGGTCAGCGCTTCAGCTACACGTTCGCCGATACAACCAATAACGGCTCTACCGGCAACCGGTCAGCGGTGTTCGGCACGCAGTCGTTCAACAACCGATATCTGATTTATGTGCCTAACGTGGCGTCGCCGACGGCCGATCCTTTGGTTCAGTATGCGGCCGGGTTCGATTTTGCCGGCTTCCAGAAAGTTGTGCAGAACAGTGAGTTGACCAAGTACCAGGGCAAGATCGCGCCAAAGAACATCGGTCGTTCGCCGCGCTTCAACAAACTCGACCTCAGCATAAAGCAGGAACTGCCGTTCGTGTTCGGTGGCAAGATGGAAGTCTTTGCCGATATGGAAAACGTGCTCAACTTCATCGACAATGACTGGGGCTCGCTTCGGCAGGTGGCCTTCCCATATTATGGCACTCTGGTGAACGTCTCGTGCGTTTCGGTGGCAGGCTCGGCAACAGCGCCGAACAATACTGCTCCCTCGCAGCCTTGCGCCCAATACCGTTACGCCAATGTTTCGGGCTCTACGGTAACGGCTCCGGCGCAGACACTGTTCCAGAACCAGTCGCTCTGGGGCATCCGCGTTGGTGCGCGGGTCAAGTTCTAGGCTGACAGCGGACGCGCGTAGCGAAAGCTACGCGCGGACTCGTCTGACGTCAGCCCCGGCTTTGCCGGGGCTTGTTTTGCAATTTGCTTCTGAAGTCTGCGCGCGAAAGACCCCTCACCGGCTCGCGAAGGCGCGAGTCCGATCTCTCTCGCGTGGGGAGAGGTTCGTCAGTCTACGGGAACGCCGGGGCGGCTGAGGGCGGTGCGGATCACAAAGCTGGTTTTCACGCTTTCGACGTTCGGAGCCGGGGTCAGCGAGCTGGTCAGGAAGCGCTGGAACTCCTGGAGGTCGTGGGCGACGACCTTGAGGATGAAGTCGATCTCGCCGTTGAGCATATGGCATTCGCGGACTTGGGGCAGGGCGGAGACATGGTCTTCGAAGGCCTTGAGATCGGCCTCGGCCTGGCTGCGCAGGCTGACAAGGGCAAAGACGATGATGCCATAGCCGAGCGCCTGGGCGTCGAGGTCGGCGTGGTAGCCGAGGATGGTGCCGTTTTCCTCCAGCGCGCGGACGCGGCGCAGGCACGGCGGGGCGGTGAGGCCGGCACGATCGGCGAGCTCGACATTGGTGATGCGGCCCTCGGCCTGCAGGTGGCGCAGGATGACGCGGTCGATGTCGTCGATAGGGAGTCGCGAACGATGCATCTGGCGTAACTCCGTAACGCATAAAGCCCCTCCTTCATAACAATCTTGCCGGAACGCGCAAGGACTGCATTGCCTTCGCGCAATATCGGAGAGGGGTGCAAATCCCGTGGTTCGCGCCTATCTGGGAAGCATATCCCGAGGAGTTCACCGTGCCTGAGACCCGTCATACCCGCGTGCTGATCATTGGATCGGGCCCCGCCGGCTATACTGCGGCCATATATGCAGCGCGCGCCGCGATGGAGCCGGTGCTGATAGAGGGCCTGCAGCCGGGTGGCCAGCTGACCATCACCACCGAGGTCGAGAACTGGCCGGGCGATGTGACGGTGCAGGGGCCGAACCTGATGGTGCGGATGGCCGAGCAGGCGCGGCATGTCGGGGCCGAGCTGGTCAGCGACATCGTCACGCGTATCGACACGTCGGCGCGGCCGTTCGTGGTCGAGACTGATTCCGGCCAGCGTTGGACCGCCGATACGGTGATCATCTGCACCGGGGCGCAGGCGCGCTGGCTGGGCATCCCGTCGGAGACGAAGTTTCGCGGCTTTGGCGTCTCGGCGTGCGCGACGTGCGACGGGTTCTTCTTTCGCGGCAAGACGGTGGTCGTTGTCGGCGGCGGCAATACCGCGGTCGAAGAGGCGATGTTCCTGACCAATTTCGCATCGAAGGTGCATCTCGTGCATCGCCGCGGCGAACTGCGCGCCGACAAGACCAACCAGAAGCGGTTGTTCGCCAATGCCAAGATCGAGACGCACTGGTATGCCGAGATTGCCGATGTGCTCGGCAGCGATGCGCCGGCGACGGTGACCGGCGTGGTGCTGCGCGATACGCGCGACGGCCGGGTGCGCGAGCTGGCGTGCGACGGACTGTTCGTGGCGATCGGGCATGTGCCGGCGACGGAGCTGTTCGTTGGCCAGCTCGAGATGGACCATGAAGGCTATCTGGTGACGGCGCCCGATTCGACGGCGACGTCGGTGCCGGGGGTGTTTGCGGCGGGCGACGTGAAGGACAAGGTCTATCGCCAGGCGGTGACCGCGGCGGGAATGGGGTGCATGGCGGCACTCGAGGCCGAGCGGTTCATCGCGCATGGCCTGCATGGGATGAACGGGGTGGATGAGGAGGCCTTGGTGGCTGACGAGGCTGCTGCGGCTTAGGAAGGGGAGAAGGGGGGAGCGACGTGAACCTGGACTGGGAGAAGCTGCGGCTGTTCGAGCTGGTGGCCGAGGCGGGCAGCTTTACCGAGGCGGCGCGGCGGTTGCACATGAGCCAGCCGGCGCTGAGCCGGCAGATCGGTGCGCTCGAGGAGCAGATCGGCGCCAAGCTGTTCCACCGCCACGCGCGCGGGCTGGCGATGACGCACGAGGGCGAGCAGCTGCGCAGCGCGACGCACGACATGCAGGACCGGCTCGAGCGGACGCGGCAGGCGATCGATGCGTCGCGCGACCGGCCGACGGGCGAGATCCGGCTGACGACGACGGTGAGTTTCGGATCGACCTGGCTGGCGCGGCAGCTGGGCGATTTTCTCGATTTCTATCCCGATATCACCGTCAATCTGATGCTGTCGGATTATGACGTCGACCTGGCCAAGCGCGAGGCCGACGTGGCGATCCGTTTCCACCCGCCGCTGCAATCGGAACTGGTCCAGAAATCTTTGGTCGGCATTCGGCATTTCCTGTGCGCGTCGAACGAGTATCTGGCGAAGCATGGCGTGCCGAAGACCGTCGACGACCTGCGCCAGCACCGCCTGATTGCCTATGGCGACACGGCGCCGGATTCGCTGAAAGGCATCAACTGGGCGCTCGAACTGGGCATCGAGGGCACGGCGCGGACGGCGGCACTGACCATCAACAACAGCCACGGCGTGCTGCAGGCGGTTGAATCGGGCGCCGGGATCGCGGCGTTGCCGAGCTATCTGATCCGCTTCTCAGGGCGGGTGCGGGTGGTCCTGCCCGAAGTCGACGGGCCGGTATTCCGGACGTTCTTCACCTATCCTGTTGAATTGCGGCGGTCGCTTCGCGTAGCGGCGTTGCGTGACTTTCTCGTCGAGCGGATGGTGCCGGCCAATCTCGACATCGATCGCTATGCGCTGAACGCATAGCTGGACTGCAAGTTTGTGCACTGCACAAAGATGCTTCGGAACCGTAAATACAGTCCGTGGCCGTCGTTGACGGCGCTACGCTCGGATCGCCCACCCCCCCCGGGTGACCGAGTGTCAGGTTGCCGGTCGCTCCTCCCCCTTGAGGCCGGCAACCCGATCCGCACACTGCCCGCTCCACCCCCCCCCGGAGCCGCCAGTCCCTGCGGATCACATATTCGGGCCGGGCCTTGCCAACGCGAGGCCCGGCCCATTTTTTTGGGCATTTGAGTGGGTCCTGGGCAGCAGCGCGGCGTTTACTCGTTGCCGGGCAGCATGAGGATGGGCTAGGCGGTCGCTACCGGCCGGGCCTGTAGCTCAATGGTAGAGCCGGCCGCTCATAACGGCTAGGTTGGGGGTTCGAGTCCCTCCGGGCCCACCGGCGTGTTTTGAAGGAGCTGCTCCTGTCCGACTCCCGCCTGCCCGCCACCGCCCCGGGGGCGATTTCCGGTGACGCGGCGGCCGGCGGCGGGGCGGCGGTAGTATCGCCCGTCGCGGCAAACGATATTGCCGCCGGCGATGCCTTGCCGGGCAAGCCGAAGGGCAATCTGAAGCAGTGGATCGGTTTTGGGCTGGGCATTGTCGTCCTGTGCCTGGCGTTGTGGGGCCTCAAGATGATCGCGGGCCAGGTGACGCTGGCCGAGGTGATGGCCGACATTGAATCGACGCCGACGCACCTGCTGGTAGCGGCGTCGCTGTCGGCGGCGATGTCCTATGTGGTGCTCGTCGGTTACGACTGGCTGGCGACGAGGCACCTTGGCTATGACTTGCCGCTGCGGACGTTGGCGGCGGCGAGTTTCGGCAGTTTCACGATGAGCCATGCGCTCGGGCTGACGATGCTGACCGGTGGCAGCGTTCGGTATCGCACCTATACGCGTGCCGGGGTAACGCCGGGCGATATCGCAATGATCATCCTGCTGTGCGGATGGACATTCTGGCTGAGCATCGTCGCCGTGGCAGGGGTCGGGCTGGTCATTGCACCCGATCTGACCGAGGCTTTCAAGGACATCGTGCCGGGCGCGCATACCTGGGCGGGGATCATCCTGTTGACAGGGACGGTGTCGTATCTGCTGCTGGCGACCTTCTGGCGACGCGAGTTCCGGCTGTGGAGCTATCGCTTCTTCATTCCCGACGGGCGCGAGACGATGCTGCAGATCTTCATCGGGGCGGTCGACCTGGCGTTCGCGGCGGGGGCGCTTTATCTGCTGCTGCCGGGGGCGGGAGCTCCGGATTTCCTGACCTTCCTGACGATTTATGCAGTGGCGATGGTGGCCGGGGCGCTGAGCCATGCGCCTGGCGGGCTGGGGGTGTTCGAGGCGGTGATATTGCTGCTGATGCCCGATGCGCCCAAAGCCGGCGTGCTGGCGGCGTTGGTGATGTTCCGGCTGATCTATACGTATATTCCGTTCCTGCTCGGGCTGGTGGTGATTGCGGCGGGGGAGTGGCTGGCGTTGCGGGCGAAGCGGCGGGCTCGGCGGGCGGTTTAGCAGGCTGGGGACAGGGCCTCCGGCGGCTGGGGCCTTGGCGCCAGGCCCCGATTTATTTGTGGCTGGGTCCCGGGTCAGGCTCGAGATGACACGTCGGTGAGAGGGGCGCTCTGGGCGGCCAAGGCTTTTTCCGCCTTCGTTCGCCAGTATCGGGTAAGGCCGGGCAGGGTGGTCAGTTCCTGCAAGGCTTCCACCGTGCCGCCCTTGCCGGCGGCGAAGGGGGTAAAGCGGCTGATCGGCCAGCTGGGGTTGGGGCGTTCGATTATGGTGTGGGGGTCGCCGGCTGCGACCGAACCGGGCTCAAGGACACGGAAGTACCAGCCGCAGCGGCCCGAGCGGACCATGGCGCGGACGACCTTGGCGGTGCCCATCACGTCGGCAAGGATCGCGCACGGTTCGCGGATTTGCGAGACCTGCAGCAATGCGGTGCCGCAGCGAATAATGTCGCCGATGTGGACGCTGGTTTCGTCGAGGCCGGTGACGACGAGGTTTTCGCCCATGCTGCCGGGTCCGAAGCGGTCGGCGATTTCAGGAAATTCGGCGCGCCAGCCGACGTAGTCGGACAGGGCATAGGCATAGACCGCCTTGTCGGGGCCGCCATGGACGCGGCGGTGGGTCTGCTCGTCGCCGGCGATGCCGAGCGAGTGGATGGCGACGGACCCGGTGACGGGGGTCTTGATGAAGGCGGCGAGTTGGCCGTTCCCGCGCAGCGGTGCGGTGCGACCGACATGAATAGCCTGGATGATGCCGGGTGCGGTCATTTTGCCTCTTGCAAATTGGTCCCGGGTTTCTGACGTTGGTCTTTGAGTTCAACAACACGGAAGGAGGTGATCGGATGTCTCATTGTCACACGCTACGGTCCGGTGCGTTGGTGGTCGCGGTGGGAATCGCGGCGGAATAGGCGCTACCTCCGGTTTCGTAGCCGGCAATGCTGGGCCGTCGGGGGTTACCCCGGCGGCCTTTATTGTTTCAGGATGCTCTAGCGGCCCTTCCACTCGGGTTTGCGTTTTTGGGCAAAGGCGAGGGGGCCTTCGCGGAGGTCCTCGGATTTCCACAGGGCTTTGACGGCGGAGTGGGCCATCTGGCCCTCATAGGCTTCCTGGAGGGAGGCGGTATCGAGGCTGTTGGCAACGACCTGCTTCGAAGCGCGGAGCGACAGCGGCGACAGCGCGCAGATCTGGACGGCGAGGGCCTTGGCAGCGTCGAGCAGCCCGGCCTGGGGGACGACTTCATGGACGAAGCCGAGCGCCAGGCCCTCGGCGGCGGAGACGCTGCGGCCGGTCAGGATCATGCCCATGGCGCGCTTGACGCCGATGGTGCGCGGCAGGCGGTGGAGACCGCCGGCGAGCGCTGCGAGGCCGACCTTGGGCTCGGGCAGCGCGAAGGTGGCATTCTCCGAAGCGAGGATGATGTCGCAGGCCAGCGCGATCTCGAAGCCACCCCCCATGGCGACACCGTTGACCGCGGCGATCAGCGGCTTGTCGAGATCCCAGCGCGAGGTAAGGCCGGCGAAACCGGTGGCGGGCACGGCGACGGCATTGCCTTCGGCCTGGAAGCGCAGGTCGTTGCCAGCGGAAAAGGCGCGGTCACCGGCGCCGGTGAGAATGGCGACCCAGAGATCGGGATCGGCGGCAAAGTCGTCGAAGACCTGGGCGAGTTCGGCGTTGGCGGGCGGGTGGAGGGCGTTCATCCGTTCGGGACGGTTGATGGTGACAATCAGCGTGCGGCCGTCGCGTTCGATCTGGACGTGTTCCATGAGTAAAGCCTCCTGCGGGAAAGCGCGGTTGTGGCAGGGGGGCGGCAGGCCCGATATGGGTGAAATGAAGGGGTGAAGTGCGGCGCAAAAACGGAAAATGCCCGAATGCGGTTGCGCATCCGGGCATCCCCGTGACGAGACCTCTGAAACCTGAAAACATTTCTGCAGGATCGGACGTTGCCCCCGATCCGATCCTGCAGGCGCAAACCCGTTGCCGGGTCGCAGCATGTTTCCGGCCGTTCGGCCTTCTCCCTGAACCCCGGCTTTCGCTGAGTGATCGCAGTCTGGATAATCCGAACTTTCCATAATGTCATCGGAGAGTTGGGAGTTTTGACAGTCACCGCGCACTTGGTTGAAAAGTGTGGCGGGCTTGCAACATATGCGTAGCCGATGTTCGCATATTCCGGACCATGCCATGGTGCGTTTAAGGCGCTTGATCGAGTGCGGGTGCGTTGCGAACCGCGGCAGCCGTGCTACATGCGCGCCACACGTCTTTGCGATGACAAGAAAGAGCTGCCTCGTGCGCCTGTCCCGTTACTTTTTGCCCGTTCTCAAGGAAACGCCGGGCGATGCCCAGGTCGTCAGCCACCAGCTGATGCTGCGCGCCGGGATGATCCGGCAGACCGCGGCGGGCATCTATGCCTGGCTACCGATGGGGCTGCGGGTGCTCAGGAAGATCGAGAACATCGTCCGTGAGGAACAGGATCGCGCCGGCGCCATCGAAGTGCTGATGCCGACGATCCAGTCCGCCGAACTGTGGAAGCAATCGGGGCGATACGAGGCCTATGGCCCGGAAATGCTGCGGATCATCGACCGGCACGACCGCGAGATGCTGTTCAGCCCGACCGCCGAGGAGCTGTTCACGGTGATTTTCCAGAACGGCACCAAAAGCTATCGCGAATTGCCGCGCAACCTTTACCAGATCCAGTGGAAGTTTCGCGACGAGGTGAGGCCGCGGTTCGGCGTGCTGCGCGGGCGCGAGTTCCTGATGAAGGATGCGTACAGCTTCGATCTCGATTTTGCCGGGGCGCGGCACAGCTATAACCGCATGTTCATCGCCTATATGCGCACCTTCGCCCGCATGGGCCTTCATGCGATCCCGATGCGCGCCGATACCGGACCGATCGGCGGCGATTTAAGCCATGAGTTCATCGTGCTGGCGCCGACCGGCGAGAGCGACGTCTTCTATCACCGCAACTGGGAACAGGGGCATGATACCAGCGCGATCGATGCCGATGATGCCGGCGCGCTGGAGAGGTTCATCGACGGGCTTAATGCCGATTATGCGGCGACCGACGAGAAGCGCGATCCGGCGGCCGAGGCCGAGACCGGCGATGCGTTGAAGCAGTCGAAGGGCATCGAGGTCGGGCAGGTGTTCTACTTCGGCGACAAATATACCAGGGCGATGGGCGTCTCGGTGCAGGGGCCCGATGGCGTTGCGGTAGCACCGTTGATGGGCAGCTATGGCATCGGCGTGTCGCGGTTGATGGGGGCGATCATCGAGGCGTCGCACGACGAGGCCGGGATTATCTGGCCGGATGCGGTGGCGCCGTACAAGGTGGCGTTGATCAATCTGCGGGTCGATGACGAGGCCTGCGCAGCGGCGGCGGACGGGCTTTATGCCCAGCTGACGGCGGCCGGGGTCGAGGTGCTGTACGATGATCGCGACGAGCGCGGCGGGGCGAAGTTCGCCACGGCCGACCTGATCGGCCTGCCGTGGCAGTTGGTGGTCGGGCCAAAGGGCATCAAGGCCGGCGTCGTCGAGCTGAAGCGGCGCGGCGGCGAGCGCGAGGAAGTTTCGATCGAGGCGGCGACAGCGAGGTTGTCGGCTTGATCACCCGCTACGAACGGATGATCGCATCCCGGTATCTCTTGCCGGGCAAGGGCGAGGGATTCATCTTCCTGGTGGCAGCGATCAGCCTGATCGCGGTGGCGCTGGGCGTGGCGGCGCTGATCACCGTGATGAGCGTGATGAACGGCTTTCGCGCCGAGATGTTCGATCGGATCCTGGGGCTCAACGGTCATGCCGTGGTGCAGGGCTATGGCGGGCGGATCGAGGCCTGGCAGCCGTTGGCGGCGAAATTGAAGGCGATGCCCGGGGTGACCGAGGTGACGCCGTTGATCGAACAGCCGCTGATGGGCAGTTATGCCGGGCGGGTCGAAGGCGTCATCGTGCGCGGCATGACGGTCAAGGACATCGCTAACACGCGGGTGATCGCGCAGAACGTCGTCGCGGGCGACCTGAAGAATTTGCAGCCGGGGACGAGCACCGTGGCGATCGGAGTGCGGCTCGCCGAGGCGCTGGGCGCTCGGATCGGCGACGAGATTTCGCTGATCAATCCGCAGGGCGAATCGACGCCGTTCGGGACGGTGCCGCGGATCGTCGCTTACCGAATCGTCGCGGTCTTCGAGGTCGGCATCTTCGAATACGACAAGGCCTTCGTCGTCATGCCGATGCAGGACGCGCAGGTGCTGCTGCGGCTGGGCGATGCGGTCGGCATGGTCGAGGTCGTCACCAACGACCCCGACAATATCGGCATGATCATGGCGCCGATCGTGCCGCAGGTGACGGGGCAGGCGGTCGTCGTCGACTGGAAGACGAGCAATTCGGCGCTGTTTTCGGCGCTGGTGGTCGAGCGGACGGTGATGTTCTGGGTGCTGTCGATCATTATTTTGGTCGCGGTTTTCAACATCTTGTCGTCGCTGATCATGCTGGTGCGGGCCAAGACGCGCGACATCGCGATCCTGCGCACGATGGGGGCAAGCCGGGCGGCGTTGATGCGGGTGTTCGTGACTGTTGGGACGATTATCGGCGGGCTGGGGATCGGGCTCGGGATCGTGCTTGGGTTCACGCTGCTGTATTTCCGGCAGAACATCATCGACGGGGTGAGCAAGCTGACGGGGACCGACCTGTGGGACCCTTCGGTGCGGTATCTGAGCGATTTGCCGGCAAAGACCGATCCGCTGGAAGTGGTCGGGATCGTGCTGCTGGCGTTGCTGTTGAGCTTTTTGGCGACGCTTTACCCGGCGTGGAAGGCGGCAAGTACCGATCCTGTGCAGGTTTTGCGGTATGAGTAGCCAGGTGCTGGTCGTCGAGGATCTGCGGCGCAGCTTCACGCAAGGCGATGCGACGATCGAGGTCCTGCGCGGGGTCGACCTGTCGGTAAACGCTGGCGAGATCGTCGCGCTGCTGGGGCCGTCAGGGTCGGGGAAATCGACGCTGTTGCAGGCTGTCGGCCTGCTCGAGGGCGGGTTCCAGGGGCGGATCTCGATTGCCGGCGAGCGGGTCGAGGCGCTCGACAATGCCGGGCGGACGCGGGTGCGGCGCGACCGGCTGGGATTTGTGTATCAGTTCCATCATTTGCTGCCCGATTTCAGTGCGCGTGAGAATGTGCTGCTGGCGGGGTTGGTGGCGGGGCATCCCGAGAAGGAAGCGCGGGCCCGGGCGGACCAGTTGCTGACCGATCTGGGTCTGGGCGCTCGGCTGGCGCATCGGCCGTCACAGCTTTCGGGCGGCGAGCAGCAGCGTGTGGCGGTGGCGCGGGCCTTGGCCAACAAGCCGGTGCTGGTACTGGCGGACGAGCCGACAGGCAATCTGGATGAGGCCACGGCGGCGCGGGTACTGGGCGAATTCCTGTCGCTGGTGCGCGGGCAGGGGTCGGCGGCGCTGGTGGCGACTCATAACGTGGCGCTGGCGCGGGCGATGGACCGAGTGGTGACGCTCCACGAAGGACGATTGGCGGTCGCTTGACGGGTTTTCAGTCGGTCGAAGATAAAGCCAAGGCGAAGCTTTCCAGAATGGAGCGGAGGGGGCAGACTGCGCCCATGCCACACGCGGGTTTTGTCCATCTTCGCATGCATTCGGCGTACTCGATGCTCGAGGGCGCGATCCAGCCCGAGGACCTCGCCAAGGCATGCCGCAAGGCGGGGTTTCCGGCGGCGGGGCTGGCGGATCGCGGCAACATGTTCGCGGCGATGGACTTCTCGGCGGCGTGCAAAGATGCCGGTGTCCAGCCGATCATCGGCGCGATGGTCGCCGTCGAACGTCCGGGGTCGCGGACGGCGTTGACGCGGGCGATATATGACTGGCTGGTGCTTTTTGCCCAGGATGCTGCCGGATATGGGAATCTGATCTCGCTGGTCAGCCAGGCGCATCTGGGGGCCGATCCTGCTGACGACCCGCATCTCCTGCTCGCCGATTTCGAGGGGCGGACCGATGGGTTGCTGTGCGTGACCGGCGGGGCGGATGGCGCGTTGACGCGGTTGCTGGCCGATGGGCAGGCGATCGAGGCTTATGCCGATACGCTGACCGCGCTGTTTCCGGGGCGGCTTTACATCGAGATTTCGCGCGCCGGCGAGGCGGTCGAGGCGCGGTCCGAGCCCGGGTTGTTGCGACTGGCGCAGGCGCGGGATTTGCCGATCGTGGCGACCAACCCGGTCAAGTTCCTCGATGCGCGGGTGCACCTGGCGCATGACGCGCTGCTGTGCATCGCGGATTCGGCGTATGTCGAGGCCGAGGAGCGGCGCAAGTCGAACCCCGAGCACCGGATGAAGAGCGCCGAGGAGATGCGGACGGCGTTTGCCGATCTGCCCGAGGCGCTGGCGAATACGATCGTGGTGGCGCAGCGATGCGCATTCGCGGCGCCGGCGCGCAAGCCGATCCTGCCGCGGATGGCATCGGGTGGCCTGTCGGAGGATCCGGCGCTGGTAAAGGCGGCGGAAGCCGGCCTCGATCAGCGGCTGTCGGCTTTGTCGATCAGCGGCGAGGCGGCGGCGCCGTATCGCGAGCGGCTGGCGTTCGAGCTGTCGGTGATCAATGCCATGGGTTTCCCGGGCTATTTCCTGATCGTCGCGGACTTTATCGCCTGGGCTAAGCGGCAGGGCATCCCGGTCGGGCCGGGGCGCGGTTCGGGTGCGGGCTCGGTAGTGGCATGGGCGCTGACGATCACCGATCTCGATCCGTTAGAGCATGGCCTGCTGTTCGAGCGGTTCCTCAACCCCGACCGAGTATCGATGCCCGATTTCGACATCGATTTCTGCGAGACGCGGCGGCAGGAGGTGATCCAGTACGTCCAGGAACGCTATGGCCGCGACCAGGTCGCGCAGATCATCACCTTCGGGAAAATGAAGGCGCGCGCCGTATTGAAGGACGTCGGGCGGGTTTTGCAGATGCCGTACGGGCAGACGGACAGGCTGTCGAAGCTGGTGCCGAGCCATCCGACCGACCCGTGGACGCTGGCGCGGACGCTGGGGATCGGCAAGGACGCCGACGGCAAGCGCCATGTCGGGGTGCCCGAATTCATCGCCGAGCGCGATCGCGACCCCAAGGTGCGGCGGCTGATCGAGATCGCGTTGCAATTGGAGGGGCTGCCGCGGCATAGCTCGACGCATGCGGCGGGCGTGGTCATCGGTGATCGCCCGCTGTCGCAGCTGGTGCCGCTGTACCGCGACCCGCGGTCCGACATGGCCGTGACGCAGTTCGAAATGAAGGCGGTCGAAAAGGCCGGGCTGGTGAAGTTCGATTTTCTCGGGCTGAAGACGCTGTCGGTGCTCGACCGTGCGGCGAAATTGTTGAAGAACCGCGGCGTGGTGGTCGACTGGCTGGCGCTGCCATTGGACGATCCCGAGGTCTACAAGCTGCTGGCGCGCGCCGATACGGTCGGGGTGTTCCAGTTCGAATCCGAGGGCATGCGGCGCGCGCTTGGCCAGGTGCGGCCCGATTGTTTTGGCGATATCGTCGCGCTGGGCGCGCTGTATCGGCCGGGCCCGATGGACAATATTCCGAGCTTTGCCAACCGCAAGCACAAGCGCGAGGCGGTCGAATTGCTGCATCCATTGATGGAGCCGATCCTGCGCGAGACCTACGGGATCATCGTCTATCAGGAACAGGTGATGCAAATCGCCCGGACGCTGGCGGGGTATAGCCTGGGCGAGGCCGATTTGTTGCGGCGCGCGATGGGCAAGAAGATCCATGCCGAGATGGTCGCGCAAAAGGAGCGGTTTGCCGAAGGCGCCGACAAAAACGGCATCGACAAGAAGACGGCGTCGGCGATCTTCGACCTGGTGCTGAAGTTCGCCAACTATGGCTTCAACAAGTCGCATGCGGCGGCGTATGCGCTGGTAAGTTTCCAGACGGCGTGGCTGAAGGCGCATCACCCGGTCGAATATTTTGCAGCGTCGATGGCGTACGATATCACCAATACCGACCGGCTGGCGGCGTTCACCGAGGACGCGCGGCGATCTGGGGTGCGGGTGCTGCCGCCGTGCATCAATGCTTCGCAGGCGGATTTCGCGGTCGAGACGGTCGGCGACGATCTGGCGGTTCGCTATGCGCTCGCGGCGTTGAAGAACGTCGGTGAAAAGGCGATGGAGGTCGTCGTCACCGGGCGCGGCGCGGGCTATGCGGGGCTGCCGGCGTTTTCGAAGAACGTCGATCCGAAACTGCTCAACAAGCGGCAGTTGGAGAGCTTGATCGCGGCGGGGTGTTTCGACCGGATCGAGGCCAACCGCGCCGGCGTGTACCTGCTTGCCGAGGCGGTGCTGGGGACGGCGCAGGCGGCGGCCGCGGCGCGCGATTCGGCGCAGACGGCCCTGTTCGGCGAAGATACCGGGTTCATCGACGAGGGCGGGCTGGCGATGCTGGTGCCGGCCAACGCGAGCTGGACGCTGGCGCAGACGATGGCGCAGGAAAAGGAAGCGTTCGGTTTCTATTTTTCCGGGCATCCGGTCGAGGCATGGCGGCCGGTGCTCGATGCGCAGGGAGCCAAGAGCTTTGCCGAGGTCGCGGCGATGCCCGCTCCTGCCGGCGGTGGACGCCAGGGCGTCGTCATGGCCGGGCTGATCGAGGAAGTCCGCTGGCGGACGCCGCAGACCGGAAAAGGCAATCGCTACATGCTGATCACGCTTTCGGATCGTTCGGGGCAGTATGTCGGGAGTTGCTTCGACGAGGAGACGCAGGTTCGGCTCGAGGCGATCGCCAAGGATACGCCTTCGGTGCTGCTGCAGGCCGAATTGATGTGGCGTGAGGGCGAGGATGTGCCGCGAGTAACGGTGCGCGGGGTGACGCTGCTGGAGGCGATGGCGAAGCGAGCGCGCGGGCGGCTGGTAGTGAACGTCGCCACGTCTGAGGAGGCGGCGCAACTCGAGGCGCTGGTTGCCGGCGCGCGCGGGCAGGGGCGCGGCGAACTGGTGGCGCAGGTGGCGACGCCGGTGGGCATGGCGCGGCTGTGGCTGGGGCGGGATTATCTGCTCGATGCCGAGATGGTGGCGGCTACGGCGCGCGTTTTCGGGGTCGAGCGGGTGGTTTCCGAGGCTATGGAAGCGCCGCGACTGTCCTTGGTGAGCTAGGCTTACGCATCAAACTGTCATCCCGGGCTCGACCCGGGACCCAGTTTTTCTTCGCCGAAAAGAAACCGGGTCCCCGGTCGAGCCCGGGATAAAACCGCCGTTCAGAGAATATCCGGGTTGAAAACGCTCCAGCGCATGGTGTGGGCAAGCTGCTCCAGAGCGCGCGTGCCGAGCAGCGAATTTCCCTGCGGGCTGAGGCCGGGGGACCACACGGCGATGCTGGCGCGGCCGGGGGCGATGGCGAGGATGCCGCCGCCGACGCCCGATTTCGCCGGCAGGCCGACCTGAAAGGCGAATTCTCCAGAGGCATCGTAATGGCCGCAGGTCAGCATCAGCGCGTTGATGCGGCGGGCGCGCTCGGGGGAGACAATGGCCTCGCCGCTGACCGGGCAGACGCCGCCGGCCATCAGGAACCGCCCGGCGCGCGCGAGCTGCCGGCACGACATGGCGATGGCGCATTGCTGGAAATAGACGCTGAGCGTCGCATCGACCGGGCCGGCGATGGTGCCGAAAGCGCGCATATAGTTGGCGAGCGCAGCGTTGCGATAGCCGGTGGCAGCCTCCGACCAGGCAACGGCAGCGTCGAGGTCGATGGTCTCGTCGCCTGAAAGGCGGCGGATAAGTGCCAGGATGGATTGGAGGCCCTCGCCGGGGCTGCGGCCTTCGGCGATAAGGTCGGTGACGGCGATGGCGCCGGCGTTGATGAACGGGTTGCGCGGCCGGCCCTGTTCGAGCTCAAGCTGGATGATCGAATTGAAGGCGCTGCCCGAAGGCTCCTTGCCGACGCGGTCCCAGACCCGGTTGCCGTGCCGGGACAGCGCCTCGACAAGGGCGAAGACCTTGCTGACCGACTGGATGGAGAAGGCCTCGCCAGCATCGCCGGCGACATGCTCGGTGCCGTCGGCGGTGATCACCGCAATGCCGAAATGGCGCGGCGAGACCTTGGCAAGCTCGGGGATGTAGTCGGCGACGCGGCCGCGATCGGTGGCGGCCTGCAGGCGCGATGCGATGTCGGAGACGAGACCGGCGAGGTCGGCCATGGACGCTTTTCCTAGTTTCTTGCGGCGAGCATCCCAAAATAGTCGACGAAATGACCGCCGCCGGTCAAAATATGAGTGGCACTTGAATTACACGGAGAGTAACAACGCAGCTCGGGGTGAGATCGCGTTCAGCGCGACGGGATAGGAGACGCATATGGCGAGCAAGCACACTTTGTCACGTGAGGAACAGCCACAGCGTTGGCCGTTGCCGCCGCGTCGCCGTCCGGACCTCGCTGATTTCAGCCGTGCATCGCTGATTGCCTATCTGCAGACGGCGCCGCTCGACGAGGTCGATATCTCCGACCCGATGTATTGGGAAACCGATACCAACAGCATCTATTTCAAGCGGCTGCGCGATGAAGCGCCGGTGCATTTCACCACGCATAACAGCGATCGTCACCGCGGCTTCTGGTCGGTGACGCGCTGGGCCGACATCATGGCGGTGGATACCAATCACAACGTCTATTCGTCCGACGCGCATCTCGGCGGCATTACCCTGTTCGACATGGACCAGGATTTCATCATGCCGATGTTCATCGCCATGGACCCGCCCAAGCATGATGTGCAGCGCAAGGCCGTCAACCCGATCGTATCCGGGCCCAACCTGGCCAGTTTCGAAGGGCTGATCCGCGAGCGCACGCGCGAAGTTCTCGATGGCCTGCCGCGCGGCGAGGCGTTCGACTGGGTCGACCGGGTGTCGATCGAGTTGACCAGCCGGATGCTGGCGACGCTGTTCGATTTCCCCCAGGAGCATCGCCGCAAGCTGACCTATTGGTCCGACGTTTCGACGTCCGATGCCGAGATTCCGGGCAACCCGCAGAAGGAGGAGCGCCAGGCGATCCTGATGGGAATGCTGCAGGAATTCACGCTCCTGTGGAACCAGCGCGTCAACGAGCCGCCCAAGGGCGACCTTGTATCGATGCTGGCGCACAACCCGGCGACGCGGGACATGCCGCCGATGGAGTTCATGGGCAATCTCGTGCTGCTGATCGTTGGCGGCAACGATACGACGCGCAATTCGACCACCGGCGGCGTTTATGAATTCAGCAAGAACCCGGGCGAATGGGCCAAGCTGCGCGCCAACCCGGCGCTGGTCGAATCGGCGGTCAGCGAGATCATCCGCTACCAGACGCCGCTGGCGCACATGCGGCGGACGGCATTGGAGGACACGATCCTGGGTGGCCAGCGCATCCGCAAGGGCGACAAGGTCGTCATGTGGTACAGCTCGGGCAACCGCGACGAGCGCGCCATCGAGAACCCCGACGCCTTCATCATCGACCGGCCGCGGGCGCGCCAGCACATGTCGTTCGGTTTCGGCATTCACCGCTGCGTCGGCAACCGGCTTGCGGAACTGCAGCTGAAGATCCTGTGGGAAGAAATTCTCGCGCGCTTCGAAAGTATCGAAGTGCTCGAGGAGCCGGAGCGGGTGCCTTCGGCGTTCGTGAAGGGCTATAAATCGATGATGGTCCGGCTTCCGGCCTGACCTGCAGCAGCTGATACCAGGACCGAAAATGGCTCACGTTACATATATCGAATTCAACGGCACGCCGCATACCGTGGACGTCGCCGACGGCGTGTCCTTGATGGAGGGGGCGCTGCAGAACGGCGTCCCCGGCATCGACGGTGATTGCGGCGGCAACGCGGCGTGCGCGACGTGCCATGTCTATGTCGCCGATGGCTGGATGGGCAAGATCGGCGAGCGCAGCGAGAGCGAGGAAGCGATGCTCGATCTCGCCGACGGGTTGCAGGAAAACAGCCGGTTGGCGTGCCAGATATTCGCCAGCGACGGTCTTGAGGGGCTGGTGGTTTCCATGCCCGAGTCGCAGCACTAGGAGGAACCTTTCGGGTCGGCAGCGTTAAACCTGCAGACCAATCAAAGGACGCCTCGATATGCGCATCGCTCTTTTCTCGCTGCTGCTGGCTTCGGTGCCGGCGATGGCGGCTCCGGTCGTGCAGGGCTCGCCGAATGTGCCGGCGTTCAAGCCTGCGTTCGCCGGCCAGGCGCGCGCCGAAGCGGTCACCACGCGGACGAAGCTGGCGGTGACCGAGATCGCCACCGGGCTGAGCAAGCCATGGGGGCTGGCGTTCCTGCCCGATGGCCGGATGCTGGTCAGCGAAAAGACCGGCGCGCTGCGGATCATCGGCACGGATGGCAGCAAGTCGGCGCCGGTAACGGGAACGCCGGCGGTCGATGCGCGCGACCAGGGCGGCATGCTCGGGGTGGCAGTGCCGGGTGACGGATTTGTCTATTGGATCTATTCGGAGCCGCGCACCGGCGGCAACGGACTGGCGGTGGCGCGCGGCAAGCTGGGCGGAACCGCAGCCGCGCCGGTGCTTTCGGCGGTCGAGGTCGTGTTCCGGGTGCAGCCGACGCTCGATTCGACCATGCACTCGGGCGGCCGGCTGGTGTTCCCCGCCGATGGCACGATGATGGTGACGATGGGCGAGCGCTCGATTCTGCCGGGCCGGGTGCAGGCGCAGGACCTCGGCAGCGATTTCGGCAAGATGGTCCGTATCAACCGCGATGGATCACTGCCCAAGGGAAATCCCTATGCCGGCAAGGCAGGGGCGCGGCCGGAGATCTGGTCGATCGGGCATCGCAACATTCTGTCGGCGGCGCTCGATGGGCAAGGCCGGGTCTGGGAGGTCGAAATGGGGCCTAAGGGCGGCGACGAGCTCAATCTGGTCAAGCCGGGCAAGGATTATGGCTGGCCGACGATCACCTACGGCGAGGAATATTCGGGCAAGCCGGTTGGCAAGGCTATTACCGCGCAGGCGGGCATGGAGCAGCCGGTCTATTATTGGGACCCGGTGATCTCGCCGTCGGGCATGGCGATCTATTCGGGCAGCCTGTTTCCCGAATGGCAGGGCAACTTCTTCATCGGCGGGCTGTCGTCCACCGCGCTGGTGCGGCTGGTGATGCGGAACGACAAGGTCGTCGGCGAGGAGCGGCTGCTGACCGATCGCGCCGAGCGTATTCGTGATGTCGTGCAGGGGCCGGACGGAGCGCTGTACCTGTTGACCGACGACGCCAACGGCAAGCTGTTGAAGCTGACCCCCGCCGGCTGATCGAGGCTCCGGCCTGTCCTACACGCGCCACTTCCGCTATTCCGCGATACCAGCGCCCGGGACAGCTCACGCAGCCCCGGGCGTGGCACTGAAAAACGGCGAAAGCGGAAAATGCGGAAAATGTTAACGAATACTAGCCTTCGATTTCGGCCTAAACCGGCCATTGGCAACGAGCCTTCTTGACGTCGGGGGCCGGTGCCGCTAATCGCGCCGCTCCACAAACACACACGCAGGGGCCTTGCCCATCCGGTGTCGGAGAAATTCGAACATCCCCTGCGGCGGCTTAACCGGATAGAGGAGAAAGACTATGGCGGCACCCGTCGTGACTATGGCGCAGCTTTTGGAAGCCGGCGCTCACTTTGGACACCAGACTCACCGGTGGAACCCGAAGATGAAGCCTTACATCTTCGGTGATCGCAACGGCGTTCACATCATTGATCTGTCGCAGAGCGTTCCGCTGTTCGCTCGCGCGCTCGATTTCGTCCGCGGCACGGTCCAGGCCGGCGGCAAGGTGCTTTTCGTCGGCACCAAGCGCCAGGCGCAGGATCCCATCGCTGAAGCGGCTCGCCGTTCGGGCCAGCATTACGTCAACCATCGCTGGCTCGGCGGCATGCTGACCAACTGGAAGACCATCAGCGGTTCGATCAAGAAGTTCAAGCAGCTCGAAGAGCAGCTGGCAGGCGACACGGTCGGCCTGACCAAGAAGGAAATCTTGAAGCTTACGCGTGAGCGCGACAAGTTCGAGCTTTCGCTCGGCGGCATTCGCGACATGGGCGGCCTGCCCGACGTGATCTTCATCATCGACGTCAACAAGGAAGAGCTGGCCGTCAAGGAAGCCAATGTCCTGGGTATCCCGGTCGTTGCCATTCTCGACACCAACACCGATCCTTCGGGCATCGCCTTCCCGGTTCCGGGCAATGACGACGCCAGCCGCGCCATCCTGCTGTACGTCAACGCGATCGCCGACACGGTAATCGAAGCGCGCCAGGGCCGTGCTGCGGATCGCGGCATCGACCTTGGTGCACAGGACGAAGCACCGGTTGAATTCGCGATTGCGGCGCCAGCTGAAGAGCCTGTCGAAGCTGCTCCGGTAACGATGGAAGCCGCTGTCGAAGCGGTTACCGCGGTCGATGTCGCTGACGCCGAGGCGCAGACCCAGGCCTGACGATCGTTGCCGGCGATTGGCCGGTGACAACAAGCGAACGGGCCGGGTGCAGATGCTGCATCCGGCCGTTTCCGCAAAGAATTATCAAATCGGTCGTTTAGCGACCGCAGACCCGAACCAAGGAGTCAGTTCATGGCCGATATCACCGCCAGCATGGTGAAGGACCTGCGCGACCGTACCGGCGCAGGCATGATGGATTGCAAGAAGGCGCTGAACGAAAACAACGGCGACATGGAAGCGTCGATCGACTGGCTGCGCACCAAGGGTCTGGCCGCTGCCGCCAAGAAGGCCGGCCGTACTGCGGCAGAAGGCCTGATCGGCGTGACGGTTGCCGGCAAGCGTGGCGCCATGGTCGAAGTCAATTCGGAAACCGATTTTGTCGCCAAGAACGAGACCTTCCAGGGTTTTGTTCGCACGGTCACCGAGATCGCGGCCGAACTCGGCACCGATGTCGCGGCCTTGCTGGCGGCAGCGTATCCCGATAGCGACGGCAGCGTGCACGACAAGCTGACCCACAACGTTGCGACCATCGGCGAGCACCAGTCGCTGCGCCGCGCCGCCATCGTCGAAGTCGACCAGGGCATCGTGACGTCGTATGTCCACAACGCCACGGCTTCGGGCCTCGGCAAGATCGGCGTGCTCGTCGGTCTCGAATCGTCGGCGCCTGCCGATGTGCTTGAGCCCCTCGGCAAGCAGATCGCCATGCACATTGCAGCAGCAAACCCGCTGGCCCTCGACGAAACGGGTCTCGACCCTTTGCTGGTCGAGCGCGAGCGTGCGATCGCACGTGAAAAGGCGTCGACCTCGGGTAAGCCCGCCGAGATCATCGAGAAGATGATCGAAGGCGGCGTGCGCAAGTACGCGCAGGAAAACACCCTGATGACGCAGGTTTTCGTCATCGACGGCAAGTCCAAGGTCGGCGACATCGTTGCTGCGGCCGCCAAGGCTGCCGGCGTCCCGATCACCGTCAAGACCTTCGTGCGTCTCCAACTCGGTGAAGGCATCGAGCGCGAGGAAAAGGATTTTGCGGCCGAAGTCGCAGCAGCAGCCGGGCTGTAATTTCGATTGGACGCGGTCCATGAGGACCGCGTCCAAGTCGCTTGGCTTGGCGGCGCGGTCTGACTAGGGTGCCGCGACAAAGCGGACCCAGGGGAGTAGTTTCAGCATCATGCCACGGTCCGGTTTCAAGCGAATCCTGCTCAAACTGTCTGGCGAAGCGCTGATGGGGCAGGGGCAGTACGGCATCGATCCGGCCGAGACCGCGCGCATTGCCGGTGAAGTGAAGCTGGCGGTCGAGGCGGGTTACGAGATCTGTCTCGTCGTCGGCGGCGGCAATATTTTCCGTGGGTTGGCGGCGGCGGCCAAGGGTTTCGACCGTGGCTCGGCCGATTACATGGGCATGCTGGCGACTGTGATGAACGCGCTGGCGGTGCAAAACGCGCTTGAGAATGTCGGCATCGAGACGCGGGTGCAGTCGGCGATCCCGATGCCTTCGGTGTGCGAGCCCTATATTCGGCGTCGTGCCGAGCGGCATATCGAAAAAGGCCGCGTGGTGATCTTCGCTGCTGGGACAGGCAATCCGTTTTTCACGACGGACACCGGCGCGGCGTTGCGGGCGGCGGAAATGAACTGTGATGCGCTGTTCAAGGGGACTTCGGTCGACGGCGTCTATGATGCCGACCCGAAGAAAGTATCGACGGCAACTCGCTACGAAACATTGAGTTTTTCACGCGTGCTGTCCGATGATCTGAAGGTCATGGACGCCAGCGCGGTTTCGATGTGCCGTGACAATAATATTCCGATCGTGGTCTTCAACATCCGCGAGGCGGGCACTTTGGCGGCGGTTTTGCGCGGCGAAGGCACCTCGACGATCGTTACAACGGAAGGATAGCGCCTGTGGCTGAATTCGAAGCAGGACCGTGGAAGGCCGATCTCGAGCGGCGTTCGGCCGGTGCGACCGACGCGCTGAAGCATGACTTGGCGGGTCTGCGGACCGGGCGGGCGAATACCAGCCTGCTCGATCCGGTAACGGTTGAAGTCTATGGCTCGGCGATGCCGCTGTCACAGGTCGCGACGGTGACGGCGCCCGAGCCGCGGATGCTGAGCGTCCAGGTCTGGGACAAATCGAATGTGACGCCGGTCGAAAAGGCCATTCGGTCGGCCGGGCTCGGGCTGAACCCGATCACCGATGGCCAGACGCTGCGGCTGCCGATCCCCGACATGACCGAGGAGCGCCGCAAGGAGATGGCTAAGTTGGCCAGCACTTATGCCGAAAAGGCCAAGATCGCCGCGCGGAACGTGCGGCGCGACGGTATGGAAACGCTGAAAGCTGCTGAAAAAAAAGGCAAGATCAGCCAGGACGAGCAGAAGAAGTTTGAAGCCGAATTGCAGAAGATCACTGACAAGGCGGTCGCCGACATCGATTCGGCGGCGAATGCCAAGGAAAAGGAAATCCTTGGAAAGTGACGCTGTCGGCGGTTTCTCCAGCGACGGGTGTTGACGGGTCCGGCCTGCGCCATCTTGCCATCATCATGGACGGCAATGGTCGCTGGGCGAAAGCCCGGCGATTGCCGCGGGTTGCGGGACATCGGGCCGGGGTCGAAGCCGTGCGGCGGGTGGTCGAGGCGGCGCCTGACCTGGGGATCGAGATCCTGACGCTGTATGCTTTTTCGAGCGAAAACTGGAAACGGCCGGCCGAAGAGGTCGCCGACTTGATGGGGTTGCTCCACCATTATATCCGGTCCGAGATCAAGGACCTGCACAAGAACGGCGTGAAGCTTGATTTCATCGGCGATTGGAAGGCGTTGAAGCCCGACCTTGTGAGGTTGCTTGAAGATGCGCGGGTGCTTACGGGTGCGAATACGAAGCTGACGTTGATCATGGCGTTGAATTACGGCGGGCAGGACGAATTGGTTCGTGCGGCGCGTGGTCTGGCGGTCGCGGCCGCGGCGGGGCGGCTCGATCCGGCAACGATCAGTATCGAGATATTGGCGCAAAGGCTTGATACGGCTGGACTTCCGCCGCCGGACCTCGTGCTGCGGACTTCGGGCGAGATGCGGCTGTCGAATTTTTTGCTGTGGCAGTCGGCCTATGCCGAGTTCGTGGCGACCGATACCTTGTGGCCCGACTTCGATCGCGCGGCGTTGGCCGAGGCGGTCGCCGAGTTCGCGACGCGTGAGCGGCGCTTTGGCGGGCGCTAACCCATTGATGTTGCGGGTTGCTACCGGCGCCGCGCTGGTGGCGGTGGCGCTGGCTGCGGTGTGGCTTGGCGGGCAGGCATTCTTGGCTTTAGTTGCGGCAGGCACGCTGGTGATGTTTGCCGAATGGGCAGTCATGCAGCGGATGACACGCGGCGTGCGATTGGCCGGGCTGATATTGCTTGCGGGGGCTATCGCGTTGATGTCGTTGGTTTCTACGGCCGAGGCGCTGATGGCGTTGGCGGCAGGGGCGGCGATTTTGGGGCTGTTTTCGGCGCGTAGCGGGA
This sequence comes from Sandarakinorhabdus glacialis, assembly GCF_014643455.1. GTDB lineage: Bacteria > Pseudomonadota > Alphaproteobacteria > Sphingomonadales > Sphingomonadaceae > Sandarakinorhabdus > Sandarakinorhabdus glacialis. The sequence continues at coordinate 399,297 of NZ_BMJM01000001.1, forward strand.
CGGGGTTCAGCCGGTCGACGGGTGTTTCGACGGTCTTTGGCGTGCTGTATTGCGGCCTGCCTGCTATCGCGTTGATATGGCTTCGTGAATTGCCGTTGGGACTGCCGGCGACGGTGTTTGTCCTGGTCAGTGTCTGGGCGACCGATATCGCTGCGTTCTTTGCCGGGCGGGCAATTGGCGGGGCGAAGCTGGCGCCGTCGATTAGTCCGAACAAGACCTGGGCCGGGGCATTTGGGGGAATTGCGGGCGCGATGGCGGTGTGTGGCGGGCTGGCCATCGGCTATTTGTCGTCGATCGATGGGCACGGCGCGGTACTTTTCATCCCCGTCGCGGGTATGTTTGCGGTCTTGTCGATTCTGGGCGACCTTTTCGAGAGCTGGTTGAAGCGCCGCGCCGGGGTCAAGGATTCGGGTTCGCTGCTGCCGGGCCATGGCGGCGTCATGGATAGGCTCGACGGGTTGGTCCCGGTGGCGATTGCCGGAGCGGCATTTTTTGCGGTTTCGGGCTGGGCCGGCTGATGCGGCGGATCGCGATTCTGGGCGCCACCGGCTCGGTCGGGCAGCAGGCGCTCGACCTCGTGGCGCGCAACCCCGGGCGCTGGCAGGTCGAGGCGCTGACGGCGAACGGCAATGCCCAGGCGCTGGCCGATGCGGCGCGCGCTTGCGGGGCGAAGTTTGCCGCGGTCGGTGACCCGGCGGCCTATGGCGCGTTGAAGGAGGCGCTGGCGGGATCGGGGATCGAGGCGGCGGCCGGGCCCGAGGCGATCTGCGAGGCGGCGCGGCGGCCTTCGGATATCGTGCTGACGGCGATCGTCGGCGCGGCGGGATTGAAGCCGACATTGGCCGCAGTCGAGCGCGGGGCGACGATCGCGATTGCCAACAAGGAGACGCTGGTGTGCGCTGGGCCGGTGGTCCAGGCGGCGGCGCGGGCTTCGGGGGCGGTGCTGTTGCCGGTCGACAGCGAGCATAATGCGATCTTCCAGTGTTTCGACCACGACCAGCCGGGCAGCGTCGAGCGGATTATCCTGACCTGCAGCGGCGGGCCGTTTCGGACCTGGACGCGGACTGAGATGGGGCAGGCCTCGGTCGCCGATGCGTGCAGGCATCCGGTGTGGTCGATGGGCGCCAAGATCTCGGTCGATTCGGCGACGCTGATGAACAAGGGGCTCGAACTGATCGAGGCGCATCATCTGTTCCCGGTCGGCATCGATCGGCTCGATGTCGTGGTGCACCCGCAGTCGGTGGTGCACTCGATGGTCGAATATGTCGACGGCTCGGTGCTGGCGCAATTGGGCACGCCCGACATGCGGATTCCGATCGCCTTTGCGATGGCGTGGCCCGAGCGGATCGCGACGCCGGCGACGCGGCTCGATCTGTGTGCGATCGGCAGGCTGGAATTCGAAGCGCCCGATTTCGAGCGATTTCCGTGCTTGAAACTGGCCTGGGATGCGATGCGCGCCGAGGGGTCGGCGCCGTGCATCCTGAATGCGGCAAACGAGGTCGCGGTGGCGGCGTTCATCGCCGGGAAAGTCGGCTTCCTCGATATCGACACAATCGTGGCCGAAACACTGGCGACGGTGGCTTCGGGGCCGGTCGGTTGCCTGGACGAAGTCCTCGAGATCGACCTGGCGGCGCGCGCCGCGGCTGGTGTTCAAGTGGAGTTGCGCACGCGATGACCGAATTGCTGCCCCAGCCCGGCCTCGGCTTTACGCTGCTCACGTACATATTGATGGTGGCGGTGCTCGTCGTCGTCCACGAGGGCGGGCATTACCTCGCGGGGCGGATGTTCGGCATCAAGATCGATGCGTTTGCTGTCGGATTCGGCCGCGAGTTGTTCGGCTGGAACGACAAGCGCGGCACCCGCTGGAAGGTCAATCTCGTTCCGCTCGGGGGTTACGTAAAATTCACCGGTGACATGAACGAGGCCAGCCAGCCGTCGCCCGAAGTGCTGGCGCTGCCCGCGGCCGAGCGTGCCGACCTGTTTGTTTCGAAGCCGTTGTGGCAGCGCGCCATCGTCGTTGCAGCAGGGCCGGCGATCAATTTCGCCTTTGCCATTCTCATCCTGGCGGGTTTCTACATGGCGCTCGGCCATCCACTGACGCCACCGGTGGTATCCATGGTGCAGCCGGGCAGCGCCGCCGCCAAGGCCGGCATCGTCGCCGGCGATCGTATCGTGAGCATCGATGGCGAGGCGATCGGCCGCTTCGAGGATATCGTCAACACGGTGATGATCAGCACCGGCGAGCCGATGCGCGTCGTGATCGCGCGGGGCGGCAGCGATAAGATCCTCACCATCGTGCCGGCCATGGTGAAGAGCAACGATGGCTTCGGCAACATCAGCCGGCATGGCCAACTGGGCATCGCGCGCGGCGACAAGGTCATCGAACGCGTCAACCCGTTCGAAGCGGTGGGTTATGGGATCAGCGATACGATCTCGATCACCGGTAGCATCGCGTCGACATTGAAGCAGGTCGTCACCGGGCAACGCAGCCTCGATGAACTGGGCGGGCCGTTGAAGACCGGGCAAGTCACCGGGCAGCAGGCGTCGCTCGGCGTGTTGGCATTTATCGCTTTCATGGCGTTTTTCTCGATCAACCTTGGTTTCATCAACCTGTTGCCGATCCCGATGCTGGACGGCGGCCATCTTGTGCTTTACGCGGTCGAAGCCATCAGACGGCAGCCGATCGGCGCTCGTGTGCAGGAACTGGCCTTCATGTCGGGATTTGCTGCGCTGATGACGCTGATGGCCGTGTTGACATGGAATGACCTGGGGTCGGTCGGGGTTTGGGACCGGCTTTCGGGATGGTTGAGTTGACGGATATAATCGATGTGGATGCGGCGGGTGGCAGCAAGGACGATCAAAGCGTGAAGCATTGCCAAGGGCAGCGGGGGCAGAATATGCGCCGCCGGGTCTCATTACTGCTCATTACGACGATGTTGGGTTCGCCGGCGCTGATGGGAGCGTCTGCGAACGCCCAGCAACCACGGCGTCCCGACGTGCAGCCGGCGCAGCCGACCGCCGAGGCCGAAGCGGCTGCGGCGGCGTCGCGTGAAGCCACGGCCCTGCCCGAGACTGCCGCCAATGCCGGCGTGGTGCGCGCCGTCATCGTGCGCGGCACCGAGCGGCTCGAACCCGAGACGGTGCGGTCGTACCTCAATCTGAATATCGGCGATCGTTACGATCGCGATCGCACCGATACGGCGTTGAAGGCGCTGTTTGCCTCGGAATTGTTCGCCGATGCGACGATCCGCGACGACAATGGCGCGCTGACCGTCGAGGTGAAGGAGAATCCGGTGATCAACCGGATCATCATCGAGGGCGCCAAGCGGGTCAAGGAAGACAAGATTCGCGAAGAAATCCGCCTGGCACCGCGCCAGATCTTCACCCGGTCGAAGGCGCGCGCCGATGTCGGGCGCATTCTCGAACTGTATCGCCGGTCAGGACGTTTCGCTGCTGCTGTCGAGCCCAAGATCGTCCAGCTCGAGCAGAACCGCGTCGACGTGGTGTTCGAAATGACCGAAGGGCCCAAGTCCAAGGTCCGCCAGATCAACATCCTGGGCAACGACAAGTTCAGCGAGGGCGACATCCGCAAGGCGTTCGCGACCAAACAGTCCCGGCCGTGGCGGTTTTTCTCGTCGAACGATACCTATGACCCCGATCGGCTGGCGTACGACCAGCAGAAGTTGCGGCAGTTCTATCTGACCAACGGCTATGCGGATTTCCGCGTCGTGTCGCAGGTGGCCGAATTGACCCCCGATGGCCGCGATTTCATCGTGACCTATGTGCTCGACGAGGGTGAGCGGTACAAGTTCGGCAAGGTCGACCTGGAAAGCCAGATCCGCGACATCAAGTCGGACGAGTTCAAGGCACTGATCACCATCAAGCCGGGCGACTGGTATGATGCGCAGAAGATCGAAAATACCGTCGAGGGCCTGACCGAGACCGCCGGGCTGCTGGGCTATGCCTTTGCCGATGTGCGGCCGCAGTTCGATCGCGACAAGGACAAGCGCGAGATGAATGTGGTCTTCCAGATCGGCGAGGCGCCGCGCGTCTATGTCGAAAAGGTCCAGATCAGCGGCAACACGGTGACGGTCGATACGGTCATCCGCCGCGAGTTCCGGCTGGCGGAGGGCGATGCGTTCAACTCGATCAAGGTCAAGCGGACGCGCGACCGGCTGCAGGGCCTGGGGTATTTCCAGGACAAGCTCGAGATCGAGCAGAAGCCGGGTTCGGCGCCCGACAAGGTCATCCTCGATACCGTCGTGCAGGAGCGCCCGACCGGCGAATTGCAGGTTTCGGCGGGTTTCTCGAGCCTCGAGCGCTTCATCCTGTCGCTGTCGATCCGCCAGCGCAACTTCCGCGGCCGTGGCCAGGAATTGCGCGCTTCGGCCAATCTTTCGAGCTATTCGCGGTCGATCGAGGCGGGCTTTACCGAGCCTTATTTGTTCGGACGCAACCTGGCGCTCGGGTTCGACGTGTTCCGGCGCGATTATCGCTCGTTCAACCAGCTCGGCAGCCAACGCAACACCACCTACACGCAGGTTTCGACGGGATTTCAGGTGCGCACCGGCTTTCCGATCACCGAGTTCTGGGCGGCGTCGTTGCGGTATGGGCTGTCGTTCGAGGAAATCAGTCTCGACGAGTCAGTGTTCTTCACCAACGGCCGGTGCGATCCGTTGCTGGCCGGCCGGTTCCTGTGCGAAGCGCTGGGCAAGCGGACGATCTCGTCGATCGGCTATTCGATCCTGTTCAACAATGTGAACAATCCGCGGCGGCCTTCGACCGGGCAGAAATTTTCGCTCAGCCAGGATCTTGCGGGTATTCCGACGGGCGTGAAGTATCTGCGTACGCGCGCCAATTACGATTGGTATCACGCGCTGTTCGGCACCGGGTTCGTTCTCAATCTGGGCGGCGAGGCGGGCTATATCGCCGGTTATGGCGGCAATGACGTGCTGCTGACCGATCGCTTCTTCCTCGGACAGCCGCAGATGCGCGGTTTCAACATCCGCGGTGTCGGGCCGCGGGTGCTGCGCCAGATGTTCGATGCCTCGGGAACGCCGATCACCGATCGCCAACAGGTCCAGGACGATGCGATCGGCGGCAAGGCCTATTACCTGGCGCGTGCCGAAATCCAGATTCCGCTGGGTTCCAGCGGTGAGGAGCTGGGGCTGCGGCCGTCGATCTTTGCCGATATGGGCGCGCTGTGGAACGTCAAGGCACCGCAGCTGACCTGCCTTAATGGTCCGACGACGGCGCGGCCGGATTGCCTGCCGTTCAACGGTTCGTCGTCGGGTTTCCAGGAAGTGTTCCTAGGCGATTCGCCGAGTCCGCGCCTGTCGGTCGGCGTCGGTGTCTCGTGGAATTCACCGTTCGGACCGTTCCGCTTCGATCTCGCCAAAGCCGTCCTTAAGCAGGAAGGCGACGATACCCAGCTATTCCAATTCAACGTAGGGACTCAATTCTGATGAAGACCATGCTTACTGCCGTGGCGCTTGCCACCGCCGCCATTGCCGCTCCGGTTGCCGCCCAGACGCTGCCGCCAGCGGTCATCATCATCGTCGACATGGACAAGGTGTTCCAGTCGACCGCCGCTGGTCGCCAGGCGCAGACCGAGCTGAAGACGCGTCTCGACAGCATCCAGGCGCGCGTCACCTCGCTGCGCACGTCGTTCGGCACCGAGGAGCAGACCCTGGTGTCGACGCGCCCGGCACAGGCGGCGACGCCTGCGGCGATCACCGCGTGGGAGACGAAGGCCAAGGATTTCCAGACCCGCAAGACCCAAGCAGAAGCCGAACTGGCCAAGCGCGAGCAGGATTTCCAGGCGAGCCGCCAGTTCGTGCTCAAGCAGATCAATGACGGCGCGCAGCCGATCATCACGACGATCATGAAGGAGCGCGGTGCTTCGATCGCGCTCGCCGAAGGTGCGACGCTGCAGCATTCGGCAAGCGTCGATGTGACCAACGATGTCGTTGCGCGCCTCGACAAGTCGCTGCCGCGCGTTTCGACGGCGGCTCCGGCGACCCCCGCCGCGCGATGAGCGACACTTCGGCAGCAGCGTCTTCCGCGGATATTCTTGCGGACGCGTCTTCCGCGGATATCAACGCGGTAATGGCGCTGCTGCCGCATCGCTTTCCGATGCTTCTTGTCGATCGCGTCGAGGACATTGTCCCCGGCGTGTCGGCGCGCGGCATCAAGGCGGTGACGATCAACGAGCCGTTTTTTGCCGGGCATTTTCCGGGACGGCCGATCATGCCGGGCGTGCTGATCGTCGAGGCGCTGGCGCAGACTGCCGGGGTGCTGGCGCTGCGAACGCTCGGGGATGCGGGGAAGGGCAAGCTGGTTTACTTCATGGCGATCGAGGCGGCGAAGTTCCGTGCGCCGGTGGAGCCGGGGTGCTTGCTCGATCTGAAGGTGGCTTTTACCCAGAACCGGGGGCGGGTGAGCAAGTTCAGCGGGCGGGCCGAGATTGCCGGCAAGCTGGTGGCCGAGTGCAGCTTTACGGCGATGATTGCGGATCCGCCTGAGGTGGGTTGAGGTTCAGGGTTGCCGCTTGGCCCCAGATCCCATTTTTATTTGAGCGCCGAAGAAACTGGATCCCGGGTCAAGCCCGGGATGACAGCGTCGGTACGCGCGGGCCTTACTCGCTCGGGATGATCGCCGGCACGCGCTCGCTGCGGCTCGCCCATAGGCATGCGGCCAGGATGATCGCGGCGCCGATCCAGACCTGCGGGCGGACGGGTTCGGCGAAGAAGATCCAGCCGAAGAACGCGGCCCAGGGGAGGGCGGTGAATTCCATGACGGCGAGGGTTTGCGCCTCGATATGGGCGTAGGCGCGGGAGAGGAACTGCATGCCGATGTTGCCGATCAGACCGAGCAGCATGAACCAGCCGAGAAGGGGGATGTCGGGGAGGGGGGCACCGATGGCAACCGGGCTGAGGACGAGCATGGGGATGGCGGCGCCCATGAGGGTGACGATAGTGGCGCCGTCGCTGGCGGCGCGCGCGCGGAGGAGGACCGACGCGCCGGCGTAGGCGATGGCGGCGTAGAGGACGGCGCCAAGCGCAAGGAGGCGGTCGCCGCTGAAATCGGGGGCGCCCTGGACGGTAACGAGCACGCCGATGAAGCCGAGGCCGACGGCGGCAAGGATGCGGGGCTGCATGCGTTCACCGAGGACGAGGCTGGCGAGGGGCGGGACGAGGAGCGGAGCGATGAAGGACAGGGTGATGGTTTCGGCGAGGGGGCGCTTGGTGAGCGACCAGTAGAAGGCGAGCGCCATGGAGGCGATGAGGATGCCGCGGACCAGATGGAGGGGGAGCATTTCGCGGGTGAGGGGTTGGCGGCCCTGCCAATTCCAGACGAGGAGGGCGAGGGCGGTGCCGGTGGTGTAGCGGGCGAGGGTGATTTGTGGGACGGGGACGCTTCCGGCGAGGTGTTTGACGACGACGTCCATCAGGCACAGGCTGCCGATGCCGGCGGCGGCCTGGGCGAAGGCGATGGGGCGGGTATTTGGCATTATTTCCCGAGTTGGCGGATGAGTTCGGCGGCGAGGTAGAGGCGGCGCGGGACGGCTTCGAGGAAGACATATTCGGCGGCGCCGGTGTGATAGCCGTAGCCGGGAAGGCCGAGGGATTCGATTACGGGAACGTTGGCCAGGGCTGCGTAGCCGGCGTCGGTGCCGCCGCCGGAGCGGGGCTCGATTTCGAGTGGGTGGCCGAGATCGGCGTAGATGGCGCGGGCGCGGGCGATGAGGGCGTCGCTGGCGTGGGTGGCGGTGAACGGCGGACGGTTGACGCGCACTTCGAGCTGGATTTCGGCGCCGGGGAGCGAGGGTTTGGCAAGGCGGCGGGTGATTTCGGCCTTGAAAGTGTCGAACTGGGCGGTGGTGGAGGTGCGCAGGTCACCGACGAGGGTGATGTTGTCGGGGATGATGTTGCGGACGCCGGCGGGGGATTGGCCGATGACGGTCCAGTTGAAGCGCAGCTTGCCGGGGCCCTGATCGAGGTCGCGGGTGGCCTCGATGACGTGGGCGGCTTCGACGAGGGCGTTGATGCCTTGTTCAGGGGCGGCGCCGGCGTGGGAGGCCTTGCCCTTGATGACGGCGGTAACGGTGTTGGTGCCCGAGGTGGCGCGCCAGAGCTGTTCGGGCATGGTGGTGGGTTCGAAGGAGAGGACGGCGTCCTTGCCGCGGGCGAGTTCGGTGATGATGGCGCCGGAGCCGAGCGAGCCCTTTTCCTCGTCGGTGTTGATGACGATGGTGAGGGAGCCGTAGTCGGCGGGTTTTAGCAGCTTGAGCGCATGGAGGATGACGGCGATGCCGCCCTTGTCGTCGGCGATGCCGGGGCCGTAGGCTTTGCCGCCCTCGATGCGGAAGGGGGCCTTGGCAAGAGCGCCGCGCTGGTAGACGGTGTCCATGTGGCTGAGCAGGAGGAGGTTCTTGCGGCCGGTGCCCGTGAGGCGGCCGACGATGATGTCGCCCTTGGAGATGGGGAGGGGGGCGACACGTTCGACCTTGGCGCCTTGGGCCTTGAGGGCGGTTTCGATGAGGGTGCCCAGCGCCGCCATGCCTTCAGCGTCGCCGGTGCCGGATTCGATGTTGACGAGGCTCTCGAGGGTTTTTGTGACGGCTGGGGCTTCGGCGGTGGCGGCCTTTAGGAGGGTGGGGTCGATTTTTGCGGTGGCGGGGGCTGCGAGGATTGCGGCGATGGCGGCGAGGTGGTGGATTGGCTTGGTCATGGTGGCTCCCCGGATGTGCGGGGAGTGTTAGTCGGGCGTTGGGGCGTTGCAAAGGCGGTGCGTTATATTGCGCGAGCGGGTGCACCCTCACCCGGGCCGCTGGCGCGTCTCTCGCCTCTCCCGCGGGCGGGAGAGGGGCAGGGGGTCAGCGCAGCGCGGCTAGGTCGGCGGCGGTGTTGATGTTGGCGAGCTTGCCGAGGTCGATGGCGTGGGCGTAGCAGGCTTCGGCCCAGCCGTGGACCGAGCGGTTGCCGGCGAGGATGTGGTCGCCGAGGGCGCTGGCGAGCGTGGTGGGCCAGAGGCCGATGGTGGGTTGGCCGAGCGCATAGGCCGGGGCGGGGGACAGGCTGCGGGCGAGGTCGGGGGGCAGGTTGGGCAGGTCGCAGCCTGCCGTGAGGACGTGGTTGTAGCCGGTTGCGGCGGCGTGGCGCAGGGCGGCGCAGAGGCCGCCGAGGGGTCCGAGGCCGGGGTTTGGCCAATCGGGGATGCCGGTCATGTTGGGGTAGTCGCGGCCGACGACGACGACGGCGCCTGCTTCGCGGGCGAGGGCGTTGATCACATGGTCGATGAGAGCGACGCCCTGGTGGCGGGCGAGCGCCTTGTCGGAGCCGAAGCGGCTCGATTTCCCGCCTGCGAGGACGGCACCGAGGAGTCTCAAGCGGTTTCTTTGAACAGCTCGCGGCCGATCAGATAGCGGCGGATTTCGCTGGTGCCGGCGCCGATTTCATACAGCTTGGCGTCCCTCAAGAGCCGCCCGGTCGGGTAGTCGTTGATATAGCCGTTGCCGCCGAGGCACTGGATGGCCTCGAGCGCCATCCAGGTGGCTTTTTCGGCGCTGTAGAGGATGCAGCCGGCGGAGTCCTTGCGGGTGGTTTCGCCGCGGTCGCAGGCCTGGGCGACGGCATAGGTGTAGGCGCGGGCGGTCGATTGGGCGACGTACATGTCGGCGAGCTTGCCCTGCATCAGCTGGAAGGTGCCGATGGGTTGGCCGAACTGGCTGCGGTCGTGGATATAGGGGACGACGACGTCCATGCACGCGGCCATGATGCCCAATGGGCCTCCGGAGAGCACGACGCGTTCATAGTCGAGACCCGACATCAGCACCTTGGCGCCCATGCCAACGCCGCCGAGGATGTTTTCGGCGGGGACTTCGCAATCCTCGAATACCAGCTCGCAGGTGTTGGAGCCGCGCATGCCGAGCTTGTCGAGTTTCTGCGCGGTGCTGAAGCCCTTCATGCCGCGCTCGATGAGGAAGGCGGTGACGCCGCGCGGCCCGGCTTCGGGGTCGGTCTTGCCATAGACGACGAGGGTGTCGGCGTCGGGGCCGTTGGTGATCCAGAACTTGTTGCCGTTCAGGAGATAGGCGTCGTTGCCCTTCCTTTCGGCGCGGAGCTTCATCGAGATGACGTCGGAACCGCTGCCGGATTCGGACATGGCGAGGCTGCCGACATGGTCGCCGCTGATGAGGCTGGGGAGATATTTCGCCTTTTGCTCGGCGGTGCCCCAGCGCGCGATCTGGTTGATGCAGAGATTGGAATGGGCGCCGTAGCTAAGGCCGACCGAGGCCGAGGCGCGGCTGATTTCCTCGATGGCGATGACGTGGGCGAGATAGCCGAGGCCGAGACCTCCGTCTGCCTCTGGGACGGTGATGCCGTGGAGGCCGAGGTCGCCGAGTTTTTTCCACAGGTCCATCGGGAAGTGGTTGGACGTGTCGATTTCGGCGGCGCGGGGCGCGATTTCGGCGGCGGCGAAGGCGGCGACGCTGGCGCGCAGCATGTCGATGGTTTCGCCGTGATCGTAGCGGAGCGAGGAGAGCATCAGCGGGCCTGATCGTTGCCGAGAGAGGTGTGGGTCATGGCGGTGGTTTAGGCGGGTTGGGGGGGCGGGGGAAGGGGGCAGGAAAGAAGCACCCACCCCCGGCCCCTCCCTTAAAGAAGGGAGGGGAGTTTAGGGAGGAAGCGAGGAAGTGAACCCGCCCCCGACCCCTCCCTAGAAATAGGGAGGGGGGAAGAAAGTAGCGGCCCCCCCGACCCTTTGAAAGTCAGGCGATTTCCACCAGCAGCATTCCGTCGGCGATCTGGTCGCCTTCGGTTATGTGGACGGCGGTGATGGTGCCGGCGGCGCGGGCGGTTATGCGGTGTTCCATCTTCATCGCTTCGAGAACGAGGAGGCGGTCGCCGGCTGCCACCGCCTGCCCGGCGATGGCGTCGACGGCGAGGACGCGGCCGGGCATGGGGGCGATGATGCGGCCGTCGGAGGCACCGGTGACGGCGTCCTTTCGGGGGGCGCGGCGGCTGAGGATGTAGGTCTGGCCGCCGAGGCGGACTTCGACGGCATCGGGGCCGGTGACGATGTTGCCGGTTACGATGCGGCCGCCGATGTCGGCGACGATGCCGCCGTTTTCGCGGCGCGCGCCGACTTCGGCGATGGTTTCGAGGCCGGCGAGGCGGAAGCGGCCACTCCCCGCCGCGCGGGCGCGATGATCGCCGGCGGCGCGGACGGTCAGGGCGTACATGGTGTCGCCGGTCCAGAAGCGGAAACTGCGTTCCTCGGGCAGGTTGAGGCGGAAGCCCGAGCGCGCAAAGGGTGAGGCGGCAGGTGCGGCTGGGGTTTCAGGCAGGACCGCGGCAAGGGCGGCGAGGAGAAGTGCGGTTTCGGGGACGGCCGATGCCGGGGCGAGGGCGTCGGCGTGGCGGACGATGAAGCCGGTGTCGACGTCGCCGTCGCGAAACGCCGGGTGGTCGGCGAGGCGGGCGAGAAAGGCGCGATTGGATTTGAGGCCCTCGACGATGGTGCCGCCGAGTGCCGCGACGAGGCGGTCGATGGCGATGCCGCGGTTGGGACCCCAGGCGATGACCTTGGCGATCATCGGGTCGTAGTCGAGGCCGATGGTGCTGCCGGTTTCGACACCGGTGTCGATGCGAACACCTTCTGCATCTTTGTTTGCGGCTCCGCTGTGCGCTGCGCCGGTGCCGAAATCGAGGCGCGTGAGCGTGCCGGTGGACGGCAGGAAGCCGCTGTCCGGATCCTCGGCATAGAGGCGGGCTTCGACGGCGTGGCCGGTGACGGCGATGGCTTCCTGGCTGGCGGGGAGCATCTCGTCGCGGGCGACGCGGAGCTGCCATTCGACGAGGTCGAAGCCGGTGATGCACTCGGTGACCGGGTGTTCGACCTGGAGGCGGGTATTCATCTCCATGAAGTAGAAGGCGGGGTCGCCATTGGCGTCGACGGCATCGAGATCGAGGATGAATTCCACGGTGCCGGCACCTTCATAGGCGATGGCGGTGGCGGCGGTGACAGCCGCTATCCCAAGCGTGTGGCGGAGGCGGTCGCTGAGGCCCGGGGCGGGGGCTTCCTCGATGACTTTCTGGTGGCGGCGTTGCAGCGAGCAGTCGCGCTCGAACAGATGGACGACATTGCCGTGGCGGTCGGCGAAAACCTGGACCTCGACGTGGCGCGGGCGCTGGATGAGCTTTTCGAGCATGACGCCGGCGTTGCCGAAGCTGTTCTGGCCTTCGCGCTGGGCGGCCATGAGGGCGTCCTGGAATTCGGCGGGGTCGTGGACGGCGCGCATGCCCTTGCCGCCGCCGCCGGCAACGGCCTTGATGAGCAGCGGGAAGCCGACGCCTTCGGCGGCGCGCTCGAGGCGGACAAGCGACTGGTCGGTGCCCTGGTAGCCGGGGGTGATGGGAACACCGGCCTTTTTCATTGCGGATTTGGCGGAGTCTTTCAGCGCCATGACGCGCATCGCGGCTTCGGGTGGGCCGACGAAGATGAGCCCGGCCTTGCGGACCGCTTTGGCGAAATCGGCGTTTTCCGAAAGGAAGCCGTAGCCGGGGTGGATGGCGTCGGCGCCGGTTCGCCTGGCCGCGGCGATGATGGCGTCGATATCGAGATAGGGGCGGGCTTCGGCGGGGCCGATGGCGACCGACTGACCGGCCTCGCGGACGTGCGGCGAGGCGGCGTCGGGATCGGAATAGACCGCGACCGTGGCGATATCCATGGCGTGCGCCGTGCGGATGATGCGCCGGGCGATCTCGCCGCGGTTGGCGATGAGGAGTTTATGCATGGGTGGGGCTCATTTCGGGCAACCTGTGGAGTCGGCGGTCCAGGCGAGGGAGTTGATCAGCCATTTGCCGCGGGTCTTGACGAAGCCGAACGAATCAACGCCGCAATGGCTGCGCTTGCCATCGATATCGAGGCTGTAGGGGGCCCAGACATGGGCGAAATCGCGGGTGACAAGAATTTGCGGGTCGATCAGGCGCTCGTCGATGGCGGTGCCCATGCGGGCGCGCATGCGGGCGGCGAACTCGGCGGCGGGGAAGACTTCGAGGTTGGAGCTGCCATCGGGCTTGAAGCGCTGGATCTGGATGAGGGTGCCTGGCTGCTGGGCGGCGAGGAAGGCGCCGGCGTCGTTGGTGTTGATGCTGTGCATGAAGGCGGACAGAGCGGCGGCGACTTCGGCGTGGTGGTTTTGCGCGGCGGCGGGTGCGGCGGCGAGCGCGAGCGCGAAGGCGAGGCGGCGGATCATGCGTTCCACTCCGGTTTGCGCTTGTCGAAGAAGGCCGCGAGGCCTTCGCGGCCTTCGTCCGAAGTGCGCCTGGCGGCGATGCGGTCGGCGGTGATTTCGCGCAAGGATTTGTCGATGGGACGGCCTGCAACGTCGGCGACCAGAGTTTTGGCGTCGGCGACGGCACCGGGCGCGGCCGCCGCGAGATGGACGAGCCAGTTGGCGATTATGGCGTCGGCGGTCGCGGCATCGGGGGCGGTTTCGTGGACGAGGTTCATGGCTTTTGCTTCAGTCGCACCAAAGCCTTCGGCGGTGAGGAACCAGCGGCGGGCGTGGGAGGCGCCGGTCTTGGCGACGACGAACGGCGAGATGGTGGCGGGGGTGAGGCCGAGGCGGACCTCGGAGAGGCGGAACTGCGCACCTTCGATGGCGACGACCATGTCGGCGCAGGCGACCAGGCCGACGCCGCCGCCGGCGACATTGCCGTGGACGAGCGCGATGACCGGCTTGGGGCAGGTATCGATGGTTTGCAGCATGTCGGAGAGCTTGAGGGCGTCGGCGCGGTTTTCGGCGGCGGTCCAGCCGCCGGCGCGGCGCATCCAGGCGATATCGGCGCCGGCGCAGAAGGATTTGCCGTTGCCCGAGAGGATGATGGCGCGGACGGCGGGATTTTTACCAAGTGACTGGAAGGCATCGGTAATGGCGGCAATCAGCGCCTCGTCGAAGGCGTTGTGGCGTTCGGGGCGATCGAGGGTGACGCGGGCGATGCCGCGGTCGTCGATGGTGTTGGTCAGCATGATGGGGTCCCGATCTGGTGTTCAGGGATAGGCGAACGGGGGGGAAAGGCAATGGTGGGGAGGGGGTGACATTGGGGGCCGGGCACCCTACTTCACGCCCCCCATGATGAACCCCCCGCACGTTCCCCCCCGTATATTTCCCACCGCTCGCGAGGAGGCTGTGGCTGCCAACGCGCCGACCAGCGTGCCGCAGACCGAGCATCCGGCGTATGCGCTGGCGTTCCAGGACAATGATTTCCTGTTGCGGCCGGAATTGCGGCCGGTGCGGTTTCAATTGGAATTGCTGAAGGCCGAGTTGGCGCTGGGGGAGGCGGGCATCGATTCGATGTTCGTGTTCTATGGGTCGGCGCGAATTCCGTCGCCCGAGGAGGCGCAGGGCGTGCTCGATGCGGCGACGACACCCGAGGAAAAGGCGATTGCCGAGCGGCTGGTGGCGAAATCGCATTATTACAATGTTGCGCGCGAACTGGCGGCGCTGGCGTCGTGCAACGATGCCGGCGGCGAGCGGTGCTTTACGGTGTGTTCGGGGGGTGGGCCGTCGATCATGGAGGCGGCCAATCGCGGCGCTGCGGATGTGGGGGCGCCTTCGGTGGGGCTGAATATCGTGCTCCCGTTCGAGCAGGTGCCGAACCCGTATGTGACGCCGGGGCTGTCGTTTCAGTTTCACTATTTTGCGCTTCGGAAGATGCATTTCTTGATGCGTGCCAAGGCGGTGGCGGTGTTTCCGGGCGGGTTCGGGACGTTCGACGAGATGTTCGAGTTGTTGACGCTGGTGCAGACGGGGAAGGTCGCGGCGCTGCCGATCCTGCTTTATGGGCGGGAATTCTGGACGAAAGTGGTGAACTTCGAGGCGCTGGCGGACGAGGGGGTTATTGCGCGGAGTGATCTGAAGCTGTTTCATATTGTGGAGACGGCGCAGGAGGGGTGGGATATTGTGGCGGAGCAGTTCGGGCTTTAACGTCGGCGGGGGACACCCCCACCCGGGCCGCGAAGGCGCGTCTCTCGCCTCCCCCCTCCAGGGGGAGGACAAGAGTATTTTAGTGGGCGTCGCCCCAGCTGGGGCCGGTGCCGATTTCCACGCCTAGCGGGATCGAGAGATCGACGAGCGGGCGGTGGGCGTTGGCCATGGTTTCGCGGATGACGGGGGTGGCTGCGGAGACTTCGGAATCGGGGACTTCGAAGACGAGTTCATCGTGGACCTGGAGCAGCATTTTCGTGCCGGTGAGGCCGGCGGCGGTCAGGGCGCCGGGCATCTGGACCATGGCTCGCTTGATGATGTCGGCGGCGGTGCCCTGGACGCGGGCGTTTACGGCGGCGCGCTCGGCGAACTGGCGCTCGCCCATGTTTTTGGAAAAGATCAGCGGGACGTGCGCCTTGCGGCCGAAGAGCGTGGTGACGAAGCCGTGTTCCTTTGCCGCCGCGATGGTTTCGGCCATGTAGTTGCGGATGCCGGGAAAACGGCTGAAATACAGGTCGATGTAGCGGGCTGCCTCGCCGCGATCGATGCCGAGGCGCTGGGCTAGGCCGAAGGCCGAGATGCCGTAGATGATCGAGAAGTTGATCGTTTTGGCGCGGGCGCGGGTGTCGCGGGTGAGTTCGCCGAAGACTTCCTGGGCGGTCAGGGCGTGGACGTCGCCGCCTTCGGCATAGACGGTCTTGAGTTCGGGAACGTCGGCGATGTGGGCGACGAGGCGGAGCTCGATTTGGTTGTAGTCGGCGGCCATGAGGACGTGGCCGGGGGCGGCGACGAAGGCGTGGCGGATGCGGCGGCCGAGTTCGGTTCGGATCGGGATGTTCTGGAGGTTGGGATCGTTCGACGACAGGCGGCCGGTCGAGGTCGCGGCGAGTGCGTAATTGGTGTGGACGCGGTCGGTGTCGGGGTTGATCTGGGCCTGGAGGGCGTCGGTGTAGGTCGATTTCAGCTTGGAATGCTGGCGCCAGTCGAGGACTTTCGTGGCAATGGCATGGCCTTCGCCCGCCAAGCGCTCGAGTTCGCTGACGTCGGTGGTCCAGGCGCCGGTCTTGCTGCTTTTCTTGCCGGATTTGAGGCCCATGCGCTCGAACAGGACTTCGCCCAATTGCTTGGGGCTGCCGATGGTGAAGGGGCCGCCGGCAATTTCGTGGATTTCACCTTCGAGGCGCGCGATTTCGATTTCATAGGCCGCGGACAGCCCGGCCAGCGCGCTGCGATCGACGCGGATGCCGTGCATTTCCATCTGGGCGATGACGGGGACCAGCGGGCGGTCGACGAGTTCGTAGATCTGGGTGACCTGTTCGCGCCAGAGCCGGGCCTTGAAGCCGGCGTGGAGGCGGAAGGTGACGTCGGCGTCCTCGGCGGCATAGTCGGTGGCTTCGCGAAGACCGACTTGCGAGAAATCCCATTTGCCGCGCGCGCCGCCGGTGACGTCCTTGAAGGCGATCGGGGTATGGCCGAGGTGGCGGGTGCTGAGGTCGTCCATGCCGTGGTTCCAGCGGCCGGCGTCGAGCGCGTAGCTGAGCAGCATGGTGTCGTCGAAGGGGGCGAGGACGGGGACGCCGTGGCGCTTGAGGACGATGAGGTCATATTTGAGGTTCTGGCCGATTTTGAGGACCGACGGATCGGCGAACAGCGGGTTAAGCCGGGCGATGACATCGGTTTCGGCGAGTTGCGGGAGTTTTTCGGCGAGCAGCCCCTCGCCCTGAACGTGGTTGAGCGGGATGTAGCAGGCGCGGCCGGCGCAGGTGGCGAGACTGATGCCGAGCAGGCTGGCGCGGCATTGGTCGATGCTGGTGGTCTCGGTGTCGACGGCGACGATGCCGCAGCTGGTGGCGTCGGCGATCCAGGCGTCGAGCTGGGCAAGATCAAGGATAGTCTCGTAGTCGGCGTGGACGAAGGGCACGCGATCGGGGGCGTCGGCGGCGACCGGGATGGCGTTGGCGGCTTCGGCTTCGCGGCCGAGTTTCGACAGCAGGGCGCGAAAGCCGTGCTTCGCGAGAAACTTGGCGAGGGGCTCGTGCGGCGGGTGGCGCAGGGTCAGGTCGGCGAGCGGCACGGCGAGGGGGATATCGTCCTTGAGGCGGACGAGTTCGCGGCTGAGACGGGCGTCGGCGATCGAGGCGGCGAGGGTCTCGCGCAGCTTGGGCTTCTTGATCGCGTCGATGTTGGCGATGACGCCTTCGACGCTGCCATAGGCCTGGATGAGCTCGGCGGCGGTCTTGGGGCCGACGCCGCGGACGCCTGGGACGTTGTCGACGCTGTCGCCCATGAGGGCCAGCACGTCGCCGACCTGTTCGGGGGGCACACCGAACTTGGCGACGACTTCGGCGCGGTCGATGCGGGCGTTCTTCATCGTGTCAAGGCAGTCGATGCCCGGCTGGATGAGCTGCATCAGATCCTTGTCGGACGAGACGATGGTGACGTTGAAATCGGCGGCGAGCGCGGCGAGGGCGTAGGAGGCGATGATGTCGTCGGCCTCGACGCCTTCCTGCTCGATACACGGGACCGAAAAGGCGCGGACGGCGTCGCGGATCAGCGGGAATTGCGGAATGAGGTCGTCGGGCGGCGGCGGGCGGTTGGCCTTGTACTGGTCGTACATGTCGTTGCGAAAGGTGATGCTGCCGGCATCGAGGATGACCGCGAGATGGGTAGGTGCCTCCGCATTTGCCAGCTCGGTGATGAGTTTCCACAGCATCGCGGTGAAGCCATAGACGGCGCCGACGGGGGTGCCGGTTGGATCGGTGAGCGGTGGCAGCCGATGATAGGCGCGGAAGATATAGCCGGAGCCATCGACGAGATAGAGGTGCTGCTTGGACATGTCGGGCGTGTCTTAGCAGGCGTTTTCTTGTCCTGCGAGGGCGGGCTTGCGTTCGCGGGGCGGGCGCAGGACAACGGTGTTGTCCATGGTGGAGAGATTATGCGCCCGAATATCCTTGTCGCTGCATTGTTCATGTCGGCGGCGGCCAGCGCGCAGGTTGGGCCGGTGACGACCGAGCCCGAGGCGGTGCCGTTCACCGTCGGCGCGATCCAGATGGTGTCGCTTCGCGATGGCGCCAATATCCTGCCTAACGACGGCAAGGTGTTCGGTGTCGATGCGGGGGTCGAGGCGGTCGACAAGGTGCTGGTTGCCGCCGGCGCGACGCAGGGCCAGATCGACCTTTCGGTGAATACGCTGCTGGTGCGGCTGCCGGGGCATGTGGTGTTGATCGATACGGGTTATGGCGCGGCGCGCGGGCTCACGCTGGCCAGTCTCGAAAAGGCCGGCGTGGCGCCCGCGGCGGTGACCGACGTGCTGATCACGCATGGCCACGGCGATCACATTGGCGGGCTGTTGACGGCAGACGGAAAGCCGGTGTTCGTCAATGCGGCGGTGCGAATGTCAGCGGCGGAATGGGCAGCGGTGAAGGCGGCGCCGGCGAACGCGAAGCTGGTCGCGGCGATCGGCAAGAAGGTGAAAACCTTTGCAGCGGGCGGCGCGGTGTTGCCGGGCATCACGGCCGTCGACCTGAGCGGACATACGCCGGGGCATAGTGGCTATAGAGTGGCTTCGGGTAGCAAGACGATGCTGGCGATCGGCGATTCGGCGCACAGCTATATCGTCTCGCTGGCGCGGCCCGGCTGGATCATCCAGTACGACAAGGACGCGGCCAAGACGATCGCGCGGCGCGAGGCGCTGCTGGCGGGATTGGCGACGAGCGGTGAAACGGTGTTTTCGCCGCATTTCCCCTATCCGGGGGTCGGGCGCGTGACGAAGGCCGGTGGCGGCTATGCCTGGGTGCCCGGCCTGCCGCGCTAGCATTGCCTGCTCTGGCGCCGCGCCGCTCTCTCTGGCATCAGGCGCGGATGCAGGCATTCACCACACTCAGCGGCACGGCGGTCCCGTTCGGCGCCGAAAATGTCGATACCGATGTCATCATCCCGGCACGGTTCCTGAAGACGATCACGCGGACGGGCCTTGGCAAGTCGGCCTTTACGGTAATCCGGCAGGATCCGGGCAATATCTTCGACAGCGAGCGCTATCGCGGCGCGCCGATTCTGATTGCCGGCGACAATTTCGGTTGCGGGTCGAGCCGCGAGCATGCGCCCTGGGCATTGGCCGACATGGGCTTTCGGGTCGTCATTGCGCCGTCGTTCGCCGATATCTTCTCGGGCAATGCGTTCAAGAACGGCATGTTGCTGGTGGTGTTGCCGCAGGAACAGATCGACCGGTTGATGGCGGTGGCGGCGACGGACCCAATCACTGTCGACCTCGAGAACCAGGTGGTGACGACCGATTTCCAGGATCGCTTTGCCTTTCCGATCGATCCGTTTCGCAAGCATTGCCTCGTCAATGGCCTCGACGAAATCGGTCTGACGACGGCGATGGATGCCGATATCGCCGCGCACGAGACGCGGCTGCACCGCGAGCGCCCGTGGATCGAAGGCGCAGCGCTGCGCGGTTGAAGGCCATGCACCAGTTGCAGGCCTGCCATGCGCCGGACGCGACGATCTTCACTTAAACGTCATCGCATCGGCCTTGGGCGTTCATCCCTGGCTCGTATTCCGGCGCCGGCGCGGGGATGGCCCCGTCATGGAGATGCACGATGTTCAAGTTCCTCGTTGTTGCCCTGCTCGCTGCTGCCCCGGTGATGGCGCAGGCCGAAATCGTCACCCGCAACGTGCGGGTCGCCGACCTCGACCTGCGTAGCCCCGCCGGCCTTGCCGAACTCGATCGCCGCATCGACCGCGCGGCGCGCCAGGTCTGTGAAACGGGCGGCGTCAAGCCGATCTGGGAACACCGGATCGCCGAGACTTGCCGCACCGGTGCCGTCGCCGGCGCCATGGGCGAACGCGAGGCCGTACTTGCCGCTGCGCAGACGACACGGCTCGCGGCGCGCTGAGCTGCGTTTCTCCCGGGCCGGCACCTGCTGGTCCGGGGAACGTTGGCCAGAAGCGTTGGCCCGGAAGCGTTGGCAATGCTGCCATTTCCCTCTAAGTCGGGGGCATGACCAAGACGCTTCTCATGCTCCCCGGCGACGGTATCGGCCCCGAAGTGACGGCGCAGGCGCGCCGCGTCGCCGAGCGCTTGATCGAGCAAGGGCTGGCGCTCGACATCGGCGAGGCGCGCTTCGGCGGCGTGGCGATCGATGCCGATGGCATGCCATTGACGGCCGACACGCTGACGCTGGCCAAGGCGTCGGATGCCGTGCTGATGGGTGCAGTCGGGGGTCCGCAATGGGCCGATCAGCCTTATGGCAACCGCCCCGAAGCGGGGCTGCTGGCGCTGCGATCGGGCATGAACGTCTATGCCAATCTGCGGCCGGCGCTGTGCTTTGCCGCGTTGGCGGATGCGTCGTCGCTAAAGCGCGCGCTCGTCGAGGGGCTCGATATCCTGTTCGTGCGCGAGCTGACCGGTGGAGTCTATTTCGGCGAGCCGCGCGGGATCGAGACGCTGCCCGATGGCCAGCGGCGCGGGGTCAATACGCACGTCTATACGACCAGCGAGATCCAGCGTGTGGCGCGGACGGCGTTTGCGCTGGCGCGCGGGCGCAAGGGCGAAGTCGTGTCGGCCGAGAAGTCCAACGTCATGGAGGCCGGGCTGTTGTGGCGCGAGGAGGTGCAGGCGCTGCGCGATGCCGAATATCCCGATATCAGGCTGACGCACATGCTCGCCGACAACATGGCGATGCAGTTGGTCAAGAATCCCAAGCAGTTCGATGTTATCCTGACCGATAACCTGTTCGGCGACATGTTGTCGGACGAGGCGGGGATGCTGACCGGGTCATTGGGCATGCTGCCGTCGGCGGCGATCGGCGATGCGGGGATGCCGGGGCTGTATGAGCCGATCCATGGCTCGGCGCCGGATATTGCCGGGCGCGGGGTGGCCAACCCGAGTGCGAGCATTTTGAGCCTGGCGATGGCACTGCGGTACAGCTTGGGAGCGCCGGAGTTGGCGGCGAAGGTCGAGGCGGCGGTCGAGGCGGCGCTCGATGGCGGCGCGCGGACGGCGGATCTGGGTGGGACGATGACGACGGCGGCGATGGGTGACGCGGTGCTGGCTCACCTGGCGTGATTTTTGAGGCCGCGAGCGCAGGCGCCGCGCTATGATGCGCCGGCTGGTCGGGCCGTTCGTGACCGGGCTGGTATTCCTCGCGCCGGTGATCCTGACGATCCTGATCCTGCAATGGCTGTCGGGGTATGTGACCGCGGCGTTCGGGCCGGGGACGATGATCGGCGAGGCGCTGGCCAATGCTGGGATGCTCGTGACCGAAAGCCGGTTGATGGCGTTCTGGTCGGGGATCGGGCTCGTCGTGCTGATCGTCTGGGCGCTCGGGTTGCTGGTGCAGACGCAGGCGCGGGCGCGGCTCGAGGGTGGGCTCGACGGGTTGATGGGGCGGATGCCGTTGCTCGGGGCGTTCTACCGGCCGCTGGCGCAGATGGTGCGGATGATGGGCGGTACGCCGGGCGGCGAGCTACAGGGCATGGCGGTGGTTTCGGTGCAGCTCGGAGACGATACCGAGGTGCTGTCGCTGCTGGCGACGCCCCAGATTTTCGACATGGGCGACGGGCCGCGGCATCTGGTACTGCTGCCGACGGCGCCGGTGCCGATCGGCGGGGCGTTGCTGTTCGTCGACGTGGCGCGCGTGCGTCGGGTGCCGGGGCTGGGCGTTGACGATCTGGCGAAATTCTATGTGTCGATGGGCACGATAGCTCCAGAGGGATTGATACGCCGATGAGCCTGACGCTGCGGATATTCCTGAGCCTGGTGGCCGGGCTGGCGGTGGGCAGTTTGCTGGCGGCGTATGGCAGTCCCGAAGCCGCCGAAGTCTTCGCAGCGGTTGCCGATCCGATCGGCGGCGTCTGGCTCGATGCGTTGCAGGCGACGGTGATCCCGCTGGTCATCGGGCTGTTGTTCACCGGCATCGCCGATGCGGCTGGCTCGGCGCGGGCGAGCCGGCTGGCGGGGCGAGCGCTGTTGCTGTTCGGGGTGCTGATCGTCACCGGCGGGGTGATCGCGGTGACCTTCGTGCCGGCGCTGCTCGGGGTCTGGCCGATCGCAGCGGACGCGGCGCGGGCGTTGATTCGCGACGATGCGGTGATCCCCGCGGCGGCGACGTTGAGCGCCGGGGCTTGGCTGCGCAGTTTCGTGCCGACCAATGTGTTTGCCGCGTTGGCGGGCGGGTCGATGTTGCAGCTTGTGATCTTTACCGGCGCGTTTGCCATGGCGGCGACACGGTTGCCGGTCGACGCCCGGCAGCGGTTGATCGGGTTTTTCGAGGCGGTGACGCAGGCGATGCTGGTGCTGGTGCACTGGGTGCTGATGCTGGCACCGATCGGGGTGTTCGCGCTGGCTTCGCAGGTCGGGATCAAGGTCGGCATCGGCGCGATCGGGATTCTGACGCATTATGTGGCGATCGTGATTGCGGTGCAGATCGTTGTGATCGTGCTGATTTATGTTTTGGTGGCGTTGATGGCGCGGCAGGGGGTGCTGGCGTTTGCGCGGGCGGCGGTGCCGGCGCAAGTGGTGGCGGTGAGCACGCAAAGCTCGATCGCGACGCTGCCGGCGATGCTCGAGGCGACGACGCGGGGCTTGGGCGTGCCCGACAATGTGGCGCGGCTGGTGCTGCCGATGGCGGTGTCGATCTTCCGGATGACGAGCGCGCCGGCGAATTTGGCAGTGGTGCTGTATGTCGCCAATTTGCACGGCATCGTGTTGGGGCCGGCCGAGCTGGCAGTTGGCGTGGCGGTGGCGTTTGCGGCGAGCATCGCGGCGGTGGGGTTGCCGGGGCAGGTATCATTCATCACCTCGGTGGCGCCGATCGCGCTGGCGATGGGGGTGCCAATCACGACCTTGCCGTTGCTGATCGCGGTCGAGATGCTGCCCGATATTTTCCGGACTTTGGGCAATGTGACGGGGGACATGGGGGTGACGGTGATCCTGGCGCGCGATGCTGTTGCCGAGGATGCCCCCTTGGAGGATGTCCCCTTGGACTCTGGGGCCTGATCGGCTAGTTGCGCCGCATCAGGAGTTTACCAAATGGCCTACAAGATCGTCGTCGTCGGTGCCACCGGCAGTGTCGGGCGTGAAATGCTCAATATCCTCGCCGAGCGGCAGTTTCCGATTGCCGAGATCGCGGCGGTCGCGAGCTCGCGGTCGACCGGAGACATGATCGATTTCGGCGACTCCGGGCGTGAGCTCAAGGTGCAGAATATCGAGCATTTCGATTTCGCGGGCTGGGACATGGCGTTGTTCGCGGCCGGCTCGGACGTGTCGAAGATCTACGCACCCAAGGCGGCGGCGGCAGGGTGCACGGTGATCGACAATTCGTCGCTGTTCCGCATGGACCCTGATGTGCCGCTGATCGTGCCCGAGGTGAATCCGGAAGCGATCGACGGCTATCGCAAGCGCAATATCATCGCCAATCCGAATTGTTCGACGGCGCAGATGGTGGTGGCATTGAAGCCGCTCCACGATGCGGCGGGGATCAGGCGCGTTGTGGTTTCGACGTACCAATCGGTTTCGGGCGCCGGCAAGGAGGGCATGGACGAGCTGTTCGAGGAGTCGCGGGCGATTTTCGTCGGTGATGCCTTGTCGCCGCGCAAGTTCACCAAGCAGATTGCCTTCAACGTCATCCCGCATATCGACAGCTTTGTCGGGCCGGAAACCGATTATGACGGATACACCAAGGAAGAGTTGAAGATGGCGCAGGAGACCAACAAGATCCTGTCGCCCGATATCCTGGTGACGGCGACGTGCGTGCGAGTGCCGGTGTTCGTTGGCCATTCCGAAGCGATCAACATCGAATTCGAGCGGCCGATTTCGGTCAAGGAAGCCCAGGCGATCCTGCGCGAATCCCCCGGCGTCATGCTGTACGACAAGCGCGAGGATGGCGGATATATCACGCCGATCGAGTGTGTTGGCGAATATGCGACGTATATCAGCCGGGTGCGCAAGGACCCGACAGTCGACAATGGCCTGGCGCTGTGGTGCGTGTCGGACAATCTGCGCAAAGGGGCGGCATTGAACGCCGTGCAGATCGCTGAATTGCTTGGGCGGCGGCATTTGAAGAAGGCGGCATAACCCGGTGGGGGTTGCGCTTCGCACCGGATTGGGGCTGTAGAGAGCCATGGGTATGCTGGTCAGAATCTTTACCTGGTGGAACGGTCCGGGTCTCGGCACGCGGATCATGACGCGGCGCCATGGCGCCGAAGTCGGCCGTGATGGCGAGGGCAACATCTATTACCGCCGTGGCGCGGGGAAGACCGAGCGGCGCTGGGTGATCTATAACGGCATTCCCGAAGCGACGCGGATTCCGCCGGAATGGCATTCGTGGATGCACAAGACGGTGGCACTGCCGCCGACCGAGGCGCCGACCCGCCCGCGGGTGTGGGAACGGCCGTGGACGCCGAACGCGACGGGTACGGTTGCGGCGCATATGCCGTCGGGCAGCCTTGATGCCGGCGGCAAGCGGGCGAAGGCGACGGGCGACTACCGCGCCTGGACGCCGGAGGCGGGGGACTGATGCGCGCTTTGTTCAAGGAAAACATCGTCGAGGCGCTGGTCGGCTTGCTCGTGGTGCTGGTAGCGACCGGTTTCGTGGTGTTCGCCTATGGGCGGACGCAGGCGGGGGCGAGCGCCGATGGCTATGTGCTGACGGCGCGGTTTCCCAACGTCGCGGGCGTGTCGCCGGGCACCGATGTGCGGATGTCGGGCATCAAGGTTGGGCGGGTCGTGTCGCAGAGCCTCGATCCGTCGAGTTTCCAGGCAGTGGTCCAGATCGGCATCGACAAGGCGTTGCAATTGCCGATCGATTCAAGTGCGGCGATCACTACCGAGGGCATATTGGGAGGGACATATGTTTCACTGACGCCGGGCGGCGATCCGGTGATGCTGAAGGCCGGCGAGGAGATTACCGATACGTCGGGCGCGACCGACCTGATGGCGTTGATCGGAGGCTTTGTGAACCGGTCGGGTGACACGGCGCCGGCTGCGGCGCACGCGGCTACACCGGCGGCCCCGGCGGCGAAATAGGGTGCGGACGGCGGGTGCGGGACTTGCGGCGCTGCTGATGCTGGCCGTGCCGGTGGTGGCGCAGGAGGCTGTCTTGGCGCCGGTTGCTCCCAAGGTGGCTGTTGCACCGGTTGTACCGAAAGCGCCGGTCGTACCCAAGGCGGCTGGGAAGACAGAGCCGGCGAGCAAGGGCCTGACGCCGAATGCCGAGCGCGAGGTGTCGATCGGCGCGATCAACAAGCGCACCGGGGTGACGCGGACTTTTAACGGCAAGCCAGGCGAGATGTTCGATTTCGGCGGGCTGCGGGTGACGGTTCGCGCCTGCGAGCAGACGCCGCCGTGGGAGCAGAAGCTGACGGGCGCGTTCCTGTTGATCGACGAACGGCTGCTGAGAGGCGGTTCTCGGCGGGTTTATTCGGGCTGGATGTTTGCCGAGAGTCCGTCGCTGCACCCGCTCGAGCATCCGCGCTACGATATCTGGGTCAAGAGTTGCACGATGCGTTTTCCCGAGACTGGGCCCGATACGGTGGTGGCCGGGCGCGGCGATTCAAGGGACAAGGCTTCGGCAAAGGCGTCGCCAAAAGCGTCAAATGCGAAGAAGTCCGCGGCCGTGCCGAGCGCTGCGGTCAATTGAGACTGGTAGAAGCGCGCGGTGATTTCGGCGGCGCCGAAGCTGGCCAGGTGGGCGGTCAGGAACTGGGTGTCGAGCAGGGTGAAGCCACCGAAATGCAGGCGCGCGACGAGAGCGGCGAGGGCGCATTTGGACGCGTCGCGTTCGCGGGTGAACATCGATTCGCCGAAGAAGGCGCCCGCCAGGCGGACGCCATAAAGCCCCCCGGCGAGCGTTCCGGCTTCGGTCCAGGCTTCGATGGAATGCGCGTGGCCCATCGCGTGGAGATCGCGATAGGCTTCTGAAATCATGGGATTGATCCATGTTTCGAGACGGCCGGGGGTGGGCTCGGCGCAGGCGTCGAGGACGGCGTTGAAGGCGCGGTCGGCGGTCAGCGTGAAGCGCTCGGACTTGAGTGTCTTGGCGAGGCTTTTGGAGAGATGGAAGCGATCGAGGGGGAGGACGCCGCGGCGCTTGGGTTCGACCCAAAAGACGTCGGGGCTGTCGGCGCGGTCGGCCATCGGGAAGATGCCGCTGGCATAGGCGCGGAGCAGGACGTCGGGGTCGAGGCGCGGTTTCAGGGGGTGGCTCATTGCGGATGCGCCCGCCCCGGCCCCCTCCGCAGCGCCGAAGGGGGAAAGGTCATGCCGCGCGTGAGGCTAGCCAGCGTTCGAGCCATTTGATCGTATAATTCCCGTCGATGAAGTCGGGATCCTCGATAATTGCCTGCTGGAGCGGAATTGTCGTCTTGGGGCCGTGGATGACGAATTCCTCGAGGGCGCGGCGCAGGCGCATGAGAGCGTCGTTGCGGTTGGCGCCGTAGACGATGAGCTTGGCGATCAGCGAGTCGTAATATGGCGGGATGCGGTATCCATCGTACAGCGCGCTGTCGACGCGGACATGAAGCCCGCCGGGGGCGTGGAAATCGGTGACGCGGCCGGGGGAGGGGGCGAAAGTGACCGGATCCTCGGCGTTTATGCGGCATTCGATGGCATGGCCTTCGAAGCGAATTTGTTCTTGGGTGACGCTGAGCGGCAGGCCGGCGGCGATGCGGATCTGTTCGCGGACGAGGTCGATGCCGGTTATGGCCTCGGTGACGGGATGTTCGACCTGGAGGCGGGTGTTCATCTCGATGAAGTAGAATTTGCCGTCTTCGTAGAGGAATTCCATGGTGCCGGCGCCGCGGTACTTGAGCTTGGCGACGGCTTGGCGGACGACTTCGCCCATTTCGGCGCGTTGCTCGGCGTTGAGTGCCGGGGAGGGGGCTTCCTCAAGGACTTTCTGGTGGCGGCGTTGCAGCGAGCAGTCGCGTTCGCCGAGATGGATGGCGCCGCCCTTGCCATCGCCGAAGACCTGGAACTCGATGTGCCTGGGTTCGTTGAGGTATTTCTCGATATAGACGGTGTCGTCGCCGAACGCGGCCTTTGATTCGGCCTTGGCCTGCTGCATCAGGCCGGGCAGGCTGGCGGCGTCGGGAATGACCTTCATGCCGCGGCCACCGCCGCCGGATGCGGCTTTGATCAGAACGGGATAGCCGATCTCGTCGGCGACGGCGATGGCTTCCTCGGGCGAGTTGACCGGGCCGTCGCTGCCGGGAACCAGCGGCAGGCCGAGTGCCGCGGCGGTGCGTTTGGCTTCGACCTTGTCGCCCATCTTGCGGATATGCTCGGGATCGGGGCCGATCCAGACGATCTTGTGCTCTTCGACGATCTCGGCGAAGCGCGCATTTTCCGAAAGAAATCCGTAGCCTGGGTGGATTGCGTCGGACTGGGAAATTTCTGCGGCGGAAATGATCGCCGGGATATTGAGGTAGGAATCGGTGGCGCTTGGCGGTCCGATGCAGATGGCTTCGTCGGCGAGGCGGACGTGCATGGCGTCGGCGTCGGCGGTCGAGTGGACGGCGACCGTGCGGATGCCCATCTCGCGGCAGGCGCGGTGGATACGCAGGGCGATTTCGCCGCGATTGGCGATGAGAACTTTACCGAACATCAGGCTTTATTCAATGACTACAAGAGGTTCGTCGTATTCGACAGGCTGTTCGCTGCGGATCAGGACCTTGATGACTTTGCCGGCCTTGGGCGCGGTGATCGGGTTCATGACCTTCATCGCCTCGATGATCAGCAGGATCGCGCCGGCGGCGACGGTTTCGCCTTCGCTGACATAGGGCGGGGAGCCGGGCTCGGGCGTCAGGTATGCGGTGCCGACGATCGGGGATTTTACGAGGCCTGGATGGGCTTTCCAGTCATCGGCCGCGGGCGTGGCGGGGGCGGCGGCGGCCTGTTGCGGGGCGATTTGCGCCGCGAACTGGGGCGCGGCGGGATAGCCGGCGGACACGACTGCAGCTGTTCGCGCGACGCGGATCGTGCGTTCGCCGTCCTTGACTTCGATTTCGGTCAGGTGGCTCGATTCGAGCAATTCGGCGAGCTCGCGGACGAGCGCGGTGTCGACCTGAATTCCACTGCCTTCTGGCATGATTTTTTTCCTGCGTTTTGCCCCGTAGGGCAGTCTCATTGCCGTAAGCGTGCCGCCGCGTCCAGCGCCAGCGTATAGGAAAGCGCGCCGAAGCCGCAAATGCTGCCGCGGGCGACGGGGGTGATGAAGCTGTGGTGGCGGAAGGCTTCGCGGGCGTGGGGGTTCGACAAATGGACTTCGATGACCGGCACGGGAATCGCCTTGATGGCGTCGTGGAGGGCGATCGAGGTGTGGGTGAGGGCGCCGGCGTTGAGGATGACGGCGACGACGCCGCGGCTGCCGGCCTCGTGGAGCCAGTCGACCAGATGGCCCTCGTGGTTGGATTGCCGCAGGTCGATCTCGAGGCCGAGGGCATGGGCCTGGTTCTCGAGGGCCTCGGCGATCGTGTCGAGGGTGTCGTGGCCGTAGATTTCGGGCTCGCGGGTGCCGAGGAGATTGAGGTTCGGGCCGTTGAGGACGAGGACGAGATTGCTCATTGCCGGACTATAGGGGGTTGTGGTGGGGAGTGTCACCTTCCTCGTCGGCGGGGGACACCCCACCCGGGCCGCGCAGCCGTAGGCGACGCCTTCGCGTCAACGGCGCGTCTCTCGCCTCCCCCGTTGACGCGAAGGCGTCGCCTACGGCTGAGGGGGAGGACAAGGGTTGCGGTTGATGGAGTCGGCACGCCATATGGGGCGGATGATCAATGTGACTTTGAATGGCGAGCTTCGCCGGGTGGCGCCCGGCTTGAGCGTGGCGGGATTGCTGGCTGAACTGGCAATCGATGTTTCAAAGGTGGCCGTCGAGCGGAACCTCGAGATCGTGCCGCGATCGACGTTCGGGAAGGTCGAGCTGGCCGATGGTGACCGGCTCGAGATCGTGCATTTCGTCGGCGGTGGGCAGGATGACGATTCCTGGGAGGTCGCGGGGCGGCGGTTTTCGTCGCGGCTGATCGTCGGCACCGGTAAATACAAGGATTTCGCGCAGAATGCGGCGGCGCTCGAGGCTTCGGGTGCCGAGATCGTCACCGTGGCGGTGCGGCGGGTCAATGTGACCGATCGCGGCCAGCCGATGCTGACCGACTTCATCGACCCGAAGAAGTTCACCTATCTGCCCAACACGGCGGGGTGTTTTACCGGCGACGAGGCGGTGCGGACGCTGCGGCTGGCGCGCGAGGCGGGAGGGTGGAACCTCGTCAAGCTCGAGGTGCTGGGCGAGGCGCGCACGCTGTATCCCGACATGCAGGAGACGCTGCGGGCGACCGAAGTGCTGGTGAAAGAGGGCTTCGACGTGATGGTTTATTGCGCCGATGATCCGATCGCGGCGAAGAAATTGGAAGACCTGGGGGCGTGCGCGATCATGCCGCTGGGGTCGCTGATCGGGTCGGGGCTGGGGGTGCAGAACCCGGTGACGATCCGCATGATCGTCGAGGGCGCCCGGGTGCCGGTGCTGGTCGATGCCGGCGTTGGCACGGCGTCGGATGCGGCGGCGGCGATGGAGTTGGGCTGTGCGGGGGTGTTGATGAACACCGCGATTGCCGAGGCGAAAAACCCGGTGCTGATGGCGCGGGCGATGCGGCTGGGGGTCGAGAGCGGGCGGCTGGCTTATCTGGCGGGGCGGATGCCGAAGCGGCGTTATGCCGATCCGTCGAGTCCGTTGGCGGGATTGATCTGAACTGGCTATAGTCGTTCCGGGCTTAGAATGAACGACGACAGGTGGCAGGGGGATCGCAGCGGCAGCGGGCCGTTGCCGATTTTTGCGGGGCGGATTCGCGCGGCGTTCCCGTCGATCGACGGGGGCCGTGCCGGGGCGCCATCGGTGTCCACCATGTTTCTTGCCGACCGGGTCGGGTATCTGATCAAGCAGAAAAGCATGATGCTGCTCGACCTTGGGCCGGATGTGAAGCTAGTGCAGAGCCTGGCTGGCATCGACGCCGGCGCGTTGCCGGGCGGCACGCCGCTGCACGAGAAGGTGCGGCTGGTCATCTCCGGGCTGGCCGATGTGCCGGCGGACGAAATCGGCGACGCCGGGCAGGCGGGATTCATTCAGCTCAGGCAGCAGTTGATCGCAACGCCGGCGACCGGGATCATGATGGTGACAGTGTTTGCCGGCTGGGCGGAGTCGCATGGCGCTGTCGTTGGTGGGCTGGCGATCGATGCTGCGTTGTTCGGAATGGCGGTGAACTCGATGGGAATGCTGGCGTTCGACTGGTTCGAGCGGCTGGCCGACCTGATCGGCAAGATCGGCGCGGCGGAGACACCGGCAGATGCGCAGCACTGCTCGGCGCTGCTCGCGAAGCTGATCGCCGAGATCGGATTTGCCACCTTTGCGACGCTGTTGCCGCGGGCGGCGGGCAAGCGGGTGAACCGGATGCCGGCAGGCCCGGCAGCGGCGTTGAAGACGGCGCCGCCGAAGCCGGCTGGACCAGCGGCCGCAGCGCCAGCGCCGGCGCCCGTTCCTCCACCCTTACCCGCGCCCGCGCCTGCCCCGGTACCTGTTCCTGTGCCCCCGGCCCTCGCCCCCGCTGCGGCTGCTGCTGCACCTGCTGCAGTCGCAGACGGTCTTGGCTATCCGGTTTTTGAGCCGAAGCACCTCCAGCACGCCTTCAAGCACGCCAAGGATTTTGGAGTTCTCGGCAATCAGTCGAAAAGCAAGCTTGCTGAATTCCAGGCGGCGATCGAGGCGCACATCGCGGCGCCGTCGACGGAGCGGAAAGTCGGAATTTATCGCGGTAAATCCGCTGTCCATTATTTGATCGCGAAACGGGCCTCAATATCATTCAGGCGGCGGACGGAAATTTTGAATCGGGCTGGAAGTTAAGTCCGCAGCAGATGGAGCACGTGTTGAAAACAGGGAAGCTTGGAGGCGGATGATGGACCCGGTGGAAAAATATCGGCTGCTTGTCGAACAGTTCTTGCGCAGGGAAATACCGGTTTCCAAGTTCCAGAAAACTTACCTCGAAAGTTTCAAGAACGAAGCGACAAGGTTCGAGGATCGAATATTCGAGGTGCTGGATCGGCTGTTCGGGGATGTCGATGCTTATACCGACGATGGCGAACTGCTTTCGATGTCGCCCGGACAATATATCGATGAAGTTGAATTGCGACTTTGTGCCGGCAACGCGCTGCGCGACTTTTCGCAAGCGAAACAAGGAAGGCGTTCGCGGTCGATCCCGCTGTTGGGGGGTGGGCACGGAAGCAAGTAAGTAAGTAAGCAAGTAAGTAAGTAAGCAAGTAAGTAAGCAAGTAAGTAAGTAAGCAAATACCCTCCCCCCACCCCTTCCTGGAAGCAGGGAGGGAGGAAAAGAAAGAGAGTTACGCTGCGAGGATGCGGATTATGTCGATGTAGAGGTCGCGCTTGAAAGGGACGGCGAGGTCGACGAGGCCGTCGACGCTGGCCCAGCGCCAGGCCTTGAACTCGGGGTGGGCGGTGGCGATGGCGACGTCGCTGTCCTGGCCGAGGAAGCGCATCGAATACCATTTCTGGCGCTGGCCGGCGTAGCGGCCCTTCCACAGCACGCCGACCATGTCGGCCGGCAGGTCGTAGTGATGCCAGTCGGGGGTTTCGGCGATGACTTCGACTAGATGTGGGGGGATACCGGTTTCCTCCTCGAGTTCGCGGAGCGCGGCGGTGAGGGGTTCCTCGCCCTTGTCGATGCCGCCCTGGGGCATCTGCCAGGCTTCGAGGGTCGAATCGAGGCGCTGGCCGACGAAGACCTTGCCGTGTTCGTTGAACAGCAGGACGCCGACGCCGGGGCGGTAGGGCAGGCCGGAGGGGTGGGTGCGCGGGGTGGTGGTGTCGTGGGTCATTTTTGCTCGCTTGTGGGGGTTGGAACTATTCTGGGAGCGAGACACCCCCACCCGGGCCGCGCAAGGGCGCGTCTCTCGCCTCCCCCCTCTAGGGGGAGGACAAGAGTTAGGCGGCTTCGTTGATGAGGATGCGGAGGTCGGTGAGGCAGGCGTGGAGGTCGTCCTGGGCCGAGGGGATGGCGGCGCGCAGCGTGATGCAGCCGTGGATCTGGCCGTCGGCTTCGCGGAAGATGGTGCGGACCCCGGCGGCGATGAGCTTTGCCGCATAGGCACGGCCCTGGTCGCGCAAGGGATCGAGGCCGCAGGTGAAGACCAAAGTGGCGGGCTGGCCGGCGAGGCTGGCGGCGTTGATCGGCGAGGCCCAGACATGGGTGATGTCGGCGCCTTCGGGCATATAGTGGCCGTTGAAATATTCCATGCCGGCGGCGGTGAGCAGATAGCCGTCGGCGAATTCGGCCATCGAGCCGGTCGTCGCGCTCATGTCGGTGGCGGGGTAGATCAGCCATTGCGCGAGGATCGGCGCGGCGAGGGTGCCGTGCGTTTCGAGGCTGATGGCAGCGGCGAGGTTGCCGCCGGCGCTGTCGCCGGCCGGGATGACGCCGGTGACAGGGTGGCCGATTTCGGCGGGCGAGCTAGCGACCCAGCGGGCGGCGGCGATGCAATCCTCGGTGGCTGCGGGGAAGCGGTGCTCGGGCGCGAGGCGGTAATCGACCGAGACGACGCTGATATCGAGAGTGCGGCTGATCTCGGCGCAGAGCGATTCGTAGATTTCGAGGTCGCCGATGACCCAGCCGCCGCCGTGATAGAAGACGATGACGGGGGCGGGAGTGTCTGTGAGGTTGTTGCGGTAGAGGCGTGCCGGAATGGTGTGGCCGTGGGGGCCGGGGATCGACAGGTTGCGGATTTCAGCGAGGTCGCCGCGGGGGCGCTCGGCGAACTGTGCCATGCCGGTCATCATGGCGCGGGCGTCGGTGGGGGGCATGTCCTGCATCTGCGGGCCGGGCTGGGCGGCGAGCATGGCGAGGAGGTTTTGGACGTCGGGACGGATGTAAGGCAATTTCTGGGCTCCCAAGGTTTGCTTTTGCGGGGAGTATAATGGGTGAGGACCGAGAGTCACCCACCCCCGGGCCCTCCCTTGAAAGGGAGGGGAGCAGGAAACAAGAAGTCCGCCCCCGACCCCTCCCTGGAAGTAGGGAGGGGAGCAGGAAGCAAGAAACCCGCCCCCGACCCCTCCCTAGAAGTAGGGAGGGGGAAGAAGGCTAAGTGCGGGACCAGGCGGCGACTTCGGCGGCGATCTTGTTGGCGGCGCGGTTGAGGGCGGCGGCGACGGCGGCGGGGGTCTGGTCGAAGGCGGGTTCGGCGGCTTCGAAACGGCGCAGGGTGACGGTGGCGCCGGGATTGCGCGGATAGGCGATCTGGGCGTCGTAGCGGACGCGGACCTGGGGGTTGGCGGGGTCGCTGACGTCGAGGCCGAAGACCCGCAGAGCGCCGGTCAGCTGGCGGGTGGGGGGGGTATTCGAGCTGCGGACGTCGATGACGGCGAGGCCATTGGCGGCGAGGGTGTCGGCGAGGACGCGCTGGAACTGACGGTTGGGTTGCTCGGCCCAAGTGGCGGCGGTGAGGTAGCTGACTTCGGTGGCCGAGGTGACGACCGGCACGCGCAGGGTCTGGAGAACGGCGGGGACGGCGGGGATATCGACGCTGATGGTGTCGGCAGTCTTGGCGGGGCCGTCATAGGCGCGCGGTGCGGCGGTGGCGGATAATGTGAGCAGCGACGACGGCGGCGTGCTGTTACCGCCGATCTGGACCAGCGGACCGCAGCCGGCGAGGAGGACGACCGCCAGCAGGGGGGCGAGAGCGGGGAGCTTCATTTCGCGGCTTTCGTCTTCGAGGGGTCGTATTCGGGCAGGGTGCGGCCGCCGACGAGCGCGCCGGCGGGGTCTTCGTCGAGCTTGGCGGCGATGGCACCGAGGTTGCCGGTCAGGTCGCGCAGGTCGCGGACGAGGCGGTTGGCTTCGGGCAGGGTATCGGTGGTCAGCGTGTCGAGGCCGGGTTTGGCGGCGCGGGTCAGCTCGTCGATGCGGGAGAGGCTGGACTCGGCTGCCTTGACGGCGCGTCGCAGGTCTTCGGCGAGGGGTTTTCCATCGGAGGTCAGCAGCGCGTTGGTGGTGCCGACGAGGCCGTCGACGCGCTTGAGGGTGACGGTGGCGGCGGCGAGGGTCTGGCGGGCCTCGATGACGGTCGCGGCGATTTCGGGGGCGCGATCGGCCAGCGCGTTGGTGGCGCGATCGGTGTTTTTCAGGATGTTGGCGATCGAATTGCGGTTGTTCGGATCGAGGACCTCGGCGAGGCGATCGGTGAGCTTGGAGACGTTGTTGAGCAGTTCCGGCGCATTGGCGAGAAGGGCGCCGAGGCCGCCACTGCGGGGCGGAATGACGGGGACGCCATAGGGCCCGGGGGTGGTGATGCGTTCGGCACCCTGCATGGCGCCCGACAGCGAGATCTGGCTGACGCCGGTGAAGCCGACGCCTTCGACGGCGGCGGTGGTGCCCTTGAGGACGGGGACTTCCTCGCCGACGCTGATGCGGACGCGGACGAACTGCGGGGTTTCGGGGAGGAGCTTGATCTGTTCGACCTTGCCGACGGGGACGCCGTTGAAGGCGACCGGCGACCCGACGGCGAGGCCGGTGATGGCTTCCTTGTAGAAGATGTCGAAATGCTGGTCGTTGGCGCCGGCAAAGCGGGCCAGCCAGAGTACGCCGATGAACATGGCAACGGTGATGGCGACGACCACGGCGCCGACGATGGCATAGTTGCTGCGCGTTTCCATCAGGCGGGTTCCATGGTTTTCGTTTTGCCGGCGCCGGCTGCTCTGCCCCGGGGCCCCGAAAAATATTCGCGGACCCAGGGGTGATCGAAGGTGAGGAGTTCGGGGATGGTGCCGACCGCGAGCACCTTCTTGTCGGCGAGGACGGCGACGCGGTCGCAGATGGCGTGGAGCGTATCGAGATCGTGGGTGATCAGGAATACGGTCAGGCCAAGGGTTTCCTTGAGCACCTTGATGAGCTCGTCAAAGGCGGCCGCGGAGATCGGATCGAGGCCGGCGGTGGGTTCGTCGAGGAACAGCAGCAGCGGGTCGAGCGAGAGGGCGCGGGCGAGGCCGGCGCGTTTTTTCATGCCGCCGGAAAGTTCGGAGGGGAATTTGGGACCGGCTTCGACGGGCAACCCGACCATGGTGACCTTGTAGCCGGCGAGTTCGTCCATCAGCGGTTCGGGCAGGTCGAGGAACTCGCGCATCGGGACTTCGATGTTTTCGGCAACACTGAGCGAGGAGAACAACGCGCCTTCCTGGAACATGACGCCCCAGCGGCGGCGCAGGTCCTTGGCGGCGGCGGCATCGAGGTCGCGGGTTTCCTCGCCGAAGACCTTTATGCTCCCTTCGCGGGTGGATTGCAGGCCGACGATGGCGCGCATGAGGACGGACTTGCCGGTGCCCGAGCCGCCGACGACGCCGAGGATTTCGCCCTTGCGGACGTCGAGATCGAGCTTGTCGTGGATGATTTGCTCGCCGAAGCCGGTAACGAGGCCGCGGACGCGGATGACGGCATCGTCTTCATCGAGGGTGGGGCCCAAGCCGGGCATCAATTGAAGCCGAGCGCGGAGAAGAAGACGGCGAAGAACGCATCGAGGACGATGACGACGAAGATCGATTCGACGACGGCGCGGGTGGTGCGTTCGCCGACGGATTCGGCGTTGCCGGTGACCTGCATGCCCTGGAAGCAGCCCATCATGGCGATGACGACGCCGAAGATCGGTGCCTTGATCATGCCGATGACCAAGTCGGAAAGCGGGGTAACCTCTTGCAGGCGCTGGAAGAAGGCGACGGGGGGAATGTCGAGCGAGATCCAGCAGAACAGCCCGCCGCCGAGGATGGCCATGAACGAGCCGAAAAATCCGAGCATCGACAACATGAGCCCCATGGCGATCACCCGAGGGACGACGAGGACTTCGATCGGCGACATGCCGATAGTGTGGAGGGCGTCGACTTCCTGATTAAGCTTCATCGAGCCGATCTGGGCGGCGAAGGCCGACGACGAGCGGCCGGCGACCATGATCGCGGTGAGCAGGATGCCGAGCTCGCGCATCACCGAGCGGCCGATGAGGTTGACGACGAAGACCTCGGCACCGAAGGCGCGGAGCTGGACTGCGCCCTGCTGGGCGACGACCATGCCGACCAGGAAGAGCAGCAGCCCGACGATGGGGATGGCGTTGACGCCGACCGCCTCGCATTGATGAATGAAGGCGTTCCAGCGCATCGGGCGGCGGCCGATGAGGGTCTGGCCGAGGACAATGAGGGTCTGGCCAAGGAAGGCCAGGAAATTGCCGACGTTTTCGACGGCGACGTAAAGGGCGCGGCCGATGCGGTCGAGGCGTTCGATGGCGCGATTGCCGTGGACGGCACGGATGGCTACGGGGTTGTCGTTGGCGGCGACCTGCGCGATCAGGCGGTCCGCATCGCCCGAGGCGTTTTCGATGGTGGCGGGGACGCCGGCGGCGGTCCAGTCCTGCACCAGGCGGTGGATGAGCCAGGCGCCTGAGGTGTCGATGCGGCCGATGCCCGCGAGGTCGATGGCCAAAGCCGAGCCGCCGGGAGTTATGGCGCGGAGTGGCCCGACGATGCCGGCGATATGGTCCATAGTCAGGTCGCCGCTCACGGCGAGGCGCCGGGCGGTGTTTCCACCGCCATCGTTATCGCCGCTGTCCTGGATGCTGGGCGTCGTCATGCCCTTGCATAGGTGCGGTATTGCCGCAGCCGGGGCAAGGGGCATGACGGCGACCAAACGACGGATTTGTGCGTTGGAATAACGGGCTTTCGGGAAAAAGGATCGTTTCACCTGTGCAAACGCGCGCCGTCGGGGCGGGTTCATCATGGCATTCGCGCCGGGAGACGATAGGGTGCCAAAAGCATGACGATCAGCATCTATGACATGGACCGAACCATCACGCGCAGCGGCACCTGGACGCCGTGGCTGAAGTTCTGGGCGCGGCGGGAGGCGCCGTGGCGCTTGCTGCTGGTGCCACTGCTGGCGGGGGCATTGATCGGCTATGCCGCCAGGCTGATCACCCGGGCGCGGTTGAAGGAGATCGGGCACCGGCTGTTCATGGGGCGGCGGGTCGGGCGGACGCGGCTGCTGGCGGCGGCCGATGCCTATGCCGACAAGGTGATTGCCACCAACATCTTTGCCGGCGCGCTGGCGCAGATCGCCGCCGATCGTGCCGAAGGTCAGCGGCTGGTGCTGGCGACGGCGTCGAACGAATATTATGTGCGCGCAATCGCTGCCAAGCTGGGCATCGATGACGTGATCGCGACGGCTTCGCGGTGGGACGACGACCATCTCCACCATCGGCTGGGCGGTGACAATTGTTACGGCGATATCAAGCGCGTGCTGGTCGAGGCATGGCTGGAGCGCGAGGCGCTGGCGGGCGAACCGGTGCGGTTTTATTCGGACCATGTTTCGGACCGGCCGGTGTTCGAGCTGGCCGAGGCGAGCGGCGGCGAAGCGGTTGCGGCCAACCCTTCGAAAGCGCTACGCCAGCTCGCGCAGGAACGCGGCTGGCGCATCGTCGACTGGGGGCAACCGGCGCGTTCGTTCTTCGAACGCGCCTGAGGACTTTCAGACCGTAAGCGCCGTCGCCCGGCGGCGCCGCATTGTTGCACCGGTAAGGCCAAAGCCGGCGATCAGCATTGCCCAGGTGCCGGGTTCGGGAACCGAGGCGGCGAAGGCCGAGAAGGCTTGTGCCGTCGAGAAGGTGTAGCCGGGGTTGGCGAGGACATCGACGTTGACGTTCCAGCCGATGGCATCGAGCAGGGCCAGATCGAGGCTTTCGACTGAGTCACCGACGCCGTTGCAGATATAGGGGTTCATTATGCCGCGGAAGTCGACGCAGGAGACGGCCGGGGCCTTCCAGTGCGACGCCTGCCAGCCGTCGCCGTTCACATCGCCGGTCTAGAAATAGCCGTCGTCGAAGACGGTGACGCCACCATCGATCGAGAAGTAGCTGTCGGTGCCGAAGGTCCAGTCGAGGACGCCGGGCGCCGAATAGCGGAACAAGTCAGCGCTATAGCCCCACCAGAATTCGTCAACGGGAAAACCGCCGCCGACGCTATAGTCGAAATCTTGCGCGCCGCTGAGGAAGCCGAGGGCGTGACCCATTTCGTGGATGGCGACGCCGATGAAGTCGTAGCTGCCGGCGGTGATGCCGTCGCGCGGATCGAAATCGAAATTGAAATCGCTCGAGAAGGCGATCTCACCGTCGACAACATCTCCAAAGCCGCCGACCAGTGCCTTCACATTGGCGGACGACAGGGCGATCGTATTGGCGATGGCGGTATCATCGGGTGCGATGCGCGATCCGGTTGCCGAGACGCCGTCCTGGGCCTTCGGCTCGAAATAATCGGGAACGGTGACGGTGACACCGCCGGTGGGGCTGAGCGGCGCGAAATTGGCGAGGGCCTTTGCATCGAGGGCGCTGTTGGCGCTGCCGCTGAGCAGGGACTTGTAGGTCGAGATGGGGACATAGGTGAACAGCGTGCTGCCGGTCGAACCGAGGATGCCGGCGCCGAGCGATTCGAAGCTGACGTCGAAGCGCACCGCAGCGTCGCTGGTGATGACGCTTTCCCAATAGCGCGCCGCGATGCCGAAACCCCTTTGCGCGGCGGTGCCGTTGACGCCGCCCTGGTCGATAAGCTTGATGGTAAGCGCCGATGCCGGGGCGGCGAGCGCTGCCCCGATCGTGAGGACGGAGACCATTCCGAGAAACCGAGCGCTGCGCATCAAAACCCCTTCTCAAAGCCACGCAAAAAACAACGTTTGCCAAGGTCCTGCCGGTATATGCCGCGGTCTGGTGCCGAGCCGAATCCCTACCCTTGGATGCGGATGATATGGCGCGCGCGTTCGGACGCAAGCGAATACGTCCGGAATTGACCAGAGTGTGACGATGCCCCGGCAAAGCCTGAAGATGGCGGGACCATGCATGTAAACAGGGCAATAAAAAGCGGCGCTGCCTGTTGCCGAGGCAAAGGCAGCGCCGCCATTTTAGCGCTGTAGAGATCAGGCGTTGAGCGTTATCGCCTTGGCACGGCGGCGACGCATCGAAGCGCCGGTGAGGCCAAAGCCGGCGATGAGCATTGCCCAGGTGCCGGGTTCGGGAACGGCCATTGCCGCTGCGATGAAATCGGTATGGATGAAGATCGGCACATAGCCGCTGAATTCACCCCAGCCGGAGTTGAGGCCGCCACCGAAATCGCCGAAACCGGCGCCGAAGGTCAGGCCATAGGAGTTGATCGACGACAGCTTGCCGTCGATGAAGCCCGGGCCGCCGGAATCGCCGCCGGCAATATTGACCTCGCGCTCGCCGAGACCGAGATCGGCGAAGTTGGCAGTGCCGATGGGACCAAGGCCGAGGGCGTTGGCGATCCGCGTTGCCTGGCTTTGTGCTGCCAGCCCGTTGTCGAAATCGGAGATGAAGCTGAACT
Organism: Sandarakinorhabdus glacialis; assembly: GCF_014643455.1. GTDB lineage: Bacteria > Pseudomonadota > Alphaproteobacteria > Sphingomonadales > Sphingomonadaceae > Sandarakinorhabdus > Sandarakinorhabdus glacialis. The sequence goes on from NZ_BMJM01000001.1 coordinate 438,711, forward strand.
CGACATCGGCGGTGCCGAAGAAATTTTCGCCGGTGGCGGGGTCGATATCGGTGAAGAAGCCCTGGAACAGCGGATTGCCCCAGGCATAGTCATAGATGTTGTCGCCTTCGCGCAGGTAGCCGGTCTGGGCGTTGGCCGGCGGCGTGTTGCCGGATGCACCGCCGACGTTCGAACGCGTGCCATAGCCGGCGACGTTGAACTGCTCGCCGGTCAGGTCAGCGGTGAACAGGTCATAGCGCTCGAACGCCCGTGATGCCGCATGTTCGAGGCGCAGGATGGCGATGTCGTTCTGGTCGATGACTTCGCCGGTATAGCCCTCGTTGACTATGTACTTGCTGACATCGATCGAATAGCCGCCCGGCTTGAAGGGGGTGCGCGCGTCGGCATTGCCATCGAAGAAATAAGCGGTGGTCGAAACCGGGTTGGGCGTGCCGGCACCGCCGCTGACGCAATGGCCGGCGGTGGCGATCGACATGCCGTCGCCGAGCAGGCTGCCCGAACAGATGAAGCGCGAGCCATTGGCATAGGTCATGATGAGGGCGACGACGCCGCTCTTGTTGGCGCTGGGCTTGTAGATGGGGTCGCCGCCGCCGGTGCCAGTGGCGGGCGGGACGGGGACGTTGGACGTCGGCGTCTGGCCGATGATGCGGCTGGCGGCGGTCCAGGTAAGGCCGTCGCGGGTGCCGCTGACCGACTTGGCGCCGGACGAGCCGATCAGCGATGGCTGACTGGAAGTTTCGAAGGCGATCGAAGTTGCGGCGGCAGGTGATGCCATCAGCGCGGTCACCGCGCCGAGACCCAGAATTGACACAGGAATATTATACTGGCGCATCTCGAACTTCCGGAAAAAGAAGCCGCCCCCGTTGGCGTGCGAGGACACGATATTTCACAATTGGTTTATTGCAACTGCGAACTGGTTAACGGGCAGTGTTTTATTGAAGGTTCGTGACATGCGCGTAACGGTGAGCCGGTGGCATTGTCAGGTCTTTCGCGGGCACGTTTGGCATTCGTGCGATTTTCGCGAGGTGGCGACGCATGATAGTGCCGAATTGCCAAATATTGGCGTCGAGCATCGCCCAACACGGTTCGAGGGCCGCGGCAATAGTGTAGCCGGATTTCGACGCAACGAAGGTCGCCTGCCCGCCATGCGGATGCTGCACGCCGATGGCTTCAGGGGCGGCAGGGCCGACGCGGTGATTCGGCCCAACCTGCGCGTGAGGCGGCAAGATCGCGCCAAACCGGGACTCGGCCGGCGTGGCGGGTTTGAAGCGTCGCCGCCGACGGCGACGACGCACCGGTCAGGCGGCGAGTTTGCGCAGCACGTAGGGCAGGATGCCGCCGGCATAGAAATATTCGAGTTCCTGCTCGGTATCGATCCGGCAACGGGTTTCGAAGCTGCCGGTGATGCCGTCGGCGCGGGTGAAGTTGACGGTGACCGTCTGGCGCGGCTTGAGCGTCGCGACACCGACGATGTCGAAGATCTCCGTACCGTCGAGACCGGCGGTCTTGCGGTCATGGCCTTCGGCGAACTGCAATGGGAGCACGCCCATGCCGACGAGGTTCGAGCGGTGGATGCGCTCGAAGCTTTCGGCGATGACGGCGCGGACGCCGAGAAGCGTCGTGCCCTTGGCGGCCCAGTCGCGCGACGAGCCTGTGCCGTATTCCTTGCCGGCGACCACGATCAGCGGGGTGCCTTCGGACTGGTAGCGCGCCGCCGCGTCGAAGATGGCGAGCTGTTCGCCCGACGGGATGTGCCTGGTCACGCCGCCCTCGACGCCGGGGACCATCTCGTTGCGGATGCGGATGTTGGCAAAGGTGCCGCGCATCATGATCTCGTGGTTGCCGCGGCGGGCGCCGTACGAGTTGAAGTCGGCTCGCGCGACCTGGCGTTCGCCGAGGTAGCGGCCGGCGGGGGAGACTTCCTTGATCGAACCGGCGGGCGAGATGTGATCGGTGGTGATCGAATCGGCGAAGATGGCGAGCGGGCGGGCGCCGTTGATGTCCTGCGTTGGCTGCGGGGTCATCGTCATGCCTTCGAAGTACGGCGGGTTCTGGACGTAGGTCGAGGACGGGTTCCACTTATAGGTGGCGCCGCCCTCGATCTTGATGCCCTGCCAGCGCTCGTCGCCGTCGAAGACATTGTCGTAGCGGGCGCGGAACATCTCGGCGGTGACCGACGACAGCACCATCGCGGCAACTTCCTGGTTGGTCGGCCAGATGTCCTTGAGGAACACCGGGCCGTTGATGCCTTCGCCGAGGCTCTCGGTGGTCAGGTCGAGGCGCATCGTGCCGGCGATCGCATAGGCGACGACGAGCGGCGGCGAGGCCAGGTAGTTGGCGCGGACGTCGGGCGAGACCCGGCCTTCGAAGTTGCGGTTGCCCGACAGCACCGAGGCGGCGACAATGTCGTTGTTGTTGATGGCGTCGCTGATCGGCTCGGGCAATGGCCCGGAGTTGCCGATGCAGGTCGTGCAGCCATAGCCGACGAGGTTGAAGCCGAGGGCGTCGAGGTCGGTCTGCAGGCCGGATTTGGCGAAATAGTCGGTGACGACCTTGGAGCCGGGGGCGAGCGAGGTCTTTACCCACGGCTTCGACTTGAGGCCGAGGGCATGGGCCTTGCGGGCGACGAGACCGGCGGCGACGAGGACGTTGGGGTTCGAGGTGTTGGTGCAGCTGGTGATCGCGGCGATGACGACGTCGCCGTGGCCGATATCGAAGTTGGCGCCGGTGACGGGCACGCGCTTGAACATCGTCTCGGTCTGCTTGTAGCCGCCTAGAAGCTCGGCTTCGAACGCGGGCTTGGCCTCCGACAGCAGGACCTTGTCCTGTGGGCGGCGCGGGCCGGCGAGGCTGGGCAGGACAGTGCCGAGATCGAGCCCGAGGGTGTCGGTGAAGACCGGATCGGGGGTGTCGGTTTCGCGCCACAGCCCCTGCGCCTGACAATAGGCCTTTACGAGCGCGATGCGTTCGTCGGTGCGGCCGGAGAGGCGCATATACGACAAAGTGGCTTCGTCGATCGGGAAGAAGCCGCAGGTGGCGCCGTATTCGGGGGCCATGTTGGCGATGGTGGCGCGATCGGCAAGGGTCAGTGCATCGAGGCCGGGGCCGTAGAATTCGACGAAGCGCCCGACGACGCCCTTGGCGCGGAGCATCTGGGTGACGGTAAGCACGAGATCGGTGGCGGTGATGCCCTCGGCCATGTTGCCTTCGAGCTTAAAGCCGACGACTTCGGGGATGAGCATCGAGACCGGCTGGCCGAGCATCGCTGCTTCGGCCTCGATGCCGCCGACGCCCCAGCCGAGCACGCCGAGGCCGTTGATCATCGTGGTGTGGCTGTCAGTGCCGACGACGGTATCCGGATAGGCAATGGTTTCGCCGCTCTCGTCTTCGGAGGTCCAGACTGCCTGGGCGAGATATTCGAGATTGACCTGGTGGCAGATGCCGGTGCCTGGCGGGACGACGCGGAAGCCCTTGAGCGCCGACGACCCCCAACGCAGGAATTCGTAGCGCTCGATGTTGCGGGCGTATTCGAGGTCCATATTGTCCTCGTACGCAGTAGCATTGCCGAATTCGTCGACCATGACGCTGTGATCGATGACGAGATCGACGGGGACTTGCGGGTTGATCTTTTGCGGGTCGCCGCCGAGCTTGGTCATCGCGTCGCGCATGGCGGCGAGATCGACGACGCAGGGGACGCCGGTGAAATCCTGCATGAGGACGCGGGCGGGGCGATAGTTGATCTCGTGGTCGGACTTGCCGGTGGCCAGCCAGGCGACGAGGGCCTTCAAATCGTCGACTTTGACGGTGGTGCCGTCTTCGAAACGCAGCAGGTTTTCGAACAGGACCTTCATCGAATAAGGTAGCCGGCTGATATCGCCGAGTGCTGCGGCAGCGGCATCGAGGCTGAAGTAGCTGTAGGACTTGCCACCGACATCGAGGGTGCGGCGGGTTTTCAGGCTGTCTTGTCCGATGGCAGTCATGGCATCTGGTCCTTCACGAATCCGGTTTGAGGGCGGTCTAGCGCAAGGGGGCGGGCGCGGGAAGGGTGGCGGCGCGGGCACGTGCCCGTGTTTGGCACGTCGGCGGCGAGCGCCGGCGATGGACGGCAGCCAGCAAAAAGGGCGCTGCCGGCAATCCGGCAGCGCCCTTTTTTCAGTCGTTCACGGGAGGTCAGGCAGCAAGCGTTGCTTTCGAGCGCTTGCGCATCGCGGCACCGACAAGACCGAAGCCGGCGATCAGCATTGCCCAGCTCCGTGGCTCGGGAACCGAACCGGCGACGTTGATAACGATCAGGCCATTGGCATCGAGCCCGGCGAGGTTGACGCGCACGGTGTTGTCATCGAACGATATGCGTGAGGCATCGAAGCCGGCATAGCTGGTTGCGCTGTTTATCGACACAGAGAAGGGCGAAGCGACGCTATATGTGTCGAAAAGAACGAAACCGTTGAAGTCCGCTGGCGACCAGGTGCAACGAGCGCCGCAAAATACATTGATGGTGAAGGTCGTGGCGCCGACCGAAATATCGGCGAGGCCGTAATAACTGAGCGGCGCGGTGGTGCCGACGGTGTAGTTGGCCGGACCAAAATCGAATGATCCCAACTCGGGAAACTCATGCGCAACCTGGACGGTAAGGCCAGTCAGCGAAACCGCAGATGCCGGCGCTGCAAACGTGGCAACGGCGAGCGTGACGGCCGCAAGCAGTGAAAAACGATCGATCATTTGGAGTACCCCTGCGAATTTTTTTGCGTGGGGTTTCCTGAACCTCATGCAAATCCACCAATGCAAAACTTGTGCCAATCGCCGCATCTTGTCATTACAGGGGCTTAACGAACGGGTGCCATTGTGTATGTAAGGCTTACCTACACTTAACGCAGGATTTTGGCGGGCCGGTTGCAGATCGATCGATCTGCGATGAATGTCTTGTTACGGTTGCCGTGCCGCGGCCAAGTCGCCATATCTGTCGCATGTCGTCTCCTGAAATCGATGCGTTGACGCAGGCACTGGCGCGGCTGCCGGGCCTTGGCCCGCGATCGGCACGGCGTGCGGTGCTGCACCTCATCAAGAAGCGTGAGACGGCGCTGGTGCCGCTGGTGGCGGCGTTGCAGGCGGTCGAGCGCAATCTGGTGACGTGCGCGGTGTGCGGCAATGTCGATACCCGCGATCCGTGCGGGGTGTGCACCGACCCGCGGCGGGACACGGCGTCATTGTGCGTGGTCGAGGAAGTGGCGGATTTGTGGGCGCTGGACCGGGCGCGGTTGTTTGCCGGGCGGTATCATGTGCTGGGCGGGCGGTTGTCGGCACTGGATGGCGTGCGGCCGGAGGATTTGGCGGTCGATGCGCTGGTGGCGCGGATCGCCGAGGGCGGTTTTGCCGAGGTCGTGCTGGCGATGAATGCGACGCTCGAGGGGCAGACGACGATGCATTATGTCGCAGAGCGGCTGGCCGGGTCGGGGGTGCGGGTGATGCAACTGGCGCAGGGTCTGCCGGTGGGGGGCGAGCTGGATTATCTGGATGAGGGGACGTTGGCGCTGGCGCTTAGGGCGCGGCGGTTGGTGGAGTAGGGGCCGTTTTGTTGGATGGGGACCCCCACCCCGCTCACGCAAGAGCGTGAGTCGCTCTCCCCGCAGGGGGGAGGGAGTTTCTTGATTTTTTGGGGTGGAATCACTAGCTGAGCGGCTATGGCTATTCTTGAGATCATTGAAACTCCCGATCCGCGGTTGCGGGTTATTTCCACGCCGGTGGCGAGTGTTACCGATGCGCACCGCACGCTAATCGCCGACATGTTCGAGACGATGTACGATGCGCCGGGCATTGGGCTGGCGGCGGTGCAGGTCGGGGTGGCGGAGCGGATCCTGGTCATCGACTTGCAGCGGCCGGCGGACGACACCGATCCGGACGCCGATCCCAAGGACGTCAAGTACGTCAACGAGCCGCGGGTGTTCATCAATCCCGAGATCGTCTGGGAGTCGGACGAGCTGACAGTCTATAACGAGGGCTGCCTTTCGGTGCCCGAACTGTTCGCCGATGTCGACCGGCCGTCGCGGGTGCGGGCGAAATGGCTCGACGAGACCGGCGCGGCGCATGAGCAGGAATTGGATGGCATGCTGGCGACGTGCCTCCAGCACGAGATGGACCATCTCGAGGGGGTGTTGTTTATCGATCATCTGTCGAAGCTGAAGCGCGACATGATGTTGAAGAAGCTGGAGAAGCTGCGACGGGCGAAGGCGGCTTAGGACGGCTTTGATCGACAGAGGGACCCTCCCCCGACCCCTCCCTTGAAGAAGGGAGGGGGGAAGTGAGACAGAGCAGAGTCACCCGCCCCCAGCCCCTCCCTTAAGAAAGGGAGGGGAGCCAGTAAGCTACTCCGTTTTCGGCGGGTGGGCTTTGGTCCAGCGGGCGTCGACACGGGCTTGCAGGTTTTTCTCGCCACGGGCGACCAGGGTGATGCCTTCGAGGGTGGGGACGTCGCTGCCGATCAGGCGGGTGCGCCAGCCATGGCCGATGTCGTAGATCGCGGTGTCGGTGCGTTCAGTGCCGTCGTCGAGATAGGTGGTGACGATGGCGACCGGCAGGCGGCGGGACTTGCGGTCGTCGCCGAGGGCGCTGCGCAGGCCGGCGGCGAACCAGCCGGTTTCGAGGCGGGAATTGCCGACGGTGTCGACCGGGTCGGCGCCGAATGCGGTCGGGAAGCTGATGGTCTGGGTCTGGATGACGCGGTCGCTGCTCGACGTGGCGAGGCGCAGGGTTTCGCCTTCGTCGGTGACGCTGGCGGTGAGGACGAGGGGCGCGACGCGGACGGGCGCAGACTTTTGCTCGGCGGCGACGGCGCGTTCGGCCTCGCGCTGCTGGTGGGAATCCCACAGGCTGGCGGCCGAAATGCCGAGCGCGACGATGCCGATGGTTTCACCGAGGGTGATCCAGCGGCGGCGGCGTTTGGCGGCGGCTTGCGGCGTGTCAGGCTGGTCGGTCATTGGCCGCGGAGTGCCAGTGCGGCGAGGGCCATAGCGGCGACGTGTTCGGGCGGCTTGACGGTGGAGGGGTCTTCGCCGGGGAAGGCGCGGGCGCGCATCGCGGTGCGGGTGCCGCCGGGATCGACGATGTGGGTGCGGATTTCGGAGACGGTGGCAGTCTCGGCACCATAGGTGGCGATGAGGTTTTCGAGGCCGGCTTTCGACGCGGCATAGGCGCCCCAATAGGCACGCGGCTTGGCGGCGACCGACGAGGTGAGGGCGACGACATCGGCGGCGGGACTGGCGCGGAGCCAGGGGTCGAAGGCGCGGATGAGGTGGAAATTGGCGGTCAGGTTAAGGGCGATGACCTTGTCCCATTCGGCGGGGACCTGGTGGGTGACGGGGCCGAGGGTGCCGAGCATGCCGGCGTTGAGGACGAGGACGTCGAGATGGCCCCAGCGGGCGCCGATCGCTGCGGCGAGGCGGTCGATGGCGTCGGAGTCGACGAGGTCGAAGGGGGCGATGGTGGCGGTGCCGCCGGCGTCGTGGATCTTGCCCTCGGTGATGGCGAGGTCTTTTTCGGTGCGACCGGTGAGGATGAGGTGGTGGCCGGTGGCGGCGAGCGCGAGCGCGATGGCGGCGCCGATGCCGCGGCTGGCGCCGGTTACCAGGGCGATCTTTTGGTTGGTTGGGTCGGTCATGGGGGCGAGGTAGCCTGCGCTCTCCTCCCTTTCAAGGGAGGGGCTGGAGTTGGGTGACTCTGGCGGGAGGTGGGGCTGCGTCGCAGAGTCACCCACCCCCGACCCCTCCCTTGAAGAAGGGAGGGGGGAAGGAAGTTAGATTACCCGCTCGGCGAGCAGGCTGAGCTGGTCGGGGACTTCGATGTCTTCCTGGTCGGTCAGGCGGGTGGGGTAGTCGCCGGTGAAGCAGGCGTCGCAATGCTGGGGGGCGTTGTCGTTGCGCATTTCCTCGCCGAGCGCGCGGTAAAGGCCGTCGATCGACAGGAAAGCGAGGCTGTCGACCTTGATATAGTCGCGCATCCGCTCGACATCCATTTGCGCTGCCAGCAGTTTGGAGCGTTCGGGGGTGTCGACGCCGTAATAGCAGCTGTGGCGGGTCGGCGGGCTGGCGATCCGCATATGGACCTCCTCGGCGCCGGCTTCGCGGAGCATCTGGACGATCTTGAGCGAAGTCGTGCCGCGGACGATCGAATCATCGATGAGGACGATGCGCTTGCCGGTGATCATGGCGCGATTGGCGTTGTGCTTGAGCTTGACGCCGAGGTTGCGAATCTGGTCGCCGGGCTGGATGAAGGTGCGGCCGACATAATGCGAGCGGATGATGCCGAGTTCGAAGGGCAGGCCCGATTCCTGGGCATAGCCGATGGCGGCGGGGGTGCCCGAATCGGGGACGGGAACGACCATGTCGGCGATCACCGGGCTCTCGCGGGCGAGCTCGACGCCGATCTTCTTGCGAACCTGATATACGCTGCTGCCGTCGACGACCGAATCGGGACGGCTGAAATAAACATGCTCGAAGATACACGGGCGCGGGCGCTGGGTCTCGAAGGGGCGCAGCGAGCGCAGGCCGCGCGGGCTGATGATAATGAGCTCGCCGGGCTCGACGGCGCGCAGGAAAGTGGCACCGACGACATCGAGTGCGACGGTTTCCGACGCGAGGATATACGCGTCGCCAAGGCGGCCGAGCACCAATGGCCGGATGCCGAGCGGATCGCGGCAGGCGAGCATGCCCTCCGGGGTCAGGCAAAGCAGGCTATAGGCGCCCTCGACGCGCTTCAATGCATCGATGAAGCGATCGAGCAGGGTGCGGTACGACGAGGTGGCGACGAGGTGGATGATGACCTCGGTATCGCTGGTCGACTGGAAGATCGAGCCGCGCCGGACGAGATCGCGGCGCATTGTGGCAGCGTTGGAGATGTTGCCGTTGTGCGCGATGGCGAAACCGCCCGAGGACAGCTCGGCGAACAGCGGCTGGACGTTGCGCAAGGCCGTCTCGCCGGTGGTGCTGTAGCGGTTGTGGCCGATGGCGACATCGCCCTTCAGCTTGCGGATGACTTCGTCGCTGTCGAAATTTCCGGCGACGTGCCCCATGGCGCGGTGGGTGTGGAAATCCTTGCCGTCCCAGGTGGTGATGCCGGCGGCTTCCTGGCCGCGGTGCTGGAGCGCATGGAGACCGAGGGCGGTGAGCGCCGCGGCTCCATCGGCGCCATAGACGCCGAAAACGCCGCATTCCTCGTGGAGATGGTCGTCCTCCCACGGGTCGGTGGTCATCATGCTTGTCATTGGAATGGGAGCCTCGCCAGCGCCTTGCCTTCGCGGCATATAGGGAGTGACGGCGGACTTGTCGCCCCCATAAGCGAAGCGGAACTGTCATATGAGCGATGCGCGTGAAACATCGTTAGAGTCTGGGCTGGGGCTGAATCCGCGCTGGGATGCGCATGGATTGATCACCGCGGTGGCGACCGATGTGGCCAGCGGCGAGGTGCTGATGGTGGCGCATATGAACGCCGATGCCCTGGCGGCGACGCTCGCGACGGGGGAAGCACATTATTGGAGCCGGTCGCGGCAGGAGCTTTGGCACAAGGGCGCGACATCGGGGTCGACGCAGCGGGTGATCGAGATGCGGATCGATTGCGACCAGGATGCGGTGTGGATGAAGGTCGAACCAGCGGGCCCGGCTTGTCATACGGGGGAGCGGTCTTGCTTTTACCGGGTGGTTGGGGCGAACGGTTTGGTGCGGGATAGCGGCGCGTGACTGTGTTGCTGGCGGGCGCGACGGGGATGGTCGGGTCGCGGGTGTTGGCGCGATTGCTGGCGGCCCGGGTCTCGGTAGTGCCGGTGGGGCGGCGCGCGACGGGGATTGCCGGCGAGGTGGTGGCGGATTTCGCGGCATTGCCCGAGCTGCCGGCGGCCGAGGTGGCGATTTGCGCGCTGGGGACGACGATCCGGGCGGCGGGGAGTGAGGCGGCGTTTCGAGCGGTCGATCATGATGCGGTGCTGGCGTTTGCTCGCGCGGCGAAGGCAGCGGGGGCGTCGCGGTTCATCCTGGTGTCGTCGGTGGGGGCGGATGCCGGGTCGCGGGTGTTTTATTCGCGGGTGAAGGGTGAGGTCGAGGCGGCGCTGGGGGCGATGGGGTTCGCGCGGCTCGATATCGTCCAGCCGGGGCTGATCCTTGGGCCGAGGGCCGAGCGGCGGCCGGCGGAGGCGTTTTTCCAGCGGTTGATGCCGGTATTGAACCCGCTGTTGGTGTGCGGCTTGGCGCGCTATGGCGCAGTCTCGGCGGGTGACATCGCGCGCGCTATCGTGAAGCTTTCGGTCCGCGTCGTGCCGGGGCGTTTCGTTCACCACAACCGTGCGATCCGCGCGCTGGCCGCTTGACCCTTACGTTAACGTCAACTAGTATTTTTGCATGTCGGAATCCGCGCACGTTTTTGCTGTCATCAAGGGGTCGCAGCTCGATGATGCGGCGGCGAGCTTCACCATTACCGAGCTGGCCCTGACCTTCAACGTAACGCCGCGGGCGATCCGTTTCTATGAGGACCAGGGCCTGATTGCGCCCGAGCGGCACGGGCAGAACCGGGTCTATTCGCGGCGGGATCGCGCCCGGCTGGCGTGGATCTTGCGCGCCAAGAATGTCGGGTTTTCGCTCGCCGAGATCCGCGAGATGATCGACCTTTACGACCTTGACGACAATCGTTCGACCCAGCGGCGTGTGACGCTCGACAAGTGCCGGGCGCGGATCCAGGCGCTGGCGGAACAGCGTGCCGATATCGATGCGACGATCGAGGAGCTCGAGAGCTTTTGTGCGGTCGTCGAGACGGTGACTCCGAAGGTCGCCAACCAGTAAACTTGCTTTCCAAGGACTTTTGCATGCCCGCCTATCGCGCCCCCGTGAAGGATACGCAGTTCGTTCTCGATGCCATTGTCGGGCTTGAGAAATACAGCAATTTGCCGGGGTTTGCGCAGGCGACGCCCGATGTCGTCAAGGCGATCCTTGAGGAAGGTGGCAAGTTCTGCGAGCAGGTCATCGCGCCGATCAATCTGTCGGGCGACATCGAGGGTTGCACCCGCGCCGCCGACGGCAGCGTGACGACGCCGGCGGGGTTCAAGGCCGCCTATGCGCAGTTCGTCGAGGCCGGCTGGGGCACGTTGATGGCCGACGAGGAATTCGGCGGGCAGGGGCTGCCTTACGTCGTCGGCACGGCGTTTTCGGAATATATGTCGAGCGCGAACATGGCGTTCGGCATGTATCCGGGGCTGAGCGAAGGCGCGCAGGCAGCGATCGAGGCGGTCGGCAGCGAGGCGCAGAAGAAGAAGTACCTGCCCGACATGGTGGCCGGGCGCTGGACGGGCACGATGAACCTGACCGAGGCGCATTGCGGGACGGACCTGGGGCTGATCCGGACGCGCGCCGAGCCGCAGGCCGATGGCTCCCATGCGATCTCGGGCAGCAAGATCTTCATTTCGGCGGGCGAGCACGACCTGTCGGACAATATCATTCACCTGGTGCTGGCGAAGACGGCGGGCGCGCCCGACAATGTGAAGGGCATCTCGCTGTTCATCGTGCCCAAGTTTCTCGTCAACGACGACGGTACGCTTGGCGTGTGTAACGGCGTCGTCTGTGGCTCGATCGAGCACAAGATGGGCATCCACGCCAATGCGACGTGCGTGATGAATTACGATGGCGCCACCGGGTTCATGCTTGGCGAGGAGAACAAGGGCCTGCGGGCGATGTTCATCATGATGAATGCGGCGCGGCTGGGTGTCGGCGTGCAGGGGTTGGCGATGGGCGAGGTCGCCTATCAGAACGCCGTGACCTATGCCAAGGACCGCATCCAGGGCCGCGCGCTGACCGGCCCGGCGCAACCCGAGGCCAAGGCCGATCCGATTATCGTCCACCCCGATGTGCGGCGGATGCTGATGGATGGGCGGGCGTTCAACGAGGGTGCGCGGGCGCTGATCCTGTGGGGGGCGTTGCAGGTCGACTTGGCGAAAAAGGCGGCGACGTCCGAGGAACGCCAGATGGCGGATGATTTGATCTCGCTGCTGACGCCGGTGATCAAGGGCTATTGCACCGATCTCGGCTATCGCATCGCCACCGAGAGCCAGCAGGTTTACGGCGGCCATGGCTATATCCGCGAATGGGGGATGGAGCAGTTCGTCCGCGATGCGCGGATCGCGCAGATCTACGAGGGCACCAACGGCATCCAGGCGATGGACCTTGTCGGCCGCAAGCTGGCGATGAACGGCGGGCGCGGGCTGCGAGCGTATTTTGCGGCTGTGGGCGAAGTAATCGCTGGCGCGAGCGACGAGCGGCTGGCGGTGGTGGCGAAACCGCTCGAGAAGGCGGTCGGCGATTTGCAGGCGGCGACGATGTGGCTGATGCAGAACGGCATGGCCAAGCCTGACAATGCCGGCGCGGGGGCGACGGCGTATCTGCATTTGATGGGCATTGTGGCGCTTGGCCATATGTGGCTCTTGATGGCCAAGGCGAGCATCGAGGCGCTTGATGGCGGGGCATCGGATGCCGATTTCTATACGGCAAAGCTGGTGACGGCGCGTTACTATGCAGAGCGGTATTTTCCCGATGTGCGGGCGCTGCGGGCGAAGCTCGAGGCGGGGTGCGAGGCGATGATGGCGATGCCGGCGGAGGCGTTTTGAACTGAATTTCGGGTGCGTCGATAGAGTCACCCACCCCCGACCCCTCCCTTGAAGAAGGGAGGGGAGCAGAAGGATGAGATTATGGTTGAAGCCTATATCTACGATGTGGTTCGGACCCCTCGCGGCAAGGGCAAGAAGGACGGCAAGCTTCACGAGATCACGCCTATCCAGCTCGGGACGCAGGTGCTGCAGGCGGTGCGCGACCGGACGGGCATCGATACCAGCGATGTCGACGATGTGATTTTCGGTTGTGTGTCGCCGGTCGGCGAGCAGGGGTCGGACATCGCGCGCGTCGCGGTGCTCAACGCCGATTATGCCGAGACCACGGCCGGGGTGCAGATCAATCGGTTCTGCGCGTCGGGGCTGGAAGCCGTCAACATGGCGGCGGCCAAGGTGATGATCGGCGAGGCGATGTTCGCCATCGGCGGCGGCGTCGAAAGCATGAGCCGGGTGCCGATGGGCTCCGATGGCGCGGCCTGGGCGATGGACCCTGCCGTGGCTTGGAAGACCTATTTCGCGCCGCAGGGCATCGGTGCCGATTTGATCGCGACGAAATATGGTTTCAGCCGCGCCGATGTCGATGCTTATGCAATGGAAAGCCAGAAGCGCGCGGCCAAGGCGTGGAGCGAGGGGCGGTTCAAGAACAGCGTCATCGGCGTGCGCGACGTGATCGGCGAGGTCGTGCTCGATCACGATGAGCATATGCGGCCGAACACCGACATGCAGTCGCTGGGGTCGCTGGCGCCGGCGTTTGCAGCGCTGGGCGAGCAGATGCCGGGCTTCGATGCGATCGCGTTGATGCGTTATCCCGAAATCGAGAAGATCGACCATGTCCATCACGGCGGCAATTCGTCGGGAATCGTCGATGGCGCGTCCGCCGTGCTGATCGGCAACAAGGAAATGGGCGAGAAATACGGGTTGAAACCGCGCGCCCGCATCCGCGCCACTGCGTCGATCGGCTCGGAGCCGATGATCATGCTGACCGGGCCGGAATTTGTCGCGGCCAAGGTGCTGCAGCGCGCCGGCATGACCAAGGACGACATCGATTTGTTTGAATTGAACGAGGCGTTCGCTTCGGTGGTGCTGCGGTATATGCAGGCGCTGAACCTGTCGCATGACCGGGTCAATGTGAACGGCGGCGCGATTGCCATGGGGCATCCGCTCGGGGCCACTGGCGGCATGATTCTGGGGACGGTGCTCGATGAGTTGGAGCGGACCGGCAAGGGGACGGCGCTGATCAATTTGTGCGTGGGTGCGGGTATGGGTACCGGCACGATTATCGAGCGGATCTAGCTTTTGCTGTGACCCTGGCGACGGCCGGGGCCCATCTTCGGGACGTGCAGGAGATGGGCCCCGGCCTTCGCCGGGGTGACGGGACATTTTGATACTTCAGGGGAGACCCACCATGACCGATACCGCAATCCGTTCCGAAATCGATGCCGATGGCATTTTGCTGCTTACGATCGACGTGCCTGGGCAGTCGATGAACGTCATCACGCCCGAGGTTTCGCGTGATCTTGCCGCCGCGATCGAGCGGTTGAAGACCGACCCCGCCATCAAAGGTGCGGTACTGACCAGCGGCAAGGCTTCGGGGTTCATGGCGGGTGCCGACCTCAAGGGCATCGGCGCGCTGATCGGGGGTGGCGTTGTTTCCGAGGGTAAGTCGAAGATGGCGGCGCTGTTCGACAGCGTCTTCCAGCTCAACAGGCTGCTCCGCGATCTCGAAACCTGCGGCAAGCCGGTCGCTGCTGCCGTCAACGGTCTCGCGCTTGGCGGCGGGCTCGAGTTCATCCTCGCCTGCCATTATCGCGTCATTGCCGACAATCCGAAGATTACGCTTGGTCTGCCCGAAGTCATGGTCGGGCTGTTCCCCGGTGCCGGCGGCACCCAGCGGTTGCCGCGCCTGATGGGCGTCCAGCCGGCGCTGATGTACCTGCTTCAGGGCAAGAACATGAGCCCGCAGGAAGCGCTCGGTTTCGGCGTCGTCCAGGCTGTCGTGCCCGCGGCCGATGTGGTTGCAACCGCAAAGGCGTGGGTCAAGGCCAACCCGACCAAGGGCATTCAGCCGTGGGACGAAAAGGGCTTCCGCTTCCCCGGCGGCGTCGGCGCGATGAACCCGGCGTTCGCCCAGACCTTCATGGCCGGCACCGCGATGACGCACGTCAATGCCGGCGACAACATGAACGCCCCCAAGGCGATCCTCAGCGCCGTCTATGAGGGCGCGCAATTGCCGATGGACACCGCGATCCGCGTCGAGAGCAAGTATTTCGCCAAGGTCGTCGCCGATCCACAGGCGGGCAATATGATCCGCAGCCTATTCGTGTCGAAACAGGCCGCCGAAAAGGGCGCGCGGCGTCCGGCCGGCATCGCGCCGATGCCGACGAAAAAGATCGGCATGCTCGGCGCCGGGTTGATGGGGGCAGGGGTCGCCATGGTGACGGCGCAGGCCGGGATCGAGGTGGTATTGCTCGATCGTGATCTGGCCGCCGCCGAAAAGGGCAAGCAATATACCGCCGACCGGCTGGCGAAGAAGCGCACCGATCCGGCCAAGGCACAGGTCATCCTCGATCGCATCCACCCGACCGCGAATTACGCCGACCTGGCCGGCTGCGACCTGATCATCGAGGCCGTCTTCGAGACCCGCGAGATCAAGGCCGGCGTCACCAAGGCGACCGAGGCCGTTGTCGGCGCCGACACGATCTTCGGGTCGAACACTTCGACGCTGCCGATCACCGGCCTCGCCGAAGCCTGGACCAAGCCGGAGAATTTCATCGGCATCCACTTCTTCTCGCCGGTCGAAAAGATGCCTTTGGTCGAGATCATCGTCGGCAAGAAGACGGGCGCCGAAGCGATCGCCAAGGCGCTCGACTATGTCGCGGCGATCCGCAAGACGCCGATCGTCGTCAACGACAGCCGCGGTTTCTACACGTCGCGCTGCTTCGGCACCTATGTGCAGGAGGGGCTGGCGCTGCTCGGCGAGGGCACCGTGCCGGCGCTGATCGAGAATGTCGGCAAGCAGATGGGCATGCCCGTCGGGCCGCTTGCGGTGAACGACGAAGTCGGGCTCGACCTGTCGTACAAGGTTGGCCAGCAGACGAGGGCCGACCTTGGCGACGCCTACAAGCCGGGTCCGGCCGATGGCGTCATCACGACGATGCACGAGCTTGGCCGCCAGGGCCGCAAGAACGCCAAGGGATTTTACGTCTATCCCGAGGGCGGCGGAAAGAAGTTTATCTGGCCCGAATTGCTGGCGACGGTCGCCGGCGGCGCGGCGGCCGAGCAGCCGAGCCCAGCCGAGGTCAAGGAACGGTTGCTGTATCGCCAGCTCGTCGAATGCGCGCGCTGCTTTGCCGAAGGCGTGCTCGAAACGCCCGAGGACGGCGATCTCGGTGCGATTTTCGGCTGGGGTTTCGCGCCGTTCACCGGCGGGCCGTTCAGCCATATGGACACGGTGGGTATCGCCGATGTCGTGGCGACGCTGGACCGGCTGGCGCAGGCGCACGGCGAGCGCTTCAGCCCGCCGGCACTGCTCCGCGAGATGGCGGCTGCGGGCGAGACATTCTATGGCCGGGCGAAATTGAAGGCCGCCGCCTGACCATAACAGATCGCGATACCGGGATTGATCCGGGATTCGGTTTCTTGTCTGCGCACAGAAGTAACTGGGTCCCTGGTCAAGCCCGGGATGACAGGAAACTTTGAACCAAACATACCAAGGCATCGATGCGCAAAACTCTGCTGGCCTTCTTCCTGCTCCCGGTCGGCCTTGCGCTGTTCGGACTGTGGGGCGCGTGGCAGACGCCCCGGGTGGTGCGGTATGTGGTGCCGATCGTCGGGCTGTCGGCACCGCTCAAGATCGTCCAGCTGAGCGATACCCACGCCAATTTCTACACTATGCCGCCTCGGCGGCTACGGACGATCGTGGCGCAGGCGAACGCGCTGAAGCCCGACGTTATCGTGCTGAGCGGCGACTATAGCGACGGGCATATCGTGACTTGGCCAAGCCTGACGCTCGAGCAGGCGCTGGAGCCGCTGGCCGACTTGCGCGCACCGCTGGGGGTGTTCGCCGTGCTTGGCAACCACGACCAGCCGTACTGGACGCGGCGGGTGATGGCGCGGGATTCAGTGAAGTTGCTGGTGGGGGCCGCGGTCGATGTCGGGCCGGTGGCGCTGGTCGGCGCACGCTCGCGCGCCATGCCGCCGGATCCGGCCTGCAATCTGCGAAGTGCCGTCGACAGCGCGCCAGACGACAAGCCGTTGATCGTGCTGGTGCACGAGCCGGATTATTTCGAGACGATGCCGAAGCGGGTACAGCTGATGATCGCCGGGCATACCCATGGCGGGCAGATTGTCCTGCCTTTGCTGGGAACGCGGCGGATCGGACCGTTCTACGATACGCATCTGCGGGGCTTGTTCCGCGAGCATGGGCAGACACTGGTGGTGTCGTCGGGACTTAGTACGTCGGTGCTGCCCGTGCGGATCGGGGTGCGGCCGGAAATTGTCGAGATTTTGTTGGTGCCAGCGGCGATGGGCGAGAAGTAAGGATGCAACCCGCCCCCGACCCCTCCCTCGAAGGAGGGAGGGGGGAAGGAAGGTTTATTCGGTGGGGAGGAATTCCGGGACCGAGAGGTAGCGTTCGCCGGTGTCGTAGTTGAAGCCGAGGATGCGCGCGTTCGCCGGCAGCTCGGGGATTTTCTGCGCGATGGCGGCGAGGGTGGCGCCTGACGAGATGCCGACGAGGATGCCTTCTTCCTTGGCCGAGCGCAGCGCCCAGGCCTTGGCGTCGGCGGGATCGACCTGGATGACGCCGTCGAGCATCTGGGTGTGGAGATTGGCGGGGATGAAGCCGGCGCCGATGCCCTGGATGGGATGGGGCGCGGGCTGGCCGCCCGAGATGACCGGCGAACTCGTCGGTTCGACGGCGAAGACCTTGAGGTTGGGCCAGGATTTCTTCAGCGCTTCGGCGACGCCGGTGATGTGGCCGCCGGTGCCGACGCCGGTGATGATCGCGTCGATCGGGGTATCGGTGAAATCGGCGAGGATCTCGGGCGCCGTTGTAGCGACATGGACGGCGATGTTGGCGGGATTCTCGAACTGCGCTGGCATCCAGGCGCCGGGGGTTTCGGCGACGATCTCGGTGGCGTGGGCGATGGCGCCCTTCATGCCCTTTTCGCGCGGCGTCAGGGCGAAACTGGCGCCATAGGCGAGCATGAGGCGCCGGCGTTCAAGGGACATCGATTCGGGCATGACGAGGATGAGCTTGTAGCCCTTGACCGCGGCGACCATGGCGAGGCCGATGCCGGTGTTGCCGCTGGTCGGTTCGACGATGGTGCCGCCGGGGAGCAGGCTGCCATCGGCCTCGGCGGCTTCGATCATGGCGAGCGCGATGCGGTCCTTGATTGAGGCGCCGGGGTTGGCGCGCTCGGACTTGATCCAGACTTCGGTGCCGGGGAACAGTCGGGCAAAGCGGATATGCGGCGTGTTGCCGATGGTTTCGAGGACGGAACTGGCCTTCATTGGGGGCACTCCATTGCAATGGCGCTTTATAGCGCCGGGCTGGGCTTCTCGCCACCCGGCGACAGGGCCGGCGGGTCAGGCGGCGCCTCCGGATCGACGAAGCGGTCGGCGCGGCGCAGCTCGGGGAACTGCCAGGCCCAGATGCCGGTGACGACGACGGCGCCGATGCCGCCGGCGATGACTGCCTCGACGGGGCCGAACCAGGCGGCGGTCACCCCGCTTTCGAACTCGCCGAGCTCGTTGGAGGCGGAGACGAAGAGCATCGACACCGAGGAGACGCGGCCGCGCATGGCGTCGGGGGTGTGGAGCTGGATCAGCGACGAGCGGATATAGACCGAGATCATGTCGGCGGCACCGAGGACGACGAGCGCGCCCATCGACAGGCGCAAATTGGTCGATTGGCCGAAGACGATGGTGGCGATGCCGAACAGCGCGACACAGGCGAACATGATCGGGCCGACGTGGCGCTTGATCGGGCGGACGGCGAGGACCAGGGCGGTCAGCGCGGCACCGACGGCGGGAGCGGCGCGCAGCGGGCCAAGGCCCTCGACGCCGACATGGAGGACGTCGCGGGCATAGACCGGTAGCATCGCGGTGGCGCCGCCGAGCAGGACGGCGAACAGGTCGAGGCTGATGGCGCCGAGCACGATGCGGTTGTGACGGACATAGCCAAGGCCTTCGACGAGGCTGCGCCATGGCGAGATTTTCGATGGCTCGGGGCGCGGCACCGGGCCGATGCGGAACAGCGCATACATGGCGCCGGCAAACAGCATCGCAGCGATGACATAGGGGCTGGCTGGATCGGCGGCGTAGAGATAGGCGCCGAGCGGTGGCCCGAGGACGGCGCCCGATTGCCAGCTGATGGCATTGAGCGCGATTGCTGAGGGCAGGATGGCGCGCGGCACGAGGTTGGGAGCAAGGGCGCTGAGCGACGGCCCGGCGAAGGCGCGGCCGACGCCGAGCAGGGCGGCGACGATGAACAGCGCCGGAATGGTGATCTCGTGGCGTAGCGAGAGATACGCCAGTGCGCCGGCGCATAATAGTTCGAGCGCGAGCGCGGCGCGGGCGATGTAGCGGCGATCGACGCGGTCGGCGACGACGCCGACGACCAGCGTGAGGCTGAACAGCGGCAGGAACTGCACCAGTCCGACCATGCCGAGGAGGAAGGCGGCGTCGCGCGGGGACATCGTTTGGCGGGCGATGTCATAGACTTGCCAGCCGATGACGATGACCAGCATCATGCCGCCGACGGTTGCGAGGAAGCGCGCGACCCAAAAGGCGCGGTAGTCGGGAATTAAGAGGGGTGCGGGAATATTGGCCACTGCAGCCGGGTTTAGGCAGCACGCCGCCGGGCCGCAATGTAAAAAACTTGATGGTTAACGTGCCGTTATGACAACAGCGCGATTGTGAAATATGAACGAGTCATCTACAGAGTGTTATTGCATTATGGCGTTTGAGGGATTGATGGACGATCTAAAAGAGTTTTGTGGTTACCTGCTCGGCGTCGCGTTTTGCCTGATGGCAATCGCCCTATGCGCTGCCGCATGGGTTGGTCTCGAGGATCAGTTTGGCTGGCGGTTGGCGCTGGGGGGCGTAGCGCTGAGCCTGTTGATCCGTATTAATTTTCCGCTGATTGTCGGATTGTATCTTTATGCCAGCAACGTCTGGGGCTGGGGTATGCCGGAATCGATCACCTTTGCGTTGCCGGGGTTCCTGCTGTTCATGCCGTCGATTGCTGTCGAGGTGTTCGGCACGCTGGTGAGCGTGGCTGCGCGGCGCTAGCCTCAGCCGGGCAACACCTCGATAAAACTGTCGAGCACGCGCTTCTGGCCGGCGTGCTCGAAATCGATTTCCAGCTTGTTGCCTTCGACGGCGGTAACGACACCGGCACCGAATTTGCTGTGGAATACCTTCGACCCGATCGCGACATCGCTGCGGCCTTTCAGCCCGACCGATACGGCACTGGCACGGACTTCGATTGCGGGCGTGCGGTTGGTACTGCCACCGAAGCCCCCGACCGCTGCGGCGCGCGCCCAGCCGGGGCCGCGCCCGGTGCCGCGTGAGACATCGCCGAACGGGTCGCCGCCCTGCAGCGCCGCGCGCCACAGGCTGGGGCCGCCGCTCATGGTGCTGCTGACATCGACGTTGGCGGGCGGCAGTTCCGACACGAAGCGCGACGGGATGGCGGCAGTCCATGTGCCGTAGATCTGGCGGTTGGCGGCGTGGGTGATGGTCGCGGTCTTTTTCGCCCGGGTGATGCCGACATAGGCGAGGCGGCGTTCCTCCTCCAACGACTTGGTGCCGCCTTCGTCCATGGCGCGCTGGCTGGGGAAGACGCCTTCCTCCCACCCGACGAGGAAGACATGGTCGAACTCCAGCCCCTTGGCGGCGTGGAGCGTCATGATGGTGATCTTTTCGTTGGCGTCGGACGCGTCATTGTCCATCACCAGGCTGACGTGTTCGAGGAACGCCGTCAGCGAGGGGTAGTCCTCCATGGCGCGGGTGAGCTCGATGAGGTTGTCGACGCGGCCATCGGCTTCGACCGATTTGTCGGCCTGCCACATGGTGATATAACCCGATTCATCGAGGATGATGCGTGCCAGTTCGGAGTGGGGCAGGTTTTCGGACTGGTCGCGCCAGCGGGCGACATCGGCGATGAAGCCCTTGAGCGCGCGGCGCGCGGCGGGGGTCAATTCGTCGGTTTCGACGAGTGCTGCGGCCGCCTGAGGGAGAGGCCGGTCCATGCTGCGTGCCAGGGCGTGGAGCTTGCCCATCGCCTTGTCGCCGAGCCCGCGCTTGGGGACGTTGACGATGCGTTCGAAGGCCAGCGCGTCGTTGGGCGAGGTGACGATGCGCAGATACGCCAGCGCGTCGCGGATTTCGGCGCGCTCGTAGAAGCGGAAGCCGCCGACGATCTTGTAGGGCAGGCCGATCGAGACGAAGCGGTCCTCGAAGGCGCGGGTCTGGAACTGCGCGCGCACCAGGATCGCCATGTGATTGAGCGAGGCGCCGTCGCGGGCCAGCTGCTCGGCCTTGTCGCCGACCAGCCGGGCTTCCTCGGGGCCGTCCCACACGCCGATGACCTTGACCTGATCGCCGGCGGGCTCGTCGGTGAACAGCGCCTTGCCGATGCGCGCGCTGTTGTGCGCGATAAGCCCGTTGGCGGCGGCGAGGATGTGTGGCGTCGACCGGTAGTTCTGCTCGAGCTTGATGACGGTGGCGCCCGGGAAGTCCTTTTCGAACTTGAGGATGTTGGCGACTTCGGCACCGCGCCAGCTGTAGATCGACTGGTCGTCGTCGCCCACGCAGGCGATGTTGCGGCGCTCGCTGGTGAGCAGGGTCAGCCAGCGGTACTGGGCGATGTTGGTGTCCTGGTACTCATCGACCAGAATATATTTGAAGCGCTTGCGGTAATCTACGAGCACGTCGGGGTGCGTGTCGAAGATCGTCAGCATGTGAAGCAGCAGGTCGCCGAAATCGGCGGCGTTGAGCGCGGCGAGGCGCTGTTGGTAGCGCGCGTAGAGCTTCGCGCCCGAGGTTCCCGGCGTGCTGTCGCCAAAGCTCATCGATTCGCCGACGGGGACATCGCCGGGCAGCTCGCCGCGGTTCTTCCAGCGGTCGATCATCCCGGCCAGCTGCTTGGCGGGCCAGCGTTTCTCGTCGAGCCCGGCTTCGATGACGACTTGTTTCAGCAGTCGCAGCTGGTCGTCGGTATCGAGAATGGTGAAGTTGCTGTCGAGCCCGACGAGGCCCGCGTGCTTGCGCAGCATCCGCGCCGCGATGGCGTGAAAAGTGCCGAGGAAGGGCAGCCCCTCGGCCATGTCGCCGATCAGCATTTCCATTCGGTGGCGCATCTCGCGCGCCGCCTTGTTGGTGAAAGTGACGGCAAGGACTTCGGACGGCCAGGCGAGGCGCGACGAAAGGATATGCGCCAGCCGTGCCGTCAGCGCGCGGGTCTTGCCGGTGCCGGCACCGGCCAGGATCAGCACCGGGCCCTCGGTGGTCAGCACCGCTTGGCGCTGCGGCGGGTTGAGGCCGTCGAGCCACGAGGGCGGCAATTGGGAGGGCAGGGAGGCCATCCGTGAACAGTTAGAGAACATCGGCGCAAAAGCCAAGTGCGGCGCGTCTGGACTTTAACACGCTGAGACCGGCGCCGTAATCCTGTCCACGGACGTAACGTGGGAAAAACGCGCATGTCAGCAATGTTCCGGCCGCCGATTGCGATCAGTTCCGCGATCGGCTGGTCGCAGGTTTTCGGTTTCCGGCAAGGCAAAGACCCGTTCTTTGCGCGCGTCCGTGCCGAGCAACTGGCCACGATCAACCGCTATGTGCCGTTCAACGTGACGCTGATGATGATAAATGTGCTGGCGCTGCTGTGGTCGCTGCGCGGCATCGCGGCGTCGGAATTCCTTTTGGGTTGGGGCGCGGTCATGGGGGCCCTGGCGCTGCTGTGGACGCTGCGCTTCAGCCAGGTGCGCCGGCGCGGCGCGGCGGCGGAGGTGTCGCAACACTATTTCTGGGCGATTTCCGCGGAAGTCGCCGCGTTTGGCGTGTGCTGGTCGGCATTGACGATCCACCTGCTGCCCTCGGCCGAAGTCGATGCCCAGGCGCTGCTGGTGCTGTTGTCGCTGATGGTGATGGGCGCCTGCGGGTTCGCCACCGCGGTGATGCCGGTGTGCGGCATCGCCATGGTGCTGGTCATCGGGATCGGCGCGGTGGCGAGCGTGCCGGCCGCGTCGCCGCTGGGCTCGGGCATGGTGATCCTCACCTTCATTTCCTTTGGCGTCGTCATCGTTCGCGGTGTCGTGGTGACCAGCTTCACGATGATGTCGCGGATGCGGACGCAGACCGAGCTCGGCGAGCGGACCGAAGTGGTGCGGCTGCTGCTCAACGAGTTCGAGGCCAACGGATCGGACTGGCTGATCGAAGTCGATGTCGAGGGGCGGCTGACGCATGTCTCGCCGCGTCTGTCGGACGTGGCGCGGCGGCCACGTGCAGAGCTGCTGGGGCAGCCGCTGCTCGGGCTGTTGGGGGACGAGCGGCGCGGCGAAGCCCGCAATTCGGTCAAGGCGCTGACCAACACATTCCTTGCGCGGCGGGCGTTTCGCGACATCACCATCCCGGTGCTGGTTGCCGACGAAACGCGCTGGTGGGCGCTGTCGGGGACGCCCAAGACCGATGCCGCCGGGCAGTTTGCCGGTTATCGCGGTGTCGGGCGCGACGTTACCGAGATCCGCCGCAGCCATGAACGCATCGTCCAGCTGGCGCGGTTCGATCCGCTGACGGGGCTCGCCAACCGGGCGCTGTTCCGCGAGGCGATGGAGGATGCGCTGCTGCGCGCGGTGCGGACGCGCAAGTCGTGCGCGCTGCTGTTCATCGATCTCGACCGGTTCAAGGCGGTCAACGACACGCTCGGCCATGCCGCCGGCGACCGGCTGTTGCGGTCGGTCGCCGAGCGATTGCGCAATGCCGTCGGGGGCGGGGCGACGATTGCCCGCCTGGGCGGCGACGAGTTCGCGGTGATGCTGCCCGAGGCGGCGCCGCGGCGTGCGGACCATGTCGCGCGGGCGGTGGTGGCGGCGCTGGCACAGCCATTCGATATCGAGGGACAGCTGGTCACCATCGGTGGCAGCGTCGGATTTGCGCTGGGACCGGCCGATGGCGCAAGTGTCGACCGGTTGCTGAAAAGTGCCGACCTGGCGCTTTACGAGGTGAAGTCGAACGGGCGGGGCGCGGCGTGTCGCTATGTGCCCGAGATACGCGAGCGCGCCGAGGAGCGCCGGGCGCTCGAGGTCGACCTCGGCATGGCATTGGAGCGCGGGCAGCTGGCGCTGGCGTTCCAGCCGGTGGTCGAAGCGGCGGACGAGCATATCGTCGGGTTCGAGGCGCTGCTGCGCTGGACCCATCCGGTGCTCGGCAAGATACCGCCCGACAAGTTCATCCCCGTCGCGGAGGATACCGGGCTGATCGTGCCGATCGGGCATTGGGTGATCCGCGAGGCGTGCGCCTGGGCGGCGAAATGGCCGCGGCATATCCGGATCGCGGTCAATCTTTCACCGGCGCAGATCGACGATCCGCTGTTGCTCGAGGTGGTCGCACAGGCGCTGGCCGACAATGGGCTGGAGCCGGCGCGGTTGGAACTGGAAATTACCGAGAGCCTGTTCTTGAACGAGAAGGTCTCGACGATCGAGCGGCTTGCGGCGTTGAAGGCGCTGGGGGTGCGGTTCGCGCTCGATGATTTCGGGACGGGTTATTCGGCGCTGGGCTATCTCCACAAGGCGGCGTTCAGCCGGATCAAGATCGACCGGAGCTTCGTGTCGCGGGCGCTGCAGCCGAATGGCGAGGCGAGCGCCATCATCCAGGCGATCGTGTCGCTGGCACATTCGCTCGACATGGCGACGACAGCCGAGGGGACCGAGACGCGCGAGGAGTTCGAGCTGTGCCGGTCATTGGGGTGCGAGCAGGTGCAGGGGTATCTGTTCGGACGGCCGATGCCGCCGGAGGAGGCGACCGCGCTGGTCGCGGGCGTATTGGTCGAGGCGTGAGTTTTTTGGCACGGGGGTCTTTTGAGAATGGTGGGGGATTTGAGGGAGTTGAACCGGACAAGTTCACTGGGACGCGAATCCGGATTCGCGTTCTGGGGGTGTGTGAACCCCCACCCGCTCGGCTGGCGCCGAGTCGCCCTTTCCGCCGGGGGAAGAAATTACTACTAACCTATTTGGCGAGTTATGTCAAGCTCTGCTCCCTACCCCATGCGAGGAGGCGACTCGTGCTCTTGCGTGAGCGGGTTGGGGGTCGGATTTGTCGCACCCCCACCCCGGGCCAGCTTTGCTGTCTCTCGCCCTCCCCGCAGGGGGGAGGGAGTTAGCTGACCCAGGCTTTTAGGAGGGTGTGGGCGATTGCCATGGGGGGCGGGGCAAGCCAGTCGCCGGTGCCGGCCAGGGCGGCGCGGACTTCGTCCCTGGTGACCCAGCGGGCTTCTTCGAGTTCGTCGGTGTCGAGGTTGATCTCCTCGGTGGTGGCTTCGGCGAAGCAGGCGACCATCAGCGAGGCGGGAAAGGGCCAGGGCTGGCTGGCGAGGTAGCGGACGCGGGCGACCTTGATGCCCGATTCCTCGAACAGCTCGCGGGCGACAGCTTCCTCGAGGCTTTCGCCGGGTTCGACGAAGCCGGCGAGCGCCGAGTAGAAGCGCTTGGGAAAGCCCGGCTGGCGGCCGACGAGGGCGCGATCGTCCTTGATTGCGAGCATGATGACGACGGGGTCGGTGCGCGGGAAATGTTCGGCGTGGCAGGCGGTGCAGTGGCGGGCGTAGCCGGCCTTGGCGAGCTCGGTCTTGCCGCCGCAGACGGCGCAGAATTTGTGGCGGGCGTGCCAATCGAGCAGCGAGCGGGCGTGGGCGACGATGGCGGCGCGGCCGTCGCCGAGCTGGACTGCTGCGACGCGGGCATCGATGATCTGGCCGCCGAAATCGGCGACGAGGTCGGCGCCGCTGGCGGCAGCTGCGAAGCGCGGCGCGCCGTTGGTGTCGAGACCCAGGAACACGCTGAGCGCGTCGTGAGGGACGTCGGAGCGATAGGCCCAGAGGATGTCGGGGTGTTCGCCGGTGGTGAGGACGGGCTTCAGGTCCTCCATGACCAGCCAGCGGGCGTCGGGGCGGGCGCGCAGCGCGACGAAGGCGGCGGGGTCGCGGCGCAGGTGATCGGCACGGTCGAGGGTGGAGCCGGTGAGGCCGACCGGCGGGACGTTCCAGCCGGTGAAGATATCGGTCATGCAGCCTCCGGGAGATGGGCGCGGGCGAGGACCGCGGCCTTTTTAAACAGCGTCGGCAGGCCGGCGCCGGGGATGTCTTCGACGTTTACCCACGCCGCTTCAAGTAGGGCGCCGGAAAGATCGGCGCGGGCAAGCTGGGGTTTTTGGGGCAGCGAAAGGGCGTGGACGGAGAGGATGAGCTCGAAATGGGTGAATCCATGGCTGATTGCGCCCAGATTTTGCCAGTTGCCGGGGAGCGGCGGGGCGGGCGCGGGTTCGGTGTCATGCCAGTCCGACGAGGGCAGGGCACGCATGCCGCCGAGCAGGCCCTTTGCCGGGCGGACGATGGTGAGGATTTGGCCTTGCGCCTCGATCCACCAGGCGGTGCCGCGGCGGGTGGGGCGGGGGCGTTTGGGGGCCTTTCGCGGCCAGTCGGCGGGGTTCGGGGAGCGCGCGGCGCGGCAGTCGGGGGATAGCGGGCAGATCAGGCAGCGCGGGTTTCGGGGTGTGCAGATGCTGGTGGCGAGATCCATCAAAGCCTGCGCGAAGTCGGACGCGTTTTGTGGGGTCAAAGTTTCCAGCGCGCCTCGGATTTGCGGGCGGGCGGCGGGGAGGGGGGTGTCGATGGCGTCGAGGCGGGTTACGACCCGCTCGACGTTGCCGTCGATGACGATGGCGTGGCGGCCGAAGGCGAAGGCGGCGATGGCGGCGGAGGTGTAGGGGCCGATGCCGGGCAGGGTCCGCAGGGCGTCCTCGTCGGACGGGAAGCGGCCGCCGTGGTCGGCAACGACGGCGCGGGCGCAGGCGAGCAGGTTGCGGGCGCGGGCGTAATAGCCGAGGCCGGCCCAAGCCTGCATGACATCGGCGTCGTCGGCGGCAGCGAGGGCGGCGACTGTCGGCCAGCGGGCGGTGAAGGCGGCGAAATAAGCTTTGACGGCGGCGACGGTGGTTTGCTGAAGCATGATCTCCGACAGCCAGACGCGGTATGGCCAGTCGGGGTCTGTCGGCAGCGCTTCGCCGGGCGGGTTGCGCCACGGCAAGGCGCGCGCATTGCCGCGATACCAGTTGAGCAGGTTGGAAACCGTATGCGTCACCGCTTCGCTATGGCATGGAATGCGGCATGGCCAAAAAGTCCGAAATTGCCGCAGCTGCGGAGCGGGGCGCGCGTCCGGTGCCGATCCGCTCGATGCGCGCGCGGGCGGTGGCCGACCTGGTGCCGAGCATCGGCGGGCAGGCGTTCAAGCGATTCGGTTTTACCCAAAGTGCGATCGTCGAGCGTTGGGAGGAGGTCGTCGGAGCGCAATATGCGCGGCACAGCCGGCCCGAGTCGCTGGCGTTTCCGCGCGGCAAGAAGGACGGCGGCACGCTAAAGGTGGCGGTGACTGGGGCGCTGGCGCCGATGTTGCGGCATGTCGAGCCGCAGGTCATCGAGCGGGTCAACCGGCTGTTAGGTTATGCGGCGGTGGCGAAGATGGTGCTGCGCCATGCCGACATGGAGCCGATGGCGAAGCGTGCGGCAGCGCCGTTGGCGGTCGAATTGTCGGTGGAGACGCGATCGACGCTGCGCGATATCGCCGATCCGGAATTGCGGGCGAGCCTCGAATCGCTGGCGCAGGCGCTGTCGAGCAGCCGGGGGCCGCCGATCGTCCGGTAACGTGGTGGCCCTTGGATTTCAGCGATTGGGACCACCCTCACCCGGCGCGCCAGGGGCGCGTCTCGCCTCTCCCTCGAGTGGGAGAGGGGTAGAAGACGAGCGGCGTTGCTGCGATAACGCTGGTGGTTCGTTCAGGAGAGTTTTCGATGCGCGCGATTGCGACTGCGATATTGCTGATGACTGCGGCCAGCGCGCAGGCGGCGAAGCCTGTAAACTGGGCCGAGACGGTCGCGTCGACACCGCAGGGCGGCATTTTGATCGGCAACCCCGAGGCCAAGGTGAAGCTGATCGAGTTCGGTTCGTTCACCTGTTCGCATTGTCGGGATTTCCACAAGGTCGGGCTGCCGGCGTTGAAGGCGAAATACATCAGCACCGGCAATGTCGCCTACGAGTTCCGCAGTTTCACCCGCAATGGTCCCGATGGCGCGGCGTCGTTGATCGTCGGCTGCCAGGCGGCGAAACCGGCGCTGGGCACGGTCGATGCGCTGTTTACCGACCAGGACAGCTGGATGAAGCCGTTTTCGGCGATTGGTGAGGCCGACGCCAAGGCGATCGCGGCGCTGCCGGTGGTGAGCCAGTTCGGCGCGCTGGCGGTGCAGGCCGGGCTGGACAGTTGGGCGGCGGCGCGCAAGCCGGGCCGCGGGCTGGCGCCGGCGAAGATCAAGGCCTGCCTCGCCGACAAGGCGGTGATGGACCAGCTGGTTATCAATCGTAACACCGCAGTTCAGGTATTCGGGTTGCAGGGCACGCCGACCTTCGTTCTGGACGGCAAGACGGTGGCGGGGGCGTATGACTGGGCGGCGCTCGAGCCGAAGCTGGTCGAGGCGCTTCGTTGATCGCGCCGAGACTGGTTGAGGCGCTTCGCTGACCCAGCCGAGACTTGTCGAGGCGCTTCGCTAAGCGGCCGGCTTGCCGGTTGGACGGGCTTTGCCTAGTGTTACGAACACGCGGCATGTCGTGCCTCGATCTTTCGAAAGTTATCCGATGCGCTTGACCTCCGGTCCTGTTTTTGGCCTCGCCATGTTGGCAACGCTTGCTGCGTGCGGCGACAAGACGGCGAAGGCGCCCGAAACGCCGGCGGCGGACACGACTGCGGCGGCGACTGCGATTGCGCCTATGGGCGGCACCGCGGCGCCGGCGAGCACCAATTGGACCGAGACCGTGGTGGCGACGCCCGAGGGCGGTTTCCGGATGGGCAACCCCAATGCCAAGGTCAAGCTGCTCGAATTTGCGTCGCTGACCTGCCCGCATTGCAAGGATTTCCACGCCGAGGCGCTCGAGACGATCAAGACCAAATATGTGGCGAGCGGCGATGTTTCGTATGAATTCCGCAACTTCGTCCTGAATGGCCCCGATTTTGCGGCGTCGTTGCTGGCGCGTTGCCAGGGTCCGGCGCCGTTCTTCGGGTTGCTGGCGTCGTTTTTCCGCGACCAGGATCAATGGACCAAGGGCTTTATCGCCATGTCGAAGGCCGATCAGGACCGGATCACTGCGCTGCCGCAGGACCAGCAGCTGGCGGCGATGGCGACGACGGCGAAGCTCGATGAATATGTCCGGGCTCGCGGCATTCCGCGCGCCAAGTTCGAAGCCTGTGTCGCCGACAAAGCCTCGACCGAGACGCTGACCAAGATGGGCACGCAGGCGACCGAGACCTATAAATTGACGGGCACGCCGGGTTTCATCATCAACGGAACTACGCAGAAGGACGTCTATACCTGGGCGGCGCTTGAGCCCAAGCTGCAGGAAGCGCTGCGCTGATGCGGCGTTGATATCGCTCGGGGGAGCCTGAATTGGAATTCCGCAAGCTGAGGCTGGCCGGATTCAAATCGTTCGTCGAACCGGCGGAACTGCGGATCGAACCGGGGCTGACCGGTGTCGTCGGCCCAAATGGTTGCGGAAAATCCAACCTTCTCGAAGCCTTGCGGTGGGTGATGGGCGAGGGTAGCCCGAAATCGATGCGGTCGGGCGGCATGGACGACGTCATTTTTGCCGGTACCGGCAAGCGCCCGGCGCGCGGCTTTGCGCAGGTGACGCTTGGCATGGCGGGAGCGGCCGGCGAGGAGATCGAGGTTTCGCGGCGCATCGAGCGCGGGTCGGGGTCGGATTACCGGGTCAACGGGCGCGATACGCGGGCGCAGGATGTGCGGTTGCTGTTCGCCGATTCAGCGACAGGCGCACATTCGCCGGCGATCGTCGGGCAGGGGCGGATCAGCGCCATCATCGCCGCCAAGCCTGCCGAGCGGCGGATGCTGCTCGAGGAGGCGGCTGGGATCGCCGGGCTGCATGTGCGGCGGCGCGAGGCGGAAATCCGCTTGCGCGCGGCGGAGACGAATGTTGCCCGGCTGGACGATGTCATTCGCGGGCTGGAGGCTCAGGCGAATGCGCTGCGGCGGCAGGCGAAAGTGGCCGAGCGGTACCGGTTGCTGTCGGACCAGTTGAAGATCGCCGAGGCGAGCGTGTTGTATGCACGGTGGGAGGCGGCGCGGGCGGCTTCGGAAGCGGCGCGGACGTCGGCGGCGGATGCCGAGGCGAAAGCCGGCGAGCTGACGCGGATCGCGGCGGGGTTGAGCGCCGGGGCGGCCAATGCCAGCGCCGACCTGCCCGATTTGCGGATGGCCGAGGCCGAGGCGGCGGCGGTCGTGCAGGCACTGCGGCAATCGCGGGCGCTGCTCGAGGCCGAGGGCGCGGCGGCGACGAAGCGGGTCGGCGATATCGAGGTGTCGATCGCGGCGATCGTGCGCGACCTGGCGCGCGAGGCGGGGATCGATGCCGATGCGCGCGCGGCGGAAACGGCGCTGGGCACGGAAAAGGATGCGCTGGGCGAGCGGCTGGCGGCGCTGGAAGCGGGTTTGCCGGGGCAAGTGGCGGCGGCCGAGCGCGAAGTTGTTGGCGCGGCAGCGGCCGAGGCGGGGCTGGGCGCGGCGGTCGACGCCCATGCGGCGGCGGCGGCGCAGGCGCGTGCGGCGGCGGAGTCGGTTGCGGCGGCGAATGCGCGGCTGGCGCGCGCCGAGGCCGAAGCGCGCGAGCTGGCGGGACGGTTGGCGCGGTTGGCACCGGCGCCGGATACCGGCGGGTTGGCGGCGGTTGTGGCGGCATCGGCGGCGGCGCTGGCTGCGTCGGAGGACGCGCTGGCGCTGGCGGAGGCAGAGCGGCCGGCGGCGGAGGCAGTCCGCGCCGAGGCGGCGGCGAGCCATGCGGGAGCGCGCGCGACGCTGGCCAGTCTGGCGGCGGAGGACGATGCATTGGCGCGGCGGCTGGCGGCGGATGCGGGCAAGGGGCCGCGGGTGGCCGACCTCGTCGAGCCGCGTGCGGGATATGAAGCGGCGTTGGCGGCGGCGCTGGGGGACGACCTCGATGCCGGGCCGGCGGGGAGCGATGCGGCGCGGCGCTGGGCCGGGGGCGATTTTGCCGGGGACCCGGGGTTGCCGGACGGGGTGACGGCTTTGGCGGCGGTGGTGACGGCGCCGGCGGAACTGGGGCGGCGGCTGGCGCAGGTCGGGGTGCTGGAGGAGGCGCCGACAGGGGCGGTGTTGGCGGCGCTGCGGCCGGGGCAGCGGCTGGTGTCGATGGCGGGGGCGCTGTGGCGCTGGGACGGGTTCGTCGATGCCGGCGGGCGGACCGATGCGACGGCGGCGCGGTTGCGGGCGCGGCGGCGGGCGGCGGAAGTGGAGCGCGAACGCGTGGCGGCCCAGGCTGCGATGGACGGTGCGGCGCGGGCGCTGGCGGGTGCGGTCGCCGGAGCCGGGCGGGCGGCGGAAGTCGAGCGCGCGGCGCGCGGCGCGCGTGATGGCGCGGCGCGGGGATTGGCAGAGGCGCGGGCACGGTTTGCGGCGGCCGAGACGGCGGCGAGCCGGCGGGCAGGCGAGGAGGCAAGCCTGGTGTCGGCGGCGGCGCGCAGCGATGCCGAACTGGCGCGGCTGGCGGGTGAAGCCGCGGCGGCGCGGGCGGCGGTCCCGGCCAGCGATGCGTTGGGCGGACTTTCGGCGGCGCTGGCGGCGGCGCGCGGTGCGGCCGAGGCGGCGCGGGCGGCGGTGGTGCGGGCGCGGGGGGTGGCCGAGGCGCAGGGGCGCGATATCGAGACGACCAGGCGCCGGCTGGCGGCGATCGATGTCGAGCGCGCGGGCTGGCAGCGGCGTTTGGCGGCAAGCGCGGGGCAGCAGGCCGAACTGGCGGGACGGGTGGACGCGGCGCGGGCGGAAGCTGCGGCATTGGCGGCGCGGGGCGATGCGATCGTGCGCCAGATTGCCGGGATCGCGGTGCAGACGGCGACGGCCGAGGCGGCGCGGGCGGCGGCGGGGGATGCGCTGGCGCGGGCCGAGGCCGAGCTGGCGGCACTGGCGGCGAAGGCGCGCGCCGCGGACGAGGCGGTGGCGGCGGCACGCGAGGCGCGGGCAACTGCGCGGGCCGAGGCCGACCACCAGGATGCGGCGCGGCTGGAGGTCGAGCGATTGTCGGGCGAGCGGTTCCAGTGCCCGCCGCCGGTGTTGCCGGGGCGATTCGGCTTTTCGCACGGCGGCGGCGACCCGCAAGCACTGGCGGCGGCGTTCGAGGCGCTGGCGGAGACGCGCGAGCGGTTGGGCCCGGTCAATTTGCGCGCCGATATCGAACTGGCGGAGCTGGAGGCGCAGGCGCGGCTGACCGATGCCGAAAAGGCCGAGCTCGATACAGCGATCGCGCGGCTGCGGGGGTCGATCGGCAGCTTGAACCGCGAAGGGCGGGCGCGGCTGGCGGCGGCGTTCATCGCCGTCGACGGGCATTTCCGGGTGTTGTTCACCGATTTGTTCGGCGGCGGCGAGGCGCAGCTGGCGTTGATCGAATCAGACGACCCGCTGGAGGCCGGGCTCGAGATTATGGCGCAGCCGCCGGGCAAGAAGCTGCAGTCGCTGACCCTGTTGTCGGGAGGCGAGCAGGCGTTGACCGCGACGGCGCTGATCTTTGCGCTGTTTCTGGCTAATCCGGCGCCGATCTGTGTTCTCGACGAGGTCGATGCGCCGCTCGACGATGCCAATGTCGAGCGGTTCTGCGACCTGCTCGACCGGATGGCGGCGGAGACGCGGACGCGATTCCTGATCGTCACGCACAATGCGGTGACGATGAGCCGGATGCACCGGCTTTATGGGGTCACGATGGGGGAGCCGGGGGTGTCGCAGCTGGTTTCGGTGGATTTGCAGGCGGCGGAGAGGTTGTTGGCGGTGGCTTGAAGGTGCCACTGTCCGGCGCAGGGAGACACCCCCACCCGGGCCGCGAAGACGCGTCTCTCGCCTCCCCCCTCCAGGGGGAGGACAAGGATTATTTGGTTTTTGTTGCCGTGATGATCGCCACGGGGGCGGCGAGGATCTGGCCTTTCATGGCGCCTTCGCCGGCGGTCGGGGAAACCGGGCTGGCCTGGATGGCGCGGACGATATCCATACCTTCGACGACATGGCCGAAAACGGCAAAACCGGGGGCGGCGAAGTCGGCGTCGAGGCTGTCGAGCTTGCCGATGATGATAAAGAAATCGCCTTGGGCGGTGCCGGGCGTGGTGCGCGCCATCGAGACGGCGCCGTCGTCATGTGTGAGGCCGGTCAGGCTGGTGGCCTCGTGCGCGATCGGCGGGAAGGAGCGCGTGGATATGCCGCGGATGCCGCCTTGGATGAGGCCGAGCGGCGTGTCGCGCGGGAAGCTGAGGGCGCGATAGAAGCTGGTGCCGTCGAACTTTTTCGCGGTGACGTAGCGGAGGAAGTTGGCGGCGGTCTTTGGCGCCTTGTCGATGTCGAGGGCGATGACGATCGGGCCTTTTGGCGTTTGCAGGGTGACGCGCGGGAGGGTGGGGCGCGGCGGCGGTGCAGGGGCCGGGGCCGGGAGCGGGGCCGCGGGGAGGGGCGCCGTTTGCGCGGCGGCGAGCGCCGGTATCGAGAGCAAGGCGATGGCGAGGAGAGCGATTTTCATGGTGCCAGTGTAGCGCCGTTCACGTTCGTGCAAAGACCTGGCGTGTAAAGGAAATCGGCACGTCCACGATAAACAGGACGTTGCTATGGTGTTGAGGCGACCGGTTGCGATGTTCAAGTCGCTGGGGATTTTCCCGACCGCGTTCGTTTCGCTGTGACGGCCGGTTGCCGGCCCGAGGAGTGGTCATGTTGCGCAAGTTGATGTTTCGGATTGGAATGATCGGCGCGGCCGCCGTTGGCCTTGGCGCGTGTTCGACGGGCTATGGTTATGGCGGCGGCTATGGCGGCAGCGACTATGGCTATAACGATGGCTATAACGATGGCTATGGCGGCAGTTATGGCGGGATCGGCGGATACGACAGCTATTACGGCAATCCGCTGGGTTGGCGATCGGTGCCCTATGGCTATGCCGGGTCGGGATTCGGCTGGTCGAATAATTATTATTATCCGGGCAACGGCGGCTATGTCTATGATCGCCGCGGCGTGCGCCGGGCGTGGTCGGGCAACCAGCAACGGTATTGGCAACAGCGGCCGCGGCAGCCCTATTATGCTGGCGATGGTCGTCCCGGATATGGTCGACCGGGCGATGGGCGACCCAGTTATGGACGCCCGGGATATGGGCGTCCGGGTGACGGGCGGCCGGGGTACAACAACGGTAATGGCCGCCCGGCATATGCGGGGCAACCGCGACCGGGCTATGACGGGCCGTCGTCGCGGCCGGGCTATAATGGCCAGCAGGGCGTCGGCAATTCCATCGGGGGCGCGATCGGCGGAGTCGGATCGCGGCCGACGATGGACCAGCAGAATGGGGCCCGGTACGAAGCCCAGCGCCAGCAACGCGATGCGAACCGCCAGCAATCGGCGGCGCAGCGCCAGCAGCGCGTTGTCGAGCGCCAGCAGCGGGCCGAACAGCGTCAGCAGCAGGGAGCCCGGCGCCAGCGGCAGGGGGCCGACCGCGAGCAATGGGGTGGCGAGCAGCAGGGCGGCCAGCGCCAGCGCCGCGGGGATGGCCCAGGGAACTGAGGGCTTCGCCGCGAAGTCGGATCCCAAACCAGCTAAGCTGGCCGTCGCCGCGATGCGAGAGCGTCGAGGCAGCGCACTATGGTTGACAGCCTCGCCCCCCAACTATAGAGCGCGGCCAAGCTTTGACGGCTTGCTGTCAGGGGCCATCGGCCTGTCGCGAAAGACTCGCGGCGACCGGTTTTTCAGTTTTTGCATCTTTCTTTCAGGGGTTCTCCCGCCTTGGCCAACAACCACGATGATGATGCGCTGGCGCGCCGCATCGCCGCGGCGCGGCGATCAGAAGCGTCGAAGCGCGACGGTTCGAAGCGCGAGGAAAGCCAGGGCTGGTCGGTGGCGCTCGAGTTCGTCGGCGCCATGCTGGTCGGGGGTTTCCTCGGCTGGTTCATCGACCGGCAGGCGGGCACCGGCCCCTGGGGATTGATCATATTGTTGTTGCTGGGCTTTGCCACCGGGCTCCGGTCGGTATTGCGCCAGCAGAAGAAGTTCGACGGGGAATAGTTTTCAATGGCCAACCCGATGGAGCAGTTTGCAATCGAAAGGATCGGTCCGCCGATCGTCGTTGCCGGCAATGACTTCTCCTTCACCAATTCGTCGCTGTGGATGCTGATCGCGATGCTCGCGGTCGCGGCGTTCCTGTATATCGGCACGGCGCGGCCGCAGCTGGTGCCGGGTCGTGCCCAGGCGGCGGTCGAGTATGTGTATGAATTCATACGAGACATGCTGCGCGAGAATGTCGGCAAGGAAGGCCTGAAATACGCCCCGCTGATCTTCGCATTGTTCGTCTTCGTGCTGTCGTGCAACCTGCTCGGGCTCATCCCGTTCGTCGGCGCCTTCACCCCGACCAGCCATATCGCCGTGACCTTCGGGCTGGCTATTATCGTGTTCGCGCTGGTGCTGATCGTCGGTTTTGCCAAGCACGGCCTGCACTTCTTCAAGCTGTTTCTGCCCGAGGGCACGCCGATCTTCGTGTTGCCGCTGGTAGCGGCGATCGAGTTCCTGTCGTTCCTGTCGCGGCCGTTCACCCTCGCCATCCGGTTGTTCGCCAACATGACCGCTGGCCACGTCCTGCTGAAGGTCTTTGGCGGCTTCGTCGTCGCGCTCGGGTCGTTCGAGGCACTGCCGTATGTGTTCGGGATCATTCCGCTCGGCGTCAACGTCGCGCTGACGGCGCTCGAGCTGCTGATCGCCGTCGTCCAGGCCTATGTGTTCGCCCTGCTGGCGTCGATCTACCTGAACGACGCCGTCAATCTCCACTAATTGCCAACCAGAATAATTGATCGAGAAGGAAATATAATGGACGTTGCATCTGCCAAGCTGATCGGTGCCGGTCTTGCTGCCATGGGCGCCGGTTTTGCTGCCATCGGCGTCGGCCTCATCTTCGGGATGTTCCTGCAGGGCGCACTGCGCAATCCTGCCGCTGCCGACAAGCTCGGCGCGCGACTGATCTTCGGTTTCGCCGTGACCGAAGCACTGGGCCTGATCGCCGCCGTCGTCGCGCTCGCGCTCGCATTTGGTTGATGCCGGAACTGCCGGCCCCGCAAGGGTCGGCAACACTGGCTGGATGATCCGGCCAACAAGAACTGGGTGAACCGTGCCGCAATTTGATCCTGCCAATTTCCTGCCGCAGATAGCGTGGCTCGCCGTGATTTTCGCGGTGCTCTATTTCGCCGTGGTGCGGCCGACCTTGCCAAAGGTTGGGCGCGTCATCGACGAGCGTGAGGGCCGCGTGGCCAGCGACCTCGATGCGGCCGAATCGGCAAAGGGCGAAGCCGACGCCATCCGGACCCGGTACGACGACGGCATGGCTGCCGCGCGCGAGGCCGCACAGGCCGAAGTCGTGACAGCCCGTGCCGACGCAGGCCGCGGCATCGAATCGCGGATGAAGGAACTCGCCGCGGTGCTCGACGGCCAGGCTGCCGATGCGGCGGCCCGGTTGGCGATCACGCGGGATGCGGCGCGCGCCACACTGGCCGCAACGACGACCGCATTGACCGGGGAAGCCATCGCGCGGCTGACCGGGATGAACGTGCCGGCCGACGAGATCGAAGCCGCGCTGGCAGCGCAGAAATAGGACCTGGACCTTGGCCGATACGCTGCCTTCCCCCGCCGCCCAGGTGCCATTCGGCGAACCCCTGGCCGTGACCGAAACTACGCCCGTGACCGAAACCACGCCCGTGGCCGAAACCCATGCCGGCACGCAAGTTGCCGGCGGCGAACACCATGACGAAGCGACCTTGTTCGGCCAGGGCGCCGAATTCTGGGTGTATGTGTCGATGGCGATCTTCTTCGCCCTCGCCATCATTCTCGGCAAACTGCCGGCACGCATCGCCGGCGCGCTCGATGCACGCATCGCCGATGTGAAACGCCAGCTCGATGAAGCCAAGGGCGTGCGCGCCGAAGCCGAGGCTTTGCTTGCCGACGCCAACGCCCGCCGCGAAGCCGCCGTCAAGGATGCCGAGGCCATCCGCGCCCGCGCCACGTCGGAAGCCGCCGAACTGGTCGCGGAAAGCCAGGCCGCGGCGACTTTGACGATCGAACGACGCACGCTCGCTGCCGAAGCCAAGATCGCCGCCGCCGAGCGTGCCGCCGAGGCGGAATTGCGGGCGGACGTGGCGCGGCGGGTCACGGCTGCGGCCGGGGCTTTGATCGCGGCGAAGGCTGATCCGGCCTTGCAGGCGAAGCTGACCGACGATGCGATCGCCGGGTTGGAGCGGCGGCTGCACTAGGCCGGGGGTTCAAGGCCTCCGGCGGTTGGGGCCTTGGCCCGAAACCCCATTTTCCCGACTGCTTCACTTTGCATTTATTGCACTGACGGCGTGGCCGTGATATTGCGCCGCGTATCATGACGACCCGTCTTTCCATGAGCCGATGAGGCTGGCACGCCGGAATCCCGAAAGGTTCTTGGCTGTTTTCTTCGCTCGCCATCTGGAAAGACCCTCGCCTTGATCCATATCTCGCCGCTGCAGGTGTCCGACCTGCCCGATATCGAAAAGTTGCTGGATGCCGGTTTCGGCCCGGCGCGGCACAACCGCACCGCTTATCGACTGCGCGACGGCGCGGCGCCGGTGGCGGCGCTGTCCTTCGGGGCGCGTGATGGTGCCGACTTGGCAGGGTCCTTGCAGTGCTGGCCGGTGCAGTTGCGCACGGTCGCCGGCGCGGTGGTGCCGATGGTGTTGCTGGGTCCGGTGGTGACGGCAGCCGATCGCCGGGGCCAGGGCATTGCGACCCAGTTGATCAAGGCGGCGTTGGCGGCGATCGATACGCAGGGCGACTTGCCGGTGATGCTGATCGGGGATGCGCCGTTCTATGGGCGGTTCGGTTTTTCGGCTGCGTTTACGAGGGGCTGGCAATTGCCGGGCCCGGTGGCGGCCGAACGGCTGCTGCTGCGCGGCGGCGATGCGGCAATAAACGTGACCGGCTGGGTCGAGCGCGGGTCACCGGCGCGGCGCGCGGCCTGATGCCAATTTGTGCTGCGGCGGGGTGCCCGTTGCACCTTTGACAAGCGGCTCTATGTAAGAGGCATGACTATCTCGCGTGACTCGGCCGGGCGTTCGCTGGCGGAACTGGCGGCGTTGCTCGGCCAGGGCAAGCTACCCCCGGTGCACCTCTGGCATCCGACCCATTGCGGTGATTCGCTGATGCGGATCGCGGCGGACGGCACCTGGTTCCACGAGGGTTCGCCGATCGGGCGCAAGGAGCTGGTCAAGCTGTTCTCGACGATCCTGCGGCGCGAGGACGACGGTAGTTTCGTGCTGGTGACGCCGGCCGAGAAGCTCGACATCGTCGTGGAGGATGCACCGTTCGTTGCTGTCGAGGCGACGAGCGAGGGCGAGGGGCACGAGAGGCAGCTGATTTTCCGGTTGAATACCGATGATCTCGTGGCGGCGGGGCCGGACAATGTGTTGCGGGTGGAGACGGCGCCTGATGGCACGCCGCGGCCGTATCTGCACGTTCGCAGCGGCCTCGAGGCGCTGGTCAACCGGGCAGTGTTTTACCAGCTGGCCGACCTGGCGCTGGCGGAGAGCGCCGACAAGCCGGGGCTGTCCAGTGGCGGCGTGTTCTTCCCGTTCATGCCGGCATGACCATCGATCGATTGCGCGCGGCGTTGCTGGCGGGCGGGGCGGCGGCGGAAGGCATCGCTTCGTATCGCGGCGATTGGGAGGTCACTTCGGACGCGGGGCCGGAGGATGCGGCGCGAGTGCTGACCCCGGCGGCGGTGCTGATCGCGTTGACCGCCGAGGCCGAGCCGCAATTGCTGCTGACCAAGCGGACGTCGACGATGACGCGGCATCCGGGGCAGATCGCCTTTCCGGGCGGGCGGGTCGATCCCGAGGACGACAGTGCGATCACGGCGGCGCTGCGCGAGGCGGAGGAGGAGGTTTCGCTGGCGCGGGGGCAGGTCGATGTGCTGGGAACGCTCGAGCGGTACGAGACCGGCACGGGGTTCTCGATCCTGCCGGTGGTCGGCGTGGTGCCGACGGGAATCGAATATGTGGCGCATGCACGCGAGGTCGACGAGATTTTCCATGTGCCGTTCGCGCATGTGATGAACCCGGCGAACCATGAGTTGCGGACCGGGGAGTGGCTCGGCAAGGCTCGCAAATTCTACGTGATCCGCCACGGCGAGCGTGAGATCTGGGGCGCGACGGCGGGCATATTGGTCAATCTTTCGCGGCGCCTCGGATGAACTGGCCGCAGCAGGACTGGGTGGTTTCGCCGGCGGGCACGGCGTTGCTCGAAGCGCTGGGCGCGGCGGCGGGGGAAACGCGACTGGTCGGCGGCATCGTTCGCGACGGGCTGCTCGACTTGCCGGGGTCGGACATCGACCTGGCGACGCGACTGGCGCCGCGCGAGGTCATGCGGCGGCTGTCGGCGGCGGGGTTGAAGGCGGTGCCGACCGGGATCGCGCATGGCACGGTCACGGCGATCTCGG
This sequence comes from Sandarakinorhabdus glacialis, assembly GCF_014643455.1. Classification (GTDB taxonomy): domain Bacteria; phylum Pseudomonadota; class Alphaproteobacteria; order Sphingomonadales; family Sphingomonadaceae; genus Sandarakinorhabdus; species Sandarakinorhabdus glacialis. Next base: position 478,142 of record NZ_BMJM01000001.1, read on the forward strand.
ACGGGCTGGTTGCCGAGGTGACGACATTGCGGCGCGACGTGGTGACCGATGGCCGCCACGCCGAGGTGGCGTTCACCGATGACTGGCAGGAGGATGCCAGCCGGCGCGACTTCACGATCAATGCGCTGTACGCGGCGCTGCCCGCCGGCGAGATCAGTGACTTTTTCGGGGGGCTGGACGATCTGGCGGCGCGGCGGGTGCGCTTTATCGGCGCGCCGCTGGCACGGATTGCCGAGGATCATCTGCGGATTTTGCGATTTTTCCGGTTTTCGGCGCGGTTCGGCGGTGTGATCGATGCCGAAGGCTTGGCCGCGTGCACGGCCCGGGCGAACGACTTGATGGCGTTGTCCCGAGAGCGCATCTCGGCGGAATTGCGGGGTATATTGTCGGTTCCGGACCCGGTGGCAATCATCGGGCTGATGATCGATCAGGGGATATTTCGGCCAGTGTTGCCGGAGATCACGGCGGCGCGGTTGCCGGTACTGGCGCGGACGGTGGCGGCAGAGGCAGCGGCCGGCGTGGCGCCCGACTGGCGGCGGCGGCTGGCGGCGCTGTTGCCGGCGGATGCGGCGGCAGTGGTGGCATCGCGGTTGCGGCTGTCGAATGCCGACAAGGTGCGCCTCGTCGCGGCTGCGGTGCCGCATGGCGGCGGTGCGATCTATCCGCAGGCGTGGACGCTGGGCGCCGAGACGCTGACCGACCGGCTGCTGATTGCTGGCGAACAGGGTGCCGAGGTCATAGCTCTGATTTCATGGACCCGGCCGAAAATGCCGGCATCGGGGCGGGATTTGCTGGCTAGGGGGTTGCCGCCGGGTCCCGAAGTCGCGCGGCGCCTCGGCTTGTTCGAGCGCGCCTGGGTGGCGGCGGGGTTTCCGCAGGATACGGCGACGGTCACGGCCCTGCTCGACCGTGCCGTCGCCGGCCCTGAGATCGGATAGCCTGCCCCCCTGTCCGGGGAGGCGCGGCGACCTGAGGGCTAGGACTTGAGGGGCGCAAGCCCCGACAGTCAGCCGGCGTAGCTGTGCTTCATCGCCGAGAACGTGTCATGGCCTTCGCGGACCGAGACATAAGCCTTGTCGATGGCGGCGCGGGTCTGGGCGCCCAGATCGGCCTTCATGGCATTTTCGTAGCGCGCCTTGATGACGTCTTCGCCGGCTTCGACCTCGTCGATCACTGCCTTGCGGCTGTTGCCGAAGGCGGACTTGAGCTTGAGAAAGGCACGGTGGGCGCCGGCGAACAGGGTGCCGTCGTCCTCGGGTTCGCCGCCGAGCGCGACGACCTGGGCCCGAAGATCGCCAACGACGCGGCGGCGCTCGCTGCCGAACCGACGAAACAGCGCGGCAAGATCGGCATCGTCGGCTTCGGTGGCTGCCTGTTCATAGCCATCGGCCGAATCGATGGTGGTGGCGATGAGGCCGTTGAGCGTGCTGATATCGGTACCGACGTCGACCATGGAATACCTCCTTGCGATAGGGGTGGCGCCGATAAACGCTCCCGAGAGCCGGGTGTTCCGTGTTTCAGGACAGCGGCGGTCGACCGCGCCGCGGCGGCGAGACGGTTGCTGCCTTGATGCCGCGGCGGGCGAGTGCTTCGCGCAGGAGGATCTCGATCTGGGCGTTGACGCTGCGCAGATCGGCGGCGGCGGCGCGCTCGAGGGCGTCGTGAAGCGCCGGATCGAGGCGCAGGGCAAAGGCCTTGCGTTCGGTCACCTGCCGCAGGGCCTATTGATACAGCGAGCCGGCGTTGAGCACCGGCTGGGTGTCGCGCTCACTGCAGAGGACGACCATCAGGTTGCTGACCATGGCGGCGCGGCTCGTCGTCGAGGTGGACGACGTTTTTTTCGCTGAGCAGGGCAAGCGCCATCTCGACCATGCCGACGGCGCCGGCGACGAGCGTCTCGCGCGCTGCGACAACGGCTGCGGCTTGTTGCCGCCGCAACATGGCGCCGGCGATTTCAGGGGCATAGGCGAGGTGGGTAAAGCCGCATTCGTCGACGGTGATGCCGGCGACCGCGAGCCGCGCCATCAGCTCGGCGCGAAGTTCGCCGCCGATGCGTTCGTGATCGCCGCGCAGCGTGACTTCCTGGTGGGTAAAGTCGTCATAGGGGTAGCGCGCGCCGATGGTGCGGACGGCGACCTCGATCTGGGCGGCGACGAAGCCGCGGTAATCATCGACATCGAACAGCGCCTGCGCCGAATCGGTGACCCGCCAGACGACCTGCGCGGCGATCTCGATCGGGTTGCCGCGTTGGTCGTTGACCTTGATGGTCTGCGAGATGAGGTTGTGGGCACGCAGCGAGATCTTGGCCTTGTGCATCCAGGGCCAGGTCCAGCGCAGCCCGGGGGTGCGATCGCTGCCGCGATAGGCGCCGAACAGGGTGATGGCGGCGGCCTCGTTGGGGGCGATCTTGTAGAAGCCGGTGGTGACGAAGAAAAACGCCATGATGGCCAGGACCGTGAACAGGATGCTGAACGGAGCGCCGGCGATGGTGCGGGAAAGGACGAAGATGCCGATGGCGACGAGGAGCAACATGGCCGCCAGCATGAGGAACCCGTTGGCGCCGGCGCCGGGGATCTCGCGACTGGGGACGTTAGTGTCTGTGGGCATGGCGCGCGGTTACCCGATGGTTAACGAGTTACTAACATTTTCCGCATTTTCCGCTTTCGGCGTTTTTCTTGGGTCCGGATTTTCGCGGAGTTTGCAGGCGTGCCGGCTGGTTCGAAGAACGCGTCGTGGTTTGGTGGTAGCGGAATTCGTGCGTGTAGGACAGGGGTCGGCGGGCGATTGAATGATATCGTCGTGATATCGGGTTTAACGGGGCGGGGCGCTTATTTCGGGACGGGTTGGAGATGGGCCCCGGCTTTCGCCGGGGTGACGGTAGAGAGTGGGGTGACGGAAAAAATGGAGTGACGGGAAAAATGGAGTGACGGGCAAAATTGGGGTGACGGGAACGGGTGGGGTGACGGGAACGGTTGGGGTGACGGCGGAGGAGGGCGCTTAGCCGAATTTGTTGTCGCGTGGGAAGCCCGTTGGCGGCAGGCGGCCAGCGCTGCCGCGAGTGCCCTTCCAGAAGGTCAGGTCGCTTTCGGTGCGGGTCCGATTGCCGGCACCGCCCATGGCCCAGTTGAGGCCCTCGGCCATCACGAAGCTGCGCGCGTCGGACATGCCGCCGTCCTTGTATTTCTGGAGGGCGACGCCCTGGCCGCGGCCCATCACCGGCAGGTCAGAGAGGTCGCAGACCAGCAGCTTGCGGTTGTCGCCGATGACCGCGACCATGTCGTCGCCAGGCGGGATGGCCTTGAGGATGGTGAACTTTGCGTTGTCCTTGAGATTGAGGACCTGGCGGCCCTTGCGGGTTTCGGCCAGCACATCGGCGGCTTCGACGATGAAGCCGCGGCCGTCGCTGGCGGCAACCAGCAGGCGCAGATCGGTTTTCCACACCGACAGGGCGACGATTTCCGTGCCCTCGGCGAGATCGATCATCAGCCGCAGCGGGTCGCCGAAGCCGCGCCCGCCGGGCAGCTTGTCGGCGCCGAGCGTGTAGAAGCGGCCGTCCGAGGCGGCGACCATGACCTTGTCGGTGGTATAGGCGTGGAAGGCGAAGGCAGCACCGTCGCCCTCCTTGAACTTGACCGCGTCACCGGCGGTCAGGTCGATATGGCCCTTCATGGCACGCACCCAGCCCTTCTGGCTGGCGATGATGGTCAACGGCTCCTTGTCGATCATTTCTTCGAGGCTGATCATTTTGACGTTGGGCGCGGTCTCGATCGAGGTGCGGCGCCTGCCGAGCGGGGTGGTCGGGCCATAAAGGGCGCGCAGGCGGGCAAGGTCGGTGCTGAGGCGCGCGGTCTGTTCGCTTTCCGAATCGATGAGCCCGCGAAGGCCGGCCGCCTCGAGAGTCAGCGCCTTGTTTTCCTTGCCGATCTCCATTTCCTCCAGTCGCCGCAGCGAGCGCAGCCGCATGTTGAGGATGGCCTCGGCCTGGTTCGAGGTCAGCTCGAAAGTCGACATCAGGGTCGCCTTGGGCTCGTCCTCCTCGCGGATGATGCGGATGACTTCGTCGAGGTTGAGATAGGCGATGAGAAAGCCGCCGAGGATTTCGAGGCGGGCATCGATCTTGTCGAGCCGGTGCTGCGAGCGGGCGACGAGGACCTGACGCTGGTGGACCAGCCATTTGGCGATGACCTGGCGCAGCGACAGCACGCCGGGGCGTCCGTGATCGAGGACGTTCATGTTGAGCGAGAACCGGGTCTCGAGGTCGGTCAGCTTGAACAGGCTCTCCATCAGCACTTCGGCGTCGACGTTGCGCGAGCGCGGCTCGATGACGATGCGGATCTTGTCGTCCGATTCGTCGTCGATATCGCCCAATATCGGCAGCTTCTTCTCGTTGACCAGCTCGGCGAGCGCTTCGATGAGCTTCCCCTTGACGACCTGGAAGGGGATTTCCTCGACGACGATGCGCCACATGCCCTGGCCAAGGTCTTCCTTGCGCCAGCGGGCCCGCAGCCGGAAGCTGCCGCGGCCGGTCGCGTAGGATTCGGCGATGCTGGCGGGTGATTCGACACAGATGCCGCCGGTCGGGAAATCGGGGCCCTTGACCCATTCGAGCAGCGCCGAACCGGGCAAACCGGGGTCGGCGAGCAGCGCCATCGCCGCATCTAGGATTTCGGCGGCATTGTGCGGCGGGATGTTGGTCGCCATGCCGACGGCAATGCCCGACGACCCGTTGGCGAGCAGATTGGGGAACATGCCGGGGAAGACCTCGGGCTCTTCCTCCTCGCCGTTGTATGTCGCGCGGAACAGCGCGCCGGCTTCGTCGAGGCCGTCCATGAGCGTGCCGGCGGCAGTCGTCAGGCGCGCCTCGGTGTAGCGCATGGCGGCAGCGTTATCGCCGTCGATGTTGCCGAAATTGCCCTGTCCGTCGATCAGCGGGTAGCGCAGCGAGAAATCCTGGCTGAGCCGGACAAGGGCGTCGTAGATCGATTGATCGCCGTGCGGGTGATATTTGCCCATCACGTCGCCGACGACGCGGGCGGACTTCTTGTAGCCGATGCTGGACGCACCGAGTGCGGCGCCGGTGCTGGGGCCGGGATCGAGCTTGAGCAGCCGCATGCCCCACAGGATGCGGCGATGAACGGGCTTGAGGCCGTCGCGCAGGTCGGGCAGCGAGCGCGCGGTGATCGTCGACAGCGCATAAACCAGGTAACGGTCGCCGAGCGCGGTATCGAAGGGCGTGTCGAGGATGCGATCGGCGGGCGACTCGGGAGGTGTTTTCGTTGTGTTCTTGGCCATGACCGGGATTAGCGCGGGGGCAGGCGGTTCGCCAGCCTTTCCCGCGCGCCGAGCGTATCGCGGCCGCGCGCCGTCAGCACATCACGCTCGAGGAAGTGCCCGGTCAGCTTGAGGCCGTCGTGGATGGAAGCGCTGTCGGCGGCTGCCGCGCCGATCAGGAAGGCGGGCAAGGGCAGCAGCTTGGCGGCATAGGGCAACCCGGCGTCGCGCGAGACGGCCTGGCTCGACCTGGGCGAGACATAGGCGAGATCGGCGGTGGTGCCGGTCGCGGCGCACGCCGACAGGTCGAGGCCGAAGCCGAGTTCGGAGAGGAGCAGATATTCGTAGCGCACGACCCCTTCGCCGAGCGCCAATGGTCCAGCGCCTGCGGCGATCGCGGCGGCAAGGGCATCGAGGGCGCGGTAAAGCGCCGGATGCGGGTCGTCCTCGGCGAGAGCGGCGGCGGTGAGGGCGGTCAGCCAGTCGAGCGCGGCGATGGCGGCGCCGCCGACGGCGAGCGCGGCGCGGGCGTCGGTCAGCTCGACGGTGGCGGCGGCGAGCTGGGTATCGACGCGGGCGCGCATCGACAGCGCGACGCCGTTGCCGGCCTGGAGGATGGGTCGCAGCCGGCGCGAACGGCCGCCGCGGACATAGCCGGCGACGATGCCGTTGGCAGGGGTGAGGAAGCGCACCACGGCACCATGCTCGCCGTGCGGCAGCATGGCGCAAACGATAGCGGGGGTATCGAGATGCATGGCGGTTTTCTAGCGCAAGGCGATCTGGAATACAGCGCCCGAACGACTTTTCTGCTATGGCTCAGGCAGCGAAGCGAAATACAACATACATTGATTTAACAGTTGAGAAACCTCGGCGTTAATTTAACGTTGTAAAACGGTCGGGCAAACAGACAGGCCCGCTCGAGAAAGGTTTTCGCGTGTTTCAGGTCAAATTCGGTGACGGCGCCGACAAGCGTATCACGATGGTCTGGGAAGAGCCGGCACCGCTGATGGCGCCGAGCGCCGCAGACCTCGCCACCGACGCGCGCGCTTCGGATGTGCTGTTTATCGTCCTCGATCGGGCGTGCGCCGACCTGGCGGCGCAGTCGAAGAGTGCCGGGACTGCGAGCTGAAATCTGATCTCGTCATGCTGAACTTGTTTCAGCATCCATCGCGCCGCGGTGTGAATTCGCCAGTCGCACAATGGATGCTGAAACAGGTTCAGCATGACGGTTCCTTTTTGCAATCGACCTCAGTCGACCCAATTGAGGCCCGAGTCGCGATAGACTTCGCGGTCTTCGGCCCAGTCTTCCTTGACCTTGACGTGCAGGAACAGGTGGACCTTCTTGCCGGTCAGTTCGGCAATGCCGGCGCGCGCGGTTGTGCCGATTTCCTTCAACCGCGAACCGCCCTTGCCGAGCACGATGGCGCGCTGGCTGTCGCGTTCTACCAGGATCTGCTGGTGGATGGCGATGCTGCCGTCGCGGCGTTCTTCCCACTTCTCGGTCTCGACGGCGCTGGCATAGGGCAGCTCGGCGTGGAGCTGGTTGTACAGCTGTTCGCGGGTGATCTCCGCCGCCATCAGCCGCGTCGTCGCGTCGGTAAGCTGGTCTTCGGGAAAGTGCCACGGGCCTTCGGGCATGGCGGCGGCAAAGGCGGACTTGAGTTCGGCAACGCCGTCGCCGGTGCCGGCCGAGACGAAATACGTGTCGGCAAAGCTGGCAAAGGCGTTGGCGTGCGCCGCAAGTTCGAGCAGGCGGGTTTTCGCGGTGATGTCGACCTTGTTGAGCACCAGCAGCTTGGGCTCGGGACGGTTGGCCAGGCTTTGCAGGATGGCCGTGGCGTCGTCGCGAAACCCCGACTTGGCGTCCACGACGAAGGCGATCAGGTCGGCACCCTCGGCACCTTCCCAGGCGGCGCGGACCATGGCGCGGTCGAGGCGGCGGCGCGGCGCGAAGATGCCCGGCGTGTCGATCAGCAGCAACTGGGTGGCGCCGTCGGTGGCGATGCCCATCAGGCGGGTGCGGGTGGTCTGAACCTTGGCCGAGACGATGGCGACCTTCTGGCCGACAAGCGCGTTGGTCAGCGTCGATTTGCCGGCGTTGGGGGCGCCGACGATGGCGACCGAGCCGCAGCGCTGCGGGGGGGCCGGGACCGCCGGGGTGTCGATGATGTCGTCCGTCATGTCTGAACCTTTGAGAGCAATGCCACTGCCGCGGCTTTTTCGGCTTCCTGCTTGCTGGCGCCGACGCCTTGTGCCGGCTCCTGCCCGCGCACGTGCACCTCGATGGTGAAGCGCGGCGCGTGGTCGGGTCCCTGGCGATCGATGACGGCATAGACCGGCATGCCGCGCCGTCGCTTGAGCGCCCATTCCTGCAACCGCGATTTCGGATCGGCAAGCAGGCGCGGGCCGTCGTCGAGCAATTGCTGCCATTCGCGGCGCACGAAAGCGTTGGCGACGTCCCAGCCGCCGTCGAGATAGAGCGCTGCGACCAGCGCTTCGGCGACATCGCCAAGGACGTTGTCAGACTGGTGGAGGCCCTTGGCGCGGGCGTTGGTTTCCATGATCAGGCGTTCGGACACGCCGAGCCCGCGCGCCACTTCGGCGTTCGCGGCCCCTTCCACGAGCGCGTGCAGCCGCGCCGTCAGCCGGCCCTCGGCTTCGTCGTGCGCGCCATAAAGCCAGGCGGCGACGGAATGGCCCAAAATACGGTCACCGAGAAACTCGAGACGCTGGTAGCTGTCGGGTCCCGACGCCGCGCTGCTGTGGGTGAGCGCGCGGCGCACGAGGCGGATGTCGGTGAAATCATGCCCGAGGCGCTCGCGGGCCCAGGCGGCAAGTTCGGCGTCGGTGTGGCTCACAGGCGCTTGCCGATGCGTTCGGTGCGCAGCGGGCCTTCCTGGCGGATCGAGAAGAAGATGCGGTCGGCGCGGCCGATGATGTTGGCGGTGGGGACCAGCCCGACCCCGCCTTCGGCGATGGTGAAGCGGCTGTCGGCCGAATCGTCGCGATTGTCGCCAAGGACGAACACATGGCCGGGCGGCACCGTCAGCACCGGGGTGGTGTCGCGGACGTCGCCCCGGACCTGGTCGAGGACGACATGATCGCGGCCGCCGGGGATGGATTCGGTGCGCGCCGGATAGCGGCAGATGACCCGGGTGCCCGCCGGGCCGCTCGTGCGGGTGCGGAAGTCCGGACGGCCGGGGCCTGAATCGCAGTCGGTGGTGCTGTCGGCGAGGACGAAGTCGGCGCGGGTGAGCTGGGGCAGGGCGGTGCCGTTGAGGATGACCTGGCCGTCCTGCATCGCCACGGTGTCGCCAGGCAGGGCGATGACGCGCTTGATATAGTCGGCGCGGTTATCGCGCGGCGTCTTGAAGACGATGACGTCGCCGCGCGCCGGCAGCGATCCGCCGATGCGGCCGTCGAACAGCGGCAGTCCGAGCGGCAGCGAATATCGGCCATAGCCATAGGGCCATTTGGCGACGAACAGATAATCGCCGACCAGCAGCTGCGGCAGCATCGATTCCGACGGGATGTTGAAAGGCTCGTAGACGAAGGTCCGTAAACCCAGCGCGATCAGCACCGCGATAAGGAGCATCCGCATGATCGCGCCCAGCGAAGCCTTTTGGCGCTGGGTGCGCGCGAGGTGCGCATCGCGGCTTTCGGAAATACTTGTCGACATTGCCGTGGGGCGTGGCGCGCGGATGCCTCCGGGTCAAGTGCGATGGTCACGTAATGTTCGCAAAGCAGGTGTTGGAACCCTTGTCTTCCTCCGCCATTGTGACGGGCATGACCCATGAAGCCCTTGACGCAATGCTGCCGCCGCCCTCGATCGCCGAACTGTTCGACGCCGATGATGGCCGACTGGCGCGCCTGTCGCGCGATGTGGCGGGGCTGCATTTCGACTTTTCCAAGCTGGCGGTCGACGGCAATATACTGGCGGCGTTGCAGGCGCTGGCGGTCGAGGCCGATTTCAGCGGCTGGCGGCAGCGCCTGTTTGCCGGCGAGGTCGTCAATGCGAGCGAGAACCGCGCCGCGACGCATATCGCCGAGCGCGGCACCGGAAGTGCTGCCGACAATGCCGCGGCAGCGATCGGCCAGGCGATGGTGCGCGACGTGGCGACCCGGGTGCGCGGCGAGGACGTCTCGCACGTGCTGCATATCGGCATTGGCGGATCGGCGCTGGGGCCGGCGCTGCTGCTCGATGCACTGGGGCGCGATGGCGACGGCCCGGTGGTGCATATCGTCGCCAATATCGATGGCGAGGCGCTGGCGCGGGCGGCGGCGCAGTGCGACCCGGCGCGAACACGGATCGTCATCGTGTCGAAGACCTTCTCGACGACGGAAACGCTGACCAATGCCGATAGCGCGCTGGCGTGGCTGGCGGCGGCGGGGGTGGCGGACCCGCGCAGCCGGACGATCTCGGTGACGGCGGCGCCGGAGCGGGCGCGGGCGTGGGGCGCAGGCGACGTGCTGCCGTTCGCGGACACCGTCGGCGGGCGGTATTCGCTATGGTCGGCGGTCGGCCTGCCGTTCGCGCTGCGCTGCGGGCCGGACGCGTTTGCAGCGCTCCACGCCGGCGCGCGGGCGATGGACGCGCATTTCCGCGACAGCGATGCCGGGCAGAACGCGCCGTTGCTGGCGGCGATGTGCGACGTCTGGGCGGCGCGGTACCAGCGCCAACCGGTGCGCGCGGTCTTCGCCTATGACGAGCGGCTGCGGCTGTTGCCGGCGTTTCTCCAGCAGCTCGAGATGGAGAGCAACGGCAAGAGTGTGACGCGGGCGGGAGCGCCGGTCGATGGCCCGACTGCGGCGGTGACCTGGGGCGGGACCGGCACCGATGCCCAGCACGCGGTGTTCCAGCTGCTCCACCAGGGCACGGTCGTGGGGCCAGCAGAGTTCGTCGCGGTGCGCGAACCGGGGCATGGCCTCGCGGCGACGCATCACCGGCAATTGCTGGCGAATTGTTTTGCCCAGGGCGCGGCCTTGATGCGCGGGCGGACGCTGGAGCAAGCGCTGGCGCTGTCGGGCGGCGATGCGGCGCTGGCGGCGGCGAAGACTTTTGCCGGCAACCGGCCATCGGCGACGATCCTGCTCGATCGGCTCGATCCGTTTTCGCTGGGCGCGTTGCTGGCGTTCTACGAGCACCGGGTGTTTGCAGCGGCGGTGCTGATGGGGATCAACCCGTTCGATCAATGGGGGGTCGAGCTGGGAAAGGAGATGGCGACGGCGGTGATGGCGGGCGGCGCGGAAGGGTTCGATCCGTCGACGGCGGATTTAATGGCTAGGGCGAAGATCTAGCCGTGTCCTCCCCCTTGAGGGGGGAGGCGAGAGACGCGGCTTCGCGGCCCGGGTGGGGGTGGTCCCCTTTCGGCGCAGGGGACCACCCCCACCCGCTCGCAAACGCGAGTCGCCTCCTCCCTCAAGGGGGGAGGACAAGGTTAAATTACCATCGGCTTCCAAATCCCTGCAATCAGCGCCTCAGCTGGCTGAAAGCTCTTCTTGTACGCCATGCGGTCACAGCCCTCGATCCAATAACCGAGATAAACGAACGGCAACCCCGCCTTCGCCGCGCGGGTAATGTGATCGAGGATGATGAAATTGCCCATGCCGCGGCGCGCGCCGGGATCAGGGTCGTAGAAGCTGTAGATCATCGACAGGCCATCGGACTGCTTGTCGGTCAGGCAGCAGCCCACCAGCTTGCCCGGGCGGCCATCGGTGCTGGGCTCGCGATATTCGACGACGACGGTATCGACCGGCGATTGCTCGACCATGTCGGCGAAATCATGCCCGTCCATGCCGGCCATGCCGCCGACCGGGTGGCGCGCCGTCAGATAGCGGCGGAGCAGCGCCCATTGTTCCTCGGTCGACCAGGGCTCACAAGCGGTGACCTCGAGGTCGGCGTGACGGCGCAGCAGTCGTTTCTGGCTGGTCGAGGGGCGGAATTCGCCGGTGACGACACGCACCGAGATGCAGGCGTGGCAGAAATCACAGCTTGGGCGATAGACGACGTTCTGGCTGCGCCGAAAGCCGATGCGGCCGAGCGCTTCGTTCATGTCGGGGGCATCGGTGCCCTTCAACTCGGCGAAAACCTTGCGCTCGGTAAGGCCCGGCACATAGGGGCACGGCGCCGGCGCGGTGACAAAGAAGCGTGGGAAGCGAAAGCTCTGGTCGGTCACTCAGCTCCCCCTCCGGTGGCTGTGTTACGTTCCAGTGTAATGCGGCCCGCCGGCCAATAGCCATAGTATAAATGACAGTTAACGCGCGCGTCAGTAGAGCCCGTATCAGTCGAGCTCCACCATGCGGACTTCATAGCTTGCCGCTCGCAATGCCTCGACGAGCCGGTTGAGGTGGTCGCGGTCGCGGGTTTCGCATTCGATGTCGGTGATCAGCCCCTTGGCCGGCAGGTTGGTAAACACCCGCTGGTGATAGACTTCGAGGATGTTGACCTGCTGCTGGTCGAAGATGCGCGCGACCTCGAACAGCTGGCCGGGGCGATCCTTCAAACGGATGCGCAGCCGCGCCAGCCGGCCCGAGCGCGCCAGTTCGCGGAGCAGGACATTGGCGAGCAGCCGCGTGTCGATGTTGCCGCCGCACAGGACCAGCCCGACCTTGGTGCCGCGAAAGCGCCGCGGATGCGCTAGCAGCGCCGCGAGGCCAGCCGCGCCAGCGCCCTCGACGACGGTTTTCTCGATGTTGAGCAGCATGGCGACGGCGGTTTCGAGGTCGCGCTCGCCGACGAGGACGATGTCGTCGACCAGCGCGCGGACGACCTGGCTGGTCAGCTTGCCCGGAGTCTTGACCGCGATGCCTTCGGCCAGCGTATCGCCGTCGCAGACGCTCGTCTCGCCCTTCAGGAACGCATACATCGAGGGGTAAAGCTCGGCCTGGACACCGATGACGTCGATCTTGGGGTTGCGCGCCTTGGCGACCGTGGCGATGCCCGAGATCAGCCCGCCGCCGCCGATCGGCACGACCAAAGTATCGAGATCGGGCACGGCATCGAGCATTTCAAGGCCGACGGTGCCTTGGCCGGCCATCACCAGCGGATCGTCGAAGGGGTGGACGAACACGAAGCCGCGCTTGGCGGCGAGTTCATGGGCGTGGCCGGCCGCATCCTCGAATTTCTCGCCGAACATCACGACGTTGGCGCCGTGGCTTTCGGTTTGCTGGACTTTTACGACCGGCGTGAAGCGCGGCATGACGATAGTGGCTGGAATGCCGAGCCGCTTGGCGCCATAGGCCAGGCCCTGGGCGTGGTTGCCGGCCGACGCCGCGATGACGCCGCGTGCGCGCTCCTCGGGCGTCAGGCTGAGCAGCTTGTTCAGCGCGCCGCGCTCCTTGTAGGCGGCGGTGAACTGCAGATTTTCGAACTTGAGCCAGACATCGGCGCCGGTCAGGTCCGACAGCGTCTGGCTGCGCAAGCAGGGTGTCCTGATAACGGCACCTTCGATCGCACGCGCTGCCATCTCGATGTCGGCGAGCGAGATCGGCAGGACGGAAGCATCGGGCGCAAGGGTGATGGTGGAAGTCATTGCGGTCTGTTAGCGGTCAAGGCCAGCAGGCGCAAATGCCGGCGGCACGGGAAAGGCAGGATTCGATGGCGCGCTCCCCCGTCCACCGGGAAAGTCATGCGCTGGATCGCATCGGCTGGCTGCGCGCCGGCGTCCTGGGCGCCAACGACGGCATTGTTTCGACCGCAAGCCTGATCGTCGGCGTCGCGTCGGCCAGCATGGCGTCGCAACAAGTCCTAGTCACCGGGGTGGCGGGCCTTGTCGCCGGCGCACTGTCGATGGCCGCGGGCGAATATGTCTCGGTGTCGTCGCAGGCCGATGCCGAGCGCCAGAACCTGGAATGCGAAAAGCTGGAGCTGAGCACCGACGACGCTGGCGAGCGCGCCGAACTGGCGGCCATATATGAAGGCCGTGGGCTCGACGCGGCGCTGGCGCGGGAAGTCGCAGCGCAGTTGATGGCAAAGGACGCGCTGGGTGCCCATGCGCGCGATGAGCTTGGGCTGACTACGGCGCTGGCGGCGCGGCCGATCCAGGCGGCGATCACTTCGGCGATGGCGTTCGCCACGGGTGCGGCGTTGCCCTTGCTGGCGGTCGTGCTGGCACCGGCCAACAGGCTCTCGCTAGCCGTGATGATGACATCGATCGCGGCGCTGGCGCTGCTTGGCATGACGGGCGCCCGGCTCGGCAAGGCACCGGTGCTGCTGCCGACGATCCGCGTGGTATTCTGGGGCGCGGTTGCCATGGCCGGCACAGCCCTGATAGGCCGAATGTTCGGCGCCTTGGTGTAGGGGCGGTCACCCGGCGGCGTAACGGGCCGGCAGATATTGGACGGAGCAAGAATGGCGCGCATCGGTTTTCTCGGCCTCGGCATCATGGGCGGCCCGATGGCGCGGCACCTCGCGGCCGCCGGCCACGACGTGATGGTGTATAATCGGACGGCGGAGAAAGCGGCGGCCTGGGTGGCGGCGCATGGTGGCCGCAGTGCGGCGACTCCGGCGCTGGCGGCGGCGGGGGCGGAGATGGTGTTGGCGTGTGTCGGTGCCGACAAGGACCTGCGCGCGGTGACGCTCGGCCCTGACGGCGCTTTCGCGGCGATGGCGCCCGGCGCGGTGTTCGTCGATCATACCACCGTCTCCGCCGAGATCGCCCGCGAACTGGCAGAAGCGGGAGCGGCGCGCGGCTTGCTGGTGCTCGACGCGCCGGTTTCGGGCGGGCAGGCGGGGGCCGAGAACGGTGCGCTGACGATCATGTGCGGCGGCAGCGCCGAAGCCTTTGCGGCTGCCGAGCCGGTGATGCAGGCGTACGCCAAGCGCATCGGCCACATGGGGCCGGCGGGCAGCGGGCAATTGACCAAGATGGTCAACCAGCTGTGCATCGCCGGGGTGCTGCAGGGGCTGGCCGAGGGGCTGGCGTTCGGCAAGGCGGCGGGGCTCGACCTGGGGCAGGTCGTCGACGTGATCTCGAAAGGGGCGGCGCAAAGCTGGCAGATGGATAATCGTGCGCCGACGATGGCGAAGGGCGAATTCGATTTCGGCTTCGCGGTCGACTGGATGCGCAAGGACCTCGGGCTGGCGCTGGACGAGGCGCGGCGGCTCGGCGCGGTGCTGCCGCTGGCGGCGCTGGTCGATCAATTCTACGGCGATGTCCAAGGCATGGGCGGCGGCCGGCAGGATACGTCGTCGCTGATCCGGCGGCTGGTACCTTAGTTCCTGCTCTGGCCGCTGGCCTCGGTGCCTGCTAGATTCCCGCCCATGAAAACAGCCAACACCCTCGTCGCCGCGTTCCTGCTGACCGCGGCGCCGGTCCTTGCCGACACGTCGTACGTCAACGCCAATGGCTATACGCTCGACGGCGGCGGTAGCCTGCAGCGGTTCGCGGTGCTGGTCGTCGGCAACGATGGCCGCGTCAAGGCGACATTGCCCGCCGGCGCCATCCCGCCGCGCGGCAAGAAGATCGATGTCGGCGGGCTCACGCTGCTGCCGGGGCTGATCGACGCGCACGGCCATGTCATGGGCCTTGGCGAGGGCGCGCTGGCGGTCGATTTGAACGGCACCAAGTCCTTGGCCGATGCCCTGGCGGCGATCCGCGCCAATCCGGGGACGGGGGCGTGGATCAAGGGCAGTGGCTGGAACCAGGAACGCTGGAACCTGGGGCGTTTCCCGACCGCGAAGGAACTCGACGCGGTGACCGGCAACCGGCCGGCTTTCCTCGAACGGGTCGATGGCCATGCCGGCTGGGTCAACTCCGCGGCGCTGGCGCTATCGGGCATCACCAACGCGACTCCGGACCCTGCCGGCGGGCGGATCGAGCGCGATGCCAGCGGTGCAGCGACGGGCGTGCTCGTCGATGCGGCGATGAAACTGGTGACGTCGAAGATCCCGGCGCCGACGACGAAGGAAGCCGACCTGGCGCTGAGCAAGGCGTTGCAAATCATGGGCTCGGTCGGGCTGACCAGCGTCGGCGACGCGGGAATGGATCGGCCGACCTGGGACCGGTATCGCCGCTTTGCGCGGACCGGCAAGCTGACGACGCGCATCTATGCGATGGCCTATGGGCCCGAGAATCGCGCGGCGATCGCGCCGAATGGCCCGATCGGCTGGGAATATGGCGACCGGCTGGCAATGATGGCGATGAAGCTGCAGGCCGATGGCGCACTCGGCAGCCGCGGCGCCTGGATGAAATCGGATTATAGCGACGCCGCCGGGCAGCGCGGCCTGCCATTTTTCGAGGAAGGCAATTTGCGCCGGATGATCCTCGATGCGTCGGCAAAGGGTTTCCAGGTCAACGTCCACGCGATCGGCGATGCCGCCAACGGCGCGGCGCTGGGCGCATTTTCGGCAACCCCCGAGGCCCAGCGGATGACCCTGCGCCACCGCGACGAACATACGCAGGTGGTCGCCGTGGAGGATCTGCCGCGCTTTGCCCGGCTCGGCATCATCGCCTCGATCCAGCCGACGCATGCGACCAGCGACAAGGGCATGGCCGAGGCGCGGGTCGGCGAAAAACGGTTGGCGGGGGCCTATGCCTGGCAGACCCTGATCAAGAGCGGCGCCCATATTGCCGGGGGCTCCGACTTCCCGGTCGAGCCGCCGAACCCGTTCTACGGGCTGCACGCGGCGGTGACCCGGCAGTCGCGCGACGGCTTGCCGCCGGGTGGCTGGCACCCGGAGGAGGCGATGACGATCGAGCAGGCCTTTGCCGCGTTCACCACCGGCGCGGCCTGGGCCAACCACGCCGAGGACAAGGTCGGCACGCTCGAGCCCGGCAAATGGGCCGACTTCGTGCTGATCGACCGCGACCCATTTGCCGCGCCGGCAAGTGGGCTTTGGCAGACGCGGGTCGATGAGACATGGGTGGCGGGGAAGCGGGTTTTCAGGCGGTAGGCGGACTGTCGCCGAACCGCACACCTCGTCATGCTGAACTTGTTTCAGCATCCACCGTGCCTCAGGCGAAAGCGTCCCGGCGGCGCGATGGATGCTGAAACAAGTTCAGCATGACGATTCCGTCTATGCGCTATTTATACTTGACCGAGCAGCCATAGGGCTTGGTCGTGGCGGGGTCGGGCGCCTTGCCCGCCTTCACGGCGAGGACGGCAGCGCGGGCATAATTGGTGCCGGCTTTCGCATCGGCTTCATCGGCGGTCGCGCGATCATTGATGGCGCCGGCATAGGCGAGTTTCCCCGCCGGATCGATGACGTAGATGTGCGGGGTGGTGCGGGCGCCGTACGCGGTACCGATGGTTCCGGCGGGGTCGAGCAGATAGGCGGTCGGGGCGGCCTTGTCCTTGGCGATTTGAGCCTTGGCGCCAAGGCCGTCGACCTGGCCCTGCTTGCCTGGGGCGCTGCTGTTGACGGTCAGCCAGACGGCGCCCGACTGGCGGGCCGCGGCCTGTGTCGCCTGCATGTTGCCGCTGTCGTAGTGGGCGCGGACGAACGGGCAGCCGGCGTTGGTCCATTCGAGGACGACGGTCTTGCCCTTGTAATCGCTCAGCTTGACGGTCTTGCCATTGGCATCGACGGCGGTGAACTGCGGTGCGGCGGCACCGACACTGGCGTTTGCAAACGCAGGGCCAAATGCCGGGCCGGCCGCCAGAAGCGCGGCGGCGAACAACATCGATTTCACGGCATGTCTCCTAGCCAAGTGCTGTCAGGGCAGAAACCGTCAGGATCTGCGGCAGTTCCCTTTGCTGGCCATCGGCGCCGTAGAAAACATAGACCGGCACCCCGGCGCGCTGCTGGTCGGCGAGCCATTTCGAGATGACCGGATCGCCGCGGGTCCAGTCGCCTTCGAGAACGGCGATGCCCTTGCGCCGGAAAGCCTCGGCGACGCTGGCATCGGCCATCGCGCCCTTTTCGTTGACCTTGCAGGTCAGGCACCAATCGGCGGTCATGTAGAGAAAAACCGGGGTACGGGCCGCGCGCAAGGCCGCGAGTTTTTCGGGTGAAAACCGCTGCGCCATCAACGCCGCCGGCGCCGAAGTGCCCGAATTGGCAACCGCCGGATCGGCGACCGGGAGCAGCAGGATCGCGGCGACGCCGGCCGCGATCGCGCCGCCGATGGGCAGCCAGCTGCTGGCGCCGCTGTGCTGGCGACTGCCCAGCCACCATAGCAACAGCCCGAGCAGGAGCGCGCCGGCGAGCCCCGCCGTCATGCCCGGCACGCCGACCTGTTGGCCCAGCACCCAGGCCAGCGCCAGCGCGGTGATGAACATCGGCACCGACAGGATGGCGCGCAAACGCGTCATCCAGGCACCCGGCCGGGGCATTCGGCGGCGCAGCGCGGGGATGAAGCCGACCGCGAGGAACGGCAGCGCCAGGCCGAGTCCGAGCCCGGCGAAAACCGCCAGCGCGGCGACCGGCGGCAAGATCAGCGCCGCGCCCAGCGCGCCGGCCATGAACGGCCCCGTGCACGGCGTCGCGACGAATGCAGCCAATGCGCCGGTGGCGAAACTGCCCAGCGCGCCGCCCTTGCGGATGGTCTGGTCGCCAAGAGCGCCCGTCGACAGGTTGATCTCGAACAGGCCTGCCAGGTTGAGCGCGATCGCGGTGACCAGCAGCAGCAGCGCCGTGATGACGCGCGGATCCTGCAGCTGGAACGCCCAGCCGACCTGTGATCCGGCCGCGCGCAGCAGCAGCACGAGGCCGCCGAGTGCCGTGCAGACGAGGATGACGCCGGCGGTATAGGCCAGCGCGTCGCGGCGCGCGGCGGCGGGTTCGACGTTGCCGCCGGCCAGGCTGAGCGCCTTGAGGCTGAGGATCGGAAAGACGCACGGCATGACGTTGAGGATGATGCCGCCGAGGATGGCGCCCAGCAGGATCAGCGGCAGGCCAGGGCCTCCCGCCGCGCGCGGCTTGTCGGCCGCAAGCGGCAGCCCGGCGGCGGGGACGTTGCCCGGCTCGGCGGTCAGCATCAGGCCGAGCGGCTTTTCCTCGCCGTCGATGACGACGCGGAGTACGCCGGTGATGGCGCCCGCGGGGGCGTCGCTGGCCTTGGTCTCGATGCGCAGCCGGTCGCCGGCCACCGTCACCACCTGCGGTGCGGCGTAGTCGATGACGCCGTCGGCATCGGGGTAGAAATAGGCGCTGCGGACGTCGCCGGGATTGCCGAACGGCACCGCCAGCACGAAGCGGCCGTCCGCGGCGCTCCAGTCGGCAACGGCGCTCATCGGCTTGGGCAGGGCGGCACGAGCCATCGCCAGCGCGATGCCGTTCTGGGGATCGGCGGCGCCGTCGCCGATGACCAAAGGCAGCGTCAGCGTCGCGCTTTCGGGGACGCATTGCTCGAGGCTGCAGACCAGCCAGTCGGCCTTGACCGTCACGTTAAAGGGCGTGCGCTTGCGCAGGTCGGCCGGCGGCGTAATGCTGGTGACCAGGACGTTGGGATGCGAATAGACGTAATTCATCAGCCCGGAAACGATCAGCGTCTCGGGGATGGGATAGGCCAGCGGCTGCGGCGCCGCGGTGCCGGGGGGCAGCGTCCAGGCGACGCGGGTGGGCGCGCCGGCGTCGCCGGGGTTCGACCAATAGGTGTGCCAGCCGGCCTTCGGCGTCAGTTGCAGGCCGATGCTGAACGGCTGGCCGGGCGCCGGGGTGGCGGTCTCGGCGATCAGCTCGATGCGGGTGTTGGGCTGCTGCGAAACGCTTTGCGCGGCGGCAGGGATGGCCAGCGTGGCGGCGAGAAATAACAGCAGGGCACGAATCATTGGATTGTTATGCCTGTGTTGCGGGGTGGGGGGAAGCGAGGGGGTGATCTTGCCCGAGGGCGGGCGCGTCACGATGGTTAACATTTTCCGCATTTTCCGCTTTCGGCGGTTTTTGGAGGGCGGAAGTGGAGGGGTGGGGGTGACGGGTGTGGGTAGCGGAAATGCGGGGTGTAGGACAGGGGTTGCCGGGTGATGGTGCTGGCGCGAGCGAAGCTCGCGCGTCGGTGGGCGGGAGTGCTGTCAGGCGCTTTTTCTGGGCGTTGCCGCGATGGAGAAAAGGCAAAAAAAAGGCGGGGGCGAAGCCCCCGCGTCGGACGGGTTCGGCGGAGTAACTCGGCCGCCCCGCCGGCCGTTGCGTACGCGAGTCTGCAGCCAAGCCGGAAATCGCGAAGCCGCAATTTCCGTCTTGGCTGCAGCCGCTTAACGCTTCGAAAACTGAAAGCTCTTCCGAGCCTTGGCCTTACCGTACTTCTTACGCTCAACAACGCGAGGATCGCGCGTCAAGAACCCGGCCTGCTTCACAGTCGTGCGCAGGGCTGGTTCAAAGCGGGTCAAAGCCACCGAGATACCGTGCTTGACCGCGCCGGCCTGGCCCGAAAGCCCACCGCCGACAACGGTGCACATGACGTCATACTGGTCGCGGCGATCGGCGATGTCGAACGGCTGGTTGATGACCAGGCGCAAGGTTGGGCGAGCGAAGTAAACGGTCTGGTCGCGGCCGTTGACGACGATCTTGCCGCTGCCGGGCTTGAGCCAGACGCGGGCAATGGCGTTCTTGCGCTTGCCGGTTGCATAGGCCCGGCCATAGGCATCGAGCTCCTGCGGCCGCAATGGCGCAGGGGGTCCGCCGCCGCCGGTGTGGGCTGGGTTCTGGTTGGTTTCGCTATGCGGTGCGTTCGGGTTGTACGTTCCCTCCTGCATGCCACCGAGATCGGAGAGCGACTGGCGATTGTCGGACATTATGCAGCAGCCTTCTTGTCGCCAGCTTCCTGGACGGTAAGGGTCGAGTTCTTGCGGTTCATCGCAGCGACATCGACGAATTCTGGGTTCTGGGCGGTGTGCGGATGCTCGGTGCCCTTGAAGACGCGCAGGTTGCGCATCTGGTCGCGGCCGAGCGGGCCACGAGGAACCATGCGCTCGACGGCCTTGATCAGGACGCGCTCGGGGAAGCGGCCTTCGAGGATCTTGGCGGGCGAAGTTTCCTTGATACCGCCAGGGTGGCCGGTGTGGCGGTAATAGCGCTTGTCGGTCGCCTTCTTGCCGGTGAACCGGACCTTTTCGGCGTTGATGACGATGATGTTGTCACCGCAATCGACGTGCGGGGTATAAGTAGCCTTGTGCTTGCCGCGCAGGCGGTTGGCGATCAGCGAGGCGAGGCGGCCGACGACCAGTCCTTCGGCGTCGATAATCAGCCATTTCTTCTCGACCTCGGCGGGCTTGATCGAGGCGGTTGAACGGGTGAGCATGATCTGTGTCCAGTAGTGAGCGAGACGGCCAGGGCGTGACGTATTTGTCGTCGCACAGGTCGGGCCGGATGGCGGCGATATCGCGCAAAGCCGGGATTTGGTCAAGCGTTTCCGGGGTTTTCCGATGTGGTGCCGGGATACCGCACGCTAGCCCGGCACGACGGCAGCCCCTAGTCCGTGATGGCGTGTGCCTGCAAATGCCCGAGCGCCGTCGTTTCCAGCGCCTTGGCATGGGTTGCATCGAGGACAACGTCGGGCGCAAAGCCGGCAATGCGGGCTTCTTCCCACCGCGCCGCGCACAGGCACCAGCGGTCGCCCGGCCTCAGCCCGGCGAAATCATACTCGGGTCGCGGCGTCGACAGGTCGTTGCCCTGCCCGGCGCTGAAGTCGAGGAATTCGGCGGTCATCACCGCGCAGACGACGTGGCGGCCATTGTCGCTATCGTCGGTGCTGCAGCAGCCATCGCGCTTCCAGCCGGTCAGCGGCGATGTCGAGCACAGCGCCAGCGCGCCGCCGATGACGTTCTTCGCCGTCATGCCGATCTCCCCTGCACCGACCAGTGCGCTGCCCAGACAGTCGCCGCCACCAGCAGCGCGCCGCCGGCCTGGTGCGCCACGCCGAGCGAGATGGCGACGCCGCTGAGCACCGTCGCCACGCCAAGGCAGAATTGCAGAACGACAGCGCCACCGAGCGCCAGCGCGCGGACGCCGGCACCGGCGCGCCACAGCCGGAACGCGATCAACAGGGCCGCGGCGGCGACCAGCCAGGCCATGCTGCGATGGATGAAATGCACGGTAATCGGCGCGTCGATGATGTCGGACGCG
The DNA here is from genome assembly GCF_014643455.1 of Sandarakinorhabdus glacialis. Taxonomy (GTDB): domain Bacteria; phylum Pseudomonadota; class Alphaproteobacteria; order Sphingomonadales; family Sphingomonadaceae; genus Sandarakinorhabdus; species Sandarakinorhabdus glacialis. The sequence goes on from NZ_BMJM01000001.1 coordinate 499,416, forward strand.
GTCCGCACCAACCCGGTCGGAATCAATGTTCCGAACATCAACGGCCAGGTGTCCGACGCATGTCCGGCGCGCATGCCGGCGACGAATGCGCCCCAGATGATCTGGACCAGAAGCAGCACTGCGAACGGCGTCACCCAGCGGCGCGGGCGCGGCGCGGCGACAGGCCCGCTCCGGAGCAGGTCGAGTGCCGTCCAGATGCACCCCGCCATGATCGCCAATGCCACCGTAAGATGCACCGCCAGCCGCTCATGCGCCACTTCGGTGCGGCCGACGAGCCCGCTCGAGACCATCCACCAGCCGATCGTGCCCTGCAGCGCGCCGAGCATCAGCAGCGCCAGCAGCCGCGGCTTATAACTTTGGGGAATCGCCTTCTTCACCCAGAACCACAGCAGCGGCAGCGCGAACGCAACACCGATCAGGCGGCCAAGCAGCCGGTGCACATATTCCCAGAAAAAGATGCCCTGGAACTCGGCGAGCGTCATGCCGCGGTTCATCATCTGGTACTGCGACGACGCCTTATAGGCTTCGAACTGCACTGCCCAGGCCGCGTCGCCGATCGGTGGCAGAGTGCCGGAAACGACATCCCAGCGGGTGATCGACAGGCCCGATTCGGTCAGCCGGGTAATGCCGCCGACGACAACCATGACGAAGACCAGCGCGGCGACGGCGCACAACCAGCCGGCGATCGCGCGTGGCCGGGCGCTGGCTCCGGGCAGGGAAGGAGCGCGGGGCAGGGAAGGAGCGCGGGGCAGGGAAGGGGCGGAAGCGATGCTGGCCATCGCCGTTCCCTAGGCCCGGACGCCGCCGCCGCCAAGCGCGTCGTGGTCGCGGGCGGCGGATCTCACTGCCCGCAAAAGCATCTTGCAGGGCTTAATGAGATAATGTAACACGCAGTCATGCCCAAGCGTTTCTCCAGCCTGCTCGACAAGTCGGCGATGACCCTTTCCGGCCTGTGTATCGTGCACTGCCTCGGCGGCACGCTGCTAGCGACGATCTTCGCCGCATCGAGCGGCTGGCTCGGGCATGACGTCCATCTGATCGGCCTCGCGCTGGCGCTGCCACTGGCGGGGTTTGCCTTGTGGCGCGGCGTCCTCGTCCATGGCCAGGCCGGGGTTGCCGTGCTCGGCGCGCTCGGCATCGGCCTGATGGCGATTTCGGTTTTCGCGGGGCATGGCGGCAGCACCGAGATCATGTTGTCGGTGGCCGGGGTCTCGCTGCTCGGCGGGGCGCATTTGTGGAATTTGCGGGCAGCGCGCGGCTAAACGCGCCGTGCTGCTTGCGGGGACGCACAGTAGCGCCGATATCGTGAGCCATGGCCAGCACGCACGATCATGATCATGCCAACCGCACCGGTGCGCCGCTTGCGGTCGCTGCCGAGCGGGCCTTGACGGCGTCGGGCGAGCAATGGACCGCCATGCGCGCCGCCGTGTTCAACGCCCTGACTTCGTTCGACAAACCCGCAAGCGCCTATGACGTCACCGACGCGGTGAGCACGGCGCAGGGGCGGCGCGTCGCGGCCAACAGCGTCTATCGCATCCTCGATCTGTTCGTCGCCAAGAACGTCGCCATGCGCGTCGAAAGCGCCAACGCCTATCTCGCCAACGCGCATCCGGATTGCCTGCACGACTGTATCTTCCTGGTTTGCGACACCTGCGGCCGCGCCACCCACGTCGACGACGACCAGTTGTCGGCGCGCATTCGCGAAACCGCCGTGGCCACCGGCTTCCGGCCCGAGAAGCCCGTGATCGAGGTGCGTGGCCGCTGTGCCACGTGCCCCTGACGGGCCACAAGGGCCTCTGGCGGGCGCACAGGAGCAAAATCCCGCGGCATCGGCATACATCGACAGTTGCGGGGTTACAGGGTAACGCTGTCATCAAGACTCAACAAAACCGGCGGACCTTGGTGACACAACGACCTCCCACCCCGATGCTCGACACGGTCAATATTCCGGCCGACATGAAACGCTTCAGCCACGAAGAACTGCGGCAGCTCGCCGACGAACTTCGGATCGAGATGATCGATGCAGTGTCGACGACCGGCGGACATCTTGGCGCCGGTCTTGGCGTCATCGAGCTGACGGTCGCACTGCATTACGTTTTCGATACGCCCGGCGACCGGCTGATCTGGGACGTCGGCCACCAGGCCTATCCGCACAAGATTCTGACCGGCCGCCGCGATCGCATCCGCACGCTGCGCCAGGGCGGTGGGCTATCGGGCTTCACCAAGCGCGCCGAGAGCGAATACGACCCGTTCGGCGCCGCGCATTCGTCGACTTCGATTTCGGCGGCCATCGGCTTCGCTGTCGCCAACAAGCTCAAGAACCAGCCCGGCAAGGCGATCGCCGTCATCGGCGACGGCGCCATGTCGGCGGGCATGGCGTACGAGGCGATGAACAATGCCTATTCGGCCGGCAATCGCCTTGTCGTCATTCTCAACGACAACGACATGTCGATCGCACCGCCGGTCGGTGCGTTGTCGGCGTATCTGGCGCGGCTGCTGTCGTCGCGGTCGTTCCTCGGCATGCGCGAGGCGGTCAAGCAGATCGCCCGCAAGACGCTGCCGCCGCCGCTGAAAAAGGCCGCGCGCCGCGCCGATGAATACGCGCGTGGGTTCGCGCAGGGCGGCGGCACCTTGTTCGAGGAGCTCGGCTTCTACTACGTCGGCCCGATCGACGGTCACAACCTAGAGCATTTGCTGCCGGTCCTCGAGAACGTCCGCGACGCTGCCGAAGGTCCGATCCTGGTCCATGTCGTGACGCAAAAGGGCAAAGGCTACGCACCTGCCGAAGCCGCCGCCGACAAATACCACGGCGTCCAGAAATTCGATGTCGTCTCGGGCACCCAGGCCAAGGCGGCACCGACCGCACCCAGCTACCAGAACGTCTTCGGCGACGCGATGGTCGCCGAGGCGCGCCGCGACCCCACCATCTGCGCCATCACCGCCGCCATGCCATCGGGCACCGGCGTCGACCGGTTCGAAAACGCCTTTCCGGAACGCAGCTTCGACGTCGGCATCGCCGAGCAGCACGCCGTGACCTTCGCCGCCGCACTTGCCGCACAGGGCATGCGGCCGTTCTGCGCGATCTACAGCACCTTCCTGCAACGCGCCTACGACCAGGTCGTGCACGACGTCGCCATCCAGAACCTGCCGGTTCGCTTCGGCATCGACCGCGCCGGGCTCGTCGGCGCCGATGGCTGCACCCATGCCGGGGCGTTCGACGTCGCGTATCTGACGACGTTGCCCAACATGGTGGTGATGGCGGCGGCGGACGAAAACGAGCTGACCGACATGGTTCACACCATGGCGCTGTACGACGCCGGCCCGATCGCGGTGCGCTATCCGCGCGGCGAAGGCACCGGCGTGAAGATTGCCGCGACGCCGACGCGCCTCGAAATCGGCAAGGGGCGGATCGTTCGCGAAGGCAAGACTGTCGCGCTGCTGTCGCTTGGCACGCGGCTGGGCGACGCTCTCAAGGCCGCCGAGGAACTCGAAAACAAGGGCCTCAGCACCACCGTCGCCGACATGCGCTTCGCCAAGCCGCTCGACCACGACCTGATCCGGCATCTCGCCGCCACCCACGAGGTACTGGTCACCATTGAGGAAGGTGCCTCGGGCGGCTTCGGTTCGCATGTCCTGACCTGGCTCAGCGACGAGGGCCTGACCGATGGCGGCCTCAAGGTCCGCACGTTGCGGTTGCCCGACATCTTCCAGGACCATGATTCGCCGGCCAGGCAATACGCCGAAGCCGGGCTGGATGCCCCGGCCATCGTCAAATCGGTCCTTGAAGCACTGCGCCACAACAGCGTCGGACTGATCGAGGGTGCGCGGGCCTGATCATTGCGTCCCGGCGCGGCGCCGTGATATACTTCACTTTGAACGTATATCCACGGAGCCCGTCATGCAGGTCGCCAAATGGGGCAATAGCCTCGCCATTCGCATTCCCGCTGTGGTCGTCGAGCTTCTCGAGTTGAAAGAAGGCGACGAAATCAACATCATCGCCGCCGGCATGGAAACGGTCGCGATCGAACGTGAGCCCACCCCACAGGAATGGCTGGCGCGTCTGGACAAGTTCCGTGGGCGCCTGCCGAAGGACTGGAAGTTCGACCGCGAAGAAGCAAATGCCCGGTAGCTTCTTCGACAGCAATATCCTCCTCTATTCAGCCTCCAGCGACGACGACAAGGCAGACCGTGCCGAGGCACTGATCGTGCGCGGTGGCACCGTCAGTGCTCAGGTGCTCAACGAAGTCGCGAATGTCGCGCGGCGCAAGATGCATTTGACCTGGGTCGAAACGCGCGACCTCCTGCTGCCCTTCCGCAAATTGCTGACAATCACCCCCGTCACCGAAGCCATCCACAATCACGGCCTCCGCCTTGCCGAACGCCACGGTTTCGCGATCTACGACTCCATGATCGTCGCGGCCGCCATCGCCGCCCACTGCGACACACTCTGGTCGGAGGACATGCACCACGACCTGACCGTCGAATCCGTCCTCACTATCCGCAACCCGTTTGCCTGAGTCAGCAAACCACCACGTTCACCGCCAACCCGCCGAGCGATGTTTCCTTGTATTTCTCGCCCATGTCGGCGCCCGTCCGCCGCATCGTCTCGATGACCTGGTCGAGGCTTACCCGGTGCGTGCCATCGCCCAGCATCGCCAGCCGCGACGCCTCGATTGCCTTTACCGCCCCCACCGCATTGCGCTCGATGCATGGTACCTGGACCAGCCCGCCAACCGGATCGCATGTCAGTCCCAGATTATGCTCCATGCCAATTTCGGCGGCATTCTCGACTTGGCCGTTGCTGCCGCCCAGCGCTGCCGTCAACCCTGCCGCCGCCATCGAGCACGCCACCCCGACCTCCCCTTGGCAGCCGACCTCGGCCCCCGAAATCGATGCATTTGCCTTGAACAACGCCCCAATCGCCGCCGCTGCCAGCAGGAATGTATCCGACCCTGCCACCGAAGCCCCCGGCGCGAACCGCTCATAATATCGCAGCACCGCCGGCACGATTCCCGCCGCGCCATTGGTCGGCGCCGTCACCACCCGGCCGCCGGCGGCGTTCTCCTCGTTGACCGCCAACGCCCACAAATTCACCCAATCGATCACCGACAAGGGATCGGCCAGCATGCGTTCCTGCCGTTCGCGCAGCAACGCCAATATGAGCGGCGCCCGCCGCACCACCTTCAAGCCGCCCGGCAACTCACCCCCGGTCCGGCAACCCCGATCGATGCAATCCGACATCGCCGCGCGGATCGCCGCCAACCGCGATCGCACTTCCGCCTCGGGCAGCGCCGCCAGTTCATTCGCCAGCGCCAGATCGGCGATCGAGATCCCCGCCGTCCCGGCGCGCTCCAGCAATTCCGCCCCCGTCGCATAACGATACGGCAGGTCGAGCAATGCCGACGGCGGCGCATTGCGCGCAATCTCCGCCTCGCCGACCACCGCCCCGCCGCCGATCGAATAGCTCGTCTCGGCCAGCAAAACCGCACCATCTGTATCCAAAGCCGTAAATATCATCCCGTTGCTATGGTGCGAAAGCCGCCGCCGCTGGTGCCACAGCAAATCGCGCCCCTCGTCGAACACGATCTCCGCGCCGCCCGCTAAGGGCAACGCACCGGCCACCCGCACCCGCGCCACCAGCACCGCCGCCCGGTCCGGATCGAGTGCCTCGGGCCGCTCCCCGCACAGTCCCAAAATCACCGCGCCGTCGGTCGCATGTCCCTTGCCCGTCAACGCCAGGCTGCCGAACAATTCCGCCATCACCCGCGCCGGCCGCAACCCCGCCGCCCGCGCTGCGAAATCCGCCGCCGCGGTCATCGGCCCCATCGTGTGCGACGACGACGGCCCGACGCCGATCTTGAACAGTTCGAAAACGCTGAATGGCATGGGAGGTGCAGTCCTTGTTTGTCATCCCCGGCTCGCCCCGGACCCAGTTGCTTCTCTGCCGACAAGACGGGGTCGAGCCCGGGAAGACAGACTAGCCGCTACCTCTCGCGCCCTACATGCGCCTCGCCCCGCGCCGCTGCCAGCAAGGCCTGCTTGTGCCGCTCCGCATATCCCGCCCGCTGCGTCGCGTCGCGCGCGTCATGGCAGGCCGGGCAGGCGATTCCTTCGACATACTGCGGTGACGACCGCGCCTCGGGCCCCACCGGCATGCGACACCCGCGGCAGAGCTCATGGCGACCCGGCGCCAACCCCGGCCCCACCGCGACCCGCTCGTCGAACACGAAACACTCACCCTGCCACCGGCTCTCCTCCGGCGAAACCGTCTCGAGATACCGCAAGATCCCGCCCTCCAGATGGAAGACCTGCTCCACGCCTTCGGCCTTTAATAGCGCCGTCGCTTTCTCGCAGCGAATGCCCCCGGTGCAGAACATCGCCACCCGCGGTGCCGCCATCACCGCCGCGCGATTGGCTTCGAACCATGCCGGAAAGTCTCGGAACGTCCGCGTTGCCGGGTCGACCGCGCCGGCAAAGCTACCGATCGCGACTTCATAATCATTGCGCGTATCGATCACCATCGTCCCCGGCGCGTCGATCAGCGCATTCCAGTCCTCCGCCGCCACATGCACACCCGCGGCAAGCGGATCGACCTGCGGCCTGCCCATTGTCACGATCTCGCGTTTCACCCGCACTTTCGTCCGATGGAACGGCATCGTCGCCGCGCGCGAATATTTTACATCGAGTTTCGCACAGCCGGGCAGGGCGCGAATATGGCCGAGCACTGCCGCCACCCCCGCATCGGGTCCGGCGATCGTGCCGTTGATGCCCTCCGGCGCCAGCAGGATCGTGCCCCGCACACCCTGCGCCCGGCACAGCGCCTCGAGCGGTCCGCGCTGTTCGGCACAATCCGCCAGGTCGGCAAACCGGTACAGCGCGGCAACGCAAAAATCCTCGATCTGGCTCATGGCGCCGTCGTAAACCCCGCAGTCCGCCGGGGCAACGTCGCCCGGCGATCCCACCGCAGCCGGCTCTTCAGTGCGCCTTGCCGTCGATCAGTTCCAGGCTGCCCAGCGCCAGTGCCTGTCGCGCTGGCCGCTCGGCCATCACCGCGAACATCTCGTCGCCGCGCACAGTGCGTTCGACGTTCATCGACGCAAAGATCGCCATCAGCACGCCGGCCAGCGCATTGACCCGGTAGTCGTGCCACCCCGCCGCGCGCGCCGCCGCATCGAGCACGACGTCGTGGCTTGCCAGCGCCTCGACATAATCGTCGAACAGCCCCGCCTCGATCGCCGCCCGCTCATCGGGGTCGGCGACGCTGGTGCCGACCAGATACGCCACATCGGCGAACGGGCAGCCGATGCCGACGGTCTGCCAGTCGACGACGAACACCCTGCCGTCCGGCGCGTACAGCAAATTATCGAGCCGAAAATCGCCGTGGACGACACTCCAGGCACTCGCTTCGCGGTTCAGATACGCCCCGATATTCGCCGCCAGCGCCCGTGCCAGGGCAAGGATATCCGGCGCCAGCCGCCCCTGGTAGCGTTCGGCAAAACCCTCCGCCAGCGCCGGCAGCGCTGCCTCGATCATGGCGCGCGTGTCCTTCGCCAGCCACGGATGGCGCTCGGCGGTATCGCCGTTCCAGAATGGCGCATGCAGCGCCGCCAGCTCGCCGATCGCCGGCCGCAACCGTTCCGCTCCGGCGCCGGCAACCTGGTCGGCCTGCACCGCCGGCGCGCAATCGCCGAGCAACAGCGCGAACGTCACGCCGTCATCGGCGATCTCGGCGTGATAGCAGTGCGGCTTCGACACCGCGCTCATCCCTGCCAGTTCGCGATACCAGCGCACTTCCTTGTCGTAATTGCCGAGCACACCGGCGATGTAACGGCTCTTTTCGTCGTGGCTCGGGCATTTGGCGATAACCGTTGCCGGCCCGGCATGGCCATCCCAATCGAGCGTCAGCCGGAAACTGTCGCACATCTGCCCGGTGCCAACCGGCGCCGCACTCATGCCGCGCAGCGATCCCACCGGCGCCTTGAGCACGCGTTCGAGCCAGTCGTTGCCGAATTCCGCCGGCGAAACCGGGATCATCCAGCCGGGTCCAGCAGTCCGCTGAAGCCGCTCGGCGCGTGCGGCCCGAGCAGCAATTGCTCGAGGATGCCGCGGCCATGATGCTCCTCGCCGTCCCAGCGCAGCACCGCGTCCGACAGCGCCTGCAAGTGCATGTTGCCCGGTGCATTATCGTCCATCGCCGCCAGGTCGATGCTGTCGTGCGCCACCGCCAGCGGCCCATGGTCCATGCCATGGCTCCATTCGGGATGAGTATAGCCCAGCCCGTGCATATAGAAGCGCCCGCCGCTCGGCCGCACGATAAACTCGCCGCGATCGCCGAGCCCGATACGCGCCTCGGTGACACGCCGGCCACCCGGCGCATAGCTTAGGGCCAGCTCGACATGATCGATATCGACCGTCTCAGCGGCCTTGGAGTCTTTGGCAAGTTTCGCCACCACCGCACGCCGGTTCCACGGCAGTCCGGCGGCATCGTCGTTGGTATGCGCGAACACCGCATGGCCGGGGAAATTGCACGGCGTCCACAGCCAGAAAAACTGGCTGAAATTCCCCGCCGGCGGCGGCTGCGGCTCGGGCGCGCCGACCGGGCGGATGCCCCAGCTGCGATCGCGCGTTCCCATCGACCCCGGCGGCATGGTAATCGTCCCGCCGGCGCGCCGGATCGTTCCCGACCAGCCGCCGTTCTGTGTCATCCGGGTGTAATCCATGAACAACCGCGTGCCGTTGCGCCGCGTGAATCGCGGCTCCTCGATCGGCGCGTGGCGTGCGTCAAAGGTCAGCACCGCCGAAATCCCGCTGTCGTTATCCTCGAGCGTCACCCGAAGCTGCTGCAACGGCGCGATGATCTCGACCCGCATCGGCCCCACCGACAGGTCCAGCCGCTCCCCGCCGACACTGTGGCGCGACGCGCGGACATTGTGCTGCACACCATCGACAACCAGCGAAAACGCCCCGTCGATGATCCCGAGCTGCGGATAAAACCCCATCGCAGCGGCAAAGAACACGCTGCCGTCGGGGCTGTAACCATTGAAAAAATAGCGATCGTAGAAATTGCGATCGGTGCCGGCGAACGCAATCGGCTCGGGCGTCTGGTGCACCGGAAAATCATCGGCTTTGGTCAACATGGCAACGGCCCTCCACTCGGCTGCCGCAACAGAAGCGCCGGGAGGCCCAACGTCGCCTGCCACAATAGCCAGCCCTCCCGCTTGTCCTCCCCCTCAAGGGGGGAGGCGAGAGACGCGTCTTCGCGGCCCGGGTGGGGGTGGTCCCCAGTCGGCGCGGGGCGACACCCCCACCCGCCGCGCCAAGTAGCGCGAGTCGCCTCCCCCTCCAGGGGGAGGAAAACCCTATTCGTGGAACTCCGCCAGCTCCGGGATCCTTGTAAACGCAATCCGCGGCCCCGAAGACCGCGCTGCCCCCAGTGCATCATGCCCCATCGTCACGGCATCGCGCCCGAAGCGCTCGTTCACCCGGTCCATCGCCCGCGACAGTGCCAGCCGCCGCACTTCGGACCCCGCATCCATGCTCGCCTCGAACAGATGCAGTTGCACCGCATCAGCATCACCCAGCTCGCTCAATGTCACCCCGACCTGGAGCAGCCGCCGCGCGCCGAATTCGCCCAGCATCCGCCGCCACAGCCCCTCCAGCGCCACCAGCAACGTCACCGTGTCCATCACCGGCGGCATCCGCACGCTTGCCGACCATTTCCCCACCCCGCGATCCTCCGCCTTCACCGACAACCCGAGCAATTTTGTCCGGTTCTGCGCCCGCCGCAAGCGCGTGGCGGCCTTGGCGAGCAGCCGCCGCGCCACCAGCCGCGCCCGTTCCGGCGTGCGCTTTTCCGGCCCCAGCACATGGCTATGCCCGATGCTGCGCCGCTCGGTCGGCGTTTCGGCGAGGTCGGCACCCTGCAGCAGCCAGTGCATGCGCTCGCCCCACACGCTCCCCCACGCCAGCCGCGCCTCGCGTTCGTCGAGCGCCAGCAGCCGCGCCATGTCTACGATGCCGACCGCGTTCAGCCGCCGCTCCATGTTGCGCCCGACGCCCGGAATGTCCGACAGCGGCAGCGCCGACAGCCGCGCCTTCAGGCTTTCGGCCGGCAATATCGTCAGCCCGTCGGGCTTCTTCATGTCGGCCGCCATCTTGGCCAGCAGGCGATTGGGCGCCACGCCGATCGACGAGGTCAGGCACTCGCCGACATTCGCCCGGATGCCCGCCTTGATCCGCGCCGCCAGCGCCGTCACCTCGGCGATGCCGTTCTCGTTGTCCATCAACCGGCACGCCACCTCGTCGATCGAGCAGACCGCCGTCACCGGCACATGGCGCCCGACCTCCTCGATGATCCGGTGATGAAAGCGCACATATTCTTCGTGCTGGCCCGGCACGATCACCAGGTCGCGGCACAGCGCCTTGGCCTCGTAGATCTTGGTGCCGGTGCGGATGCCGAACGCCTTGGCCTCGTAACTCGCCGCGATCGCGCTGGTCGAATCGGTGTGCACCGGCGCCACCACCACCGGCCGGCCCCGGATCGACGGATCGAGCTGTTGTTCGACACTCGCAAAATAGCTGTTGAGGTCGAGATACAACCAGCGAAGGGGCACCGACTCGCTCATCGGCATAGGCTAGCACGACCAGAACGAAAGAGGAACACCGCCGCAGTCATCTCGCGACGGTGTTCCGCCCGATCAGCCGGCGAGCGTCGCCTCGACCTCGCGGATCGACCTGTCGATCGCGCCAAGGGCATGGGCGCGCTCGGCTTCGGGGAACACCGGGCTCGCCGCTTGCGTCGCCACCGACGCGCGCATCGTGTTCAGGCTGGCGAGCCCTTCGGCGAGTGTCGCGCGGACCGGGGCGGGCGCCGCACTTGCGCACATCACCGTATAGGTCTGCGTCGTCCCCGCGCCCTTGATGACCATCGCAGAAGGTTTCGCCGTCGGCTTCAGGCTGCATCCAGCCGGCGCTGTAAAATCGCCGGGCAGGGTCTTGCCGCCGGGCAGGGCCGCACCCGGCGCCACGGTCCGGCCGCCGACGATCAGCGTGAAGCCGCCGGAACCGTCGGGCTTTACGCCCAGTGTCACGGCCTGCGTACCCGTTCCCGTGCCGGATGCTGCGCTCGCGTCCGCGACGGTCGCGGCGAGTGCCGTGCCGCTAACGAGCACGAGAGCAGCCCCGCCGAGCACGAGGCGGCGCTTCGAGCGGGGTTTTTGACCGAGCATCATCAATCTTCCTTTCAGGTTGGAGCGCGTGTTGAAATTGCACACGGGCAACGCGCCGATCCCCGCGGCCTTGGCAAGAACATGGGCATAAAGCGGCAACGCGCCGGCTTCCCGGCCGGCAAGCACCGCCCCATCGGCGGCGAATTCCTGGTCGTCGCGAAATGCCCGGACCGCCGCCCAGGCGACCGGGTTCCACCAATGCGCGGCGAGCACCACGAGCGACGCCCAATTGGCTACAAGGTCGCCGCGGCGGTGGTGGACGATTTCATGCGCGATCACGAGGTCGCGCTCGCTGGCGGTATAGTCGCGCCAGAACGTCCGTGGCACCGCGATGAAGCGGCGAAACACGCCAAAGGCCAGCGGCCCGTCGACGTCTGCGGCGATGATCAGGATAGTGCCGAAACGGTCCTGGACGATGCCATCGACGCGCGATCGGTGGCAGAAGCGAAAATGCCGCACGGCATAGGTCGCAAACACGGCGCACGCCCCGGCAAGCCAGACCATCAGCAGCATCTCGCCGAGCGGCGCCGATGCAAGCCGTTCGCCCGGCCCCGAAACGCCGAGCGGCCCAGCGAACAGGATCGACATGCCGCCACCGGCAACGCCCGCCAGCGGCAGCCCGGCCAGCAGGTCGGCGGGGAGCGGCGGCAGCAGCATCCGCAGCGCCGGCAGCGCCCATAAAGCATAGCCGAGGCGCGGGCCGACAAGGCGGCGCACCGGCGCGCGGACGAGCAGCACGAACAGCATCAAGGCTGCCGATCCGATCAGCGCCGCCTCGCCCCAGGCGATCAACGCCGTCATGACTTGAGGCCCTTGAGCAGCGCCTCGATCTCGGCGATTTCCTCGTTGCTCAGGGCATCGCGTTCGGCGAGATGTGCCACCAGCGGCGTCAACCGCCCTCCGAACAGCCGGTCGATCAGCCGCCGCGATTCGCCGTCGACATAATCGCCGCGCGCGACCAGCGGCCGATAAAGATAGCGGTTGCCGTCTTCCTCGTGCGCGACAGCGTTCTTGGCGACAAGCCGCGCCAGCAATGTCTTGACCGTGTTGGCCGACCAGCCGCGCTCGGCCGGCGCCCGTTTGATCACGTCCTGCGCGCTGAGCGGACTGGCGTCCCACAGCACCGCCATGACCGCCGCCTCCGCCTCGCTGATCCGTTCCATCACCCGCTTCTCCGAATCGACTACACACGTAGTTACCATGCCTACGCGTGTAGTCAACATGGCGGCGTTGCCCGGGATCTGGTTTGTCATTGCCGGCTGGACCGACCGAGCGCGCAATGGTTCCGTCTGCGGCGAACGCGCGGCTTGGGTGAAGTCGTCGCCGGCAGCGGCATCGCAACGCCTTGCAGATTATCGTTGCCGTTCGACCCGGTTCATTGTTTCCTCTAAGAGCGCATCTGCAAGAGGCCGTGGTGGAGACTGGAATGAAGTGGATATCGGGCGCCGCGGCAATCTGCATCGCCCTTGGCGCGACCGCCGCCTTCGCGCAGCGCGCCGGTGAACTTGTTTCCGCGCAGCCGGTCACCCAGACACCGCCCGGCACCCAGGCGTGGAAAATCACCTCTTGGACAACCGACGCCAGGAATCGCCTGGCGCTTGTGACCGGCATGGTCGTGGCACCGCGTGAAGCAATCCCCACCCACCCGCGCAACGTGCTGGCCTGGACACACGGCACCTCGGGCATAGCCAAACGCTGCGCGCCGTCGTTCAGTCCCGCTTTCTGGACCCATTCGCCGGGGCTGGACGGTGTCGGCAAGGGTTACGTTGTGGTGGCACCGGACTATCCGGGGCTGGGCAGCGAGGGTGTGCATCCCTATCTCGTCGGGCAGGATACGGGTCGCTCGGTGCTCGATGCCGTTCGCGCGGCGCGCTCGATCCCGGGCGCGGCCGCCGGCAATCGCTTCGCCGTCTGGGGCGAATCCCAGGGCGGGCACGCCGCACTCTGGACCGGTCAGCTCGCGCGTCGATATGCGCCTGACCTGCAGCTGGTCGGCGTTGCAGCGGCAGCACCGACGACCGATCTGACCGAGAACGTGCGGCAGGTTCCGAACAAGGCAGTGGGGGCGTTGATGACGTCCTTCATCGGCCATAGCTGGGCCAATCACTACGGCGCGCCGTTGGCGACGCTCGGCGGGCCGCAGACGCAGCGCATCATGACGCGACTGGCGCAGAACAATTGCATCGAACTGGAAGCCAAGCCGAAGTTTCTCATGATGGCGGGAATTCTGACGGTGCAGACCCGCCTCAAGGACAAGGACCTTGGCGTGATTCAACCCTGGGCACGGCTGGCGAGACTGAACAGCCCCTCCACCACTGATTTCGGTGTGCCGATGCTGATCGCCCAGAATCCAAAGGATGATCTGGTCGAGCCCGAAGTGACGCGCGCATATGCCAGGGCGCAATGTCGTTCAGGCGCGCGGCTGCGGTATCTGACGATCAGCGGGGCGGGACATGCGACAAGTGCGAGGGATTCAGCGGGCGATACCCTCGCCTGGATTGCGGACCGCTTTGCCGGTCGGCCAGCGCCAAACGATTGCCGGCGGATCTGAATGATCACAATTGTTGGCGAATTGGAGGACTGCCGAGCTTGCGGAAGCGCTTGTCAAATCAGCCAATGTTTCTCGAGCTAACCTGAATAGCCTCGGACATCGGACCGCAGATGTGCGATCGTCGCCCATCGTTGCGGGAGACCCGAGATGGGTGAGCAGACCAAGACGCTTGAAACGATCGTGGAGGTCATTCCGGTCTATGGAACGGTGATCAAGACGGCGATTCCGGTCTTCGAGTTCGCGCACAATTTCGGCCGGTCCACGCCGACGGAACAGGCGCTCGCCGCCCTTCAAAAGCAGATCGATGCGCTCGTCGCCGCCCTCGAGGAGGTCAATCGGCGTCTCGATGTGCATGCCCGGCGCATCGTCAAGATCGAGAACGAGCGGCATGTCGACAAGCTGATGACACTTGGCCGGGAGTTGCAGCGGATTGCGGTCCGCATCCTGCTCGATTCGGCGGACGCAAAGGAGCGCACACTTCTCGCATTCGATGCGGTGGCGCTGGCAAACCGGTTTCTCGACGAGCCCGATATCTGGGAGTGGACCGATATCGGCATCACCCGCGACTTCGACGCTGATGGTAATTTCGTGCGCGACCACGTCGATATCCGCCTACCCGACTTCAAGTCGCACCTCGCGCTGCCGCTCTATGCCAATGCATTGATGTCGCTGCTCGTCGCGATCGACATGGATACCAAGGGCGACCCGGCAACTGTCGAGCGCCGTTATGACCAGACGCTCGACCGCCACATTGCCGCCGTGCTGACGCGTGACGGCTGGGACGAGCTCAACGACCCCCCGGTGACTTTTGCCGAAATGATCCGCGCCCGGATCACCTGCCGGCCGTTCCCGCTCAACAAGTTCGCCGCAAGGGGCGAATGCATCTTCGGCATCGTGTGCGAGAACGTGATGGAGCGCCGCTCCACGAATATCCGCGACGTTACCATCCAGCTTGCCGATCAGGGACCGTCGGTGCTGTGCACGGTCAATCCCGACATCGGCCAGTCCGATGAGGAGGATATCGAAGGCGAGAAGGGCGTACTGGTCCTCACCGAGCTCGGCGGCATGATGCGCCGTGTCAGGGACACCGGCAGCCTGCGCGAGCCCTTCGTCGGGCGCTTCGTCATGTCACCGACGCCGGCGCTCGCCGTGCTCTACGGCCTGCGGCACGACGGCGGCCTGGACTGGTATCGCCAGGCCCCCCCGGGTGCACCGGGTACGCCGGCAAACTGGCAGGGGCCGATCAGGACCCACAACGGCTTTCAGGACTATCTCAAGATCTTTCCGGGTGGCGGCAATGATATATATGCGCTGCGCAGGGACGGCGTCCTGCAATGGTGGACGCACGATGATTTCAATGACGGCGGACCCCGGTGGACTGGCCCTCGCGATATCACCTTCGGCTGGACAAATCCGTCGATCCTGTCGGTGACCCCCGGGGGTGACCGGGTGTTGTACCGGCTGGACGACAGCGACGCCTTCGGCAATGGCGGACTGACCTGGCTCAGGCACGATGGGGTTACAACCGGGGTCGCTGCCAACGCCTGGTCCGGGCCGCTCGTCGTCCACTCCGATTTTGCAAAATATGTGCGTCTCTTCTCGGCGAACGAGGGCGTCGTGTACGGCGTGGCTGCCGATGGCCAGCTGATGTGGCACCGTCACAAGGGCTTCAGGACCGGCACGAACGTCTGGGAGGGGCCGCGTCCGGTCGGAACCGGCTGGCAAAACTTCCGCGACGTCTTTGCAACCGATGGCGGCGTCATTTACGCTCAACATGCCGACGGCACGCTCATGCGCTATGTTCACCTGGGTTGGGAAACAGGTGTGTTCCGGTGGATCGATCCGGTCCCTGTTGCCTTTGGAGTCGGCGGTTACAAGCAGGTGATAACGCTGATGAGCCGGTCGCCTGCTCCGATCGGTTGACCTGGGACGCGTGGCTGGCGATCGCGCCATCGGCACACGTATTGTCATCAACTCGCCGCTTGAACGGAACCGTTGCGCCCGCCGTCTGGTTCAACCCGGCAATGACAAGCCCGATTCCAGAAAACGCCGCCCTCGCTCGCAAGGCGGGCCTCCATTATGTCAACGATGACGATCCCGGCATCACCCGCAAACTCAGCGGCGATGGCTTTGCCTATACCGGCCCGGCGGGTCGCGCGGTCAAGGACGCGAAAACCCTCAAGCGCATCGCCGCGCTTGCCATACCGCCGGCGTATACCGATGTCTGGATCAGCGCCGATCCGCTCGGCCATATCCAGGCCACCGGGCGCGACGCCAGGGGCCGCAAGCAATATCGCTATCATGCCGATTGGCACGCCTTCCAGGGCAATGCCAAGTTTGCTGCCATGGCCGAATTCGGGCGCGCCCTGCCCAATGTGCGCGCCGCGCTCAAACGCGATCTTGCCAAGCGCGACCTCAGCCGCCCGCGCGTGCTGGCGACCATCGTCCGCCTGCTCGAACAGACGCTCGTGCGCGTCGGCAACGACGAATATGCCCGCACCAACAAAAGCTTCGGCCTGACGACGCTGCGCAACCGCCACCTGAAGCCCGACGGCGCCGCCGTCCGCCTCGATTTCAAGGGCAAGAGCGGCATCCGCCACAACGTCCGAATCGGCGATCGCCGCGTGCTGACCGTCATCCGCAAGCTCCACGACCTGCCCGGGCAACGCTTGTTCCAGTATGTGGGCGAGGACGGCGAAACGCACCAGCTCGGCTCGTCCGACGTCAATGATTACCTGCGCGAGATCAGCGGCGCCGACATCACCGCCAAGGACTTCCGCACCTGGGCCGCCACGCTGGCCGCGGCGCGCAGTTTGGCGGTCGCCGACCCGCCGCTGTCCGACGCCGAGGCCAAACGCGCCATCGTCAGCACCGTCAAGGACACCGCCGGGCTGCTTCGCAACACGCCGACGGTCTGCCGTGCCGCCTATATCCATCCCGGCGTATTCAGCGGCTGGCGGGCAGGGGCGCTGGCCGGCAAGTTCGGCGGCGATCTCGGCAAGGACGAGCGCGCCCTGATCGGCTTTCTCGAATCGGTCTGATTTGCCACCGTCCGGCCAGCCGCTAAGGTCGGCAAACATGAACATCGAACCCCCCATCACCACTATCGACGCCGGCGCGCTCGCCGGGCGCCAGCTGCGCTATTACGACTTCGTCATGGCGGCGTTCGTCACCATCCTGATCTGCTCGAACCTGATCGGCGCCGGCAAACCCGCGCAAGTGACATTGCCGTTATTGGGCGCTGTCACCTTCGGCGCCGGTATCCTGTTCTTCCCGCTCGGCTATGTGCTCGGCGACGTGATGACCGAAGTCTATGGCTATGCCCGCGCCCGGCGCGTCGTCTGGGCCGGTTTCGCCGCTTCGATCTTCGCAGCCGGCATGGCGTGGGTGGTCGTCAGCCTGCCGCCGTCCCCCGCCTGGACCGGGCAGCCGGCGCTCGCCGAAGTCTTCGGCCAGGTGCCGCGCATCTTCTTCGCCTCGATCCTGGCGTTCTGGGCCGGCGAGATGGCCAACGCCTTCACCCTGGCGCGAATGAAGGTGCTGACCAGCGGCAAGCACCTCTGGACCCGCACCATCGGCTCGACGGTGGTGGGGCAGGGGGTCGACAGCCTGATTTTCTACCCCGTGGCATTCCTGGGCGTCTGGCCGACAAAGCTCGTCGTCGCCGTGATGTTCACCAACTATTTGCTCAAGGTCCTGTGGGAAGTCGTCCTCACCCCCGTCACCTACCGCGTCATCGCCTTCTTCAAGCGCGCCGAGGGCCTCGACGTCTTCGACACGAAAACCGATTTCAGCCCGTTCAGGACTGGCGTCTGATGTCGATGCTGCAGGACGCCAAGCTGGCGATGATGGGCGTGACCCATCTCGACAAGGATGCGCTGCATATCCACATCGGCCTCGCGGCATTCTTCGCGGCGGCGCTGGTGCTGCGCTGGCCGATCGGCGGCGGCCGCCCCTGGCTGGCGGCGCTGGCGCTCGCGGTCGGCGGCGAGATCTGGGACATTATCGACACCGCCCGCGTGAAATCCCCACAGATATTCTACGCCAACTGGCACGACGTCTGGAACACCCTGCTCTGGCCGACCGCAGTCACCCTGCTCGCACGCTGGACGCAGCTTTTGCAGCGCCGCTGACCCGCGTTCGCTAGCCGAGCGCCGCCGCCAGCGCCTCGAAAACCCGCCGCCCGTCCGTCCCGCCCTGCTCGGCCTCGATCAACCGCTCCGGATGCGGCATCAGGCCCAGCACATTTCCCTGTGCATTGACGATGCCCGCAATCCCCCGCGCCGACCCGTTCACATCCTCGGCATAGCGAAATACCACCCGGCCTTCACCCTCGAGCCGGTCAAGCGTCTCCGCATCGGCGAAATAATTCCCGTCATGGTGCGCCACCGGCACGCGGATCGTCTCGCCCGCATCATAGCGCGCCGTGAACATCGTCTGCGAATTCTCGACCGTCAGCGCCACGTCGCGGCAGACGAAATTCAACCCCGCATTGCGCATCAAGGCGCCGGGCAACAACCCCGCCTCGGTCAGCACCTGGAAGCCATTGCAAACCCCGAGCACCGCACGCCCCTCGCCGGCCGCTGCCACCACCGCCGCCATCACCGGCGACCGCGCACTCATCGCGCCCGATCGCAGATAATCGCCATAGGAAAACCCGCCCGGCAGCGCGATCAGGTCGAGCCCTTCCGGCAATTCGGTCTCCCGGTGCCAGACCATCACCGGCGCCGTCCCGGTGATCTGCTCCAGCGCCACCGCCAGGTCCCGATCGCAATTCGATCCCGGAAACACGACGACCGCGGCCTTCACAGCAGTTCGATCCGGTAATTCTCTATGACCGTATTCGCCAGCAGCCGCTTCGCCATGTCGTCGACCTCGGCCTCGCTGGTGCCGTCCGCCAGGTCGAGCTCGATGACCTTGCCCTGCCGCACCCCGGCGACCCCGGCAAAGCCAAGTCCCCCCAAGGCATTCTGGATGGCACGCCCCTGCGGATCGAGCACGCCGGGCTTGAGGGTGATGGTGACTCGGGCTTTCATCGCGCCGCTATCCCCCACAGGCGAGAACGGGTCAACTGCCGACGTACTCGTCCACCTCGGCCAGATACCGCGCGCGCTCCTCCGCCCCCAAAAACGCCCCCTCGAAACTGTTCCGCGCCAGCACCGCCAAGTCCGCCCGCCCCAGCCCCAACGCCTCCGCCACCGCCACATAATTCGCGTTCACATACCCGCCGAAATACGCCGGATCGTCCGAATTCACCGTCACCTTCAAGCCATGGTCCAGCATCACCCGCAGCGGATGCAGCCCCATTTCCTCCACCACGCACAGCTTCAAGTTCGACAGCGGACACACCGTCAAGCACACCCCCTCATCGACCAGTCGCGCAACCAACCCCTCATCCTCGAGCGCCCGATTGCCATGGTCGATCCGGTCCACGTCCAGCACATCGAGCGCCTCGATCACATAGTCCGCCGGGCCTTCCTCGCCGGCATGCGCCACCAGCTTCAACCCCAGCCCGCGCGCCCGAGCAAAAACCCGCGCAAATTTCGCCGGCGGATGCCCCGCCTCCGACGAATCCAGCCCCACGCCATCAATGCGCGCCAGATACGGCAGGGCCTCATCGAGGGTCGCCTCCGCTTCATCCTCGCTTAAATGCCGCAAGAAACACATGATCAACCGCGACGTGATCGCCGCGTCGTCCAACGCCCGCGTAATCCCCCCGATCACCGTACCGAACGCCACCCCACGCGCCGTATGCCCCTGCGGATCGAAGAATATCTCCACGTGCCGGACATTATCCGCCGCCGCCCGCGCCAGATAAGCCGCCGTAAGATCGTAAAAGTCCTGCTCCGTCAGCAGCACCCCCATCCCCTGGTAATAAATATCCAGAAAATCCTGCAAATTCGAAAAGTCATACGCTGCGCGAACATCGTCCACAGTCGCAAACGGAATCGCCACGCCGTTCCGCTCCGCCAGCGCAAACAGCATCTCGGGCTCCAAAGACCCCTCGATATGCAAATGCAGCTCCGCCTTGGGCAGCCCCGCAACAAAGTCCCGCATCATTCGCCACTCCGTAAAATCACCGCCGCATCCGGCTTGTTCCGCAGGATTTCCTCGCGGCTCAGCCCATCGATCTCGTGCGGAAATACCAGCCACGCATCGGTCTCGTGCACGAAGAAATCCGGCTTCAACGCCGTGCAGTTCCGCGCCGGTTTCCAGTAAACCGTCGCGATCCGCACCTCGCGCGGCGTGTTGTGCCGGCACCGCAGCGCCAGCTCGCGCAGAAACGCCACGATGCTCCGCCCGCTATCGAACACATCGTCGATGATCAGCAACCGGTCCTCCGGATCGAGCGAATCAACCAAATGCCCCAGCGCAAACACCCGCACCTCCGGCGCCTGCATGTCGATCCCCGTATAGGACGACGTCCGGATCGCGATATGGTCGCAGACACAGCCATGATGCTCGAGCAGTTCCTGCACCGCGATCCCCACCGGCGCGCCGTCGCGCCAGATGCCCACCAAATGCGTCGGCGCAAAGCCGCTGTCGATCACCTGCCAGCCCAGCCGAAACGAGTCCGCCAGCAGTTCATTCGCCGAGATATAGATTTTTTCGCTCACGCCGCCTCCTGCCACCGGCATGGCCCCAATCGCCTCCGCAGATCAAGCGCCCCCCGGTTGCCACCGCGCCGCCGAACCGCGATAATCACCGCGGGGGTACGCTGAAGGAGTCAGACCATGCGCCCCATCCTCATCGCCGCCGCCATCCTCATCCTGCCGTCCGCCGCCCTCGCCCATCACGGCTGGAGCAGCTACGACGCCGCCAAGCCGATCAAGGTCACCGCCCCCGTCACCGCTGTCACCTGGGGCAACCCGCACGGCACCGCGCAGGTGACATGGAACGGCAAGCCCTGGGCCGTCGTCCTCGCTCCCACCGCCCGCATGGAGGCCCGCGGCCTCAGCCAGGACGCCCTCGCCAAGGCCAAGTCAGTCACCCTCGAAGGCTATCCGCGCACCGACGGCACCGCCGAAATGCGCATCGAGCGCGTCACCCTCGGCGACAAGACCATCGAGCTCCGCTGACCTTGCTCGCCGCGCTCATCGAATGGCTGTCGGCCTCGGGCCTCACCGCCTGGGCCGGCAGCGGCCGCGTCTATCCGATCGCCAACGTCGCCCATTTGCTCGGGCTGGTGCTACTCCTCGGCGGCATCGGCATCGTCGACCTGCGCCTGATGGGCCTGCTCCAGGCACTCCCCGCCGCTACGCTGACTCGCGCCCTGACGCCCTTCGCCATCACCGGCTTCGTCCTGATGCTGCTCAGTGGCAGCACGATGTTCGCCGCCGACGCCGCATCGCTCATCGCCTCGCCGACATTCCGCTGGAAACTCGCTATCATCGCCGTCGCCCTCGCCAACGCCGCTGCCTTCCGCTGGCTGCTGCGACCCGGCATCGAGGGTTCCGGAGCGGGCAGGGCACTTTCCGCCGGCGTCTCGCTCGGCGCGTGGCTCACCGTCGCCGTCCTCGGCCGCATGATCGCCTATAGCTGACGCCGCCTAGTCCTTCGCGATGTCCTTTGCCAGCAGATCGAGATCCGCCGGCGGACGCTTTCCGGTCAGGGCATAGGCAAGGCTGCCGTGCTGCCAATATGCGATCGTCATGCCGTCGCGCTGCGTCACACTCGGCCGTGACGGAGCAACACCGTCGGCGCGCGTTGCAAACAACGATATCGGCCCAGCCTTGCCATTGCTGATGCTGAGCTGCAGGCTTGGCCCGGTGTCCGACGGAAACAGGAATACGTCGACCACCCGCCAGCCCGCCGGCAGGTCCGGCACTTCGATCCGCAGCGCCGCACCGACTTCATCGGCATCCAACCGCGCAATCGCCGGACTGAACCGCGTTCGCACCTGTGCCGTCCGGTGCGATTGCAGCGCATCATCGACAAAATATTCAAGCGCCGGGTCGGTCTGCGGCGTGCGGCGCGTGCCCACCGCCCATCCGGTCGCCACCACCGCCAGCATCGCCCCCACCGCCGCGAACCGGCGCCAGCCGCCGCGCACACCGTTGCGAACACCCGCGCGCACGGGTTCGCCCGATCGTTGCCACGCCGGCCGCCGCGGGAAACGCGCCATCCGCCCAGGCTCCGTTGCTGCGATATCGCGTGCGAACACGGCATCGAAATGGCCGGACTCACCCACATCGTCGATACGCCCGAAACCATGGTCCTGCAGCAGGTCGAACACCGCGGACGGCGTCGCGCCATATTGGCCCAGGTTGCTCGCATCGATTTCGACGACAACGCCGCGCGTCCTCGGATACGCCAGCAGCGGCGCCAGGCCCTGGAGGGCCGCGAGCTCGAAACCCTCGACGTCGATCTTGACCAGTACCGATCGCCTGTCGATGAGGCGCAAAATGCCCGGAAAATCATCGAGCGACAGCGACGCCACGGTTTCCCCCGCCAGCGCCGGCCCCCTGACGATGGCAAAACGCCCCGAATGACTGGGGCGCGAATTGTCGAGCAGCTCGGGTCCGGTTGCATCGGCGATCGCCATGTTGAAGGCCAGGACGTTGCCCGACGCATTCAGGCCGATGTTGCGGACCAATGTTGCAAACGTCTCGAAACACGGTTCGAACGCGACAACCAGCCCGCCCGGCCCCACCCGCTGCGCCGCGAGCAAAGCAAAAACGCCGCAATTGGCGCCGACATCGACAAAGCATTCGCCGTCACCCAGCGTGCCTACGGCATCGGGCACGGTGTTGCCGTATCGACCAAGGACGCACAGCTAATTGGTGCGGTCGTTCACGGCAAGGCTCAGCGTTACGCCATATCGCGACCGGACCGGCGTGCCGTCGAGAAATCGCGCCAACGGCCTCAGCAATCGCCACTTGCCGCGGAAATTGGGCAGCCGGTGTAGATAGCCATTCAACAGGAACGACAGGATCGGCCGCGTTGCGCGCACGGGTATTCCTTCGGCTGGCTGCGACGATTGCGCGAGTGTTAGAACCCCGCCCGGTGCCGGTGTAACGATCTTCGGGAGCATAGCCGTTCGCGCTGCGAACGCGGTTGTGGTGGGCCGCGTTTTTTTGGGCGGCAGGGCGGTGGGGTGGAGAAACAGTCAAGCGAAGCAAGGGCACGGGCAAAGCCCGTGCTGGCGTCGGACGGGTTCGGCGGGGGAAGGCCCCGCCGCCCCGCCGGCCGGTCTTGCGCCTGTCGGCGCGCTTGGCTTCGCCATGCGCGCTCGCGGCGCTGCGACTAAAACGTCCTCCTCGCCGTCACCCCAAACGTCCTTGGCTGGTTCGTCGCATACCCGATCCGCGCCCGCCCCCCACGCTCCCGGTCAAGCGACAGCAGCGCATTCTCATCGAACAGATTGTTCACATACGCCGTCAAAGAATACCCCCCGCCGAACTCCAGCCCGGCGCTGATGTTGACCAGGTCATATGCCGGCAGCAGCAGCGTGATCGAGCGCACCTCATTGCCCGTCGCGCCGCCGAACGGCAGCCCGGACACGAAAAAGCTTGCCGGCGGCTCCTGGTCGCCCGGCTGGGTATAGCGGTCGCCGACATGCTGGTACGACGCATTCAGCACGACATTGCTCGTGTCGCTGATCGGAAAGCTGTAGTTGGCGTTCGCCGAGATCTGGAATTTGGGCACCGTCGGCAGGCGGTTGCCGTCGCGGATGCCGCCGATGACATTGCCGTTGCCGTCGCGCACCGTCGAATCGAATTCGGCCTGCAACACGCTACCCGAAACGCCGACGATCAAGCCCTCGACCGGCCGCCCGGTCAGCTCGAACTCGACCCCGAAGCTGTGCGCCTTGGGCACGTTGAAGACGATCCGCGACGAGCACGACCCGGCATCGAGCGTCGTCTGCAGGTTGCGGATATCCGAATAGAAGACCGCCGCATTGAAGGTTATCCCGCCGGCCTTGGCCTTGATGCCGCCCTCGTAATTCCACAGCGTTTCGTCGCCATAGGCCTGGAAACCGCCGAAGATCGCGCGGTCCTGCGCGGTGCACAGATTGCCGTTCAGCGGATCGTTGACGCCGCCCAGCCGAAATCCTTTGGCCGCCTGCGCATTGATCGTCACATCGTCGGTCACTGCAAAACTGGCGAGGAAGCGCGGGTTGAAGTCGTCCGACTGGGTCCGGTCGACCTTGCCGGTATCGCCATTGGCGAACAGCCCGCCGCTGGTGATCGTCCGGCTTTCCTGGAAGTCGTACCAGCGCAGGCCGCCGGTCAGCGTCAGCCGGTCGAAGAAGCGATAGCTGACCTCGCCGAAGCCCGACAATTGCTCGAGCGCATAAGGCAGGCTCGAATTGAACGGCGAGTCCGCCGGAAACCCGTTGGCAACGGCCGCCGACGTCCCCGCGCCGAGCGTTGCGTCGGTGAAGGCGTCATAGCCCGGCGTCGGCAGCCGCTGCTGATAATCACGGTCGGTATTGGCGTAGAACGCTCCGACAACCCATTGAAACGGGCTGTCGTTCGCCGAACCCAGCCGCAGTTCCTGGGTGAAGCTTTGCACCTTGGTGGTATCGCGCAGGTTCGACGGCAGCGTCACCGCCGCATCGGGGAAACCGAGGTCGATCGACACCGATCCGCTCAGCGTGCCTGCATCGCGCGAAACCAGGATGTCGCGATCGGTATAGCTCGTCACCGAGGTGACGTTGACGCCATCGAGGTCGACTTCGACGGTGCCGTCGATGATCAGCGTCTTGTCGCGGAATTCTTCACCCTGCAGCAGATATTGCTGGCGCTCGCCGAATGTCACCGGCGCCCGCGTCGTGGTGAACGGGTTGGCGAACAGGTTGAAACTATCCTGCCGGTTGAAACCCTCGGTGCTGATCTCCTGGTACAGCACGCGCGGCGTGATCTTCACATTTTCGCTGGGCTGCAGCAGCAGCGCGACACGCCCGCCGTAACGCTCGCCCTTGTTGACGTTTTCCTGCGTGCCGCCGCCTTCGCGCAGCGCGTCGATGAAGCCGCCATAGCGGGTGTAATAACCGACGGCGCGCACCGCGATCGACTCGCTCAATGGCAGGTTGACCGCCGCCTTGGCGCTGCCGCCGACCGATCCGCCGTCGATGATGTTGAGGTCGGCCTCGACGGTGCCTTCGACGCGCTCGGTCGTCGGCTTGTTGGTGATGTAGCGGATGGTGCCGCCCACCGACCCCGACCCGAACAACGTGCCCTGCGGACCGCGCAGCGTCTCGACGCGATTGAGGTCGAACAGGTCGATGTCGGGGGTAAACAGCGACAGCGAGATCACCGTTTCATCGAGGTAGAAGCCGACCTGCTCTTTCACGCCCGGCTGGTCGCGGACAATCTGCCCCGCCGAAACGCCGCGAATCGACACCTGGCTCTGCCCCGGCCCGAGATTCTGGATGGTCAGCCCGGCGACGTTGCGCGACAGATCCTCGATCGTCGAGGCACCCGAGCGCTGGATATCGGCCTGGGTCTGCGCGTTGATCGAAAACGGCACGTCCTGCAAGTCGCTGGCGCGCTTGGTAGCGGTCACGACGATGGTGTCGTCATCGACGGCAGCAGCAGTGGCAGCAACTGCCTGGGCATTGGCCGGGGCGGCAAGTATCGCCGCCACCGACACACCAGCCAGCAGGAACGACGACTTAATAAAACGTGAAGACATTGCAATTACTTCCCTTTTTTGTTTTGTCATTATTGCCGAAGCTGTCTGCAGGGGGTCAACATCGCCGGTGTCGCAGTGCCGAGAATCTTGGCGAGCGTTGCTAATTTGCCATGCGCAAGGGGCCTCCGGCGACTGGGGCCTTAGGCCCCAGACCCCAATCTATTTGATTGTGGCGTGAACCCGACAACAGGGGTTTGGGGCCAAGGCCCCAACCGCCGGAGGCCCTTGTTGACAGACCCGCAACTTCTGCCAGCCTTGGCCAATGACCCCGATCACCCCGTCGCGTGCACTTGTCGTCATGGTCGGCCTCGCCATCATGCTCAACTATATTGACCGCGGCGCCATCTCGATCGCGGCGCCGCTGATCAAGGATGAAATGGGCCTGACCGCGACCGGTTACGGCCTCGTCGTCTCGTCGTTTTTCTGGACCTATGTGCCAATGCTGATGCTTGCCGGCTGGCTCGCCGACAAGGTCTCGGTTCACCGCCTGATGGCCGCTGGCGTCGCGGTCTGGGCCATCGCGACTTTGGTCACCGGGTTCGCCGGCGGCCTGGTGTCGCTGGTCATCCTGCGCCTGCTGATGGGCGTCGGCGAAGGCGTCGCTTTCCCCAGCGCGTCGAAACTCCTCGCCCGCGCTCCTGAGGCCAGCCGCGGCACCGCCAACGTCGCGCTCGGGGCAGGGCTCGCCATGGGGCCGCTCGTCGGCACGCTGGCCGGCGGCTTCATCCTGGCGCGCTACGGCTGGCGGCCGATGTTCCTTGTCTTCGGGCTGGTAACCCTCATCTGGCTGGTGCCGTGGCTGCGAATGCGCGGTCAGGTCGACCTGCCAGCCGATCCCGGCGATGCCCCTCCGGTCGGCTATGGCGTCATGCTCCGCACCCCGGCGCTATGGGCGATGTCGGCCTATCATTTCGCCGGCACCTACGCTCTCTACTTCGTCATCGCCTGGCTGCCGCTGTGGCTCATGAAAGTCCGCGGCTACGACATCACCGACATGGCGCTGCTGACGGCGTTGTTCTACCTCGGCCAGACGGTCGGCGCGGCTTTCGGCGCCGGCATCACCGACCGCCTCATCGCCGGCGGCCGCTCCGCATCTACGGTCCGCCGGACGGCTGGAATCATCGGCTTCGTCGTGTCGGTAGTCGGCATCCTCGCCATCTCGCAGACAACGACCACCGCCGGCCTGATGTTCTGGCTGGTGATGACCAGCGTCTGGTTCGGCTCGAACACCGGAATTATCTTTACCGCCGGGCAGACGCTCGCCGGACCCGCCTCGGCGGGGCGCTGGGTCGGCGTCCAGTCGGCCATCGGCAACCTCGCCGGCATCACCGGCCCAGTCATCACCGGGCTGATCGTCGACAATGCCGGCTATGGCCCGGCGTTCGTCCTCGCCGCCGGCGTCGTTCTCGTCGGGTTGATCGCCTTCATAGTCGGCGTACCGAAACTGGCACCGGTCGATTTCAGCGGCGCGAAAACCCGATCGCCCGCGACATACCCGCAAAACCCGGTTTGAAGGCGCAAACCGACCGCCGATTCGCCCGGGAAGTACCGCCGGCATCCCGCCGACGGCCCTCAAACTGTCCCGAAAAGCCCCGCTATTTCCCGCGGGACTTGCGATGCTCGTCAAGGTCGAGCACCGCCGATTCATCCTCGGGCATCAACCCAAGACGCCGCGCAACTTCCTGATAAGCCTCGACTTCGCCGCCCAGGTCACGCCGGAACCGGTCCTTGTCGAGCTTTTCGTTGGTTTTCATGTCCCAAAGCCGGCAGCCATCGGGCGAAATCTCGTCCGCCAGGATCACCCGGGCAAACTCGCCATCGAACAAACGACCGAATTCCAGTTTGAAATCAACGAGCCTGATCCCCACCCCAGCAAAAAGCCCGGCCATGAAATCGTTGACCCGGATCGCCATGTCGGAAATGTCGTGCATCTCCTCCTGGCTCGCCCAACCGAAAGCCGCGATATGCTCCTCGGTAACCAAAGGATCGTTGAGGGCATCGTCCTTGTAATAAAATTCCAGGATGGTGCGGGGCAGGGTGGTTCCCTCCTCTAGCCCGAACCGCTTCGCCAACGAGCCGGCAACGACGTTGCGGACCACGACCTCGATCGGGATTATCTCAACCTGGCGAACGAGTTGCTCGCGCATGTTCAGACGCCGGATGAAGTGCGTCGGGATGCCGATGGTGGCCAAAAGCGTGAAAAGATGCTCGGAAATGCGGTTGTTGAGCACCCCCTTGCCGCTGATCGTGCCTTTTTTCTGCGCGTTGAAAGCGGTCGCGTCATCCTTGAAATACTGGATGATCGTTCCCGGCTCGGGACCCTCGTAAAGGATCTTGGCCTTGCCCTCATAAATCTGGCGACGGCGCGTCATGGCTGTCCTCCTGATGGTCCGCCTTAGGGCTGGTCGCTGCCCAAGGGCAATTCGACCGGCGAACCTGTTGAAATTAAAGAACCCCGGAAACACCCGTAAAGGCGCGCCCGGGGCGAGACATTGCACATAGCGCGCACCGGCACCGCCTGCAATGTCCCGTATCGAATTGCAGGTTGCGCATTGAACACGTAGCGCCTCCCCTCTATCTCCAGTGACAGCATCGGTGCGGGAGTTTTGCATGACCACCTTCGACAATCGCGAGACGGCCTTCGAGAACAAGTTCGCGCATGACGCCGAACTCCAGTTCAAGGTCGTTGTGCGTCGGAACAAGCTGCTCGGCCAATGGGCTGCGGAACGCCTTGGAAAGTCAGGCGAAGATGCGGAAGCCTATGCGAAAACCGTCGTTGCCGCCGATTTCGAGGAAGCCGGTGACCAGGACGTCATCCGCAAGCTCGTCGCCGATCTCGCCGCCACCGGCACCACCGAAGCCGATATCGTCGCCGCGCTGGGCACCAAGGCCGGCGAAGCGCGCCACCAGATCATGGAAGCGATGTAACGTGCCGATGGCCGCCCATGACATCGAGGCGGCGATCGTCGCGGCGCTTCCCGGCGCACTTGTCGAGATCACCGATCTTGTCGGCGACGGCGACCACTATGCCGCCAAGGTCACCGCGGCGCAGTTTTCCGGCATCCCCCGTGTCCGCCAGCACCAGCTCGTCTACAACGCCCTTGGCGGGCGGATGGGCGGCGTGCTCCACGCCCTGCAACTGACGACAATCCCGGCCTGAGGAGGTCCATCCCATGACTGACACCACCCACGACCGCATCGGCAGCCTGGTCAACGCGAGCGACATCGTGCTGTTCATGAAGGGCACGCCGCTGTTCCCGCAGTGCGGTTTCTCCAGCGCCGCCGTCGCCATTCTCGAGCGCCTTGGCGTCGAATTCGAGGGCGTCGATGTTCTCGCCGATCCGGAAATCCGGCAGGGCGTCAAGGCGTATTCGGAGTGGCCGACGGTGCCGCAGCTTTACGTGAAGGGGGAGTTCGTCGGCGGTTCCGACATCATGATGGAGATGTACCAGGCCGGCGAATTGACCGAATTGCTTGAAAAGGCCGGAATTCCGCGCACCGTTTCCTGACCGCGGTGCCTGGCCTCAAGCTCGTCGAAATCTGGCAGTCGACGTTGGCGGTCCTGCGCCCGCAGTTCTGGACGCTGTTCGCCATCGCTGCGCCATTCACACTGCTGGTCGATGTCGCGCTGACCTTGTTCGGGCCCGAACCACCGAAGACTCCGGCTGAACTGACGCCCCGCATTGCTGTTGTCATCATTCTAATCCCGGCTCTGATCGGCGGGATTGCCCAGCTCGCGGTCGCGCATCTGATCGCGCGACCCGAGGATACACCGCGGGTCGCGCTGGCCGCAGCGTTCGCGGTCTTGCCCGCTTATCTCGGGGCGGTTCTGCTTTCAGGCATTCCAACCGGTATCGGGCTGTTGTTGCTGGTTATTCCGGGCTTGTATATCGCGGCGCGGCTGTTCCTGATCGTGCCGATCGCCGTTGTCGAACGCCTGGGTATGATTGCCATATTGAAACGCAGCTGGACGCTGACCGAGGGCCATGCGGGCTCGATCCTGCTGTTTCTTCTGCTGGCAATCTTGTTTCTGTTCGGCGCCACGGTGCTGGCATCCGGTGTCGGCGCAGCCCTTGGTTCGGTGCTGACACTGGCCGGATTAAAGGCTGTGGGGACCTTTGTTGCCGCGCTTGCGTCAGCCTTGGTCGGCATGATCCTGTCGATCGCGGTCACTGCCGCTGCGACCGTTATCTATCTCAAATTGCGCTGAATTACAGTAGCGGAGCGTGCGGTGCGACCGTCGGCGGATATAGGCCCTCGGCGCGTGGATCGGCATAGATCTCGACCGCGCGCGCGAAGGGCCTGAAGCCTTCGCGCTGGTAGAAACCGAGCGCGCCCGGATGGTCGAGATCGCAGGTATGGACCCAGATCCGTCCGATGCCCGGCCGCCAGGCCAGCCGCATCGCGTGCGCCATCAGCCACGCGCCATGACCGTTTCCGGTCATTCCGGGCACCAGCCCGAAATAAGCGATTTCGACTTCACCAGCTATCCGGAAATCGAGCTCGAGCATCCCGACAGGTGTACCGTCACGGCGGGTTGCGATATGAATCCCGGTCGTCGGTGCGTCCAGGATGCTGGCAAGCATTGCGTCGTCGAGGACCAGGCGCCCACGCCACAGCCAGGGTGCGCCGATCTCACGGAACAGGGCGAGATAGCGCGTCCGATCGACGGGCGCCCGCCAATGCTCGAGGCGCAGTGCCGATTTCGATGGACCGCTCGCGGCCCGCGCCGCCAGCATTTCGAGGCTGGTGACGATGGTGGCGATGCTGCCGCTCGGGACCGAAATCATGCTCAATCCCAGCGCGCCTCGGGCGGCAGGCTCATCAGGATGGCGTCGACATTGCCGCCGGTCTTGAGACCGAATGTGGTACCCCGATCATAGACGAGGTTGAATTCGGCGTAGAGGCCGCGATAGCGCAGTTGCGTCAGGCGATCCGCGGCGCTGTATGGCTGGTGCATCTTTTCCCGAACAAGCCGCGGATAAATATCGAGAAAAGTCGCGCCGACATCTTGGGTGAAGGCGAAGTCCTTGGCCCAGTCGCCGCTGTCGAGGTGATCGTAGAAGATGCCGCCGACACCGCGATGACGGTTGCGATGGGGCACCCAGAAATAATCCTCGGCCCATTTTTTATAGGCGGGATAGTAAGCCGGGTCGTGGCGGCCGGCCATTATACGCAGGGCGTCGTGGAAGGCTTTGGTCTGGCCATCGTCGGGCAGGGCCGGGTTGAGATCTGCACCGCCGCCGAACCAGCGTCTGGTCGTGACAAGGAAGCGGGTGTTGAGGTGGACGGCCGGAACCAGCGGATTGAGGGGGTGGATGACGAGGCTGATGCCGGTTGCGAAGAACCGGGGATCGTCGCTGGCGCCGTTTATCTGCTTGGCGAACTCGGGCGAGAATTCACCGTGGACGGTGGAAATGTTGACGCCGGCTTTTTCGAAGACACGGCCCTTGAGGACCGACATGACGCCGCCGCCGCCGTGGCCGCCGCCGGCATCGGGACGGTCCCAGGCAGTTCGCTGGAAACGTCCGGCGGGCGCGGGGCCGGCTGCTTCATCTTCAAGGCGTTCGAGCGCGGAGCAGATGTCGTCGCGAAGCCGCGAGAACCATGATTGTGCAGCGCGTTGCTGATCGTCGAGTTCGTACATGGGTGTCCTTTAGCCGCATCGCCATAATCCGTGAAAGCCCGATATATTCCCTGTGTCATGCGAGGCAGCAACGACTGGGCATGGCTCCGCGCCGAACGGTCTCCAAAATCGGCGTTGCGTTCCGGACCATGACGAGTCTATTGCCAGACGCGGACGTGGTGCCTTGCGGCATCGCGCGAAGAATTTTACTTTTCAGAGGTCTTTGATGGCTAGCGAGACGCGGCTTCCCCTCGATACCGACCTGCCCCCGGATGGGGAACGGCGGCGAGACTTTCTTTACGTTGCGACGGGCGCCTTTGCGGCAGTTGGTGCGGCCGCGTTTGTCTGGCCGATGATCAACCAGATGAATCCTTCCGCCGACGTGCGGGCGATGGCGTCGATCGATCTCGACCTGGCTTCGGTCGAACCGGGGCAGGCGATCAAGGTCAGCTGGCGCGGCAAGCCGGTTTTTGCTCGGCAATTGACGCCGGCCGAGATCCAGCAAGCCAATGCTGTCAACGTTTCGACGCTGCGCGACCCGCAGACGCTGGCCGAGCGGACCAAGCCCGGCAGCGAGAAGTGGCTGATTACGCTGGGCGTTTGCACCCATCTGGGCTGTGTTCCCCTCGGGGCCGGCCAGGGTGAAGTTCGCGGTGACTTCGGCGGATATTTCTGCCCGTGCCACGGTTCGCACTATGATACGGCGGCGCGTATCCGCAAGGGTCCGGCGCCGAAGAACCTCGAGGTTCCGCAATATGCATTCAAGACGCCCACGTCCGTGACGATCGGCTGAGGAGGATCAGATGAGTTTTCCCTGGGCAAAGCACTATCAGCCGACGAGCGATCTCGGCAAATACATGGACAGCCGGCTGCCATTGCCGCGTTTTGTTCATGGGGCATTAGGGGCCGGATATCCGACGCCGAAGAATTTGAATTACTTTTATAACTTCGGCGTCCTCGCCGGTGTTGCACTGGTTGTTCAGATCATCACCGGCATCATTCTCGGTATGCACTATGCGGCTAATACGACGGTTGCCTTTGACTCGGTCGAGCACATCATGCGCGACGTCAGTGGTGGCTGGATGTTCCGATACATGCACGCTGTCGGTGCCAGTTTCTTCTTTGCCGTTGTTTATATCCACATTTTCCGGGGACTTTATTACGGCTCGTTTAAACCGCCGCGGGAAGTCCTTTGGATGCTCGGATTGGTTATCTTCCTGCTGATGATGGCGACAGCCTTCATGGGTTATGTTTTGGTCTGGGGCCAGATGAGCTTCTGGGGTGCTGCGGTCATCACCGGGTTG
Organism: Sandarakinorhabdus glacialis; assembly: GCF_014643455.1. GTDB lineage: Bacteria > Pseudomonadota > Alphaproteobacteria > Sphingomonadales > Sphingomonadaceae > Sandarakinorhabdus > Sandarakinorhabdus glacialis. Next base: position 531,765 of record NZ_BMJM01000001.1, read on the forward strand.
TTCTCGGCGCTGCCGATTGTCGGCGAGGCCATCCAGACGTGGCTGCTCGGCGGTTTTGCGCCTGATAATGCGACGCTCAATCGGTTCTTTTCGTTACATTACCTGCTCCCGTTCGTGATTTTCGGGGTCATCATCCTGCATATCTGGGCGCTGCACATTCCAGGCTCGAACAACCCGACAGGCGTCGATGTGAAGGGGCCACAGGATACGGTACCGTTTCATCCCTATTACACGGCCAAGGACTTTTTCGGGCTCGGCGTCTATTTGACGATCTTTGCTGCGGTCGTGTTCTTTGCACCTAATGTGCTGGGCGAGGCCGACAATTACATCCCGGCAAACCCGCTCTCGACGCCGGCGCATATCGTGCCTGAGTGGTATTTCTGGCCGTTTTACGCCATTTTGCGTGCGTTCACGACGGACCTCTTCTTCATTCCAGCAAAGTTGCTCGGGGTGTTGGCGATGTTCGCGGCGATCCTGCTGCTGTTCTTCCTGCCCTGGCTGGATACGTCGCCGGTGCGTTCGAACTCGTACCGTCCGCTTAATCGCATCCTTTTCTGGGTATTTGTTGCCGTTTGCCTGGTTCTGGGCGTCTGCGGTGGCAAGCCGGCCGAGGAGCCATGGGTTCGGCTAAGCCAGATCTTCACGGCGTATTATTTTGCGCATTTCCTCATCATCACGCCGCTGGTCAGCCGCTTTGAAAAGACATTGCCGCTGCCTAACTCGATCTCCGAAGCGGTTCTTGCCAAATACGGCAAGCCGTCGCCTGCCGCGACAGCAGCGGGTGTCGGTGCTGCTGCTCCGCAGCCGGCTGAATAAGGGTCAAATCGATGGTTCGTCTTGGCGCTTTGGCCGTTGGCCTGTTTTTCTGCATTGCCGTCCTGTGGGGCGCGGTGCAGCCGCGCGATGCGGTTCCGCGTGATCCGATCAAGGAAGCCCATGAGCATCCCGAGCAGATTGCCTGGACGCATAATGGCGCTGGAAACCTTGGGGTATTCGGCACTTTCGATCGTGGGCAGTTGCAGCGCGGCTTCCAGGTTTACAAGGAAGTTTGCTCGGCTTGTCACTCGCTGAACCGGGTGGCGTTTCGTGATCTGGCGGCGCTTGGGTTTACCGGGCCGCAGATCAAGGCGATTGCTGCCGATTACCAAGTGCCCTCGGTCGACGAAAATGGTGAGGCGGCGACGCGGCCGGCGACGGCAGCCGATCGTTTGCCGCTGGTCTATGCCAATGAGACGGCTGCTCGTGCGGCGCAAAATGGCGCACTTCCGCCGGATTTGTCGCTGATTACCAAGGCGCGGCCGGATGGCACCAACTATCTTCGGTCTTTGTTGCTGGGATATCGGGACAAGGTTCCGGCCGGGCTGACGGCGTCGCCGGGTCTGCATTACAACCCGTGGTTCCATTCGGTATTCATTGCGATGCCGCCGCCGCTGGTTGCTGATGACCAGGTGACTTATGCCGATGGTACCAAGGGCACCAAGGACCAGTATGCCACTGATGTTTCAGTGTTTTTGACTTGGGCTGCGGAGCCGAAGCTGGAGGCGCGCAAGCAGATCGGAGTAGCTTCGATCCTGTTCCTGCTGATCATCACCGGGCTTGGTTACCTGAGTTACAAAAAGGTCTGGGCCGATATCAAGGGCAAGGGTAAATCTGCCTGAGTTTTCGGACAGTTCGGGAATTGGGGCGGTCACCTGGTGGCCGCCCTTTTTCGTTCAAGGGGTTGAGAATGAACGATGATTTGCGCAGGCTGATTAGAACGATCCCGGATTATCCAAAACCTGGCGTGCAGTTTCGGGATATCTCGACGCTTTTGCTCGATGGAACTGGGTTCCGGATGACGATTGAACGGCTGGCGGCGGCGGTCGGGCCGGTGCCGAACCTGATTGCCGGGATCGAGGCGCGGGGGTTCATCTTTGGCGCGGCGCTGGCGCAGGTGATGGGGTGTGGACTGGTTTTATTGCGCAAGAAGAACAAGTTACCGGGGATGGTGACTGGGATCAACTATGCGCTGGAATATGGTGTCGACCGGATCGAGATGCATTCCGATGCGGTTTCGCCGGGGGCGCGGGTGGTGCTGGTCGATGATTTGATCGCGACTGGAGGGACGGCGCTGGCGGGGGTCGAGCTGCTAAGATCGGCGGGTGCAGTGGTCGATATTGCGGCGTTTGTCATCGATCTGCCCGACCTTGGCGGGGCGGGGCATTTGCGGGCAAAAGGGGTCGATGTGAAGACGTTGGTGGGGTTCGCCGGGGATTGAGCCGGGGTGGTCGAGGGTGTGATTGCGCCCTTGGACGGGATGTTTGCGGTATGTTTGGGGAAGCGCGTAGGATTTGCGCGTGGAAATGCTGCGGCGGGTGGTGGCCGCCGGGCAGGTAGCTGGGTCCCGGGGCGAGCCCGGGATGACAGGTTGGTAGAGGAGGTTGGCGCCGTCGATTGGGCGCGGGGCTAGACTGGATGCCAGCCTTCGCTGGCATGACAGGCTTGGAAGGGGCTTAGCGGCCCTTTTTGCGGGCGGCGTAGCGGGCGTCGCGGGCGGCTTTTTGGGCGGCTTCGCGGGCGATGCCTTCGAGGCGGGCGTGTTCGGCGGCGACGACTGCCTGGGCCTCCTTGGCGAGGCGGGCCTCTTCGGCGCGGACGGCGGCTTCGGCGCGTTCCTTCTTGCGTTCTTCCTCGCGCTCGGCGCGCTTTTCGGCGGCGCGGGCGCGTGCGGCCAATGCCGCTTCGTCTGGCGGCGGCGCGCTCTTGAATTTGGTGAGAGCTGCCTTGCGGGCGTCGGCCGCCGCGGTGGCGCGGTCGGTGTGATCGGGGAGTTTGAAAGCCATATTCGGCGCTCTTTAGCGGTGAGTTCATTCCGCTGCAATGGCGTGTGTGGATTGGGCGGCAATCGGGTGGGATTCCGGGAGAGCGAGTCCGGCGGGGAGGCTGGATGCCAGCCTTCGCTGGCATGACAGTTAGAAGGGAGTTGTAACGTTGGCGGAAGGGAATCTGGTCGGCTATGGAACCGGGGATGCGCCGTATCCTGCTGATCCTTGTTCTTTTGGCCGCGGCGGTGATCGTTGGCTTGTGGCGCGGTTGATCGACCTGCTGGCGCGGCACACCAAGGCGCGCAATATCGACGTGCTGACCTATAGCGCAGGCGGCACCGTCGGCAGCGACGGGCTGGCCTTGGTCGGGCGCGAGGCGCTTCGCAAAGGCGCGGTGGATCCGCGGCTGGGCGAGGTCTATCCCTGGGTGAGCAGCGACGTGCTGGTGGCGTTGCTGTTTCATCTGCCGCCGGGGGAGCGGGGGCTGGTGGCGGGGAAGACCGAACTGGCGCCGGGCAAGGTGGCGGAATATTGGTCGTTTCCGGCGGATTATCCGGAGCGGTTGCCGTGGGTGATGGCGGGGTTGCGGGAGCGGGGTCGGGGAGGTGGCGGTGGTCGCGCCGGCGGTGGGCGAGGCGAGGTCGCGGGCGCGGAAGGACGAGGTGGCCGGGCGGTTGCTGGCAGAGCGGGATCGGGTTCGGCGGCAGGGCTTGTTGCGCTTCGTGCGACAGGTGGCGTTATGCGGGTTCGACTGTGCTGGTTGCACGATGGATGCTGAAACAAGTTAAGCATGACGAACGCTTATATTTGGGGGTCCTTGCGCGATGGTGCCGCAGGGGGAACGGGCGTTGCCCGGTGATTGTTTTCCGTGTCGTAGTGACAGGAGAGCAGGATGGACGACGATCGGATCTGGGCCTTCGAGGAGAGCCTGTGGGTTGGCGATGCGGCGCATTATCACGAGTTGATCGACGACGAATGCGTGATGGTGCTGCCGGCGCCGCCGTTCGTGATGAGCGGGGCCGAGGCGATCGAGGCGGTGTCGTCGACGCCGCGCTGGGAGCGGGTGGAGTTCAGCGAGCAACAGGTCAAGCGGCCGCAGGAGGGGCTGATCGTCATTGCCTATCATGTGGTTGCCAGCCGGGAAGGCAGCGATCCCTATTCGGCCTATTGCACGACGGTGATGCGGTGGTTGTCGCATGAGGTCTGGCGGGTGGTCCAGCATCAGCAGACGTTGCGGGGTGTCGTAGGGGGTGGTTGACGGCGTCTGGTCGTCCGTCGAGTGATGGGGCGAGTATTGTTGTCCTGTTAGTTCGGGCACACCCTCACCCGGCGCGCTGGCGCGCGTCTCGCCTCTCCCGCAAGCGGGAGAGGAGGCTTATGCGAACATTCCGGACTCGAGGAACGCCAGGGTCTGGGCGATGACGCGTTTGTCGCCGACCATCATCGTGTGCTGGACGGGCAGGGTGATGTGACCCGTCATGCCTTCGATCTTCGTGGCGGCGACGCAGACCTTGCCGTCGTTGGCGCCGGGGAGGAACAGGCGGGGCAGGATGGGGTCGAAGGGGCGGTCGCCGGCGATGATGCCGAGGGGATAATCGACTGTCCCGAGCTGGCGTTCCTCGGCCGGCGTGCGGCGGGTGCGGAGATGGGCACTGTTGGGGCCGAGAATGAGATTGTCTAGCCTGAGCGATTGCAGCGCATCCGCGAGGTTGCTGCCGCTGTTGGGCGGGGCGAGCATGACGACGCGTCCGAGACTTTCGGGGCGGTGGGCGGTGATATAGGCGCGGGTGACGAGGCCGCCGAGTGAATGGGTGACGAAGTGGAGCGGGCCGGGGTGCTCGCGGGTGAAGGCGCGGATGCGCGGTTGCAGCCAGGCGAGGATTTCGGACATCGTGCCGCGCGAGTTGTACCACGGCGACAGTATTGCGTAGCCGGCCGGCCGGAGCGCGGCGGCGACACTGCGCATCGAGAAGCTGGTGCGGCCGAGACCGTGGAGAAGGACAACGGCGCCTTTTGCGCGCTCGGTGGTGAAATCATGGCGTCGCTTTCGGGGTCGTTACGGTGCGACGATGAGGCATGTCGCGACCGGCGGCAATGTGGAACCGGGTTGCCGGGCTAGTGGTTTGGCAAGCGTCATCAAAAGGAGACGCATTGTGGCAAGTGATCAGGAAATCGCCGGAAAGTTCTGGAAGACGCTCGATTCCGACCGGACCGTAATGCTCGGGCTCGAGGGCCATGAAGACGGCCACCTGCGGCCTATGACGGCGCAAGTTGAAGATAACGATACGGGCCGCGGGCCGATCTGGTTCTTCACGTCGGACGACAACGGCATTGTCGAGGCGATCCGCGGCGGCGCGTCCGGACGCGCGACGGCGACGCTGGTTTCAAAGGGGCACGAGCTGTTTGCCTCGTTCGACGGGACGCTTGCCGAGCATAATGACCAGGCGACGATCGACCGGTTGTGGAACCCGTTCGTCGCGGCGTGGTACAGCGGCAAGGATGATCCCAAGCTCGTGCTGTTGCGCATGGAGCCGGGTAATGCGGTGATCTGGCTCAACGAGAATAATCTGTTCGCGGCGGTCAAGATGCTGATCGGGATCGATCCCAAGGTCGACGCCAAGGACAAGGTGGCGCAGGTTTCGCTCGGGTAGGACTTGCCCGTTCCCCGGGGGTCGGCCAATGCTGGCCGATCTTCGGGGGAGGGCTTGATGAACGATTCATTGGATGCGGGACGCGCCGCGCGGCTGCGGCGGGTTGCCGGAATGATCGCGGCGATCGCCTGGTTCGCGGTAGCGGGCCAGTTCACGGTGAGCGCCGGCAGGGCGGCGGGACTGGGCGAGCCGTTGTGGACGGTGCCGGTCAATTTGCTGGGTTTCTTCACGATCTGGGCGAATATTCTCGTCGCACTGGTGACGATGTTCGCCCCATTCGGATGGGGCGGCTTGCTCGGGCGGCCCGCAGCGCGGCTTGCGGTGTTCGTCTATATCGTCGTCGTCGGGCTGATTTATAACATCTTGCTGGTTGGCCTGTATCCCCTCGCGGGATTCGGGCTGTTCGTCGATACGCTGCTGCACCGGGTCGTGCCGGTGCTTTATGCCTTGTGGTGGCTGGTGCTGGTGCCGCGCGGGTCGGTTGGCTGGGCAACGTTGTTGCCGGGGCTGGTGGTGCCGACGCTTTATGCCTTTGTCGCGATGGGCAAGGGCGCGGCGACGGGGCGGTATCCATACCCGTTTCTCGATATCGGGGTGCACGGCATCGGCGGCGTGATGATCAATATTGGCGGGTTGGTGGCGTTGTTCGCGGGGCTTATGGCTGTGGCGATTGCCTGGGATCGCCGGGCAGCGCCGCGCGCTGCGGCTTAGAGGTTCGGTGCCGCGCGCTGCGTCATAAAGTTTGGGGAGAGACAATGCATCCGTTCGTCCACGCCGAAGCAACGCCCGACAGACTGGCGATCATCATGGCCGGCAGCGGGCAGGTGATGACCTATGCCGAACTCGAGGCGCGGTCGAACCAGGTCGCGCAACTGCTGCGCAGTCATGGCCTGAAGCGCGGCGATACCGTGGCGATCATGATGAGCAACGGCATCGATTATTTGCCGGTGTGCTGGGGCGCGCAGCGGGCGGGGCTGGTTTATGTCGCGATGTCGACCAAACTGACGGCCGACGAGGCGGGCTATATCCTTTCGGATTCGGGCGCCAGGATCGTGTTTGCCAGCGCCGGATTGGCGGCGGTGGTGGCGGGGGGTGATGTGTTGGCGCGTTATGTCACCGGGGGTGCGGTGGCAGGCTTCGACGATCTCGATACGGCGCTGGCGGCGATGCCCGTGGAGCGGATCGCCGACGAGAGCGCCGGGCGCGATATGCTGTATTCAAGCGGCACCACCGGCCGTCCCAAGGGCGTGCGCGGGCCGTTGCCCGAGGGTCCGCTCGATGCCGGTGACGGGATAAGCGGGCTGGTGTCGGTGCTGTATCAGTTCGGGCCGGACATGATCTACTTGTCGCCGGCGCCGCTCTATCATGCAGCGCCGCTGCGGTATTGCATGGCGGTGCAGCGCTTCGGCGGGACAGTGGTGGTCATGGAACGGTTCGACCCCGAGGCGTATCTGGCGCTGATCGAGAAATACCGGATCACCCATAGCCAGCTGGTGCCGACGATGTTCGTGCGGATGCTGAAACTGCCCGAAGCGGCGCGGATGGCGCATGACCTGTCGAGCTTCAAGGTGGCGATCCATGCGGCGGCACCGTGCCCGGTCGATGTCAAGCACGCCATGCTCGAATGGTGGGGGCCGGTGATCCATGAATATTATTCGGCGACCGAGGGCGCGGGGTTCACGACGATCAATTCGCAGGAGTGGCTGGCCAAGCCGGGCTCCGTCGGCAAGGCGATTTTGGGCGAAGTGCGCGTGCTGGGCGATGACGACAGCGTTTTGCCGGCGGGGCAGACGGGGCGAATCTATTTCGCCGGCGGGCCGGAGTTTGCCTATCACAACGACGCCGAGAAAACGGCGAGCGTGATGAGCGCGCACGGCGCGACGTTCGGGGATATTGGCCATGTCGATGCGGATGGTTATTTGTTCCTGACCGACCGGGCGGCGTTCATGATCATTTCGGGCGGGGTCAATGTCTATCCGCAGGAGGCGGAGAACGCGCTGACGCTGCATCCCGAAGTGGCGGACGTCGCGGTGTTCGGGGTGCCCGATGCCGAGATGGGCGAGGCGGTGAAGGCCGTGGTGCAGCCGCGCGACATGAGCCTGGCGGGGCCGGAGCTGGAGGCCGAGCTGATCGCGTTCGTGCGGGCGCGATTGAGCCATGTGAAATGCCCCAAGAGCATCGATTTCATGGCGGAGCTGCCGCGGCACGATACCGGCAAGCTGTACAAGCGGCTGCTCAAGGACAAATATTGGGCGGAGAGCGCCGCCTGATGCGATTGTCGTTCTGGATTTTGGCGCTGCTGGTTGCGGCGCCGGCATTGCTGGTTTTGCCGGCTGCGCCGGCGGGTGCTGCGCCCGGTGTGTGGGTGGTACGCGACGCCGATACCGAAATCACGCTGTTCGGGACGATCCATGCGCTGCCGAAGGGCGAGAAGTGGCTGTCGCCGGGGCTGGCAGCACGGTTCGATGCGGCGGACACGCTGGTGCTCGAGGCGATCATTCCGGACGATGCGTATAGCCTGGCGCCGATGGTGGCCGAGATTGGCATGGCGGCGCCCGGGGCACCGGCGCTGAAGCCGTTGGCGGCAAGGGTGACGCCGGCGGCGGCGTTGCTGATTCCGTCGGCGTCCCAGGCGGCGGGGGTGCCGGTGGCGGCGCTCGACAGGATGGAGACCTGGCTGGCGGCGATCACGCTGGGCGAGGCGACGCTGCGCGCGGCGGGGTTCGATTCGGGCAATGGCGTGGAGCCGGCGCTGACGCTGCGCGCGAAGGCGGCGAAGAAGGCGATCGTGGCGCTGGAAACGCCGGAGCAGCAGCTGCGGTTTTTCGATGGGTTGCCCGAGGCCGACCAGGCGGCGATGCTCGAGGCGACGCTGACGGACTTGCGGATGGCGAAGGAGGATAGCGCCAGGTTGCTGGCGCTGTGGCGGGCGGGCGATGTGGGGGCGATCGAGCGGGATTTTGCGCGCGAGGTGCGCGCGTCGCCGCTGCTGGCGAAGGTGCTGCTGACCGATCGCAATAGGCGCTGGGCGGACTGGATCAGCGGCGTGATGCGGCGTCCGGGCAAGGTGTTCGTGGCGGTTGGGGCCGGGCATTTCGGTGGGACGGCGGGGCTGTTGGCGTTGCTGCAGGCGCGGGGGATGGTGGTGGAGAAGGTGCAGTGACGGCGTGCCGTAGGGCGGCGGCGCGTCGGTAGGGAGTACGATCGGCGGTGGCCGATGCGATGAGCGTGTCGAGCAGGACTTCGCCGAAGGGCCAGGCGCCGAGCTGCGACGCGGTGTTGATATGGCCGGGGGCGCCGGCATCGATGAAGGCGCTGCCCCATTCGTCGGCGAAGGTGCGGCTGCGGGGGACGACCGCGTAGGGGTCGGTGCTGCTGGCGACGAGGGTCGAGCGGAACGGCAGGGCGCAGCGGGAGAGTGGGGCGAAGCGGGCGATGTTGGCGGGGAGGCCGGCGCGCTCGGCGTCGCAGGGGGCGACGAGGAGCGCGCCGGCGACGCGGTGGGTGCTCGAGCCGGGACGGGCGGCCCAGGCGGCGATGGTGGCGCAGCCGAGGCTGTGGCCGACGAGGATGATGTTATCGGCGGGGAAAATCTGGCGCTCGAGGCCGTCGATCCAGTCGGCGGGGTCGGGGTCGTGCCAATTGGCTTGCTCGACGCGGTGGCAGTCGGGGCGGGATTGCAGCCAGAGCGATCGCCAATGGCCGGGGCCGGAGCCGTTGATGCCGGGAACGATGAGAATTGTCGGGCCGGGAACGGATGCGGAATTCATGCGCGGCTCCTTTGGATCGCTGGGCAGAACCGGCGGAGGCGCCGGACGGGTCCGGTCCGGTGCCTCCGCCGCAGGACTGGCGGCGTCTGGGGAAACGCTCCGCCAAGATCGTCACCGGACTGACTCGGTGGCGATGGCGGCAGCATATCCCATTGCCTTGGTAGGCTATCGGTGGTTTTGCTTTGTGGTGGGCAAGGCGAACTTGGCATCGGGCGTTACCGAAATCGTACCGACCTTGCTTTTGGGCAGTTGCTGGCTTATGCGCCACCGCTTCGCGTCTTCCCGATTCTGCATCCCTGGAGGCCTGGGGCGGCGCGATATGTGAACAATTGGAGAAGCGAGCAATGAGCGAAAATCTAAAGCTCGCGGCCGAAACGCGTGACCGGGCAGGCAAGGGAGCCTCTCGGGCAGTGCGTCGTACGGGCCGCGTACCGGCAGTGATCTATGGCAATGGCGAAACCGCCGTGACCATTCACGTCGAAGAGAAGCTGCTGGTCCGCCAGCTGTCGACCGGGCATTTCATGAATTCCGTGGTCGAAATCGCCGTCGATGGCGGTGCGCCGGTGCGTACCCTGCCGCGCGACGTGCAGTTCCACCCGGTTTCGGATCGCCCGATCCATGTCGATTTCCTGCGGCTGGCCGGCAACGCCGTCATCACCGTCGAAGTGCCCGTGCACTTCATCGATGAAGACAAGTCGCCCGGCATGAAGCGCGGCGCGGTGCTCAACATCGTTCGCCACGAACTGCAGCTCGATTGCCCTTCGGATGCGATTCCCGACCAGATCGAGATCAGCCTCGATGGCACCGATGTCGGCGATTCGATCCACATCAGCGCCGTCAAGCTGCCGGAAGGCGTCAAGTCGCACATCACCGATCGCGATTTCACCATCGCCACGCTGGTTGCGCCTTCGGCTCTGAAGAGCGAAACCGACGCAGCCGAAACCGCAGCTGAAGAAGCCGCGGCCTGAGATTGATTGACCGAGACCGGTGAAGCTTTTTGCCGGTCTCGGTAATCCGGGCGCTGCCTATGCGCTCAATCGGCACAATATCGGGTTCATGGCGGTCGACGCCATCGCCGCGCTCCATGGTTTCGGACCGTGGAAAACCCGATTTCAGGGATTGACCAGCGAAGGCCGTATCGGGCCGCACCGCGTCACCCTGCTCAAGCCTGCGACATTCATGAACGAGAGCGGACGCTCCGTTGGCGAGGCTGTGCGGTTTTTCAAGGTCGAGCCGACGGATGCGTTGACGGTGTTTTATGATGAGCTGGATCTGGAGCCGTTTCGGGTGAAGGTGAAGCATGGCGGCGGGGCGGCGGGGCATAATGGGATTCGGTCGCTGGATGCGCATCTGGGGCCGGAATTTCGGCGGGTGCGGATGGGGATCGGGCATCCGGGGCACAAGGACCGGGTCTCGCCGTATGTGCTGGGGAATTTTGCCAAGATCGAGATGGATCCGCTGGCGGATGTGCTGGGGGCGGTGGCGGCCGAGGTGTTGTGGTTGCTCGATGGCAATGATGCGCGGTTCATGAGCGAGGTTGCTCGGCGGGTGCAGGGATAGGGCTCGTCATAGCTTTCCAATTCGGTGTCCAGCGGCTAGAGCGCGGCCACGTCTGACCCTGCCCGTATGTGCGCGGGAAGCAAGAACCAAGGATCGATAATGGCTATTCGTTGCGGGATTGTCGGGCTGCCCAATGTCGGCAAGTCGACGTTGTTCAATGCGCTGACCGAGACGGCCAGCGCGGCGGCGGCCAATTATCCGTTTTGCACGATCGAGCCGAATGTCGGCAATGTGCCGGTGCCGGATACGCGGCTTGATGACCTGGCGCGGATTGGCGGGTCGGCGAAGATTATCGAGACGCAACTGGGGTTTACCGACATTGCCGGGTTGGTGCGCGGCGCGTCGAAGGGCGAGGGGCTGGGCAACCAGTTCCTGGCGAATATCCGCGAGACCGATGCGATCGTGCATGTGCTGCGGTGTTTCGAGGATGACGACGTTACGCATGTCGAGGGCCGGGTCGACCCGGTTTCCGACGCCGAGACGGTCGAGACCGAACTGATGTTGTCGGACCTGGAGTCGCTCGAGAAGCGGGTGCCGTCGCTGGTGAAGAAGGCCGCGCAGGGGGACAAGGAAGCCAAGTTGCAGGCGGTGGTGCTGGGCCAGGCGCTGGAATTGCTGCGCGAGGGCAAGCCGGCGCGGCTGGTGGTGGCCAAGGACGAGGAGGAGCAGCGGGTGCTCGACCAGGCGCAGCTGCTGACGTCGAAGCCGGTGCTGTATGTCTGCAATGTCGAGGAGGCTTCGGCGGCGGCGGGGAACGCGTTCAGTGCGGCAGTGCTCGCGATGGCGGCGAAGGTCGGGGCGGGGGCGGTGATCGTTTCCGCGGCGATCGAGGCCGAGGTGGCTTTGATGGATGCGGGCGATCGGCCGGAGTATCTGGAAGCGCTGGGGCTGACCGAGACGGGTTTGGCGCGGGTTGTGCGGGCGGCTTATGAGCTGTTGGGGCTGATTACGTTCTTTACGGTGGGGCCCAAGGAGGCGCGGGCCTGGACGGTTACTGTGGGGTCGAAGGCTCCGCAAGCGGCTGGGGCGATCCATGGGGATTTCGAGAAGGGCTTTATCCGGGCGGAGACGATGGCGTTTTCGGACTATGTGAAGTTCGGGGGCGAGGCAGGGACGAAGGAGGCTGGGAAGTACCGGTCTGAGGGGAAGGAATATGTGGTGCAGGATGGGGATGTGATGCTGTTTCGATTCAACGTCTGAGGGGTGGGTTGGCGGCGGGTTCGCCGGGACGGTTTTGCTTCTGCTGGGCGGGGGGTGCTTGGGGCGACCGCTGGATGCCAGCCTTCGCTGGCATGACAGCGGGGGAGTGGGGGCTTTTTTTGATGGTGCGGGAGTAGGTAGCTGGGTCCCGGGTCAAGCCCGGGATGACAGTTGGAGAGGGCGGCGCTAGGGTTTGTGCATGATTGCACGCCGACATTTGCTTGCTGTTGCCGCTGCGGGGGTTGCTGTGCCGGCCTTCGCGCAGAAGATGGTTGACCTGGGCTTTCCGGGTGGGCCGAGCGCTCGGCCCTTGGTGACGGATTATCCGGGCAAGGGGGCGATGGTCCTGCAGCGGACGACGCCGCCGTTGCTCGAGACTCCGATGCGGGTTTTCGATGGCGATGTGCTGACGCCGAATACGTCGCATTATGTGCGTTGGCACTGGGGGTTTCCGGTCGAGGTCGATGCGGCTGCTTTTCGGTTGAAGGTTGGTGGGCATGTGGGGAAGCCGCTGTCGCTGTCTTTGGCAGAGTTGAAGAAGTTGCCGCGGTTCGAGATTGTTGCGGTGAACCAGTGTTCAGGGAATTCGCGGGGGTTTTTCGAGCCGCGGGTGGCGGGGGCGCAATGGGGCAATGGCGCGATGAGCAATGCGCGCTGGACGGGGGTGCGGCTGCGCGATGTGCTCAAGGCTGCCGGGGTGAAACCGGGGGCGGTGCAGGTGCGGTTTTCTGGGCTCGATGCGCCGGCGGTCGAGGCGGCGCCGGACTTTGCCAAGTCGCTGGCGGTCGATCATGCGCTGGACGGCGAGGTGATGATCGCCTGGGCGATGAATGGTGAGGATCTGCCGATCCTGAACGGGTTTCCGCTGCGGCTGGTCGTGCCGGGTTGGTTTTCGACGTATTGGGTGAAGATGCTTGATAGCATCGAGGTGCTGAGCGCCCCGGATACGGGGTACTGGATGGCGAAGGCGTATCTGGTGCCAACGGCGCCGGGCGCGAACGTGGCGCCGGGGACGAGGGAGTTTGCGCGTGAGCCGATCAATCGTATGCCGCCGCGGTCGTTCGTGACGAGTGTCGCGGATAAGGCTGTGGTCGGCTGGACGCCGGAGATGAAGGTCGGCGGGATTGCGTTCGGCGGGGATTGCGGAGTGCAGCGGGTCGAGGTTTCGGGGGATGGCGGGGCAAGTTGGCGCGATGCTCGGCTGGGGACTGACTTGGGAAAATATGGCTTTCGGCGGTTCGATGGGGTTGTGCCGGTGGCGCGTGCGGGGGCGGTGTTGATGGCGCGGTGCACGAATGCCAACGGATTGGCGCAGGGGATGGTGCCGAACTGGAATCCCGGCGGTTATGCGCGGAATGTCGTCGAGCCGGTTCGGGTGCGGTTCTCGTGATCCGGATGGCTGTGGTCACGGCGCTGGTGAGCATCGTCTTGCCGGGTGAGTTCGTGGCTTTTCCGGACATCAAGGGCGGGCCATCGGCGGAGGTGGTCAATTCGAATTGCCTGGCGTGTCATTCGGGCGAGATGGTGACGAACCAGCCGCGGTTGAGCGAGGCGGAGTGGCGCGCGGTCGTCGGCAAGATGCGCGCGACATACAAGGCGCCGATCGCGGAAAGCGACGATGCGGCGATCGTGGCATGGTTGACGGCGATGCAGCAGCAGCGGGCGTCTTCCGGCGGTTGACCCCAATGCGGTCGCGCCGCTACACGCGGGGCAGTATTTTGCACCTGCGAAGGGCTTTTCCGCTGACGTCGCTTTCTTTCCAGGACATCATCCTTACGCTCCAGGGGTACTGGGGCGACAAGGGTTGCGCGATATTGCAGCCGTACGACATGGAAATGGGAGCGGGGACGTTCCACCCGGCGACGACGCTGCGCGCGTTGGGTCCCGACACATGGAATGCGGCGTTCGTGCAGCCGAGCCGGCGGCCGAGCGATGGGCGGTATGGGGAAAACCCGAACCGGCTGCAGCATTATTACCAGTTTCAGGTGATCTTGAAGCCTTCGCCGGCGGATCTGATCGACCTTTATCTGGGGTCGCTCGATGCGATCGGGATCGATCGCCGGGTGCATGACATTCGGTTCGTCGAGGATGATTGGGAATCGCCGACCTTGGGGGCCTGGGGGCTGGGCTGGGAAGTCTGGTGCGATGGCATGGAGGTGACGCAGTTCACCTATTTCCAGCAGGTTGCGGGGCATGATTGTGCGCCGGTGGCGGGTGAGCTGACCTATGGGCTGGAGCGGCTGGCGATGTATGTGCAGGGGGTCGAGAGTGTTTACGACCTCCGGTATAACGATGCCGGCGTTTCGTATGGCGATGTGTTCTTGAAGCAGGAACAGCAGTTTTCGGCGTATAATTTCGAGCACGCCAACACCGAGCGGTTGTTCCAGCATTTCAAAGATGTGAGCGAGGAATGCCGGGCGTTGGTGGGGGTAGGGCTGCCGTTGCCGGCGTATGACCAGGCGATCAAGGCTAGCCATATCTTTAACTTGTTGAATGCGCGGGGCGTGATTTCCGTGGCTGAGCGGCAGGCTTATATCGGGCGGGTGCGGGATTTGGTTAAGGCTGTGGCGGATATCTGGGTGGCTTCGTTTGGTGTTGCGACACCCCCACCCGGGCCGGCCAAGGGGCCGTCTTTCGCCTCCCCCCTTGAGGGGGAGGGGAAGTGAGCGCGTTTTTGCTTGAGCTGGCTTCGGAGGAAATTCCGGCGCGGATGCAGGCGGCTGCGGCCGAGCAGTTGCGGACGCGGTTTGTCGATGGATTGAAGGCGGCCGGGTTGGCGCATGGGGCTGTGGTGGCGGATGCGACGCCGCGGCGGCTGTGGTTGATTGCCGAGGATGTGGCGGAGGCCAGTGCGGCGTCGAGCGAGGAGCGCAAGGGGCCATCGGCTTCGGCGCCCGAGGGCGCGATTGCGGGGTTCTTGCGCGGCGTCGGGTTGACGCGGGATCAGTTGGAAGAACGGGTTACGCCCAAGGGCGTGGTGCTGTTTGCGCATATTGCCAGTCCTGGGCGGTCGGCGGCGGCGATTCTGGCGGAGCTGGTGCCGGCGATCGTGCGGGATTTCCAGTGGCCGAAATCGATGCGTTGGGGCGCGGGGACGGTGCGCTGGGTGCGGCCGTTGACGGGGATCGTGGCGTTGCTCGACGGCGACGTTGTGGCTTGTGAGGCGCATGGGGTTGTGGCCGGGCGTGAGACGCGCGGGCACCGGATCATGGGCGGGGCGGTTTCGGTGGAGAGCGCCGGGACCTATGCGGCGCAGTTGCTGGCGGAGAAGGTGGTTGTGTCGTCGGCGGAGCGGCGCGGGTTGATCGAGGCCGGGGCGACGGAGGCTGCTGCGGCTGAGGGCTTGAGCGTGGTTCCGGATGCGGGACTGGTGGCGGAGAATGCCGGGCTGACGGAGTGGCCGGTGCCGATGTTGGGGGCTTTCGATCCGGCGTTTTTGGCGGTGCCGCGCGAGGTGATCCAGCTGACGATGCGGACGAACCAGAAGTATTTTGCTTGCGTGGATGCGGGCGGGGAATTGGCTCCGGCGTTTGTTTGCACGGCGAATTTGGTCGCGAGTGATGGCGGCGGCGCGATTATTGCCGGGAACGAGCGGGTGCTGAGTGCCCGGTTGGCGGATGCTAAGTTTTTTTGGGACCAGGATGTTGCGGCTGTTTTGGCCGGGGGGCTGGAGGTTTTTGCGCCGAAGTTGAGCGATATCGTTTTTCATGAGAAATTGGGGACTGTTGCGGACAAGGTCGCGCGAGTTGCGAAGCTGGCGCGGTGGTTGGTTGAGAGTGGGGCTGTTTCTTCCGCCGATGGGAAGGCTCCCCTCTCCCCGCTCGCCGAAGGCGGCGAGTCGCCCTCTCCATCAAGGGGAGAGGGTAGCGGGTTGGCCGATCTGGCGGAGCGAGCGGCTTTGTTGTGCAAGGTTGACCTGGTTTCGGCGACAGTTGGCGAGTTTCCCGAGGTGCAGGGGGTTGCCGGCGCGTATCTGGCGCGGGTGTCGGGCGAGGATGCGGCGGTCGCGGATGCTATTCGGGATCATTACAAGCCGGTGGGGCAGGGGGATGATGTTCCGACGGCTCCGTTAAGTGTGGCGGTGGCTTTGGCGGACAAGCTGGATACCATTGCGGCCTTTTTTCTCATCAACGAAGCTCCAACGGGATCCAAAGACCCTTTTGCTATTCGCAGAGCCGCTTTGGGAGTTATTGCATCGATTGTTCGGAACGGGCTGCGCTTTCGTATGGAAACAGTTCTGCTCCAGACTGTCGGCGACGACCTGGACAGTTTCGTGAAGGTCTTCGACGGCCGGATTGAGGAGAAGCTCGGAGCGTTTTTTGCTGACCGGCTTAAGGTTCAGCAACGTGAATTGGGCATGCGTAACGATTTGATCGACGCGGTATTTGCCCTCGGTGGCGAGGATGATCTGGTTCGCCTTTTGGCTCGTGTCCGTGCGCTGCAAGCCGTTCTTGCAACAAAGAACGGTACCAACCTCCTTGCCGGGGTTAAGCGCGCCGCGAGTATCCTGCGCATCGAGGAGGGCAAGGATAGGCTGGTTTTTGATGGCGCAACGGACGTGAACCTGTTGAGCGAAGATGCGGAACGGGCGCTCTCTGTCGCGCTTGATGGATCGGTGCCGGAGATTGCTGCAGCTGTCGAACGCGAAGACTTTGCTGCCGCGATGGCTGCGCTCGCAGGTCTGCGACCGGCAGTGGACGCGTTTTTCGAGGGGGTTATCGTTAATGCGCCTGATCCGGCGGTGCGGTTGAACCGGTTGGGGTTGTTGGCGCGTTTGCGTGGTGCGGCGAATAGCGTGGCGGATTTTTCCAAGATCGAGGGGTGATTTACCCCTCACCCCGGGCCGCCTTTGGCGTCTCTCGCCCTCTCCCGCAGGGCGAGAGGGTAACGTGGAGCTTTTGATGACCAAGTCTGTGTTTCGGTTCGGTGGCGGGTCGGCGGATGGCGATGCTTCGCAGAAGACGCTTTTGGGGGGCAAGGGGGCCAATCTGGCCGAGATGGCGGGCATTGGGTTGCCGGTGCCGCCGGGGCTGACGATATCGACGCCGGTTTGTGCGGCTTATTATGACGCCGGCGGGAAATTGCCCGAGGCGATCAAGGCCGAGACGCTCGAGGCGCTGGCGGCGGTCGAGGCAATTACCGGCAAGGGTTTCGGCGATGCGAGCGATCCGTTGCTGGTGTCGGTGCGGTCGGGGGCGCGGGTCTCGATGCCGGGGATGATGGATACGGTCCTGAATTTGGGGCTGAACGATGCGACTGTGGTTGGGTTGGCGGCGGCTTCGGGGAATCCGCGGTTTGCCTGGGACAGCTATCGGCGGTTTATCCAGATGTATGCCGATGTGGTGCTTGGGCTCGATCATTATCTGTTCGAGGATGCGCTTGAGATCCTGAAGGAAGATCGCGGGGTTTCGCTCGATACCGAGCTGTCGGCGGAGGATCTGCAGGGGCTGGTGAAGCGCTACAAGGGGCTGGTCGCGCAGCATTGGGGGGATGAGTTTCCGCAAGGCCCGCACGAGCAATTGTGGGGTGCGATCGGTGCGGTGTTCGGGTCTTGGCGGTCGGACCGGGCGCGGACTTATCGGCGATTGAACGATATTCCGGAAAGCTGGGGCACCGCGGTCACGGTGCAGGCGATGGTGTTCGGCAATCGCGGCGACACGTCGGCGACGGGGGTGGCGTTCACGCGTGATCCGGCGAACGGCGAGCGGGTGACGTACGGCGAATATCTGATCAACGCGCAGGGCGAGGATGTCGTGGCGGGGATTCGGACGCCGCAGTACCTCA
Organism: Sandarakinorhabdus glacialis; assembly: GCF_014643455.1. GTDB lineage: Bacteria > Pseudomonadota > Alphaproteobacteria > Sphingomonadales > Sphingomonadaceae > Sandarakinorhabdus > Sandarakinorhabdus glacialis. Next base: position 549,534 of record NZ_BMJM01000001.1, read on the forward strand.
CGCGCGCCGCACGGGAGCGGGCCGGGGCGAAGGCGGCTTCGATGGAAGAGGCGATGCCGCAGGTTTTCGGCGAGCTGGCGGCGGTGTTTGCGCTGCTCGAGACGCATTATCGCGACATGCAGGATATCGAATTTACCGTCGAGGATTCGCGGTTGTGGATGCTGCAGACGCGCGCCGGCAAGCGGACGGCGAAGGCAGCGTTAAAGATTGCGGTCGATATGGCCAGCGAGGGGCTGATTACCGAGGCCGAGGCGGTGCTGCGGGTGGAGGCGGGGGCGCTCGACCAGTTGTTGCATCCGACGCTCGATCCAAAGGCGAAGCGCGATGTGATTGCGCGCGGGTTGCCGGCGTCGCCTGGGGCGGCTTCGGGGGCGGTGGTGTTCGATAGCGATACGGCGGAGGCGCGCGCCAAATTGGGCGAGGCGGTTATTTTGGTACGCACCGAGACGTCGCCCGAGGATATCCATGGCATGCATGCGGCCAAGGGCATTCTGACGGCGCGCGGCGGGATGACGAGCCATGCGGCGGTCGTGGCGCGCGGCATGGGGCGGCCGTGCGTGTCGGGGGCGGGGAGCCTGGCGATCGATCTGAAGGCGCGGGTGATGAGCGTCGGCGGGCGGACGGTGGCCGAGGGCGACCGGATCACGCTCGATGGGGCGACCGGCGAGGTCATGCTGGGTGAAGTGGCGACGATCGAGCCCGAATTGGCGGGCGATTTCGGGGTGTTGATGGAATGGGCCGACAAGCATCGGCGATTGAAGGTGCGCACCAATGCCGAGACGCCGGCGGATTGCCGGACGGCGCGGGGCTTTGGCGCCGAGGGGATCGGGCTGTGCCGGACCGAGCATATGTTCTTCGAGCCGTCGCGGATTACGTCGGTGAGGCGGATGATTTTGGCCGAGGACGGCAAGGGGCGGGCTTCGGCGCTGGCAGAGTTGCTGCCCGAGCAGCGGGCCGATTTCGAGGGGATTTTCCGCGAGATGGCGGGGATGCCGGTGACGATTCGGTTGCTTGATCCGCCGCTGCACGAGTTTTTGCCGCATGACGAGGCGGGGTTTGCCGATGTGGCGGCGGCGACCGGCCTGACGGTGGCGACGGTGCGTCGGCGGATCGGGGAGTTGCATGAATTCAATCCGATGCTGGGGCATCGCGGTTGCCGGCTGGGCATCACCTATCCTGAAATCTATGCGATGCAGGCGCGGGCGATCTTCGAGGCCGCGGTCGCGGTGGCGAAGGATACCGGCGAGGCGGTGGTGCCCGAGGTGATGGTGCCGCTGGTGGCGACGGCGCGCGAGCTCGAGATTACCAAGGCGGCGATCGATTTCGAGGCGCAGCAGGTGTTTGCCGAGACCGGGCGGACGCTGGAATATATGGTGGGGACGATGATCGAGCTGCCGCGCGCGGCGCTGCGGGCGGGGGACATTGCTGAATTCGCTGAGTTTTTCAGCTTCGGAACGAATGATTTGACGCAGACGGCGCTGGGGATCAGCCGGGATGATGCGGCGCGGTTTTTGACGACGTATGTGGATATGGGGATTTATCCGCGGGATCCGTTTGTGGGGATCGATGAGGAAGGGGTTGGGGAACTTGTCGAGATTGCTGTGGAGCGGGGGCGGAAGGCGCGGTCGGGGTTGAAGCTGGGGATTTGCGGCGAGCATGGGGGGGATCCGGGGAGTATCGCGTTCTGCGAGAAGCTTGGGTTGGATTATGTTAGTTGTTCGCCTTATCGGGTGCCGATTGCGCGGTTGGCTGCGGCGCAGGCGGCGCTGAGGGCGAAGGGGTAGTCTGTTTGGCGTGTTGGGTTGCAGACGCACCCACCCCCGGCCCCTCCCTTGAAGAAGGGAGGGGAGCAGGAAGGAAGGACCCTCCCCCGACCCCTCCCTGAAGAGGGAGGGGGGAAGAAGAGGGTTATTTTCTGGTCCAGCGGCCTATCAGGAGGCCGAGGATGAAGGCGGCTAGGATCCAGAGCCAGATTTCGGTGAAAAGCCAGAGCATCAGGGCCAGGTGGCTCGGTAGATGCCGGGGTGGTTGGCGAGTTCGGCGATGATTTTGGCGCGCATGGCGGGGGTGGCGGTGCCGCTCAGCTGCGCGGTGCGGGTGGGGCGGTTGTTGGCGTCGTTCCAGTGCGCGGCGCCGTCGGGGACGTTGTTGGCGAGCATGATGGTTGCGACCTCGGCGCCGAGTTTGGCGAGAAGGGCTTGTTTTTCATAGCGAAAGGCGGCGTAGGCAAGGATGAAGGTGAGGGCGAAGCCGGTTATGAGCTTCGCTGTCATGCTTCAGATGTTCGTGCCGAGTTTGCCGAACAGGGTTTCATATTCGGTGTAACGGCCCTCGGTGAGCAGCTTGGCCTGTTCGACGAGGCGGTCGCCTTCGATGCGGCCGCGGAAATTGCCCATCTGGCCGTCGATGACCTGGACGTCGGCGCCGCTCCAGCCGGCGATCTGGTCGATGCGATCGATGCCGGATGCCTTGAGCCGGTCGGCGAACTTGGGACCGACGCCCTTCAGCTGCGACAGGTCAAGCGGGTTTACGGTGCGGGTTTGATCCGTGATTACAGAGCCTTCGGGAGCGGTGCGCTGGCGGGCGAAGTCGCGGCGGAGCTTGTCGACTTCGTCGGACAGGGGCCGGATCTGGGCTTCGCGGGCCTTGAGGTCGACGGCGAGGCGTTCGCGTTCGGCGATGGCGGTGTCGCGTTCGCGGAGCAGGCCGTTGTTGCGTTCACCGAGGACGGCGACCCGGCGCTTCAGGCCGCTGCGCAGGGCCAGGCCGATCAGCACGCCGAGAATGAGCGCGGCGACGGCGATGACGACGAGTTGCATGTCGACGGCGTAGGTCATTTCGAAATCTCCCCTGTGACCTCTTGCCCCGGCCAGTGGGGGGATTGCAAGCGGTCGCGGGGTGAACGCGCACCGTGCAGGATCGTTGCCCGGGTGTTTTCGGGGATATCGCGGGATGGTTCGCCCTCGACCGCGGGAAATTGGCGGGCTATCGGCGGGCAGGACATGACCGCGCAGACGATCCCGCATCAATATTCGACGAGCGAGCGCCGTGTCGCGCTCGCGGCGGTGCTGATCGTGCTGTTCCTGTCGGCGCTCGACCAGACGATCGTCGCGACGGCGATGCCGCGGATTGTCGCCGAGTTGCAGGGGCTCGACCGGATTGCCTGGGTGGGGACGGCGTATCTGCTGAGCTCGACGGTAACGGTGCCGATCTATGGCAAGCTGGGCGATATTCATGGCCGGCGGCCGGTGCTGGTGTTCGGGGTGCTGGTATTTCTCGGCGGGTCGATGCTGTGCGGGCTGGCGGGCGAGTTTGGGCCGCTGCCGCTGCTCGGGGACGGGATGAACCAGTTGATCGTGTTTCGCGCGGTCCAGGGGCTGGGGGCCGGGGCGCTGGCGACGGGGGCGTTCGCGACGGTCGCCGATCTGGCGCCGCCGGCCGAGCGCGGCAAGTATAGTGGCTGGTTCGGCGCGATGTTCGGGCTGGCGGGGCTGGCCGGGCCGGTGCTCGGCGGCTTCCTGACCGACCATGCGACGACGATGGTGCTGGGGCACCAGGTTTCAGGGTGGCGGTTCATTTTCTATGTGAACCTGCCGCTGGGCGGGTTTGCGCTGTGGATCTTGCTGACACGGTTGCCGCATGGATCGAAAAGCCATGATGCGCGGGTCGACTGGGTAGGGAGCGCGCTGATCGTGGCGACGTTCGTGCCGCTGCTGCTGGCACTGGGCTGGGGCGGCGAGGGCGGCGGTTGGGGGCAGACCCGGATCGTGCTGAACGTCATCGGTGGCCTGGCGGCGTTCGCGTTGTTCCTGAAGGTTTCGATCGGCAAGAGCTGGGCCGTGGTGCCGCTCGACCTGTTTCGTGACAAGGTGGTGGCGCGGGGCAATCTGGCGCTGTTTCTGGTCAATCTGGGGTATATGGGCGTGCCGATGTTCTTGCCTTTGTACCTGCAGATCGTGCGCGGCATGTCGGCGAGCGAGAGTGGTATCGCCATGCTGCCGCTGCTCGGCGGGGTGCTGGTCGGATCGATGGTGGCGGGGCAGGTGGCGCGGCGTACCCAGCAGTACAAGCCGGTGATCGTCTGGGGAGGCGCGCTGGCGTTGCTGGCGATGGCGGCGTTGACGCGGACTAGCGCCGGGCAGCCGCAATATCTGCTGACCATCAACCTGCTGGTGCTCGGGTTGGGGCTGGGGCCGGCGCAGGGGATGTTCTCGCTGGCGATCCAGAGTGCGGTCGACCATGGCCGGGTCGGGGTGGCGACGGCGTCGGCGCAGTTTTTCCGGCAGATCGGGGCGACTGTCGGCGTCGCGGTGTTCGGGGCGTTGCTGACGTATAATCTGTCCGCCGAACTGCCGCGGCAGGTGCCGCAACTGACGGCGGCGGGGGCGAGCATCGGGCTTTCCGAGGCGCAGACGCTGGCGATGGACGACCGGGCGCTGGCGGCGGCGCTCGCGGCGCGGGGTGATGCCGATCCCAAGGTGGCGGCGGCGGCCAAGGCTGGTTTGCAGGCAAGTTTTGCCGGGTCGATCGAGGCGCTGTTCCCGGTCGCGCTGGGGGTGATGGTGCTGGCGTTCCTGGTGACGCTGGTGGTGCCGGGACTGCTGCTGCGGGGGCGCGAGAACCCGCCGTTGATGGAGGCATGAGCGGCAATACGCTTGCCCGGCGGCGGACGCTGCCGGCGGGCGGACGCGTGGAAATGCGGGCGATGCGCGATGGCTGGATGGTGCGGACGGCGGTCTGGGAGGCGGTGAAGGACGGGCCCGGGTCGATCTTGCTGCTGACCGGGCGCGGCGATTTTTTCGAGAAATATTGCGAGACGCTGCACGACCTGGTCGATGCCGGGTGGGGCGTGGCGACCTTCGACTGGCGCGGGCAGGGACTGTCGGGGCGGATCGGCGATACGGTGATGAAGGGGCATAGCGACGGCTTCGAGGTCTGGGCGGACGACCTGGACGAGCTGATCGGCTGGTTTCACGCGGTCTTGCCAAGGCCGTGGTTCGCGGTGGCGCATTCGATGGGCGGGCATTTGCTGCAGCGGCACCTGGCGGGCGAAAACAGCGAGTTCGAGCGGGCGGTGTTGCTGGCGCCGATGCTGGGGGTGCGGGCACCGCCGCTGGGGCCGGCGATGGCGGGGCGGCTGGCGCGGCTGATGGTCGTGCTCGGGCGCGGCGGGCAATTTGTGCCGGGCGGCGGACCCTATGTAGCGGGGACGGCGGGGTCGATTCGGCAGCGGCTGCTGACGAGCGATGCGGAGCGGTATCTCGACGAGGCGTGGTGGGTGGGGCAGAACCCGGCGCTGGCGCTGGGCAGCGTCACCTATGGCTGGCTCGATGCGGCGCTGCGCTCGCTGGCGTGGATATTGTCGCCGCCGCCAGAGGCGCGGGGGACGGGCGAAGGGGCCGACCGGCGGCCGATGCTGGAACGGATCACGACGCCGATGCTGGTGATGATCCCCGAGCATGACGGGCTGGTCGACAATGCGGTGACGCGGCGGGTGCAGGGGGCGATGCCTTATGCGCGGCTCGAGGAGGTGGCGCGGGCGGGGCATGAACTGTTGCGCGAGGTCGATGCGGTGCGGGGGATGGTGTTGGGACGGGTGATGCGGTTTTTGGAGACGGGTGTGTGATTGCTGGATTGAGCCTGGTCACCCTGTCCCCGGTGGTAGAGGGTTAGACATGCGTTTCGATGTGGTGATTGTCGGGGCCGGGATTGCCGGGGCCAGCCTTGCCTGGTCGCTGGGGCGGCGGTCTGGCGGGCGGTTGACGGTGGCGATCTGCGAGATGGAGTCGCAGCCGGGATACCACACCACCGGGCGGTCGGCGGCGTTCTGGGTGGAGAGTTATGGCGGGCCGGGGATCGTGCCGCTGAGCCGGGCGTCGCGGGCGTTTTTCATGACGCCGCCGCACGGGTTTGCGGCGCGGCCGCTGTTGTCGGTGCGGCCTGCGCTGCATCTGGCGCCGCCCGACGATGCGGATTTCGGGGCAGACGGCGCGTTGGCGGCGGTGGCGGCGGAGTTCGATATCGGCGGGGTCGAGTATCGCTGGCTGGATGCGGATGAGGTGCTGGCGTCGCCGGCGGGGGCCATGATGCGGCCAGAATGGCGGACGCGCGGGATATTGGAGCCCGATTGCCACGATATCGATGTGGCGGCGCTCCACCAGGGCTATTTGCGCGGGGTGGGGGACTGGAAGCCGCTGGTGATGGCCGACGCCGAGGTGACGGCGATGGCGCGGGTGGGCGGTGAATGGCGGCTGGAGACGAAGGCCGGTCCAATCGAGGCGGGGATTGTCGTCAATGCGGCGGGGGCTTGGGCGGATGGCGTGGCGGCGCTGGCGGGAGCGCGGCCGCGCGGGTTGCAGCCGCTGCGGCGGACGATGGCGGTGCTGCGGATCGAGCCCGAGCCGCCGGCGGATTTGCCGGTGGTGATGGATGCCGCGGGGCGGTTTTACTTCAAGCCGGATGGCGGGCGGTTGTGGCTGTCGCCGCATGACGAGATCCCCGATGTGGCGCACGACGTGCGGCCCGACGAGATCGACGTGGCGGTGGTGATCGACCGGTTCGAGCAGGCGTGCGTGTCGAAAGTGGTCAGGCTGGAGACGAGCTGGGCGGGATTGCGGACGTTTGCGCGAGACCGTCTGCCGGTGTTTGGCTGGGATGGCGCGGTGGAGGGGTTTTTCTGGTGTGCGGGGCAGGGGGGATTCGGGATCCAGACGGCGCCGGCGGCGGGCGATTTGTGTGCGGGGTTGTTGCTGGGGGAAGAGGGGGTTGTGGCGGCGGGGGATTATCTGGCGGGGCGGGGTGGGTTGGGGTGAGTTGGGGACGGGTCAGAGCCCTCACCCGAGCCGCGCGAAGGGCGCGTCTCTCGCCTCTCCCGCAAGCGGGAGAGGGGCAGAAGGGGCTGCCTGCTCTGACGTTCGAGCTTATGCAAATAAAGTAACTGTGTGGTTAGTTTTTGTAACGCGTGAGGAAGGTGTCGGCGAAGCTGGCGAGGCGGTGGTCGGTTATGGCGGCGCGGAGGCTGGCCAAGAGGTGCTGGTAGAAGCCGATGTTGTGCTCGGTCATCAGCATGGCGCCGAGCATTTCCTTCGATTTCACGAGGTGGTGGAGATAGGCGCGGCTGACGGCGGCGGGGCCTGTGCAGACCGGGCAGGGGCAGTCGTGGTCGAGGGGGGCCTGGTCCTCGGCGTGACGGGCGTTGCGCAGGTTGAGCGGGCCGTCATGGGTGAAGGCCTGGGCATTGCGGCCCGAGCGGGTGGGCAGGACGCAGTCGAACATGTCGACGCCGCGGACGACGGCGCCGACGATGTCGTCGGGCTTGCCGACGCCCATCAGGTAGCGCGGGGCGGTTACCGGCAATTGCGCGGTGGCGTAGTCGAGGACGCCAAACATGGCGGGCTGGCCTTCGCCGACGGCGAGGCCGCCGATGGCATAGCCGTCGAAGCCGATGTTCTGCAGCGCGGCGGCGCTTTCGGCGCGCAGGCGTTCGTCGAGGCCGCCTTGCTGGATGCCGAACAAGGCGGCGCGGCTGGCGTGTTCGGGGGCGCTGTCGAAGGCGGTGCGGCTTCGTGCGGCCCAGCGCATCGAGCGCTGCATGGCGGCTTCCATGGCTTCGCGCGGGGCCGGGAGGGCGATGAGCTCGTCGAAGGCCATGACGATATCGGAGCCGAGCAGGCGCTGGATCTCGATCGAGCGCTCGGGGGTGAGCAAATGCCGGCTGCCGTCGAGGTGGCTGGCGAAGGCGACGCCGTCCTCGGAGCGTTTGGTCAGGCTGGCGAGGCTCATGACCTGGTAGCCGCCGCTGTCGGTGAGGATCGGGCGGTCCCAGCCCATGAAATGATGGAGGCCGCCGAGGCGGGCGACGCGCTCGGCGCCGGGGCGGAGCATGAGGTGGTAGGTGTTGCCGAGGATGATGTCGGCGCCAAGGCCACGGACTTCGGCGGGGCGCAGGCCCTTGACGGTGGCGGCGGTGCCGACCGGCATGAACGCAGGGGTGCGGATGGTGCCGCGTTGCATGGCGATTTCGCCGGTGCGGGCGGCGCCGTCGACGGCGTGGATCTGGAAGGCGAAGCGGGTCATTTGAGGTGTAACGTCCAGGTTTCGCCGGGTTCGGTGCGGCCGAATTCGTCGTGGTCGGCGGTGGCGGTGATGACAAAGCCGGCGGCGGCGTAAAGGCGGCGGGCGGGGAGGAGGACGGCGTGGGTCCAGAGCATGAGCTCGCGGTAGCCGGCGGCGCGGGCGAAATTCACGCATTCGGCGATGAGTTTGGTGCCGAGGCCGTGGCCGCGGGCGGCGGGATCGAGGTAGAGCAGGCGGAGCTGGGCGATACTGTCGCCGGCATCGACGCAGAAGATCGAGCCGAGGATCTGGTCGTCCTGCTCAGCGATCCAGCACTTGCTGCGACCGGGGATATGGGATTTGAGGAAGTTGGCGGTGACCTCGAGGAGGAGCTGTTCCATGTTGCCGTGCCAGTCATGGGCGGCGCTGTAATAGCGGCATTGGGCGGTGACGATGGGGCCCATGTCCCCGTGCCGGAATTCTCGGATTTGCATGGTGGGGGTTTAGCGCGTGCTTTCGGAAATTACAGGGTTTCATTTGGCGCGGTGGACCACCCCCACCCGCTCGCCAAGGGGCGAGTCGCCTCCCCCCTTGAGGGGGAGGGGAAGGGGGGGTAGTTGCGGCGGATGAAGCAGCGGGTTGACCAGATGTTGGCGGAGCGTGGGCTGGCGGAGAGCCGGACACGGGCGCAGGCGTTGATCCTGGCGGGCGTGGTGTTTGCCGGCGAGCGCAAGGTCGCCAAGGCGGGCGAGATGCTGGCAGCGGATGTCGTGCTCGAGGTGCGCGGGCGGGACCATCCCTGGGTGTCGCGCGGCGGGGTCAAGCTGGCGCATGTACTCGATGCGTTCGGGTGGGACGTGGGGGGCGTGACGGCGATGGATGTCGGGTCGTCGACGGGGGGCTTTACCGATGTGTTGCTGACGCGCGGGGCGGTGCGGGTCTATGCGGTGGATTCGGGGACGAACCAGCTGGCGTGGAAATTGCGGCAGGATCCGCGGGTCGTGGTGCTCGAGCAGTTGAGCGCGCGGTTGCTGACGGCGGACCATGTGCCGGAGGCGGTGGACCTAATCGTTTGCGATGCGAGTTTTATTGGCATGGCGAAGGTTTTGCAGCAGCCCCTCGAGTTTGCGGCCCCGGCGGCGCGGTTGCTGGCGCTGGTCAAGCCGCAGTTCGAGGCGGGGCGCGGCGAAGTCGGCAAGGGCGGCGTGGTGCGCGATCCGGTGGTGCACCAGCGGGTGTGTGACGAGGCGGCGGCGTGGCTGGCGGCGCAACCGGGGTGGCGGGTGACGGGGCTGGTGCAGAGCCCGATTACCGGGCCGGAAGGGAATATCGAATTTTTGCTGGGGGGCGAACGGCTTTTACGGGACGGCACAATCGGCTAGGGAGCGGTCGTTGATGGACATTACCCAGTCTTACCCGGTTGCGAGCCGCGGCTCGCAATGGCGGGCGGCGATCGTCCTGGCGCCCTTGCTGCTGGTGCTGGGGGGATTGTCGGCGCGCTTTGCCGGGTCGACCGAGGACAATGGCTGGTTCCAGACGCTGGCGCTGCCGGCGTTGCAGCCGCCGGGGCCGGTTTTCGGGATTGCCTGGAGCATCCTGTACACGCTGCTTGGGGTGGCGGCGGCGATCGTCTGGGGACACAAGGCGGCGGCGGGGCGCGGGCTGGCGCTGGGGCTGTTCGCGGTGGGGATGGTCATCAACCTGGCGTGGTCGCCGGTATTCTTCCGGTTTCACATGATCTTGCCGGCGCTGTTGATCATCGCGTTGATGCTCGTTGTCGCGGTGGTGACAACGTTTGCGTTTGCACGGGTGTCGCGACTGGCGGCGTGGCTTATGCTTCCCTATCTTGTATGGCTGAGCTTTGCCCTCGCCTTGAATGCCCGCATCCTGGTGCTCAATCCGGCGGCCGACGAATTTCAGATAGGAATCTGACCATGCAGACCGAAAACAAGCTGTTCGAAGACTTTTCCAAGGTCGTGACATCGGCGTTCGGGACGCTGGCCGGGGCCGGGCGCGAAGTGCACGAGGATGCGCGGCGCCGGGCGCGCGAGTTTGTCGGCGGTGCCGATGCAGTCGAGCGCGACGAGTTCGAGGCGGTCAAGGCCAATGCTGCGGCGGCGCGCGAGGCGACCGAGTTGCTCAAGGCCGAGGTTGCCATCCTGCGTGCCGAAATTGCCGCACTGAATGCGAAAAATGCCCCAGTGGCGTGATTATCCACATTTTAATGGTGTGTTGCCCGAGTCGCTTGCTTGCCAAATCGCTGCGTTCTGCTCAACCATGGGTGGGACCACATTTGGGGGTCGTGGACCGGGGGCACACAAGATGAGCCGCAAATCATGAGCCTGGTCGATATCGATTACACGCCTGCGCCTGCCGCGCCCATCGACATGCTCGAGCATGTTTTCGATGCCAATGGCTGGGCTTTCGAGCGGTCCGGCGACGAGGAAATCAGCACGTCGATCAAGGGCGGCTGGGCGACGTACCAGCTGCGCGCTTTGTGGCGCGAGGAGGAGCGCGTGCTGCAGATCATCGCGCGCGCCGACCTGACCGCGCCCGATGAGCGCAAGATGGCGATCTATGAGACGTTGGGCCTCATCAACGAGCAATTGTGGATGGGGCATTTCGAGCTGTGGTCGTCGGACAGTGCAGTGCTGTTCCGCCATGCGACGTTGCTCGACAATGACGACGACGAGCATGAGCCCGATCTGACGATCGGGCAGGCCGAAGTGCTGGTCGAGGCGGCTGTCGATGAATTCGAGCGGTTTTACCCGGTGTTCCAGCTGGTGATGTTTGCCGACCGGACGCCGCAGGATGCGATGGCGGCGGCGCTGCTGGAAACGATGGGCGAAGCTTGAGCGGAGCCGCAACGTGAGTTTCAAAGCGTGAGCGCTCCGATCTGGCTTCTGGGCTGCGGGAACATGGGCGGCGCGTTGCTGCGCCGCTGGGTGGCCGAGGACATGGGGCCGGTGGCGGTCATCGATCCGGTGGCGAAGGATTTGCCTGCCGGAGTCGAGGCCTATGCGGTGCCGCCTGTCGGACGCCCCGACGTGCTGGTGCTGGCTGTGAAGCCGCAGATTTGGCGCGAGGCGGCGGCGGCCGTCGCGGCGGTGACGGGGCCGATGACGCTGGTGGTTTCGGTGATGGCCGGGGTTACGACGGCGGATCTTGCCAGCGTGTTTCCGAAGTCGGCGATCGTGCGGGCGATGCCAAATACGCCGGCGGCGATCGGCATGGCGGTGACGGCGCTGTTCACGACGGCGGGCGATCTGGCGGAAGGCGCGGCGGAGGCGCTGTTCGGGCCGGCGGGGACGACGGTCTGGCTGTCCGATGAAGGTGATTTCGATGCGGTGACGGCGGTCTCGGGGTCGGGGCCGGCGTATGTGTTCGCGTTTATCGAGGCGCTGGCGGCGGCGGGAGTTGCGGCGGGTCTCGAGGCCGGGTTGGCGGAGCGGCTGGCGCGGGGGACGGTGAGCGGGGCAGCGGCGTTGGCGGTGGTGGATTCGACGCCGGCGGGGGTGTTGCGCGAGCGGGTGACTTCGCCGGGGGGGACGACGGCGGCGGGGCTGGCGGTGCTGGTGCCGGGGTTGGGGGAGTTGGTCACGGCTGCGGTGGCGGCGGCCGCGGCACGGTCGCGGGGGTTGTCGGGGTAGGAGATAGTTGCTGAAGCAGGCGGCCAGTACGATAGCTGTCAACTTTCTTGTAACTGTAACTAAGTCCGCTTTCGAATAGCTTTAATTTGTTCACGCCAATCCGGGGAACGCACGGCCAATATCTCTTCCATAGTTGGTGCCTGATAGGTACCAGACAGCAGATCATCTCGCCCCTTCGCCATAGCCTTCGCCATTGGATGATGGTGAAACCAAGCGGTCGAGTCCGAATCTACACCATGATGTGCCCAAAAAATAAAGGTATTTAGGTTCGTTCTAAAGTATACAAATTGATCAGAGCCAGTTGTACTATTTTTAGCCTCGAATTTTGTAGAACTTCTCGGATGAAGTGCAGCTCCTTGATAAGCCATCTCACAGAATGCCTTTTGCGTTAGCACTTCTCCATGGAACGATAGAAACTTATCGTCGGACAATTTCATGACGGCAAATGTTCCGTTTTTTTTGTATTCTGATGATCGGAAGGGTGGTGTGGCGTAAAACCTATGGTGACCATAACCAGCTGACGTCTGTCGCATAGCGGTAATTTCACAAAATCTTTTTTAGATTTTTAGCATTTTCAGTATCATCCCAGCCCGTTCTGGTGGTAAAAAGCACCCGGGTCGTTGCTGTAAATAAACCAGGGATTAGTTTAAGAAGCTGCGTGCTCGCGATAGGTTTGCGAGGCTGTGCAGTGTTCTCTGCCAGCCTGTGAATCTGACTGCTATGAAGGCTTAATGTGTTTTCTTTGAACTCTCTGCTAGAGATGTAGATCTCTTGCGCTTCGCGTGTGACATTGAACGATAAGCTTCGAAGGCGTTCGTTAGCGATTCCAAAGCGCAAGGTAGTAACAGATCCATCGATTAGGTCGGTCATGAGGGCAACCCAATGTGCGCTAAGCTACCTGCAAAAAGTTAGTAAGAGAATGGGGTCGTTAGCCAAGGCTCCGGCGGCCCAAAGCTCCGGGCGCTATCATCGTCGTACTGAAATGCCCTCTACGCGGCGCACTGGCGCGCATCTCGCCTTTCGCGCAGGCAGGAGAGGCTTTGCGACGGCCTTTAGCCTTGACGCAGGCTTTCAACGAGGGCGCGGTCCTGAGCGGGAATGAGGCCGATGAGGACGGACCAGAAGCCGGTGACGGCGGATTGGCCGGCTTCGCCGTAAGCCGATGCCATGCCGGTTTCTAGTTCGGCGAACAGTGATGCTTCGAGGGCGGTGCCGGCGGGGGTGAGGCGGAGCAGGCGTTGGCGGCGGTCGGTGGTGCCGATGGCCTGTTCGACGAGGGATCTGGACTGGAGCTCGGTAAGTACGCGGCCGAGGCTTTGCTTGGTGATCGCGAGCAGGCGGAGCAGGTCGCCGACAGGCAGGCCGGGGCGGCGGGCGATGAAATACAGGGCGCGGTGGTGGGCGCGGCCGAAGCCTTCGCGATCTAGAATGGCGTCGGCACCGCGGATCATAGAGGAATAGCCGAAATAAAGCAGCTCGATACCGCGGCGGATCTCGTCCTCGCGCAGGAACAGCGGTGATGCCGTTGGCGGCAGGGGACGGCTTGCCGTGGTAGGATTTGGGACAGTCATGTTGACATATCTTGCACGGATGCTTAGCGAGGGGCAAGAAATTACCGGCGGCAGGGCGTTTGCCGTAACAATATGTGCACGAGGGAATTGGGCAATGGTCGACGCCACCTTTGATGATCGCGACGGTTTCATCTGGTTCGATGGTGCCTTGCGGCCGTGGCGCGATGCCAATGTCCATGTCCTGACCCATGCGATGCATTATGCCAGCGCGGTTTTCGAAGGCGCGCGGGCTTATGGCGGCAAGGTGTTTGCGCTCGAGCAGCACAGCCAACGGCTGATCGAATCGGCGCGGATCCTGGGGTTCGAACTGCCGTGGACGCGCGAGCAGATCGATGCAGCGGTGAACGAGACGCTGGCGGCCAACGGCCTTGTCGACGGCTATGTGCGGCCGATCGCGTGGCGCGGATCGGAGCAGATGGGGGTTTCGGCGCAGCGCACCAAACCGCACCTGGCGATCGCATGCTGGGAATGGGGCGCGTATTTTGGGCCGGAGGCGCTGGCCAAGGGTTTGCGGCTGAACATCGCGAAATGGCGCCGGCCGGCGCCCTATACGGCGCCGACGAAATCCAAGGCTGCCGGGCTGTACATGATCTGCACCATGTCGAAGCACGCCGCCGAGGATGCCGGATACAACGACGCGCTGATGCTCGACTGGCGCGGCCAAGTGGCCGAAGCGACAGGCGCCAATGTGTTCTTCCTGAGGGACAATGTCCTGCATACGCCGACGCCGGACTGTTTCCTGGATGGCATCACGCGGCGGACGGTCATGGGCCTGGCGCGCAAGCGGGGGATCGAGATCGTCGAGCGGGTCATCTGGCCTGAGGAACTGGAGACGTTCCAGCAGGCGTTCTTGACGGGCAGTGCGGCGGAAGTCACGCCCCTTGCCGAGATCGGACCCTGGCGGTTCGAAGTCGGCGCGCTGACGCAGCAACTGGCTGCGGATTATTCGGACCATGTGAACGGGCGGAGTCGCGATTGAATTTACACTTTGTTGCATTCATCGCGGCAAAGGGTGGCACATTGGCGGCGAATTGAATTTGGATTGCAATAATCCCCGCATTTTTGATCGTTAAGCTACTTGGGGAACCATTGTGGTTTCTCTGGGCTTGCCCTGGGACGGCAAATGCTGCATTGCGGCGGTCATCAAATTGCAACGCAAGTGCTGATATGGCAGTCACGGGGATAACGGTAATATACGGAGAGTTCGTGTCAGTGGTTCGAGCCGGAATTATCTTGTCGCTTGCTGGCGCGCTCTGGGTGGTGCCGTCGGTTGGCACGCGTGGCCAGGGAACCCTGGGCGATCGGTATGTCCATCCCGATGAACCTTTGCTTGGGCAGGGCATTTTCGAGCGCGCTGTTCTCGAGCGCGGCGATGCCCGTGCCGCAGCGGCCGTAGGGCAGCTTTAATCGTTTTCGTCATTTGCGCGGGCGTTGACGGGTTGTCGGACCGTCCTTAAACGCCGTGCTTGGTGAACCTTGGTTTAGGAACAACAATGCGTAGGGCGTTTCGGCCATTCGCCGGTAGTCTGGCATTTGTTGCCATGGGTTTTTCGACATTCGGCACTGCGATCCTCGGCCTTGCGACAGGTGCGAGCGCGCAGTCGATCGATCCGGCGGTCCTGCAGCAGTTGCAAGGCCAGCTCGGCAGCAGCAGCAGCACTGGCGGCTCCGGTGCAGGCGAGGCGGTCGACCGGTCGCGCAACAATGGGCAGCAGCCGGATAGCCCGGGCATCGGCATCGATCGGGCGACCCGGATCGACACGCGCGAGGAGCAGGAGTTTCGGCGGGCGGAGGCCCGGAGCAACCTGGCGAGAATATATCGGCCCTCCCCCATCGAGCGGGAGTTTCGCGACCGGCTGGCCGATCCAAGCTTGCGCCAATTCGGGTATGACCTGTTTCAGTCGGCGGGCGGCGGCAGCAGCGGTGCGATCACCGGCGCGGTCGGCGATGATTATGTTATCGGCGTCGGCGACGATGTCGTTGTCCAGTTCCAGGGTGCGACCAACAGCAGCCAGACGGTTCGGGTCAGCCGTGACGGGCGGCTGGTCGTCGGGGCGTTGCCACCGATCCCGGCGGCGGGGCGCTCGATTGCGTCGGTGACGCGAGACCTGCAGGCGGCGACGCGGCGCACGCTTTTGGGAACCGAAGTCTATATCTCGCTGGGGTCGGTGCGATCGGTGACCGTGTTCGTCGGCGGCGAAGTCGACCGGCCGGGGCAGTATAACCTGACGTCGCTGAGCGATATCAGCGCGGCCCTGGCGCAGGCCGGCGGCGTGCGGCGGACGGGGTCGCTGCGCAATGTGCGGATCGCGCGCGGCGGCAGCTCGATCTCGGTCGATTTGTACGGGCTGCTTGGCATCGGCACGCCGCCGGCACTGCGGCTGCGCGATGGCGACCGGGTGATCGTGCCGGTTATCGGCGACACCGTGGCGATCGGCGGCAGCGTGTCGCGGCCCGGCATCTACGAGATCCGCAAGGGCACCTCGCTGGGCACCTTGCTTGATTTTGCCGGCGGGGCGCTTAGGCCGCGCGGCAACCAGATCGCCATCAGCCGCATCGCTGCCGACGGCCGCGAGCAATATCTGCGCGCGGCGACGCTGGCGACGGCGCTGGTGCCGGGCGATGCGGTGCAGTTGACCGGCGGCAGCGCCGGGGGCAGCACCGGGCGTGTCGTGCTGCGCGGCTATGTCGCCAATCCCGGGGCGCGGGCACTGATCGCGGCGCCGACGGTGCGCGATCTGCTCGGCAATATCGGCGACGTGCGGTCGGGGACATATCTGCCGATGGCGGTGCTCATCCGGCGTGATCCTGTAACGGCGGCGCGCGTGTTTCAGCCGGTGAACCTGGCGGCGGCGCTGAATTCCAGCCCTGGTGTCGCGCTGCGCAGCGATGACCGGCTGTATGTATTCAGCCGGGACGATGTGGATTTCATCAACACAACGCCTGTGCGGCGCGTGGTACTGGGGCAATCGAATTCGCTGATCGAATGCGCCTCGCTCGATCGGCTCGAGACGCTGGTTCGCGACAGCCAGACGGCGAGGTTTACCGTCGTCACGCGCGCCGCTTTCATCGTCGAACGCGGCGGGCGCAGCGACGTGGCGTCGACCGGCGGCAGTATCGCGAGTACGTCGCGGGCCAATGAATCGACGTTGCGGAGCGGTGACGACCTCACCGGACTTCGCGGTGCCGGCGCTGCCGGAGCGCTGGCGGCGCAAAAGCGCAGCGAGGCAGCGCGCGGCGACTCGCAAAACGACGACGACAGGCGTGACCGCCGCAACGATCAATTCAACGCCGAGGACTTCACGGCAAACGGATTGTCGTCGCAGCCGTTATTGCAGGCGCGCGGGCAATGCCCGGCGGTGTTCGAGGAGGAGCCCGAACTGCTGGCGGTATTGATCGAAAACGCCGTGTCGATCGGCGGCGCCGTGCGGCGGCCGGGTGCCTATCCGGTGGCGGGGCCCGTCAGTGCGGCGGAGATCGCCTCGGTGGCCGAGGGTGTGCTGACCGCGGCGTCGGAGATGACGCTCGATGTGGCGCGGGCGTCGGGCAGCAACGTTGAACAAAAGCGTATTGCCGTCGATGGATATCCGATGGCGCTGGCATCGACGATCGTGCGCGCCGGCGATGATTTGCGGTTCAACGCGGCTCAGCCGCAGTTCGAGCCGGGCGGGGTGCTGTTGTCGGGCGAGTTCAACCGGCCGGGGCTGTATTCGATCCGCAAGGGCGAGACGCTGGCGCAGCTGACGGCGCGTGCCGGCGGCTTGTCGGGGCTGGCCTATCCCTATGGCGCAATTTTCACGCGGCGGTCGGTCAAGGAATTGCAGCAGGAGGGTATTCGGCGCACCAGCCGCGAGCTGACAACGTCGTTGCTGGCGGTTTCGGCGCGCAAGGAGGGCTCCGGGGAGGGTGTTATTGCCGGCCAGCAGTTGATCGCCCAGCTCGCCAATGTCGAGGCACCCGGGCGGGTCGTGGTCGAGGCCGATCCGCGTGTGCTCGAAGTGCGCCAGGATCTCGACACCATCCTCGAAAGCGGTGACGCGATCGTGGTGCCGAAGCGGCCCAATTTCGTGCTGGCGCTTGGCGATGTCTCCAATCCAGGGGCGTTTCAGTTCGTTTCCGGCAAGTCCGTGGGCGAATATCTGCGCGAAACCGGCGGGACATCGTCGACGGCCGACAAGAAGCGCATCTTTGTCGTGCTGCCGAATGGAACGTCGCAGCCGATCGGGTCGCGGGGCTGGGGCCGGGACAGTGTGAACGTCATCCCGCCGGGTTCAACGATCATCGTGCCCAAGAACATCGATCCCTTGTACAAACTGGATGTTATTCGTGACGTGACGGGCATCATCAGCAGCTTGCTGACGTCGGTGGCGACGGTTGCGATCCTGGCGACCAACTAGGCGTCCTTGTAGAGCAGGGTCACGCTGATCCGGCGGTTGCGCGGGTCGCTGCGGTCGGCGGGGTTGTAGGGGTCGGTGTCGGACACGCCCTCGATGCGGCGGAAGCGGCGGGTGTCGACGCCGGCGGCGGTGAGCGCGCGGCGGGTGGCGTCGGCGCGGGCGGACGACAGGGTCCAGTTGTTGGTGGCCGTATCGGCCGCGCCACCGGCGGCGAACGCCAGGCTGTCGGTGTGGCCGCGGACGGTCAGCCGGTTCGGGGTGGCGGCTACGGTGGCGGCGACGCTGTGGACCATGGCGAGGGCGGCGACGCTGAAGACGCTGTTGCCGACGCCGAACATGGCGAAGTCGGCGCGCTCGACCATGTCGATGCGCAGGCCGTCATGGACGCGGACGAAGCGGATCTGGCCCTTGAGGCCCTTGACCGTCGGGTCGCCTGCCAGCCGTGCCGCGATGATGCGTTCGACCATGCGGAAACGCTCCTGGTCGGCGGCGCGGCTGTTGCCGGGATTGACCTTTTTGTCCTGCGAGGCGGTTTCGGCCTCCAGCGGCCCGCCGCCGCCTCCGCCGGTGTTCGACGCCGGGCGAGGGCCGGTGAGCGCGGCGTGGACGGCGACGCCGTCGTCGGAGCGCAGCGAGCGGCCACCGAGCACGCCGTTCGAGCCGCCGCTGTTCTTCATCTGGATCACCGTGGGCGTGAAATAATCGGCGATGCCCTTGCGCTGGTCTTCGTCGGTGGCGCCCAAAATCCACATTAGCATGAAGAACGCCATCATGGCGGTGACGAAATCGGCATAGGCGATTTTCCAGGCGCCGCCGTGATGGGGGGCGTGATGGCTCTTGCGCTTGCGGTAGACGACTTCGGGCTCGATGTGGAACTCGGGTTTCATCGCGCGGTCCTGAGGCCGTCGAAGATCTCGGAGAAGCTCGGCTGGTTGTGCGGGCCGATGGCGGTGCGCGCCGCTTCGATGACGAGGGGTTGGGGTTGCCCCTTGAGGCTGGCGACGATGACGCGGCGGATGACGAGGTAGATCTCGCTGTCGGAATCGAGGACCGCCTTGAGTCGGGCCGAACAGGGGCCGACGATGCCGTAGCTGAGCAGCACGCCGAGGAAGGTGCCGACCAGCGCCGAGCCGATCATGCCGCCGAGGATGGCGGGAGGCTTGTCGATCGAGGCCATGGTCTTGATGACGCCGAGGACGGCGGCGACGATGCCGAGCGCGGGGAGCGCGTCGGACATGGTCTGCAGGCTCTCGACCGGCTTGAGCGCGGCGGTGTGGTGGCTGTCGATGGCGGTTTCGATGACGTCGTCGACGGCCTGGGGGCTGAGGTTGCCGGTGCTGACCACCAATAGCCGGATCGAATCCGTAAGCAGGTGGAGGAAGAATGGGTCGGCGAGGAATTGCGGATATTCGGCGAAGATGGTGCTCGATCGCGGGTCTTCGATATGCGTTTCGACGGCGACCGGGCCGTCGTTTCGGAACATCTTCATCAGCCGCGCGGTGAGGAAGATGGCGGCGGCGTAATCGGCTTTCTTGTAGCGCGGGCCTTTGACGATGGCGGCAAGGCCAGAGCCCATCGCCTTGATGCCGCGAAGATCGGTGCCGACGAGGGTGGCACCGGCAGCCGCGCCGCCGATGATGAGCATTTCATGGGGGAGCGCATGGAGCACGACACCGATGCTGCCGCCGGTCAATGCGAAGCCACCGAATACCATGACGATAAGCACGACGAGGCCGATTACCGAGATCATGGAGTTAATGTCGCTCCCTTGGCGGCCCGGACTGGCTGTGCTGGCGTCTAAGGGGTTTACGGCGAGGGGGCGGGGGGGCTTAGGCGGGGCAGGGTTAATGGGTGGTGAGGATTGGTACTTGGCGTCGGCGGGGGGACACC
The DNA here is from genome assembly GCF_014643455.1 of Sandarakinorhabdus glacialis. Taxonomy (GTDB): domain Bacteria; phylum Pseudomonadota; class Alphaproteobacteria; order Sphingomonadales; family Sphingomonadaceae; genus Sandarakinorhabdus; species Sandarakinorhabdus glacialis. The sequence continues at coordinate 569,097 of NZ_BMJM01000001.1, forward strand.
CCCACCCGGGCCGCGAAGGCGCGTCTCTCGCCTCCCCCCTCTAGGGGGAGGACAAGTTAGCGGAGCTGGTCCCAGAGGCTGAGGTTGGTGGTGATGACGAAGCTGCCCTGGGTGGCCTTGAGGACGGTGACGAGGTGCTGGAGTTCGGCGATGGCGGCCGGCATGTCGAGGCTTTCGAGGCGGACAAGATCGGTTTTCGTCGCGAGGCCGCTGCGGGCGATGCGGTCGGTCTCGGTGTCGAGGCGGGCGAGGCGCGCGCCGGCAACAGCGCGGGTGGTGGCGAGGCGATCGACCTGTGCGTCCATCTGCACCAGCGTGTCGGCCATCGCGGCCTCGCGGACGAGCTTGTCGGGCTCGGCGAGGGCGACCTGCAAGGCAGTCAGGGCGGCGAACAGGTCCTTGGTGCCGGCGGCGGAGTCGGTCGTTCCGAACGCGTCGGGGCCTTCGATGCCGCTCATGACGACGGCGCCGCCGACTTCGAGCGCGGGGGCGCGGCCGGCGCCTTGCCAGCGCACGATGCCATTGGCGTCGGCGGCATAGGCCGGGCGGTCGGCTGCGGCGCCGCCGAACAGGCGCTCGCCGTCGCTGCCGCGGCTTTCGGCGAGGCCGGTGAATTGTTCGAGCAACTCGCCCACTTCGCTGGCGAGGATGGCGCGATCGGCGGCGGCAAGCGTGCCGTTGCTGCCTTGCAGCGCGAGGTCGCGGGCGCGCTGGACGATGTTGGTGATGCCGTCGAGGGCGGTATCGGTGGCGGTGAGGCGGCGCGCCGCGGCGTCGATCCCGCGCTGCGTGGCGTCGGCGGCGACCGAGGCGCGGCGCAGCGTGGCGGCCCGGGTGGACGCGACGGCGTCGTCGGAGGGGGCGAGGATGCGCTTGCCGTTGGCGATCTGGCCGTTCAGCGTGTCGATGGCGGCGCTGAGGCTGCTCATGCGGGCGACGGCGGCGGTGTGGGCGGCGCGGGTATTGATCTGGGTCATGGGGCGGGCTGGGTCTGCGCGCGGGGCGGGGTTCTATTCGGGTGGGGCGGGAGATGGGCCCCGGCCTTCGCCGGGGTGACGGTAGAAAAAGGGGTGACGGTAGAAAAAGGGGTGACGGCCAGGGACGGGGTGACGTTGAAGAAGAGGTTTGGTGGCATCGGGCTAGCTCGCCACGCCGAGGAGAGTGTCGAACAGGTCGCGGGCGGCGGCGATGACCTGGGCGTTGGCGCGATAGGCGACCTGCAGCCGGGTAAGTTCGGCGGCTTCGCGGTCGAGATCGACGCCGGAAACGGCGTCGCGGGCGCGGGCGCTGTCGCTGCGGACCGAAAGTGCGGCGGCAGCCAGGCGGCGGGTTTCGGACAGGCGCGAGGCGATGCGCGCGGTGCCGGCGTCGAGGCTGGCCTCCATGGTGCCGCCGGTGCCGCTGTTGGCGCGGACGGCGGACAGCGCGCGGGCGTTGCCGTTGTCGCTGCTGCCGGGCCCTGTCTGGAGGATGCGGAAACTGTCGCCGACAACCGGGCTGCCGGTGAGGGTGATGCCGAAGCCGGCGCCGATGATGCGGCTGCCGTCGAGGGCGACCGTGGCGAGCACGCTGCCCGTGGCGATGTCGGTGATCTGGGCAATGCCGGGGGCGGTCACGGTGAGCCGGTACGGTGCGGCGGGGGCAAAGGCGGCCGCAGCGGGGTCGGTGTCGAGCGTGATGCGGCCGTCGCCCTTGTTGGCTGCGGCGGTGTCTGTGATGAAGCGCGCGGCGACGGCGAGCCGTTCGGCGCCGATCGGGCGGAGCGCCAGGCCGATGGCGCCGCCGGCGGGGTGAAGTGTCCAGCTGTCGCCGGCGCGGGCACCGGTGCCGGGACGGATCGTGACGCCGTCGAGGGTCAGCGCGCCGGTGCCCGAGACAGTGGCGGTGCCGTCGGTGCGCGACAGCGTCCAGCCGGCGGCGTCCTTGAGCAGGCGATAGCCATCCGGCGCGAGGGGGGCGTTATCGGCGATGCGAATGTCGATGGCGGCATCGCCGGCGTTGGCGCGGCCGGGCGTGTTGACGAGAGTTTGCGTGCTGAACAGCGGCGTGCCGGGATCGCCCAGCGCATCGGTGCCGGCGCTGTGCCAGGCATTGATGTCGGTGGCGAAGCGCCCGGCGAGGCCATCGAGTTCGGCGCGGGTTTCGCCGACTTGCCGGCTGGCTTCGATCAGCCCGGCGAGGCTGCCGCTGGCGGGTAGGGTGAGGACGATGGCGCTGTGGGTCGGATCGAGGATGATTTCGGCGCCGCTCGGGCCATCGCGGACGCCGATGCGGACGGCCGGGCCGTTGGCGGGGACCAATGTCGCGGCCGCGGCGCCGCTGCCGAGCTTGACGGTGACGGTGCCGCGATCGCCTTCAGTGACGCTGATGCGGACGCGCTGGGCGAGTTCGGCGAGCAAGCTGTCGCGGCTGTCGAGCAGGCCGTTGGCAGCAGCCCCGCCGGACTGGGTACGGCGCAGCTCGTCGTTGACGCGGGCGAGGGCGGAGGTGATCGCGTTGACCTCGGTGGTGCCGGTCTCGGCGGCGGACTTGAGGTCGTTGCCGAGTTGATCGAGCCCCTTGCCGAGACCGGCGAAACTGCTGGCGGCCTGGTTGGCGCGATCGAGAAAGATCGTGCGCGCTGCGGTCGAGGTCGGCGCAGCCGCGAGGTCGGTGGCAGCGTCGAAGAAGCCGCCTAGGCGGGTGTCGAGATCGGAACCGGTGATGAGGGTTTCGAGGCGGACCATCCAGTCGGCGCGGACCTCGTAGCGGGCGTGATCGCCGGCGGCGACGCGGGCGGAATTGACCTTCAAGGCGTCGGTGGCGCGGGTGATGGCGCCGGCCGAGACACCGGCACCGGTGGCGGTGTCGCGTTCGAGGGGGGTGCCGGCGCCGCTGGGGGAGGTGTGCATGCGGATCTGGCGGCGGACGTAATCGGGGTTGTCGGCGTTGGCGACGTTGTCGCCGATGATGGTCAGCGCCGCTTGGTAGGCGCGGACGCCGGCGGAGCCGATGCCGAGCAGGTCGGTCATTTCTGGGTCTCCATGCGGCGAGGCTCCGGCATCGTGCGGGCGCGTTCGGCAGCAAGCAGCCGGGCGACGCCGAGGGGGGCGGCACGGGCGATGGCTTCGGCGCGGCTATGGTCGATCATGTCGCGGACCTGGCCGCCGCTCGCGCCCAGACCGTCGTCGCCGAGTTGTGCGGCGCGGGCGGAGCGGAGCAGGGTTTCGGCGATGAGAGTTTCGAACTTGAGGGCGATTTCGGCGTCGCGCCTGGCCGCGTCGGGTGCGCGCAGGGGCGGCGGCTTGAGCGGGAAGCCAGTGGGGGCGATGGCGAGTTGCATCAGATGACGATCAGTTCGGCACGCAGCGCGCCGGCGGCCTTGAGGGCTTCTAGGATCGCGACCAGATCGCCGGGTGCAGCGCCGAGCGCGTTGACGGCGTTGACGATGTCGCCGAGGCGGGCGCCAGGGGCAAACATTGCCATGCGGGCGGGGGCCTCCGACGCTTCGACGCGCGATTGCTCGGTGACGACGGTCTGGCCGCGGCCGAAGGCGCCGGGTTGGCTGGCTTGCTGGTTTTCGGTGACGCGGACGGTCAGATTGCCATGGGCGATCGCTGTGGGGAGGATACGGACTTCGCCGCCGATGACGACGGTGCCGGTGCGGGCGTTGACGATGACGCGCGCGGCGGGCGGAGACAGCTCGACTTCGAGGCTTTCGATGCGCGCGGCGAGGGCGATGCGCTGCGCGGTGTCGGTGGGGGCGCGGATGGTGATGGTGGCGGCATCGATGGCGCTGGCGGGGGTGCCGGGAATGGCGGTGTTGATGGCGTCGGCGACACTGCGCGCGGCGCTGAAATCCTGGTCGGTGAGATCGAGGGTGAGGTCGGCGCTGCCGGCGAAGGGCGAGGGCACGGCGCGCTCGACGCTGGCGCCGCCGGGGATACGGCCGGAAGAGGGTGTGCCGACGACGATGCGCGAGCCGTCGCGGCCCTCGGCGCCGAAGCCGCCGACGGCGAGGTTGCCCTGGGCGAGGGCGTAGAGTTCTCCGTCGGCGCCTTGCATGGCGGCAAGGAGGAGGGTGCCGCCGCGCAGGGACTTGGCTTGGCCGAGGGCGGAGACAGTGACATCGATGCGCTGGCCGGGCTTGGCGAAGGGGGGGAGTTCGGCGGTGATCATGACCGCGGCGGCGTTTTTCAGTTGCGGGACGACGCCGGCGGGGATGGTGACGCCGAGTCGCGCGGTGGCGGATTTGAGCGACTGGATGGTGAATTCGAGATTCTGGTCGCCGGTGCCGGACAGGCCGACGACGATGCCATAGCCGGTGAGGGCGTTGGCGCGGACGCCGGAGAAACGGGCGATGTCCTTGATGCGCTCGGCTTGGGCGGGGGCGGCGAGCAGGAGGAGGGCGAGCAGCGCGCGGTTCATAGCGGCACGACCTTGGCAAAGAAGCGCGCGAGCCAGCCCTGGCGGCTTTGGTCGGCGATCTGGCCGCTGCCCGAATAGCGGATGCGGGCGTCGGCGACGCGGGTGCTGGGGACGCTGTTGTCGGCGCCGATATCGTCGCTGCGGACGAGGCCGGTGAGTTGGACCTGCTCCTCGCCGCGGTTGAGGGTGAGGCGTTTTTCGCCGGCGATGGCGAGGATCCCGCCGGGCAGGACGCGGGCGACGGTGACGGTGATGTCGCCCGACAGCTGGTTGTCCTGTGCCGCGCTGCCGCTGCCCTTGAAGTTTTGCGTCGAGCCGCCCGAGGTCAGACCCTCGGGAACCCAGGAGAAGGGCGGGACCGTGGGCAGGGTGATGCTGGTGGTGCCGTTGCGTGCGGAATCAGCGGTGGCGGACTTGCGCGCCTGGGTTCGCTCGATCAGGCGGACGGTCAGCAGGTCTCCGACACGGCGGGCGCGGCGATCGCTGGCGAGGCCGGTGTAGCTGGCGGCGCTGTAGAGGCTGCCGGTGAGCGCGGTCGGCGGCGCGGGAGGGGGCGCCGGGAAAGTGGCGGCGACGCCGGGGACACGGCCGAAGCCCTCGTCGGCGCAGGCAGGAAGCAGCAACAACAAGCCGATAGAGGGGCGATTAAACATTTTGGGTGACGTACCGTGACATTTCGTCGGCGGCGTTTATGACCTTGGCGTTGACCTCGTAAGCGCGCTGGGTCTCGATCATGTCGACGAGTTCCTGGACGGTCGAGACGTTCGAGCCTTCGAGTGCGCCCTGGCGGAGGTTGCCGGCACCGTCGACGCCGGGGGCGCCGGCCTGGGGTGCGCCGCTGGCGGCGGTTTCGACGTAGAGGTTGTCGCCCTTGGGTTCGAGGCCGGCGGGGTTGAGGAAGCGGGTGAGCTGGACCTGCCCGGCTTCGACGGGGGCGGCCTGGCCGGCGAGAACGGCGGAGACGGTGCCGTCGACAGCGATGGTGATCGATTGCGCGCCTTCGGGGATGGCGACGGCCTCGGCGAGACGCAGCCCGGCCGAGGTCACCATCTCGCCGGTTGCGGACAGTTTGAACGAGCCGTCGCGGGTATAAGCTTGGGTGCCATCGGGCATGACGACGGCGAAAAATCCTGATCCTTCAATGGCTAGGTCGAGGGCGTTGTCAGTCTGGGTCATCGAGCCCTGCGCGTGGATGCGTTCGGTGCCGGCGACGCGGACGCCGGTGCCGGTGCCAAGGCCCGTCGCATATTGGGTGCCGTTCCCCGATGCGGTGCCGGCCTGGCGCGGGTCCTGGTACATCATGGTAACGAAAGCGGCGCGGTCGCGCTTGAAGCCGGTGGTGTTGACGTTGGCGAGGTTGTTCGAGATCGTCTTCATACGTTGGTCGAGCGCATCGAGGCCGGACCGGGCAATTTGAAGGGCAGTTGTCATTGAGATTGCTCCTTATTGGCTGTCGAATGCCATCAGGCGGGCGGTACGTTCGTCGATGTCCTTGGCGACGCCTAGCAGGCGGGCGCTGATCTCGAAGCCGCGCGATTGCTCGGTCAGTTCGACCAGCGCGCCAGCGGTTTCGACGTTGGAATTTTCGAGGCTGCCGATCGCGAGCCGCGCGGACGGGTCGGCGGGCAGGGGGATGGCGCTGGTGAACTGATTGTCTGGGCCCTTGTCGAGGCCCTTGAGGGCGGCACCGGCGACGAGCTTGAGTTGGCCGAGCGCGACTATGCCGGCGGCGGTCCTGGTGGTCAGGGTGCCGTCGGGGGCAACCTGGAGTTCGGAGCCGGGCGGGACTGCGATGGGCGTGCTGGCCTGGTTGAGGACGGGATGGCCGTCGCCGGTTTGCAGGAGCCCGGTGGGGCCGATGCCGAGGTCGCCGCGGCGGGTATAGGCCTCGGTGCCGGCGATGCGGCCTTCGACGGCGAGCCAGGCGTCGCCTTGCAGGGCGATATCGAGCTGGCGGCCGGTGGCCTGGAGTTTGCCGGGCAAATTCGGGGTGGCTAGGCTGGGGGCGCCAGCCTGCGCGCGGCTGCGCGCCGTCGGCGTTTCAGTTCGGCTTTCAGTGAGATAGCGCCCTTCGGCGGCGATGATTTCGCGGCGGAAGCCGGTGGTGCCGGCGTTGGCGAGATTGTTCGCGGTGACGGACTGGGCGCGTGCCTGAGCCGAAAGGCCGGTCAGCACGGTGTAGATGACGCGGTCCATGCCAGGGTCAGCGCAGGTTGATGATGGTCTGGAGCAGTGTCGTGTCGGTCTCCAGGGCCTTGGCATTGGCCTGGAAATTGCGCTGGGCGGCGATCAGCCCGACGAGCTCGACGGTGAGATCGACGTTGGACCGTTCGAGGCTGCCGGACAGGATCGAGCCGATGCCGTTGCGGCCGGCCTCGCCGGTTATGGCCGGGCCGGAGTCTGGCGTGACGACGAAGCTGGCGTCGCCAACCTGCTTCAATCCCTGGGGATTCGAGAAAATGGCGACGGCGACCTTGCCGAGTGTCTGGATCTCCCCGTTAGTGAAGCTGGCGCGAAGCGTCCCCGAAGCATCGATGGAGACGCTTTCGAGCTGGCCGCTCGGGAAGCCGTCCTGCTCGATCGCCGCGCGGCTGAATGGGCCCGATTGCTGGGTCGTGGCGATGCCGTGGTCGAGACTGAGGATCAGGGGCTGGCCACCGCCGGCAGGGAGCATGCTGTCAAAGACAACGGCGGAGGCGGGGTTGACCAGGTCGCCGCTCGGATCGAATTGCATGGGGATGCCGGCCGTGCCGCCGATCTCGAGTTCGGCGCCGCCGACTATGACATGGGCCGTCCATTTATGGGTCAGGTCACCGGGTGCGGGGACGCCGGTTTTGACGTAGTAGATGTTTGCCGAGAGCGGGTTGCCGAGCGAGTCGTAGATGGTGACTGAAGTCGAATTGTTGAAAGTGGCCGGGTCTTCGGCGTTGAAGGCGTAGGGATTGGTCGCGGTGTAGATCGGCTTGTCGGGGATGATGACCGCATCGGCCGGCAGGTTGACCGACAGCTTGATGCCGGTGGTCGCCTGGGGGATGCCCGAGGTCAGCGGGAGCCGGGCCGAGACCGTCGAGGCGAGGTCGTTGGTGAGCAGGCTGCCGTCGGTTGTCGTCGGGAACAGTTGCAGGCGGCGGCCGGCGGTATCGACGACGTAGCGGTCGGGGGTCATGCCGAAGCCGCCGTTGCGGGTGAAGCTGATGGCGCCAGCGCCGCCGCTGCCCTTGACGGCGAAAAAGCCCTGGCCGGATATGGCAAGGTCCAATGCGCTGTCCGAGCTTTCGATCGGACCCTGTTGGAATTGCTGAGTAATGGCTCGGACTGCGGTACCTGAGCCGACGGTGCGGCTGGCGTTTTGCAGGGGCGAGTTGGAGATGATGTCGCCGAAGCTGACGCGGCTGCGCTTGAAGCCATTGGTGCCGACATTGGCGACGTTGTTGGCTATGGTGCCGAGTTCGGTCTGGGCGCCGGTGAGGCCGGTAATCGAGGTGTAGAAGGCCATTTTCTAATCCTTCGCGGGTTTGGAAGCGGCGATGAGCTGGTCGAGTTTCGCAGCGATATCGGCGAGCGTGTTGTTCGATTCAGCGATGCCGTTGACTGTCGAAAACTGGGCCATCTGAGCGACATACTCGCTGTTATCGACGGGTTTTGTCGGGTCCTGGTTTTTGAGCTGCGCGGCCATCAGGGCGAGGAAATCGCTTTGGTCGAGGCTGGTTTTGTAGGGCTTCGGCGCTGCGGTCTGCGCGGCGGGGAGCCCTGTGATGGGGGCCACACTCATCGGCCGAGCCTGAGGGTGTCGAGGGCGAGGGCCTTGGCGGTGCCGAGGACTTCGACGTTGTTGGCATATTGCCTTGCAGTTTCAACCATTTCGACAAGCTCCTGGTTCGGGTCGACGGCGGCGGTCCAGATGTTGCCATCGGCGTCGGCGAGGGGGTGGCTGGGATCATTGGTGCGTTCGGGATTGCCGGTGCGTTCGATCGCGGTGACATCGACCGTTGCTGCCTGGCCGCTGTAAGCCGTTGTGAACATAGGCTTGAGCGCGCGAAAGGCAGTGGCTTCGCTGCCCGAGACGGTGCCGGCGTTGGCAAGGTTCGAGGCGATGGTGTTGAGCCGGACCAGCTGGGCCGCCATGGCGCGGCCGGCGATGTCGAAAGTCGAGAGGGGCATCATTCGCCGCCTTTCAGCGCGGCCATGATGGTCTGGATACGCCCGGTGAGAAAACTTAGCGATGTCCGGTAGTTGACGGCGTTCTCTGTAAAGGCGGTCTGTTCGGTGGCGAGTTCGACCGAATTGCCGTCGAGCGAGGTCTGCACCGGGACCCGGTAACGCATTGAATTCGCCGCGCCATCCAGCGCCGCGCGAAAATCCATGTCGCGGGCCTTGAAACCGGGCGTCGCGGCGTTGACGATGTTCGACGCTATGATATCAATGCGCTGCGACCGAAGCTTCAGTGCTGCGGCGTGGACGCCGAGTTGGCGGTCGATGAGATCGGGACCTGTCATGGAGCCTGCCTAGCAAGCGCCGTGCCAAGTCTCGGGAATGGGAGATCCAGGGGCTTTCGGGGCGCGTGCGAGGGTGTCGGTGAGGCAGTTCGGTGCCGGTTTGCGGCAAGTTCTGGCCGCGAAACGGGATGTGAAAGGCATATCGCAGGTGTGTCGGGGGAGTTGGCGCGTTTTTTGCTTGGGGCTTTGCGTAAACAGGAGGACGGGGCAGTGGAGTTTTTGTTGATGGGCGCGGCGGCGTTGATGTCGCTTGGGGAACTGGAAGCCAAGGTAGAGGAGTTTGCGGGACGGCCGGCCATGGTCGATCCGCGGCTCGTGCTGCCCGGTTGCGCAGGCCCCGAGCTCGCCTGGAGCGGCGGCGGCACGAGTGTCCGGGTGCGGTGCCCGTCGCCGCCATGGGCGGTCTATGTGGCGGTGCCGGTCGTTGCCGAGGCAGCCGTCGATGGCAGCCTGCCGGCGATTCGGCGCGGCGAGCGCGTCGTGGTCGAAGCCGAGGGAGAAGGCTTTGTGGTCGCCATCGAAGCTGTTGCCGAGGCGGATTCGCGCGGCGCGCGGGTGCCGTTGAAGGCGGTACCGGGCGGGCGCCGGATGCTCGGGGTGGTCGGCGCCGATGGGCGGGTGCGAATTCATGGTTTAAATGCCATGGTCAACAGCCGTTAATCGCAATGTTGACGCTGCGCCGGCCGTTGTCCGGGGCATGATGAACGAGGAGAACGACGTGATCGATTCTGTGGGCAGGAGTGGGTTGCCGAGGCCGATAGCGGCCGCCGGCGGCGCCGGGTCGCGGCGGGTCGAGGCCGAGCTGGCGCCGGTGGCGGTGGCGGGCGGTGCGGGAACGCGCGGCGTCGGGACCCCCGTTGGGCAGGCAGCCGGGCAGGCGGTCGGGCAGGCGCTGGGGCGGATCGTCAAGGATCTGGCCGCATCGCCGCCGGTCGACATGGCGCGGGTCGATGCGTTGCGCAATGCGATTGCGACCGGCGCCTACAAGCCCGACCCAGATGCGATCGCCGGCAAGATGATGGCGCTCGAGACGCTGCCCAGGAAGGCGTGACGATGGCGGGTGCGAGCAGCTTCGTTCGCCTCGTCGAGGCGATTCGCGGCGAGCTGGCGGCGCTGGAAGCCGAGGATGCGATGTTGATCGAGGCGGCGACGGCGGCGAAGCTGGCGGCGTTGCAGGCGGTGCAGGCGGATATCGACGGCGGGATGCCGGCCGATCGCGGGTTGCTGGGTGAAGCGCGGGCGCTCAATGCCGAGGCGGCGCTGCGGGCGCGCGCCAAGATCATCACCACGGAGAAAAGGCTGGCGGCGGTTTCGGTGCTGGCGGGGCGGCCGGCGGCGCTGGTTTATGGGCGGGACGGGCGCTGGGCCTGAAGGGTCAGGTTTTTTCGGGCCAGGATAGGGCCGACGGCGCAGTGGATGCTGAAACGAGTTCAGAATGACGAGTGTTTTTTTATTCAGAGGCCCAGCGCGGTGATGTCGGCGGTGGCGGCGGCGAGGTCTGCGTGGGCGACGATCTGGCGGAAGGCAGCGTCGAGGCGGCGGACCTTGGCGTCGGCGGCGGCTTCCTCGCGGACGTTGACGAGGAAGAAGTCGCTGGCGCCGAGTTGAAAACGGCGGCGTTCGCCGGTGGCCATGGCGGCGGCGCGGTCGGCTTCGTCGGCGGCGAGGCGGTTGAGCCGGGCGCTGCTGGTGGCGGTGATGCCGAGCGCGTCGATATCGGCGAGAATCTGGTCCTCCGCCTGGCGGCGGCGTTGTTCGAAGGCGTCGATTTCGGCGCGGGTCTGCGCCAGTCGGCCGCGCGCCGCGCTGCGTTGCAGGGGCAGGGTGAACGCCAGTCCGACCTTGGTTTCCGTACCGCTGCGCGACGGGCCGCCGAGGCCGACTTCGCCGAAATCGTGCGATGCCTCGACCTTGAGATCGAGGCGGGGCAGGAAAGCGTTGCGATCGAGCGCCAGCCTTTGCCCGGCCTGCTGCATGCGGATGTCGATGCTGCGCAGGTCGGGGCGCTGCAGGACCATGGCGCGGGGCTGCGCCGGCAGCGGCAGCGGTGCCGCGAGATCGGCGGGGAGCCGGCTGGATAGCGGGCGAACCGGCTGGCCGTCCGGTCCGCGCAGGTAGAGCGACAGCGCGGTCGCGGCGATATCGAGCGCCTGTTCGGATTGCACCACCAGGGTTTCACGGCGGAGCAAATTCTGCTCGTTTTCGATCAGCGTGATCCGCGGCCGGGCGCCGGTTTCGACCTGGCGGACAAAGCCCTGCTGGCGGTCCTGCGACAGTTTGAGCAGGTCGCGGTAGATCTGCAGCCTGAGGCCGGCGACGACCCAGTTGTTATAGGCCTGGATGGCGCGTGCCTGGACGCCGATGGCGACCATCAGGCGATCGGCGTCGGCAAGGGCGACATCGGCGTCGGCGGCGATGCGCCCGAAGCGGCGTTCGTCGATCATGCGGTCGCGCATCAGGGCGAACACCGCGCCGGCCTTGAGCTCGCCGAGCTTGTTGGTGAAGCGCTCGTCTTCGTAGATCGGAAATTCGCCGCGCGAGACGCGGTAGCCTCCATAGGCATAGCCGCCGAGGTTGCCGAGTGGCTGGGTGACCCGGGTTTCGACGATGCCGCCGTCGTAATAGCCCGACAGGCGTTGCTCGGCGTCGGCGCTGAACACCGTGTCGAAGGCGGCATCGGCGCTGAGCCGCCGGCCCTCCGCACCGCGGACGCGGGCCAGCGCCTCCAGCACCAGCGGGGCGTTCTGGCGGGCCGAGGAGAGGACTTCGGCGAGGGTAAGGGGGGCGATGAAGGGGGCGACAGTCGTGGCAGGCTGCGCGGTGGCTCCGGCGGGTTGCGCGGTGGCGCCGGCGGATGCGACGAGGACGCCAAGCGCGCCAGCGAACCCGGCCAAGGCCCCGGCCGATCGTCTATTTGGCACTGGGCGGCGGTCCTGCGAGCGTGCCGGTGGTGGTGGTCGTCGTCGCGTCGCCGGGCGGCGGCGTATATTGCAGCGGGAAATTGTTGAGCAGGCGCCAGAGTTCGAACCACACCTTGACGGTGTCCATCAGCACCCAGCCGCGCACGCTGGCGCCCAGCCGGACCGATGGTTCGGTGGGCCATGCCGGCTTGCCGGGGGCCGGTTCGACGAGGATCCGGTAGAGGCCATTCGACGAGGCGGCGATATCGACCGCCACGACGCGGCCATCGAACAGCCCGCGTGCGATCGACGGCCAGCCGGAAAACTGGATCGCCGGCCAGCCTTCGAACTGCAGCCGGACGGGGCGCCCGGCATGGACCAGCGAGACGTCGCGGCCATCGACATAGAGTTCGACGACGCGCTTGGCCTGGTCGGGGACGAAGGTTGCCACCACGGCGCCTTGGGACAGGATGGTGTTGTTGTCGTCGCCCTTGACCCGCATGATGCGGCCGGCGCGCGGCGCGGTGACCAGCTGGTTCGACTGGCGCTGCAGATTGGTATCGATGCGATTGAGCTGGCCTTGCGCGGCGGCGACCTTGGCACGGTAGTCGGTGACCTTGATCTGGGCGAATTCATGTTCGCGGCGCGATGCCAGGCCTTCGCGGTAGAGCGTGCCGGTGCGTTCGACATCGAGCTGTGCCACCCGCGCTGCCTGCCGCGCCGCATCGGCCTCCAGCACGACCTGGGCGCGTTCGGCGGCGAGGCGATCGAGGTAGCGCGGGTCGATATCGACGATGCGCACGATGGGGTCGCCGGCCTTTACCGTGCTGCCGTCGGTGACATACCAGCGGTCGATGCGGCCGGCGACGAGCGCGGTGATATTCTGTTGCCGGTCGAGCGGATCGAGCGCGACGACGGTGCCCGATGCGGCCGCCGTCTGCACCCATGGCACGGTCGTCACGAACGCCGCGACGCCCAGAAGCCCGGCGACCATGAGGATGGCGATGGCGCGGGCGACGCGGGGCGGCTTGAGTGACGCCAGGGTCGGGAAGCGATCGCGCTCGTTACGCATCACGGGGTCCGGACGGGCTGGTGGTCATTGTTGCGGGGTCGCGGGCGGCTTCCTCTCGCACGGCTTCCTCCCGCACGGCATCGGCAAGCGCTTCGCGGCCGCCGGCCTTGCGGAGCCGGTCGAAGCTGTCGCGGTCGGCGACGACTTGCTGCCGGTCGCGGCCGAGCCACAGGAAGCCGGCCAGGGTGATGTCTTCGGGCCGGTTGCTGAAATAGATGATCGTCGTCGCCTTGTCCGTGAAACTGTCGAAGACCGCCTCGAGCCGGGGCCGCGATACCATGTCGTAGAGCGGCGACAGCACGAGAATGCGCGGTTCGGCAAGCATCGCCGCCGCCAGCCGCAGCTGCATGGTCTTGCCGACCGACAAGGGATAGCCGGTGAAGGACAGGACCGTCTGCAGGCCATCGCGCAGCGCGGCGATGCGGTCGTCGAGGCCGACCAGTTTCAGCACGCGGATCATCGCGGCGGGATCGGCGGCGGGATTGGCGAGCTGCAGATATTCGAGAATGCTGATCTCGACCACTGCCGGCCGATCGAGGACCTGGACTTCGCTGCGCAGTTCGAACGTATCGAGGGCGCCGATATCGACGCCGCCGATGGTGATCAGGCCATTGTCGGGCTTGAGGTGGCGCTTGAGCAGGTTGGCGAACACCCGTTCCATGCCGGGCGAGCCCTGGGCAACCAGGTGCGCGGCGTGGGGGATGGCGAAATCGAAGCGTACCGGGCCGCCCTGGTGCGCGAACTGGACATGCGCCATGGCGAGGTCGCTGTCGCGCGGCAGCAGCGGCACAGCGCGCGGCGGCGTCGGTGCCTCTTGCGGGATAGTGTAGAGCAGCGCCAGTTCCTCGACGGCGGCGACGAGATCATAATAGTCGTCGAGGTAGGAGCCGAGCTGCGCGATGCCGTAGAAGACGCTCGAGAGGATGAGTTCGGCGGCGACCAGTTGCCCGATGGAAAGCTGTTCCTGGATAACCAGCCAGCCGCCGAGTGCCAGCAGGCCGGCACTGGCGACGGCGTAGAGCACGGCGAGGGCGATCGTCTGCGGGAAGAAATAGCCGAACTGGCGTTTGTGGGCGGCGACATAATTGGCGGTCACGGCCTCGGAGCGGGCGAGGGCGAAATCGATATGGCTTGCCGATTTGTAGAAGCCGTTCGAGGCGCCGACGCTTTCGAGCCAGTGCGCGGCGGCGTATTTTTCGTGCGACAGCGCGATCGAGGTGCGCATCGCGCCGCGCGACCAGAGCCGCCAGATCACCCACACCAGGATGATGACGATGACGTTGAAGGCCAGAAAAAACGGGTGGTAGAAGGAAGTGACGGTGAAGCCGACCGCCGCCTGGAGCAGGATGGTGAAGCCGCCGATGAGCAGCGACGGCACGACTTTCTGGACGTTGATAAGCTCGAAGAAGCGATTGAACAGGTCGATGCGGCGGCTGTCGGCGAAATAGGGGTTGGCGGCGTTGATCGCTCGCAGGCTGACATCGGCGACGAGCCGCGCCATGAAGCGGCGGCGGAACAGTTCCATGATCCAGGTCCGCAGCGCGCCGAGCAGGCCCGAGACCAGCAGCAGGACGAGCAGCACCGCGGACAGGGTAAATAGCGGTGTCGGCAGCGCGGTGTTGGCGATGCTGTTGATCAGCATCTGGACCGAAATCGGGGTGGCCAGCGACAGCATCGAGATGCCGACGCCATAGACGATCGCCAGCCAGAAGAAGCTGCGATCGGGGCCGATGATGGGGCCGACCCAGCGCATGACGTCGCGCAGGTCGATGCCGCGCTCGCCGTCCCCTGCCATCTGTTCTCCGATCCGTATGGCCATGTCGGCTGGCGGATATAGGGGCCGGGGCGTGATTATCTCAAGGGGCGGGCCGAAAATTATTACGGAATTGTCATATTGATGGTTTGGGATGGTTGGCACGGGGTTTGCATGGCGGCGGGGGGTGCCGGTTGCGGCGCCGGTGGGGGCGATGTGGACAGGATCGAGGGACTGGCTGGGCGGGTGGCGGGCGTGGTTGCGGCTGTTCGTACGGCGGCGGCGCGGACCGGGACCGATTTTTCCTATCTGATGGCGCAGGCGCGGGTTGAATCCGGGCTGAATCCGGCGGCGAAGGCGAGGACGTCTTCGGCTGTGGGGCTTTACCAGTTTACCAATTCTACTTGGCTCGAGACGGTGCGGAAGCATGGGGCGGAGCATGGGTTGGGATGGGCGGCCGAGGCGATATCAAAGGGGGCGGCTGGGGCTGGGTCTGCTGTGCGCGGGGCGATTTTGGAATTGCGGGAGGATGCTGGGGCTGCTGCGCTGATGGCTGGGGAGTTTGCGGCGGATAATGGGGCTGTTTTGCAGGCGCGGTTGGGGCGGGCTGTGGGGGCGGCTGATTTGTATATGGCGCATTTTTTGGGGGTTGGGGGGGCGGTTCGGTTTTTGACGGCATTGGCGGAGACGCCGGGGAGGTCGGCTGCGTCGGTGGTGCCGGGGGCGGCGGGGAGTAATCGCGGGGTATTTTTTGGGCGGGGGGGTGAGGCGAAGTCGGTGGGGGAGGTTTATGCGCGGTTCGAGGGGAAGTTGGAGGTTTCTGCGGGAGAGGAAGGTCCCCTCACCCCGTTCGCTTCGCGAGTCCCCCTCTCCCGCGAGGGGAGAGGGGGCGGAGAAGTACCCCTCACCCCGCTCAACGCAAGGGCGTTGAGTCGCCCTCTCCCGCAGGGGGAGAGGGGAGAACGGGTGCCGCTATCCGGCAATTCTGTGCCGGTTGATCGGGCTCGGTTGGCTTATATGTTGCTGGCGGAGCTGGGCGGTTGATCGGGCGGTTCAGTCCGCGGGCGGCGATGTTGCCGGCGGCGATCCTGATGCTGGTGCTGCTGATGGTGGTGCCGGTGCCGGCGGTGCTGCTCGATCTGTTCTTCATCCTGAATATCGGGATTTCGCTGATCGTGCTGATGGTGGCGATCAATACGCGCAAGCCTTTGGATTTTTCGGCGTTTCCGACGGTGTTGCTGTTTGCGACGTTGCTGCGGCTGTCGCTCAATGTCGCTTCGACGCGGGTCGTGCTGGTGCATGGGCATGAAGGGACAGCGGCGGCGGGGCATGTCATCGAGGCGTTCGGGTCGTTTTTGGTGGGCGGCGATTATGTCGTGGGGATTTTTGTTTTTGCAGTCTTGATGATCATCAATTTGGTGGTGATTACCAAGGGCGCGGGCCGGGTTTCGGAAGTGGCGGCGCGATTTACGCTCGATGCGCTGCCGGGCAAGCAGATGGCGATCGATGCGGATTTGAATGCGGGATTGTTGACGGCGGACGAGGCGCGGAAGCGGCGGTTGGAGGTGACGACCGAGGCGGATTTTCATGGCAGCATGGATGGCGCGTCGAAGTTCGTGAAGGGCGATGCGGTGGCGGGGGTGTTGATCCTGGTGATCAATATCGTCGGTGGGTTGATCCTGGGGACGGTGCAGCACGACCTGGGGCTCGGCGAGGCGGCGAAGGTCTATCTGTTGCTGGCGATCGGCGACGGGTTGGTGGCGCAGGTGCCGGCGCTGTTGCTGTCGATCGCGGCGGCGATGGTGGTGACGCGGGTCGGGTCGGAGCTCGACCTGGCGGGGCAGGTGACGAGCCAGTTTGCGCAGAGTGCGAGCTGGGCGCCGGTGGCGGTGATTTTGGGGCTGCTGGCGCTGGTGCCGGGGATGCCGGTGCTGGCGATCCTGCCGGCGGCGGCGGGGGCGGGATGGATTGCCTGGGCCTTGCGCAAGAAGGCGCCCGAGGTTGGCGCGGCGGTGGTCGACGTGGAGCCGACGACGATTTCCTGGGCGGAAGTGGCTGACACGGCGCCGGCGAGCCTCGATATCGGGTTTGGGTTGGTGCCGCTGGTGGACGAGGCGCGGGGGGCGCCGTTGATGGTGCGGATTACCGGCATCCGGCGGCAATTGTCGAAGCAGCTGGGATTCGTGCTGCCGCCGGTTCGAGTGCGCGACGAGATGGCGCTGGCGCCGTTTGCCTACCGGATTTCGGTGGGCGGGGTGGTCGTCGGCGAGGATCTGGCGTTTCCCGAGGATATGCTGGCGATCGAGGCAGGACCGGTTTCGGCGGTGATCGAGGGGCGGCCGGTGACCGACCCGGCGTTCGGGTTGCCGGCGCGGTGGATCGTTCCCGAGGACGCCGATCTGGCGACGGCGGCGGGGTATACGGTGGTCGACGCGGCTTCGGTCATTGGGACGCATTTGAACCATTTGCTGGGGGTGCATGCGCATCGGCTGCTGGGGCAGGACGAGGTGCAGGCGATGCTCGATACGCTGGCCGAGAGTGCACCGGCGCTGGCTGGGGGGCTGGTGCCCAAGTTGCTGTCGCTGGCTGTGGTGACGGGGGTGATGCAGCGGCTGGTCGAGGAGGGGGTGCCGGTGCGCGATGTGCGCGGGATTGTCTCGGCGCTGGTGGCGGCGGCGGGGCGGTCGCAGGAGGTGGCGGAGCTGGCCGAGATGGTGCGGGCGCCGTTGGGGGCGGCGATCGTGCAGACTTTGGCGGGGCTGCGCGAGCCGGTGGCGGCGATTGCGATCGATCCGGTTCTGGAGGGTTTGCTGGCGCAGGCGGTGCGGGCGGCGCCGGGGTCGGCCTGGCCGTTCGATCCGGAACTGGGGGCGCGGGTGGGGGAGGCGATTTCTTCGGCGGCGCAGGGGTTGTTGAGTGAAGGGCGGCGGTTTGCGGTGGTGACGACGCCGTTGGTGCGGCGGCCTTTGTGGTTGTTGCTGCGGGTGCGGTTGCCGCAACCGGTGGTGGTTTCGTTTTCGGAGATCCCGGATGACCGGGTTGTGGATGTTGTTGCGGTTGTGGGCGGACATGCTTCGGCAGAGTCACCCACCCCCGGCCCCTCCCTTGAAAGGGAGGGGAGCAGAACAGTGGATGTTCCTCAGTTTCATGGAGACGAATGATGGATGCTCGGCTTGGGCTTGATATGGCGTTGTATGCGCCGGCGCGGTTGGCGGCGACCGATCCGGAGCGTCTGGTTTCGTCGCATTTGGCGCTGGTGCGCAAGATCGCCTGGCATGTGCATGCGCGGGTGTCCTCGGCGATCGATATCGAGGATTTGGTGCAGATCGGCATGGTCAGCCTGATCGAGGCGGCGCGGGCGTTCGAGGATCGCGGACATGCGGCGTTTGCGACCTATGCGACGGTGCGGGTGCGCGGCGCGATGATCGATCAGTTGCGCAAAGGTGCGACGCTGGTGCGGTCGGCCATCCGGCGGCGGCGGGAATGGGGGATCGTGCGGTCGGCGCTCGAGGGCGTGCTGGGGCGGGCGGCAAGTGATGCCGAGATGGCCGAGAAGTTGGAGATCACGGTCGAGGTGTTCCGGCAGGGCGTGGCGGCGACCCATGCGGCGCATACCGAGAGCATCGACGATGTCTATTCGGACCATAGCGACTGGTTTGCGCATGATGGCCCCGATGCGTTTGACCAGCTCGAGTCGAAGACGATGCGGACGGCGATTGCCGGGGCGGTTTCGAGATTGCCCGAACGCGAGGCGATGGTGCTGCAGCTGTATTTTGTCGAGGAACTGAACCTGGAGGAGATCGGCAAAGTGCTCGGGGTGGGGGCGGCGCGGGTGTGCCAGATCAAGAAGGCGGCGCTGGGCAAGATGCGCGGGCAGTTGAAGGGCTGGGACGCGGATTAGGGTTGCGGGCGGGGTGTTGGGCGGTATCTGGGGCGATTAGTCTCGAGGATATTGCCATGACGGATGTTTTGCGGCCGCGGCGATCGGTGCTTTATTTGCCGGCGAACCGCGAGAGTGCGGTGGCGAAGGCGCGGACGCTGGCGGTGGATTGCGTGATCCTCGACCTGGAGGATGCGGTGCAGCCGGCCGCCAAGGATGCGGCGCGGGAGGCGGCGGCGGCTGCCATGCAGGCAGGGGGCTGGGGCGGGCGCGAGATGTTGCTGCGCGCCAATGGGCTGGGGACGGCTTGGGCCGCGGCTGACCTGGCGATGGCGAAGGCGGCGGGGTTCGGGGCTGTCGTGGTGCCGAAAGTGGATAGTGTCGATGAAGCGGCGCGGGCTGTCGAGATGGCGGGCGGACTGCCGGTCTGGGCGATGATCGAGACGCCGCGCGGGGTACTCGATGCGCCGGCGATTGCGCGGGTGCCGGGGGTGGTGGCGCTGCTGGCCGGGATGGCGGATTTGGCGAAGGATTTGCGGGCGCGGCCGGATGGGGCGCGGACGCCGCTATTGTATAGCCTGTCGGCGATTGTCGTCGCGGCGCGGGCGGCGGGGGTGATGTGCTTCGATGGCGTGTTCACGGATGTCGGGGACGCGGCGGGTTTCGAGGCGGAGGCGCGGCAGAGCGTCATGCTGGGATTCGATGGGAAGACGTTGATTCATCCTTCGCAGGTGGCGGCCTGTAATTTGGTGTTTTCGCCGAGTGCGGAAGACGTGGTTGAGGCTGAGGGGTTGATTGCGGCCTATGAGGCCGGGTTGGCGAGTGGGGTGGGGGTTACGACATTTCGAGGGAAGATGGTCGAGGTGCTGCATGTTGAGGAGGCGCGGCGGGTTTTGGGGTTGGCGCGGTAGAAAACCCCTCTCCCGGCTCGCGAAGGCGCGAGTCCGACCTCTCCCTCAAGGGGAGAGGTAAGTACACCCTCACCCGGGCCGCAAAGGCGCGTCTCTCGCCTCTCCCGTCGAGGGAGAGGGGGTAGCAGACGCGGCTGTGCCGCAGGCGTGGCAGAAGGGGGAGAAGGCGTTTTTGCGGGCGGTGCAGGTGTGGCAATGGTCGAAGAGGCCGATGCCGCAGTGGGGGCAGAAGTCGATTATGGGGTCCTTGAGATTTACCGGGCGTTCGCAGCCGGGGCAGACACCCTTGTCGAGGCGGACGAGGGCGGCGTCGTAGCTGAGGATTTCGCGGCGGGCTTGCGCGGGCTGGGCCTCGGCGAGTCTCTGGTCGGCGAGGTATTTGTTGAGCGCGAGGATGGCGTAGCGGCCGACGAGGATGGTGACGATGATGCCGACGGTGAAGCGGACATAGCCGCCGTAGCTGGGCAGGTAGGGCACTAGTTCGACGAAGAAGGCGAACAGCGCGAAGATGATGAAGCCCCAGACGAAGGGCCAGTATTTCGACTTGCGTTGGCGGGCGAAGAGATAGCCGGCGACGGCGAGCAGCGGCAGGGTCAGCATCAGGCGATAGCCGAAGACGCGGAGTTCCGAAGCGCGGAGTTCGTCGGCGTAAAGGACGTCGGCGGCCTGTTCGTAGGGGAGGATGGCGGTGTTGGCGCGGTCTTCGGCCTGGCGGGCGTCGAGCATGACCTGGCGCTCGGCTTCGGCCGCGATGCGCGCCTTGTCCTCGGCGGCCTTGAGCGCGTCGAGCGCGGCGGTGCGGCTGACGAGTTCGGCGTCCTGGCCTGGCAATTCGGTGGCGGTGCGGGTGGCGACCCAATTCTGGAAGGTCTCG
Organism: Sandarakinorhabdus glacialis; assembly: GCF_014643455.1. GTDB lineage: Bacteria > Pseudomonadota > Alphaproteobacteria > Sphingomonadales > Sphingomonadaceae > Sandarakinorhabdus > Sandarakinorhabdus glacialis. Next base: position 589,390 of record NZ_BMJM01000001.1, read on the forward strand.
CGGCCCGAAATATAGGCCTCCGACGCGGCTTGCAGGCGGAGTTCGGCCTGTTCGAGCGGGGGCCGGGCCTTTTCGGCGCGGGCGACGGCGGCGTCGCGCGCGCGGCGCAGCGGGGCGACGGCCTTTTGGTTGATGAAGAGTTCGCGGCTGGAGCTGGCCTCGACCTGGGGAAGGTCGCCGACGATGACGTTGCCGAGGCCGATCAGGAAGCCGGCGAAGACGATGGCGATAAGCCACAGCCCGCGGTTGAACCATTTTTCGGAAAGCCGAAGGGATTTGCTCATCCGGGGATTGTTTCGGCCCCCGAAGATTTTGTCCAGTCGCGATACCAGTCGACGAAGGCGGGGATGCCGACGGCCATCGGCGTGGCGGGGTCGTACCCAAGGTTTCCGCGGGCGGGGGCGATATCGGCCCAGGTCGCGGTGACATCGCCGGGCTGCATCGGCTGCGGGTCGATGATCGGGGCAATGCCGCACGCGTTGCCGATCAGCGCGACGAATTCGCCCAGTGGCTGCGGTTGGTCGTTGCCGAGGTTGTAGATGGCGTGCGGACTGTGCGAGCCGCCGGGCTTCGCGGTGTTGTCGTCGGCGGGCGGGGCGTCGAGTGCGGCGAGGACGCCGGCGACGATGTCGGCGATATAGGTGAAGTCGCGGCTCATGGCGCCGCCGTTGTAGAGCGGCAGTGGCGTGCCGGCGAGAATGCGCTCGGTGAAGCGCCAGAGCGCCATGTCGGGGCGGCCCCAGGGGCCATAGACGGTGAAGAAGCGCAGCCCTGTCACGGGGGTGCGGTAGAGATGGGCGTAGCTTTCGGCCATCAGCTCGTTCGATTTCTTGGTGGCGGCGTAGAAGGAGACCGGCCGGTCGGCGCGCGCCTCGGCGTCGAGCGGGAGGACGGCGGCGTCGCCATAGACCGACGACGACGAGGCATAGACGAGGTGGCGAACGCCGGCGCGGCGCGCCAGTTCGAGGATCTCGAGCTGGCCGATGAGGTTGCTATGGGCGTAGGCGCGCGGGTTCTCGATCGAGTAGCGAACGCCGGCCTGGGCGCCGAGATGGACGATGCGGTCGAAGCTGGTGTTGCCGATGGCGTTGGCGAGTGCGGCGGTATCGGCGAAGTCGGCGTGGGCGAAGCGGAATTGGGGATGGTCGCCGATCAGCTGCGCGAGGCGGTCGCGCTTCAGTTGTACGGGATAATAGTCGTTGAGACTGTCGATGCCGAGGACCGAATCGCCGCGGTCGAGCAACGCCCTGACAACATGCGCGCCGATGAAGCCCGCGGCGCCGGTAACGATGACGGTCATGTGCTGGGTTCCGTTGCGTGTCGACAGGAATGATGAGGGAGCGTTGGCACTTAGTCTTGCTTTGGAAATCGCTTCGCGGCTAGGGGAAAGGGGGAGTAATCAAGAAGCCCCTGGGCGGTTGCACAGGAAATAGGACGGCAGGTTGTCTATGATGACGCAGGGGGAGGCGGCATCCGCGTTTGGACTGGCGCTTGGCGGGGCAGGCCCCGCCTATGGACCGGCGCTTGTCGCGGCGGCTTTTGCCTATGGCCTGGTGCTTGCGTTCGTGGTCGGGCGCCATGCGCGGGTGATCGGGACCTGGCTGCAACTGCTCGATTACCCCGATCTCGACGGCGGCCGCAAACAGCATGGCAAGGTGACGCCGCTGGTCGGCGGGTTGGCGGTGGCCGGCGCCGCGGTGGGCGGCGCCTTGATGGCGGCGCAGTTCGTGCCGGCTGTGTCGCCGGCGCTGCATCTTTACTGGCTGGCCGGCGTGGTCGGCGCGATGTTCGTCATCGGCGTGGTCGACGACATGTTCCATCTGTCACCGGTGCTGCGGCTGGGCGCGGCGCTGACGGTGCTGGTGCTGGCGGTCAGCAATGCGCCCGATTTCAGCCTGGCGTTCGTGCGGTTTTCGGGACAGCCGCAACTGTGGCTGCTGGGTATCTGGGGCGATGCATTCACGCTGCTGTGCCTGCTCGGGCTGCTCAATGCCGTCAACATGGCCGATGGCAAGAATGGCATCGTCATCGGCATGGGTCTGATCTGGACAATCGTGCTGATGGTGCATGTGCCGGCGTCGATGCTGCCGGTGCTGGCTTCCGTCGGGGCGGCATTGCTGGTGATGGGGGCGTACAACATGGCCGGCAAGCTGTTCCTGGGGGATGGCGGCAGCTATGCGATTTCGGCGCTGTTCGGGTTGCTGGCGATCTATGCCCATAATCATGATTTCGAGACGATGCGCGCCGACGACGTGGCGGTGATGTTCGCGATCCCGGTGTTCGACACGATCCGGTTGATGGCGGTGCGGATCGCGCGCCGGCGATCGCCGTTCGAGGGCGATCGGGACCATTTGCATCATCATCTGCATGCGCGGATCGGTTGGCCGACGGGGCTGGGGATCTATATGGCAATGGTCGGCCTGCCCAATTTGGGCGCGCTGGTCTGGCCGGGCAGCGGGCTGGTGTGGCTGGCGGTGTCGTTTGTTGCCTATGTGGGAGTGCTCAAGGGCACGCGCTTTGCCAGCGAAGTGGCGGGGCGACCGGCCGAATAGGTGCGGTCCGACGCAGCAATGCGCTTTTTGTATTGCCGAGCGGGTGCCACCGGCCTAGGTGCGGCGACCTGTCGTTGGGGCGTCGCCAAGTGGTAAGGCACCGGCTTTTGATGCCGGCATTCGCAGGTTCGAATCCTGCCGCCCCAGCCAGTTTCAGCTAACCTATTGATTTTGCTGTACTCACCCAGACTGCTGGGGATTGTTGTGCCACTTCATTGTGCCACAACTTTCCGGCGGATGCCGAGGCCGCAATGCGTAAATCACTTCAGGTCTATCGTCGCGGCGCCACATACTGGTGGCGGCAAATCTTGCCCGTCGAAAAGAAAAAAATCGAGATTCGGTTTTCGTTACAGACACTTGATCATACAACAGCCAAGCGGAGAGCCGCGGCAATGATCACGGCGACTGATGCCGTGAAGGATATGATGGAGTTTGTGATGCGCCCCCTCGACGCTCGGCCCACCGAGAAGGAACTCAAGGCCATGGCGAAAGAGGCCTACCAGATTCAGCTTGCCCGGACGATGGAACGTCAGCGCGAAAACCCGGAGCAGCGGGACATGCACCGTCGGTTCAACCGTGCCTACGGCGATTTCTATCAGTTCCTTGAGGACACAGGTGGCAAAAGGCCGATCGCTCGGACCGATATCGATCGATTGGAGGCCGAGGGATGGTCTGTCGAACGGCTGGAGTCTCTCGCGCTGGTATCGCACCAGCACTTCTCGGAGCAGAAGTCGATTTCGGTCCGCACGATTGACAGTCTTCTCGAGGAACACGGCTTTCAACCGCAGCCCGGGCTCCGCAGGATCGTCGAACGGGCGCTCTATCCCGCCTACAAGAAGGCGTGTGAAGTGGCAGATGCTTACTGGGAGCCACCCGTCATCCCGGTCACCAAGCTTGAAACCGTTGCCGCCCCGCTGCAGGTAGCGCCTGACGTCCCAGAAAGGTGGCGGGGCAGGAGCGTGCGGGACGCGATGCGCGTCTTTTTCGAAGAGGCAAAGTCTGGAAAGACTTTTGATGCCAAACGCCGGCACCAGGCGCTCGACTCTGCTTGGCTGCTGGACGAGTGCAGCGGGGGCAAACCGGTATATGAAGTTACCAACGAACACCTCAAGGCATTACGTAAGCATCCGGTCAGAACCGCATGGGGCGGCGCCGTTCAGGCTTTTCGGCGGCTCCATCGACGTCCGAGGGCTTCGAGGACTTGATCGATAGCGGCGGTATCGATGAGGTTCGGGTCGAACGGCTTTCCGATCCAGCGGTGGACGTCTTCGTGCTGCTCATGGGTTGGGTCGTTGGCGGCTTCGA
>NZ_BMJM01000002.1 GCF_014643455.1 Sandarakinorhabdus glacialis
TAGCCGCATCGAGATCATGTTCGGCCGCCTCAAGGACTGGCGCCGCGTCGCCACCCGCTACGATCGATGTCCTACAGTCTTCTTCTCCGCCATCGCGCTCGCCGCTACAGTCATCTTCTGGCTCTGATCAACGAGTCCTGACCCTATCGTATTTAATCGGCACAATCCGGGATTTTCGTCCCGGAATGCAGGGTGTGATGCCTTTTGCCTGAAGGGCGTCCCTGTACCAGTCTGCGTCGTAGCCGCGGTCGGCGAGCATCCATTGTGCCTTGGGCAAATCGTCCAGCAGCGCTGCGGCGCCGGTATAATCGCTGACCTGGCCCGCCGTTATGAAGAAGCTGAGCGGTCGGCCATTTGCGTCGGTGACGGCATGGAGCTTGGTGTTCATGCCCCCTTTGGTGCGANGCAGCACCTGCGGCGGCCAATCCTTCCATTATACGGACAAAAACGCCCCTCTCGCTCCACCGCTTCCAACGGTTGTAAAGCGTCTTGTGTGGGCCGTAGTCCTTGGGCGCATCGCACCAGCGCAACCCATTGCGATTGATTAAGACTATGCCGCTCAACACCCGACGATCGTCAACCCTCGGCTTCCCATGGCTCTTGGGAAAATATGACTCAAGCCGCGCCATCTGCTCGTCCGTCAGCCAGTACAGGTTGCTCATGCACGGTCTCCTCACGGAGCCTGAATCAGATCGTGCCTCTCAGATCAATGGGTCCTGACCCTAACAGCCTCGCGTTTGAAATCATCCGTATGCTTCATCATCTCTCCGGTCTCCTTGAACGAGTGTTTTATGCTCAAGTCACCGACACGAAACCGTTACAAGTCCAATCCGGACCTCGGCGAAATCCGGCATTGCTGCCACCGGCATAATCCCGGTCAACTCGCCCGACATTGCCTGCTTGCGCCATGTGTAGAGCAACCCGCTCGAAATCTCGTGCCGTTCGATCGCCGTGCGTACCGATCCGCCCGAGCCGAAAGCATCACGCAACATCCCGAGCTTTTGACCGACCGTCCAATATCGGCGGCCGGAAACGCGTGCCACCACCTCGATCCGACTGGTCATACGACTGCTCGTATGACCAGTCGCTCCCTCGTCACCCAAATCCGACACCAGCAAACCCCAGATCAAAGGGGTGCAAACAACGCAACTCGGGCGTCACGCGCAAGGCGGCCTTCAGACCGCGCTTACAGATCGGACAACGGTGCCGAGTTCATCGCCACCGCCGTGCAGGAATGGCTCGCCAGGATCGGCGTGAAGACGCTCTACATCGCGCCGGGCTCACCATGGGAAATGGCTACAACGAAAGCTTTAACGGCTCGCTTCGCGACGAACTGCTCAATGGCGAGATCTTCTACAGCCTCGCCGAAGCCAAGGTGCTGATCGAAGCCTGGCGGCGGCACTACAACACCGTGCGCCCGCACAGCAGCCTCGGCTACCGACCGCCGGCCCCGGAAACGGTGACGCCGCCATTGCCGCCGTCCGGTTCCGCTTCGCTCCACCTACCGGCGGCAATGGCACCGGAGGCAATAATGCACTGACAATCAAACCGGACCACTCGGTGGGGACCGGTCAGAGAACGCGAGCGTCTGACCCTTGTTTTCTGATTGAACGCCTAATTCGCCCAAGTTAGGGTCGTTTGACGTTTAGGCGGGCGTTTCGGCGTTTTACAGGGCCGCCAGGTTCTTGGGGTGAGACTGATCAGCCTCCTGAACCGATCGCTGGCGTCGACTAGGGACGTAGCGCAGTGAAATCCGACGCCGCCGAACGTACAACTAGTCACCGAACTTTGTCCTTCCCGCCGCGGTCATCCCCGCGTCGATGACGAGGTCGTGGCAATTGACGTAGCGGCCCTCGTCACTGGCGAGATACAGCACGCCGTGGGCGATGTCGTGCGGCAGGCCGGCGCGACGCAGAGGCGTCGACGCCGCGAGGTTGCGGCGCAGCTTGTCCATGCTGGCATCGACATGCGCCGGGTCGAGGGTATTGGCGCGCGCCGAGCCGCCGAAGAAGATCGGCGTCGCGATACCGCCCGGCGAGACCGAATTCACCGTAACGCCGAACGGCGCGAGTTCCATGCCCGCGACCTTGGTCAGCTGCGTGACGCCCGCCTTGGCCATGCTGTAGAGATACTCGCCCATGTGGGTGCGCAGCGCGGCGACGCTCGAGTTGTTGATGATCGAACCGCTCCCCTGCGCCTTCATAATCGGCGCTGCGTGCTTGATGCCGAACACCGCGCTGCCGAGCAGCAGGTCCATTGCGTAGTGGAAATCCTGCGGAGTGACCGTCTCAAGGCCGCCGGGCGTCGGTCCACCGGCATTGTTGAACAGGCAGTCGAGGCGGCCGAAGTCGGCGACCGCGGTGTCGATCGCCGCCTTGATGTCGGCCTCATGCCGCACATCGCCTTGAACGAAGCGGCTGGCGGCACCGAGACGCGCGGCGATCTCGGTACCCTTGACGGCATTGCGGCCCGTGAAGACGACGCGCGCTCCCTCGCGGACGAACAGTTCGACGGTCGCTTCGCCGATGCCGCTGGTGCCGCCGGTGATCACCGCGACTTTGCCCTTTAGGCGCTCGCTCATTGTCGTTTCCTTTGCTCAGACGGTTTGTTCGGCGGCGTAGCGGTCCTGCAACGCCCGCTTGACGATCTTGCCGATAGCGTTGCGCGGCAGTTCGTCGACGATCTGCACTGCGCTGATGCGCTGCATCTTGCCGAGCCGCTGGTTGGCCCAACTGCGTAACGCCTCGGCTTCAAGCGGTGTGCGCATCGTCACGAACGCCACCGGCGTTTCGCCCCATTCACGCGACGCGACGCCGACGACGGCGGACTCGATCACCGCTGGATGCTCGTTCAGCACGCTTTCCAGGTCGATCGGATACAGGTTGATGCCGCCCGAAATGATCATGTCCTTGGCGCGTCCGATCAGCGTGAAAAAGCCTTGCGCATCGACGCTGGCGATGTCGCCGGTGCGGATGTAGCGAACGCCTGCGGGATCGAACCATTCAGCCTCGGCGGATTTTTCGGGCTGGTTGCGATAGCCGTTCATCATCGACCGCGAGCGACCGACGACTTCGCCTGGCACCCCTGGCGGTGCGGCGTTGCCGTCGGCGTCGATGACCAGCATCTCATGCCCGTCCATTGGCCGTCCGACGGTGTGCAGCTTGTCGGGGTGTTCGTGTGCGACGAGCATGCACGACCCGCCGCCCTCGGTCATGCCGTAATATTCGACCAGCCCGCCCGGCCAGCGCTGCAGCACCTCCGCCTTGAGTTCGGCCGAGAACGGCGCCGAGGTGGCGTATTTCATGCGGTAGCTCGACAGGTCGAAAGCATCGAAGTCAGAAACATCGAGGATGCGGCGGTACTGGACCGGGACCAGCATCGCGATATTGGCGTGGTGCCGCTCGCTGAGCACGAGGAACTCCCGTGCATCGAAGCGGGGCATCAGGACCATGGTACCGCCGCCCGCCAGTGTCGGCAGGAAACTGACCAGCGTCGTGTTCGAGTAAAGCGGCGTCGAGATCACCGCGACCACTCCGGGGCCGTAGCCGGGCGGATCACCAAGATGATTGTGCGGCCAACGCATCGCGAACGACTGAACGATGCCCTTGGGCGTGCCCGTCGTGCCGCTCGAATAGATGATGTTGAAGGCTTGCTCGGCGGTAACCTCGACGGGTGTCGGCGTAGTGCCGGGGGGCGCTAGCCAGGCGTCGAATGCCGCGCCGAGCGTGATGAATGCAAGCCCGTCGACGGCGGCAAGGTGCGCGGCGGCGGCAGCATCGACGAACAAATAGCTCGGCGTGCTGTCGGCGATCATCGCGGCGAGTTGCGCCGGGGTCGCTGACGGCGACAGCGGTGCGATTGCCGCACCGGCGCGCAGCGTGGCGATGAAGATCGCGGCGTAATCGATCGAGCTCGCGGCGCAGATCGCGACGACCCCGCCGCTGACGACGCCGTCGCGTTGCAGCGACGCCGCGATACAGTCGGCGCGCGCGTTAAGCCCGGCATAGTCGATCTGCTCGCCGTCGCAGATGATCGCGATGCGATCGGGCGCAGCGCGCGCCTGCAATGCGACCAGGTCAGCAAAATTTCCGCACGGGCGTGCGACATACGCGGCGATCTTGGTGTTCATATCATTGCTCACTTACCATCGACCGAAAAAGCCAGGAGCAGATTGCCCTCGGCGGCGCGCAGGTTGCGGCCGGCGTTTGCGCCTGACCGTCCGGCATAGCCCGTATGGACATAGACCATGCCGCCCGCCACCGTCGGGCCGGCACCGTCCATCACGCCGCCATGGGCCTCGCCGCCGTCAAGCGTCTTGAACAAGGTGCTGCCGGTATCGAAGTCCCAGACAATGCGCCCGGTCGCGGCATCGTGCCCGCGGAAATGCCCGTCATAGCTGCCTGCGAAGACGATGCCGGGGACCACCGTCACCGCCTGCGAGATTGCGCCGTGGCACCACCGCGTTTGCCACCGGCAGGTCGGCTTCAACGACGTCGGCATCGACCAGAGCGGCGTGCCGTCGGCGATCTTCACCGCGTAGAGGCCCGGCTTGCCCTGCGGGCCCGCAACGATATCGCTGATCCCAACGTACAGGCGGTCGCGGTCGGCGGCCATGCCGAATTCGACGCCGCCGAGCGCGCTGCCGGGGCTGAGGCGGAGCTCCCATATTTTTTTGCCGCGCCGCGCCGGGTCAAGCGCGAATACCGCGCCCGACTTCTGCCCGACCAGCAGCAACTGCCCGCCGGGACCATCGTGGAGGATCGTCGACGCGCCGATCGAGAAATCAGGGCCGACCGGCGACGGACAGTTCGCGGGCCGCACCCGGCCGGGCCGCGGCCAGCAGCCGTCGATGTAGTTATCGTTCGGGGTCAACTGGTTGACCCAGCGCACTGCGCCGGTGTCGGCGTCGATCGCCATGACCGCGTCGCTGTTGTCGTAGGGTACGTCGGTGTACGAGTTCGAGGTCCCGACATAGACCAGCCGCCGCGCCGGATCGATCGTCGGCGCGCTCCAGATCGCGCCGCCCGACGGCCCCCACATCGGGCGTCCTGCCGAATTAGTCTTGAAGATGCGCGGCTCGACCTCGGTGGTGTAGCGTTTCCACAGCAGCCGCCCAGTCGCCGCATCGAGCGCGACGAGCGCCCCGCGGAAGCGGCAGCACTCCCACAGATCGTTCTGCGCGTAGGCCTCGTTACCCGACGAGATCGGCACGTAGATCTTGCCGTCCCACACCGTCGGTGATCCGGTCGACTGCTGGCCTGACTGATCGTCGATGACGGTCTTCCACAGTTGCGCGCCGGTGTCGGCATCGAGCGCGACCGCGCTCTTGGTCCAGTCCGAAAAGAATACCGCGTGACGCGGCCCCGTTGTGCCGGGCAGCTTCATCACGGTGACGCTCGTCCTCGTCGCCGCCGCCGCGGCATGACGCCAATAGACGCAGCCAGTGCGCGCGTTGAGCGCATAGACCGCACCCGACATGCTGGTAACGAACAGCCGCTCGCCGAGCACGGTCGCTTGGCCGTTCTTGGCCCCGGGATAGCGGAATGCCCATTTAAGCTTGAGCCGGGGTACATCGCGCGGTCGCAGTTCGGGGCGGGGTTGAAAGCGCGCGTTGTCGGCGGCAACGCTCCAGCCGTTCCAGCCGCCTCGCTTGGCTGCATCGACCGGCGGGGGCGGCGCGGTGCAGCGCGGTGCATCGAGCGGCGTACCCGCGACGCCGTCACCCCAGATCCGCGCGGGGTCGATGTCGCGGATCGTGTCTGGGCTCGCCGGTTTGCCGAGGTAAATTGCTATTGCAGCGATGTCGGCGGGGCTCAAGCCCTCCGCCATCGGCATCATGACGCCCGTCCGTAGCGTAGCGACGATAAAGCCGGGCGGATTCTGCGACAGCAACGCGCGAGTCGGGGTGCGGTCGGTAGCGTTGTCGTGACATGCCGCGCAGCGGTCGGCGTAAAGTGCTGCGCCGTTCGAGGTGCCGGCGACTTGCGCGACGCCCGCGCTGGTCGTCAGCAGCATAGCTGCAATGATGGCCATTCGGCCCAGTAATTTCACAAATCGTCTCCGGAATGCGCGTCGGCGCTAATAGTGATCAGTGTAGCTGCCGACGCGGCACTGGTAGCCCGGTGGCGGGTTGGTCAGCGCGAAGTCGCGGGCCCGACTGCCCTTGGGGTGCGACGCGAGCGTCGCCAGCGCCCACGCATTGAACGCCTGCGTATTGACCTGCGGCCACATATGCCCGTGCGTAGCGCTGCAGGCGACGTGGACGATTTTCGGTTGCGCGCTGAAGTAGTTCGCCCCCGCCTGCGTGCTAGGGCGATAGTCGGCGCATAGCACGGTGCCGCAGTTCCACAGGTCGCGCTCGCCGCCCCAAACGGTGATCACCACCATCGGGCCGAGTCTGGTGGGAAGCGGCTGCGGACCGACGCGGCCCTGGAAAATCTGCGTGGGCGCGGCAGCGACCGCGGCGCGTGCCTCGTTGAAGCGCAGCGCTGTATGGTCGTCGCGTCCGATGTACCACTCACCTGAGATCGGCAGGCCGCCGCCCCAGAAATCGGAGTCGAACAGCAGCGCACGGTTGGTCATCGTCCCGCCCGCCGAGATGCCGCCGATGAACAGGCGTTTGCGGTCAAGCGGCCATTTCGTCCCGACGCAGCGCACCATCGCTTTAAGAAAGCGTGCGTCGGGCCCGGCGTCGTTCGCCCATTTCGCACCCTCCGCCGACGCCGCGCGGCCATCGTTCCACGGGTTCCAGTTCCAGCCGTTGCGCCCGACCCCGATGCATGCCCCAGCCGACAGCTTTGGATCCTGGACCGCGCAGTCGCGCACCGGGCCGATCACCATGAAACCACGTTTCGCCATCTCCGCGTTGGCACCGCTGCGGGCGACATGCAGATTGGCGTCGGTCGATTCCACAGTGCCCGTCAGCGGGACCCAGACGGGAACCCGGCGAGCGGCGTTCTCGGGCGGCACGACGACGAAGGCGCGGCGCTTGCCGTCGCTCGGAAAGTCGATGTTCAGTCCTGCCTTAACCGCGTAGCCGGGGGGGCAGACCCAATCGGCGCGGCGTGCGTCGGCGCGCCCCGCCCCCAATGCCGCAGTCATTGTCAGCAGCGCCACCAGCCACGGCCTGGTCCGTTCGATCATCAGGCTGCCGCCTCGGCAAGCGGCTTTTGCGCCGCGGCATCGCGCACTTTGCGAACGTTGTTTTCGTGTACCGCCCGGGTGATCGGGTAGGCGAGGATGCACAGCAGCGCCACGGCCTGCAGTCCGAAAATGATCAACGGCTCGATGATCGCAAGCTGGTTAAGCACATCGACCGGCACGCTGCCCCGTCTGGCCTGTTGCGGAAAATTGACGAAGCTGAGGATCAGCCCGCCGCCGAATACCCCAACCCCCGACATCGACTTGAGCATGAAGGTGTTCGTCGCGAAAAACAGCCCGGCATTATGCCGACCCGTCTTGGCGGCGCTGTCCTCGACGACATCGGCCATCATCGCGGCCCCCATCACCCCGATCGAAATGACGATGATCGTTACGAAGAAGCTTTGGCCGAACAGCAGAGCGTAAAGAACCGGACTGCCGTTGGCTGGCAGCAGATCGAAGACACGGCCGAGATACAGCAGCGGCGACAACGACATGTAGGTCGCCGCGAGGACCATATAAGCGCGCTTCTTGCCAAGCGCGCGGCCAATTCGCGGCGCGAAGAACAGCGCCACGAACACCGATGCAAAATTGCCGACCATCAGGAAGGAGATCTGGTCGCCAGTCAGTTCCCAGAAATAGATCCTGAAATACGTCAGCACCGATGCCGCGATTCCCGCCGCCGCAAAGCTGAATACGCCTGCAAGGAACAGCACCCCGAAGGCGCGGTTGGACAGCGTCTCCCAAAGCTCGCGCACGGAGCGCCGCAGCACAAACCGGCGTCGCGGCGGCGGTTTGGGGAACGCTGCAGCGCGGCGCTGCGTCCCCAGTGACGACACCATGATCGCCGCAAACATCAGCAGCGACGCGACGAGCCCGTAGTTGGCGTAGCCCTGCAGGTTGAGTTGTCCCGATGGATCGTCTGCCGATGGTCGCAGAAAGACGCTGAATGCCACGACCCCCATTGCCAGACCGCCGATCCAGCCGAAGAAATAGCGGTAGCTCAGGAAGCTGGTACGCTCGTCATAGTCGTGGGTCATGTCGGCGACGAGCGCGCTGCTCGGAATCTCATAAAAGGTGATGCACAGCCGGATGACGATCGAAATGCCGATCAGATAAGTCAGCAGAGCGGGTTCCCCGAGCCCGCTTGGCGGGTTCCACAGGAAATAATAGGACACCGCGATCGGCACGGCCGCTGCGTACATGAAAGGATGGCGGCGTCCGAGGCGCGAGCGGAAGTTGTCCGACCAGTTTCCCACCACCGGATCGACGCACGCATCGACGACAAGCGCGATCATGATCGCGAGGCCAACCGACTGCGCCGAAAGTCCGAGAGCCTGATTATAGAACAGCAGCAGCAAGACGCTGAAGCCATTGTCTTTGACACCATAGGCGATCGAGCCGACGCCGTAGGCGAGTTTGTCGAACAGTGTCGCGCGACCGATCGCGGCAGCGACGGCCATCGGCGTCGCGCCACTCGAAAGCGATGCCGCGCCGCTCATCGCGGGTTCTCACGAAAAATGTGACCGATCATCAACGCGAGGTTCCCCAACCCGGTACCGATAAATTTTAAGATACCGCGTATGTTTGCCTAACGCCAGCGCGATCTGGGTTAGCTAGTACATTCAGTATTACAGCGCGGCTTTCAGAAGATTAGAATGGGAGTTATGGCTGCATAAGCTGCCGGTATCTGGTCGCGGTGCCAAGATGGCAGCGCAGATGCTGCGGACGGCGAAAAAAATGGGAGTTGCGACATGATCGAGGATATTCTCGAGCCCACATTGCCGATCGTCGATCCGCACCACCATCTTTGGGATTTTCAGCCGGTGCTCGGCATGATCCCCGAGACGGCGCATGCGTTCGGCGCGATCGTAAAAAACTCGCCACGCTATCTGCTCGACGAGCTACGCGCCGACACGCTCAGCGGCCACAACATCATCGGCACGGTGTTCGTCGAGTGCGGCGCCTTTTACCGCGCCGATGCGCCGACGCATCTCAAACCGATCGGAGAGGTCGAATTCGTCAATGGCATCGCGGCGCAGAGCGCCAGCGGTATCTATGGCCAGCTGCGGGCTTGCGCGGGCATCGTCGGTCATGCCGACCTGACCCGCGGCGACGCTGCAGCGATGGTACTCGAGTCAGAGATCGCCGCGGGTAACGGTCGTTTCCGGGGCATCCGGCACATCGGTGCGAACGACCCCGATCCGTTGGTGCTCGGGCCGCTCGCACATGCACCGGCCGGGCTCTACGGCGACCCAGTCTTTCGCGAAGGCTTCGCGCAGCTTGGTCGGCTCGGCCTGTCGTTCGACGCCTGGGTCCTCGAGCCCCAAATTGGCGAAGTGGCCGATCTCGCACGCGCGTTTCCTGATACCGCAATCGTCCTTGACCATGTCGGTACTCCGCTCGGACTAAGCAGCTATGCCGGACGCCATGCCGAGCGGTTTGACATTTGGCGCGACGCGATCCGCGATCTCGCCAGTTGCCCGAATGTCATGGTCAAGCTGGGCGGGTTGGCGATGCCTTTCTGCGCGTTTCCAGGGCTTGGGCCCGAGGCCCGACCGGCATCGGCGGTCCTTGCCGACCTGTGGCGGCCGTATATCGAAACCTGCATCGAAGCCTTTGGTGCGGATCGCGCCATGTTCGAAAGCAACTATCCGGTCGACAAATGGGGTGTCGACTATGCGGTGTTGTGGAACAGCTTCAAGCGCCTTGCGGCGGGCGCGTCCACCGGCGAGCGACGCGATTTGTTCGCGGGCAGCGCCGCCCGGTTCTACCGTCTTGACGGGCTGGCGATCTGATCGGTCGATAAGGCCGAGTGCCGGGGTAGCTTCGAACGCTTCCGCACTCGAAGCACAAATTCAGGCCCTGCTCCGGTCGATCTGATCGACTCGAGCAAGGCCTGGTTACACCGTGCTAGAAGTTCGCTCCAACGCGCATCGTCACGCGGCGGGGCAACTGGAGAGCACCGATGCGCGTGCCGATCTGGGCAGGAGCTTCGAACTCGAAGAAGTAGTGTTGCACGTTGGTGACGTTCTCGAGCAGCACGCCCGCATACCAGCCCTTGTCCTTCCGCCCGAGCGTCGCGCCGACGTCGATCGTCGTGGTCGACGGCTGGTCGACGTCGGGATCGTTGCCGCCACGGCTCGTTCCGCGATAGGTCAGGCTGGCATAGCTATCTAGTTCGAGTGAGTCGGTGATCGGCAGCGTGTAGTTTACACCCGCCTGGCCATTGAAGCGCGGACCGAAGCGCGCGCCCGACAGATCCTGAACGAAACCATTACCGAAGCGCTTGCAGCCAGGCTGCCCGAAATACTGCTGGGTGATGTTGCAGGCGACGTTGGTGTTCTCGATGAACTTCGAGCGCAGCAACAGGAAGCCGCCCGACAGGCTCAGTCGGCTCGATGCTCGAATGTTGATGTCGCCCTCGAGTCCGAGCGAGCGCGCCTTGCCCGCATTGCGCAGGTCGAAGCTCTCGCCGGTATAGACCGAGGTCTGGAGATCCTTGAAAGTCTGATAGAAGGCGGCGAGATTGACGCGGACCCGGCGGTCGAACAGGACCAGCTTGGTACCGAGTTCGAATCCGGTCGTCTTTTCGGCGCCAAACTCCAGATCGGCCTCGGTCGGGCTGACCGATCCCGAGTTGAAGCCGCCGCTGCGAACGCCCTTGGCGACGCTGGCATAGATCAGTCCGCCACCTTCGAGATCGAAGGCAACGCGCGCTTCGGGAGTGAAATTGGTCTCACTTCGCTTGGCGCTATTGGCGTGACGCTGTCCGACCAGACCCGGCGCGAACGCGCGAGCGGTGGCAAGCAGGGCGTTGTCGGCGGGATTGTTGGGATCGAGCGGGATCTTAGTGCCAAAGCGCGCATAGTCGAGGAAGTCGTCGATCTTCTTCTTCTCGTAGCTGTACCGCCCACCAACCGTCACGTGCAGCCGGTCGGTCAAGTTGTAGGTGCCCTGACCGAACACCGACGCCGAAGTCGTGTCCTGCGCAAAGCGCGCCAGTGTCGCATAGCGGCGATCGACGTTGCCGACGGATCCGAAAAATAGGTTGATGTCGACATCGGTCTGACGGTCGACGAAGAACTCCTGACGCAGCAGGTACAGGCCGACGAGGTAGTCGAACTTACCGCCCGTCGCCGATGTCAGCCGCAATTCCTCGCTATACTGCTTATAGTCCTGGGTGATGGGCTGATACAGAAACGTCGTAGGGTTCCAGTCGACGTCGCGGCCATCGTCCGAATCGTAGGCCGAATAGCCGGTCACCGAGGTCAGCGTGACCGGCCCCAAATCGTAGTTGATCTCGAGCGCGACATTCTTCGAATGAACCTGTGCGGTCTCACGCTGCTTCGAGAGCGTATAGTTCTTGTCGAATTCGAACTTGGGATCGTAAGCGCGATAGGTCGATAGCCGTGCTGCGGCACCGACATCCGAGAAGGCGGCAGCGATCGGACGCGGTGCCTCGCCCTGGGCGAACGGCACCAATGGGGTCGTGCTTGCCGCCTGCGAGACCGTCGTCAGCAGCGGACGACCGACCGCGAGGCCGCTAACCTGCGATACTTGAAACGCGCGACCAGTGCGCTTGTAATCCGAATACTCGCCCTTCAGGCGAACTGTCAGCTGATCGGTCGGCTTCCACAGCGCGGTCCCGCGGACGATGACATCGCGCTGCTGCTCTTCGCGGTCGCCGGTCAGGGTGTTGCGGAAAAAGCCTTGCTCGTCGGAAACGCGCACCGCCACGCGGGTCGCCAGCGTGTCGGTTATCGGTACGTTGAGGACCCCCTCATAGGCATAGCGATCGGAGCGCGGCGTCCATTCGAGGCGATTGTTGAACTCCAGGCGGTCAACCGGCTGGCCGGTTGTAATCAGCACTGCACCCGCGCTGGTGTTCTTGCCAAATAGCGCGGCTTGCGGCCCACGCAGCACTTCGACCCGGCTGACATCGAGGAAGGTGCCGCGAAACTGACGCTCGCGGCCGGCGTAGATGCCATCAATGAACAGGCCGACTGCGGGGTCGAAGCCGAAGTTGAGCCCTGCCGAGAAACCGCGGATCGACACGCCGGTCTGCTCGCCGCCCTCGGCAATCGACAGACTAGGCGTCTGGCGCGACAATTCACTCAGGTTGGTAATGTTGAGGTTCTTGATCGTCTCGCCGGTGACGACGCTGACAGCAACCGGAACCGACTCGAGCGGCGAGGCGCGCTTGGTGGCGGTGACAATGATCTCGTCGGCCAGCCTTCCCTGCGCGGCAGGCGAAGCATTCGGTGCCGCGACTACGGCGCCGCTTTGGGCTTCTTGCCCCTTGGTCGCATCGGTTTCAGTGGCAATTTGCGCCATCGCCGCGATGGGCCAGACTATGCCGGTGCTCAACGCAAGCGCGCATGCGAAATTCTTCAAGGTAGCCCCCCAGTCATGTCCCGAACTTGCTCTCGACGACCCTACGGATCGACGATGCTTCGAGTATCATGATCTGTGCATACCCTATTTCCTAAGTTTGAAAAGTATATTTCGCGTCGGGCAAAAACTTATCGGTCACTTCAGCTACCAGAGTGGCCATTTTGCCAGGACGACGAGTGGCGTTGCCCCGCCGGTAATCGGAAAAACAACTTTAGAATCAACAATTTCTGTTTGATTTTGCGCGATTTAGACGTGCCCTCGGGCCTGCGAAAATCGGAATCCCCCGGTCCGTCCGCGAGCACGCGAATCGTGATGGCCAAACACCGTTAAATGACATACTAATACTCTTGAAGCGGTGTCGAGCGTGAAACCAATCACGCCATGCCGGGGGGAGTGTATGATGGCGAACCAGCGCGAAACTGCGTCCGACGTCGGTGATGCGCCGAACGTCGCAAAAGGCCGCGGCAGCTTTCGGATCAAATTCTTCTACGGCGTTGGTTCAATCGCGTTTGGCGTCAAGGACAACGGCTTCAGCGTCCTGCTGCTGCTGTTCTACAATCAGGTCATGGGGCTCGACGCGCGGCTGGCGGGACTGGCGATCATGATCGCGCTGATCCTCGATGCGATCGCCGATCCGATGATCGGGTACTGGTCGGACAATCTGTCATCGCGCTGGGGTCGGCGTCATCCCTTCATGTACGGGGCCGCCATCCCGGTGGCGCTGGGCTATCTATTCCTGTTTTCGCCGCCGAGTGGATTGTCGCAGGAGCTGCTGTTCGCCTATCTGCTCGGCGTCTCGATCGCGGTGCGCCTGTTCATCGCGGTCTATGAAATACCCAGCGCAGCGCTGGTCGCCGAACTGACCGAGAGTTACGACGAGCGGACGAGCTATCTGAGCTTCCGCTATTTCTTCGGTTGGGTCGGTGGTCTGACCATGTCGATGCTGGCTTTTGGCGTTTTTCTGCAATCGACTCCGGATTATCCGGTGGGCCAGCTGAATCCCGCCGGCTATTCGAGCTACGGCGTCGCGGCGTCGATCATCATGTTCGTGGCGATCATCGCATCGTCGCTTGGAACGCATTCGGCGATTCCATGGCTGAAGTCGCCGCAACCCCGATCCACGACTTCGGTTGGCGAGGTGGTGCGCGAGATCATCCAGACGCTGTCGAGCCGGTCGGCGCTGTCGGTACTGATCGCCGGGATGCTGATCGCCCTTTCCGCCGGGCTGACCTTTGCGCTGCTGACCTATTTCTACACCTATTTCTGGCGCCTCCAGCCGACCGAAATCTCCATCCTGATTTCGGGCAGCTTTATTTCGGCATTCCTCGCGTTGACCCTGACGCCGGTATTGTCGCGCCGCTTCGACAAGCGCGGCGCGGCGATCGGCGTCGCGGTGGTGATGATCGCGCTGATCCCGATCCCCTATTTTGCGCGTCTCGCCGGCTATTTCCCTGAGAACGGATCGCCTGCACTGCTGCCGACGCTGATGATCTTCAGCGTCACCATCACCACCCTGACCATCATCTGGTCGATCTTGATCGCGTCGATGCTCGCCGATGTCGTCGAGGACAACGAGGTGCGGACGGGCAAGCGCGCCGAAGGCGTCTTCTTCGCGGCCAACACCTTCGTCGCCAAGTGCGTGTCGGGGCTGGGCGTCTTCGGCTCCGCAGCGATCATCACACTCACGGGCTTCCCCCAGAACGCGCGGCCCGGCGACGTCAGCGCCGACACGTTGCGCGATCTGGCATTCAGCTATGTCGGAGCGGTAGTAGCGCTCAATGTCTTGGCGATCGTCTGTGTGCTGACTTATCGGATCAGCCGCAGCGTTCATCAGGCAAATCTGGATAAGCTCGCGGCGCTGGCCGACAAGGCGCTGGTGCCGTCGCCGGTCCTGTCCGCGAATTGATTCGAATGATCCGCAAGCTGCTTATCGCCAACCGCGGCGAGATCGCCATTCGCATCGCGCGAACCGCCGCCGAGCGCGGTCTGGCGACGATCGTCGTCTATGCCGAGGATGACGCGGCGTCGCTCCATACCCGCGCGGCGGACCTTGCCGTGGCGCTGCCCGGCAGCGGTGTCGCGGCGTATCTCGATACCGCGGCGCTGATCGCGGTCGCGCGGGCAGAGGGTTGCGACGCGGTTCACCCCGGCTATGGTTTCCTAAGCGAGAACGCCGACTTCGCGCAGGCGTGCGGCGATGCGGGTCTGGTCTTCGTCGGTCCGACCCCGGCGACGCTGCGGCTGTTCGGCGACAAGGCGCAGGCGCGCGCTCTGGCAACACGCGAGAGAATTCCGATCCTGCCGGGCATCAGCGCCGCGGTGACTTTGACCGAGGCTACTGCCTTCATGACGGGTCTGGGGGCCGGCGGTGCCGTCATGCTGAAGGCGATCCACGGCGGCGGCGGGCGCGGCATGCGGCCCGTCGACCGGGTCGAGGACCTTGAAGCTGCCTATGCGCGCTGCAGTTCGGAGGCGCTCCAGGCCTTCGGTTCGGGGGCGCTTTACGTCGAGGAGCTGTTTCCGCGCGCGCGCCACATCGAGGTGCAGATTGTCGGGGACGGAGCTGGCGGCATCGCCCACGTTTGGGACCGCGAGTGCAGTCTGCAGCGCCAGCGCCAGAAACTCGTCGAGATCGCGCCTGCCTTCGATCTCGACGAGGAGTTGCGCGCGGCGATGTTGGCCGCCGCGGTGCGGCTGGGCGCTGCAGCGGACTATCGCGGTGTCGGTACCATTGAATTTCTCGTCGATGCGCGCCCCGGTGTCGCACCGCGCTTCGCCTTCATCGAGGCGAATGCGCGGCTGCAGGTCGAGCATACGGTGACCGAGGCGGTGACTGGCCTCGATCTGGTGGCGGTCCAGCTGGCAGTCGCCGACGGAGCTACCCTCGCACAGCTCGGCCTGTGCCAGAACCAGATCGCGGCACCGCGCGGCACGGCGATCCAGCTCCGCGTCAACCTCGAGACGATGATGACCGACGGGTCGATCAGGCCCGGTGGCGGCACGCTCGCGGTCTACGAGCCGCCGTCGGGCCCGGGCGTGCGCGTCGATGGCTTCGGCTATGCCGGATATACGACCAGCGCGCGCTACGATTCGCTGCTGGCGAAGGTCATCGTCCATGCCGACGGGTTGGCCGCCGCCGTCCGTAAGGCGCGTCGTGCGCTCAGCGAGTTCAAGATCGTCGGCGCGGCGACCAACATCGACCTGTTGCAGGCGTTGCTGAAGAGCCCGGCGCTGACCCCCGAGGCGCTGCACACGCGCTATGTTGAGGAGCATCTGGCGGACCTCCTTGCGACCGCAGGCGAGACCGCGCGCTTCTTCGAACCCGCCACCCGCGAGGTCCGGCGCGCAGGCACCGCTGTCGATGCGGGCGATCCGCTCGCGGTACTCGGACTGCGCGGTCAGGCGGGCGCACGCGACGCCGCCCCGGTACGGCCCGCGCTAGGCGGACCGCCGGAAACGGTCGCGGTCATGACGCCGATGCAGGGCGCCATCATCGAGCTGTCGGTCGTCGTCGGCGATGTCGTGCGCGCGGGCCAGCCGGTTGCGGTGATGGAGGCGCTCAAGATGGAGCACGTCGTCGCCGCGGGCCACGCCGGCATCGTCCGCGAAATCGTGCTGCGCGTCGGCGAGACAGTGTTCGGTGATACGCCGATCCTGTTCATCGAGGCGAGCGATGTCGCGGGCGATACCTGGACATCGAATGCGGAGGTCGATCTCGACGCCATCCGGCCCGACCTGGCCGAAGTCCTCCGCTTCCAGGCGCTGACCGCCGATGCCGCGCGCGCGCAGGCCACCGCGAAGCGCCACGCAGCGGGCAAACGAACCGCGCGCGAGAACATCGACGACCTGTGCGATGCGGGTTCGTTCATCGAATACGGGCCACTGATCACCGCGACCCGGCGCTACGATGACAGCCTCGACGACATCGCCGCGCGGGTGGTCAAAACGGCTGCGGACGGCATGGTGATGGGGATCGGCCGCGTCAACGGCGACCTCGTCGGCCGCGACAAAGCGCGCTGCATCGCCATGTCGTACGATTATTCCGTGCTTGCGGGCACGCAAGGCTTCAAGAATCACCAGAAGACCGACCGTATGCTCGGCGTCGCCGAACGCTACCGCCTGCCCGTCGTGTTGTTCACCGAAGGCGGCGGCGGCCGCACCGGCGGCGCACCCAATCCCGAGGCACGCGGCGGCATGCTCCAGGTCAAGACGTGGCGCGAACTCGGCAAGCTGTCGGGGCTGGTCCCGCTGGTCGGCGTCAATTCGGGCTATTGCTTTGCCGGCAACGTCGTCATGCTCGGCGCGTGCGATGTCATCATCGCGACGAAGGATTCGAGCCTCGGCATCGGCGGCCCGGCGGTTATCGAAGGCGGCGGCCTCGGGGCTTATGCGCCCGACGAGGTCGGTCCGATCGACATTCAGGAGCCCAACGGCGTCATCGACATATTGGTCGAGGACGAAGCCGAGGCGACTGCAACGGCCAAGCGCTATCTGGCGTTTTTCCAGGGACCGACCGCCAGCTGGTCCGCCAACGACCAGCGGTCGCTGCGCCATGCGGTGCCCGAGAACCGGCGCGCAATGTTCGATATTCGCAAGGTGATCGAGACAATTGGTGATGCGGGGTCGATGCTCGAACTGCGGCCGCGCTTCGGTCCGGCGATGGTCACCGCGTTCTTCCGCATCGAGGGGCGCACCGTCGGCGTCATCGCCAACAACTCCAACTCACCCACCGGCGGCGCGATCGAGTCCGACGGTGCCGACAAGGCGTCGCGCTTCATGCAATTGTGCGATGCCTTCGACATTCCGATCCTGTCGCTGATCGACACGCCGGGCAACATGGTCGGCCCCGAAGCCGAGAAGACCGCGCTGATCCGTCACTGCGGCCGTATGTATGTCGCGGGCGCGAACATCACCGTGCCTTTCTTCGCTGTCGTGCTGCGCAAGTCGTACGGCCTCGGCGCGCTGGCGATGTCGGCGGGCAGCTTCGACCAGACCTTCTTCACCGTGTCGTGGCCGACGGGCGAGTTCGCCGGCATGGGGCTGGAGGCAGCGGTCAAGCTCGGACGCCGCGCCGAACTGCTGGCGATCGAAAATCTGGTCGAACGCACCGCGCGCTACGAGAAACTCGTCGCCGACGCCTATGCTTGGTCGCGCGCGCTGAACTCGGCCACCGTCGGCGATTTCGACGACGTGATCGACCCGGCGGAGACACGCAAATGGCTGGTCATGGGGCTCGACTCGGTGCCGCCGCCGCCGCGCCGCGAGGGCAAGAAGCGCGCGTGGATCGATACCTGGTGACCGCCGCTGGCTACCGTCCCCTCGAACACTTCTCGGTCGTCAATCTCGCCCCGTCGATTTCGGCCCGTTATTGTGCGCGGCTGCTGGCGGTTCTCGGTGCCGACGTCCTTCAGCCGGAGAGCGAAGCCGACGCTCGGCTCGGCTACGGGGGTGCCGCTGGCGAGGCTTTCGGCCGCTGGCTCGATCAGGGCAAGCGGCTGGTCGCCCGTCCCGACGCCGAAGCCGCCGCGGATCGCCTGTCGGGTCCACTGGCCATCGTCATCGTCGACGGCCCCCCTGCGCCGACGACCGCAACGATGCCGCTGGTTCTCGACATCAGCGCATTTGGACACGATGGCCCCTATGCCGGCTGGTGCGTATCGGCACCTTTGCTTCAGGCGCTGTCGGGGACGTCGTATAATTTTGGCCCCCGAGGCGGCGCGCCGCTGCTTGCGCAAGGGTATGCGGCGGAAATTATCTCCGGGACCGTCGCCTTCATCGCAGCCGTAGGTGCCGCCTTCGGGCGGCTGCGCGGTCACTCGACGCAGCGCGTCGAGATCAGCGATTTTGAAAGCACGCTGTGTTTCGCCGAGATCTCGGCGATCGATCCGGCGGGGCGCGGTCAGGCGAGCAGCCGATTGGGGGTCAATCGCTTCGTACCGACCTATCCATGCGGCGTCTTTCGCAGCAACGATGGCTGGATCGGCATCACCGCGCTGACGCCTGCGCAATGGACGACATTGTGCGAGCTTATCGAGCAACCCGCGATGGCCGCCGACCCGCGCATGGCGACGACAATCAGCCGGCTCGCGCATGCCGATCTGGTCGACGCGATGCTGACCGCGCCGCTGCGCACGCGGACGACCGCGCAATGGGTCGAGACCGGCATCCGGCTGCGTCTGCCGTTCGCACCCGTGCACGATCATCAGGGGCTGCTCGCCGAGCCGATGTGGCGCGACCGCGCGAGTTTCGCAACATTCGGCGGCGGATCGCTGCGCGCCCCAATGTTGCCGTTCCGCGTCGCCGCGCACGGGCAGCGCGGCGAGGCAGTGCCCCCGATGCCGCCACACGCCGCGGGGCCGCTCGCGGGTATCAGGGTGGTCGACTTCACGATGGGTTGGGCGGGTCCATTGACGACCCGGCATCTCGGCGACCTCGGGGCCGACGTGATCAAGATCGAGTCGGAGGCGTTTCCAGACTGGTGGCGGGGCTGGGAGCGTGACGATCATAGTGTCCCGCCGGCCAGCGAGATCAAGCTGCCGTTCATGGCGGTCAACCGGAACAAGCGCGGCATCAGCCTCGACCTGCGGAGCGCCACGGGGCTTGCCCACGCCAAGCTGCTGATTGCTACCGCCGACATCGTCATCGATAATTTCGCGCCGGGTACCCTTGATCGGCTCGGGCTCGGCCCGGCGGAGCAGCAGTCGTTGCGACCTGGCGTGATCAGCATCGCCATGGGCGCGTTCGGCGCGGTCGGCCCGCTCAGCGGTATCCGCGGCTATGGCTCGACCGTCGAACAGGCCTCCGGACTGCCGTTCATGAACGGCTTCGAGGACTGGCCGCCGACGATGCAGCACGTCGCCTATGGCGATCCCGTCGCCGGACTTTACGGCGCGGTCGCTGCGCTTGCTGCATTGCATGGGCGCGAACGGCTCGGCGGTGCTGCGATCGACCTGTCACAGGTCGAATGCCTGTTCCAGCTCGGTGCCGACGCCTTTATCGCGGTGCAGCTATCCGACGCGCCGGTGCCGCGCCGCGGGTCGCGCCGCGCGGCGATCGCTCCATGCGGGGCTTTTCCCTGCATCGGTGCCAATGAGTGGATTGCGGTCGCCGTCGACGATGAGTCGGCATGGCAGAAATTGTGCGGGCTGCTTGACCGCAGTGACTGGGCGGTCGACCCGGCGCTATCCTCGGCAACCGGCCGCAATATCCGCGCGGACGATATCGAGGCGGCGGTCGCTCGGTGGACGTGTAAGCGCTCCCAAAGCGACGCGGTTTGCTTGCTTCAGGCAGCCGGTGTCGGCGCAGTGCCGCTGCTCCGGGGCAGCGACCCGATCGATGATCCGCACCTTACGGCGCGCGATTTCTGGTGGCGCGTCGACCGCGTCCATATCGGCCGTCACTGGCAAGCGGCACCGCCCTATCGCCTCGACGGACGGCGGCCGCCCATCCGGCGCGTCCCGCCGGTGCTAGGCGAACACACCGATGAGGTCCTCGCAGAGGTCGGTGTCACCCCGTCAGCGGCGTAGGCGGCGCCAACCCCTCAGCGCGCTGCCGCCGCACCGCCGTCGAGCGGGATGATTGCCCCCGAAATATACGCTGCCGCGCGGTCGCAGAGGAACAGCGCGACCCCGGCGATGTCATCGGCACCGCCGACACGTCCGAGCGGAATCGATTGCTCGATGCGCTCGCGCGTCGCGGGATCGTTGAGCGCAAACTCCATCATCTTGGTTTCGAACGGTCCCGGCGCGAGGGCGTTGACGGTGATGTTGTCCGCACCCAGCTGCGCTGCGAGCATCCGCGTGACGTGATGCACCGCCGCCTTGCTCGCGACATAGGAATAATTGGTGCCGCCACGCCCGATATGCGTGCCCGCTATTGAGCCGATGTTTATGATCCGCGCCGGATCGACCGCGGTCGCCGCCGTGCGCAGCAGCGGCAGCAGTTTCTGCGTGAGGAAGAACACCGACTTGACGTTGAGGTCCATCACCCGGTCCCAGCCGACCTCGGGGAAGTCTTCGAGTGGCGCGCCCCAGGTCGCGCCCGCATTGTTGACGAGGATGTCGAGCCGGGTTTCGCGTTCCTTGAGCGCCCCGGTCAATGCCTCGATCCCGCTGCTGTCGCCAAGATCGAACGGCAGGCTGATGCACTGGCCGTGCGCCGAAAGCTCGGCGGCGATGGCGTCGCAGACCGCCGCCTTGCGCGAGGAAATATACACCTTGGCACCCGCCTTGACGAACGCCTCGGCGATGAATTCTCCCAACCCGCGCGAACCGCCGGTAACGAGCGCAACTTTGCCCTGTAGATTGGTCATCGCCGATTCTTTCCGCTTAGTTCAATAGATCTCGAACAGTCCGGCGGCACCCATGCCACCGCCGATGCACATCGTCACGACGCCGTACTTGGCCCCGCGGCGCTTGCCTTCGTGGAGGATGTGGCCGGCACAGCGCGCGCCCGTCATGCCGTATGGATGGCCGATCGAGATCGAACCGCCCGAGACATTGTACTTTGCAGGGTCAATGCCAAGCCGGTCGCGGCTGTACAGGCACTGAGACGCGAACGCCTCGTTGAGCTCCCAGATATCGATGTCGTCGATCTTGAGACCGTGACGTTCGAGCAGCCGTGGCACCGCAAACACCGGGCCGATGCCCATTTCCTCGGGTCCGCAACCCGAGACAGCGAGACCGCGATAGGCGCCCAGCGGCTGCAACCCGCGCCGCTCGGCATCCTTGGCATCCATCATCACAAGCGCCGCGGCACCGTCGGACAGCTGCGAGGCATTGCCCGCGGTGACGTACTTGCCCTGCTTGATCTGCTGGCCGGTCTTGAACACCGGCTGCAGCTTTTGCAGGTCGGCCAGCGTCGTCTGCGGCCGATTGCCTTCATCCATACGCAGCGTCACCTCGCGTTCGCTGGTCGCTCCGGTCTCCTTGTCGGTGACGATCATCGTTACGGTGACCGGCACGATCTCCTTGTCGAGGCGTTCCTCGGCCTGTGCCTGCGCGGTGCGCTGCTGCGACATCAGCGCGAATTCGTCCTGCGCTTCGCGGCTGACCCCGTAGCGCTCGGCGACGATCTCGGCGGTTTCGAGCATCGACATATAGAGCTGGGGAAGGTCGCGGCGCAGAACGGCATCGCTGTTGCGGTAGCGGTTGGCATGCTCGTTCTGGACGAGACTGATCGACTCGACGCCGCCGCCGATGACGATCGACATCTGGTCGTCGACGATCTGCTTGGCCGCGGTGGCGATGCCCATCAGCCCCGAGGAGCAGGCACGTTGCACCGTCATCCCCGCGACGCCGATCGGCAGGCCGGCCCTGAGCGCAGCCTGATAGGCGACGTTGTTTCCGGTCGAGCCCTCGGGTGCGGCGCAGCCCAGTACGACGTCCTCGACCTCGGCGGGATCGATGCCTGCGCGGCGCACCGCCTCGGCGATCGCATAGCTCGCCAACTCGGCGCCGCCGGTATTATTGAAGGCGCCGCGATAGGCTTTGCCGATCGGCGTCCGCGCCGTCGACACGATTACTGCTTCGCGCATTTTATGTTCTCCCCTGCCAGCCGTCTTGACATCGGCGTAATGACAAAATAGCCATACTATCGTTCTCAATTGGCGTAAAGCGCGTTGTAGCGCGTTGCGTACGCCAAAGAGGGGAGCGCATGTGTCGCCAACTGGAGAGACGCCGATGCCGAATGCTGCAAGCCAGATTGCCGAACTCTACCGGACTGCCGGAGATCCCGTCATGTCGCAGGTAACGCCGTTCGACTTCGACAAGCTCAAGGGACGGCCGAACCTGCACCAGACGCCGCTGGGCGCACGTCGCGAATGGTCGCTCGAGAAGCTGCTGGCACTGACCCAGGCCGAGGGTCTCGAGCTGTGGCGCGGCCTGAATGCGGTCGACATGCGCGAGATGGACGGCCATTATGTGGGCTACGGCCCCGACGCGCTGAACGAAGAATTTCAGCTGGGCTATGCCAAGTACATGTATGACGAGAAATCGCCGCGCGGTTTCTGGCTGGGCAAGGCGTTCCGGCCGCTGACCGATACCACCGGCGAGGGCTATAACCGCTGGCGCTATTCGGGCGGCAAGATAGCGCGCAACCTGCGCATGGCGACGCGCATGGGCGTCTCGCTGATCGACGGCAAGCCCTGCTATGTGCTCGACTATTCGGTGTTCAACCCGAAGATGACGCTGGTCGACGAGCTGCGCAAACTCGACGAGGCGATCTACTTCGGGATAGCGACACGCGACGCGGGCGACGGCAAACGCGATCATCCCGACTTCTTCGTCCTGATTGGACCGACCGACGAATGGGTTGGTGCCGAGACTCCGGCCTGAGCGATGCGGGGGGCGGCGTGGGGCTGAGCGGACTTGGGCATCGTGCCGCGCCATTTGCCGGACTTGCGGCGTTGACGATCATCGGTGGCAATCCGGCGAATGCGCTGGCCGTGATCGCCAACCCCGAAACGGTCGGCATCTCCGCGGCGCGCCTGAAAATTATCGATGCGGTGCTCGAGCGCCACATCGCGGCTGGCGGCATCACCAGCGCGGTCACTGCGGTGATGCGGCGCGGCAGGCTGGTGCAGTTCAAGGCTTATGGCCTGTCCGACCTCGACGCTCGAACGCCGATGCGCACCGACGCGATCTTCCAGATGTATTCCTCGACCAAAATCGTCACTGCGGTCGCGGTGCTGATGTTGGTCGAGGAGGGCAAGATCCGCCTTGAAGACCCGGTCAGCCGTTACCTCCCCGCGTTCAAGGGCGCGCAGGTCGCGGTAGCGAAGCCGGGCGCGACGCCGACACCGCGCGCCATCGGCGCATCGCTCCCCGGCTACGACCTCGTGCCCGCCGTCCGCGATCCGACCATTCGCGACCTGATGACCCATACTGCGGGGCTGGGCAGCGCCTATCCGCTGCGCGTGTCGCCGCAGCCGCCGGTACGCGGGTCGCACGAGAGTCTCGCCAGCTTCGTGACCAGGCTCGCCAGCCAGCCGCTCGATTTTCAACCGGGGACGCGGTGGAGCTATTCGGGCATCACCGGCTGCGAAGTGCTGGCGCGGATCGTCGAGCTTCAATCGGGACAGCCATTCGAGACTTTTCTCGCCGAGCGCATCTTCAAGCCGCTCGGCATGACCGACACCTACTATCATCTCCCGGCGACCGAGCGCGGCCGATTGCTGCCGGTCTATCGGCGCGCCGACGACGCCTGGGTGCGCATCCCCCCGGCGATGACCGGTGAGGCGAGTGTCGCCGACGGCAATGTCTGGGGATCGATAGGGCTGGTCGGCACCGCGGATGATTTCGTGATCCTGCAGCAGATGCTCCTCAACAAGGGCGAATATGGCGGCCGCCGCCTGCTCGGCGCGCG
Organism: Sandarakinorhabdus glacialis; assembly: GCF_014643455.1. Taxonomy (GTDB): domain Bacteria; phylum Pseudomonadota; class Alphaproteobacteria; order Sphingomonadales; family Sphingomonadaceae; genus Sandarakinorhabdus; species Sandarakinorhabdus glacialis. The sequence goes on from NZ_BMJM01000002.1 coordinate 23,902, forward strand.
CACCGTCGAGCTGATGGCGACCAATCATGTCGCCGATCTGTATCGCGGCGAAGGAGGCTATGCCGTCCCGATGTACGGCCACGGCTTCGGCCTGCTCGTCCAGGTCGTGCTCGATCCGATCGACGGCAACACCGGCCACTCGGCGGGGGCGTTCGGCTGGGGCGGCTACCTCGGCACGATGAACTGGACCGACCCTAAGGAGGAGATCGCCGCGGTCATCTTGCTGCAGCAGAACAACCGCGAGGTTCATATCGATTTCGAGCGGGCCATCCGCCAGGCGATCGTCGACTAGGGTGCAGCGCCAATGTTCACGACAATCGGTTTGACGATGGCGCTGGCGGCGACCGGCCCCGGTATCGCCGCGCCCGCGCAGCAGGTGAAATTCGCCTCGATCTGGGAGCAGCCGGCGGACAACGCGGCGCTCGACGACTGGTATCGGCGGACGCATTCGCGCGAGGCGCGGCAGTCGGTCGGGCAGTGGCTGACGGGCTATGTGGCGTTTCGCGGCTATGATGTGCCGGCCCAAGCGGATTTGTTCAATGTCGTGCGCTACCGACTGACCGAGATGTCGTACGCCAGCGCCGCCGCAGCGGCGGAGGCTCAGACCGCGTGGCAGCCGCTATCGCCGCCGCCGATCGACAAGGTGGGTTTCCCGGACAAGACGCGGATCGCGACGATCTGGGTTCCGGTCGTGCCAACCGAGAAATACCTGCCGGCGTTTCCCAAGGCGCGCGCGACCTATCTGCGCTGGGTGTTCTTCATGCGCTATCCGCCCGGCGTGTCGCTCGAGGCGGGCGAAGCGTGGTTTACCAAAGTCCACGCGCCCGAGATCGCCAAAACACCGGGCGTCCGGCGTTTCGTCTGTGCAAAGACCATCCATCCGATCAAGGTCGCGTCCAACTGGGTGCGGATGTGCGAGGTCTGGTTCGACGACTACGCGGCATGGCAGGCAGCGTCTGCGACCGAACCATCGCGGGTTACGCCGCCGCCCTGGGCCAAGGCGCGGCCCTACCTCGAATACATCAGCATCTTCACCGCCCCGCATCCCGACATGGATTTTCTCCACGACGGCTACCGTGTGCCGTAGCGGCGGCGCGCTCTCGATATCGTTTCAGAAGGGAAGTCCATCATGCCGTTCTCATCGTCGAAATATTGGCTCGGAGCCTTTGCCGCGCCCATGCTGAGCGGTGCTGCCAGTGCGCAACCCGCCGCCTTCGATTTCGATAGCCTGAAAGGCCGTCCGAACCTCAACCAGACCGTGCTGGGCACGTCGGGCAAGTGGTCGCTCGAAAAGCTGCTGGCGCTAACCCAGGCCGAGGGAATGGCGCTGTGGAAGACGCTGCCCGCCGTGGCGCTTGCCGAGATGAACGGCCATTACCTAGGGCTCGGCCCCGACGCCAAGGACGAGGTGTATCAGAAGAACTATGCGGCCTATATGTTCAGCGAGACGTCGCCGCGCGGTTACTGGCTGGGCAAGGCGTTTCGCCCACTAACCGCGACGACGGGCGAAGGCTATAATCGCTGGCGATTCGCGGGCGGGCGCATCGACCGCAACCTGCGCATGGCGACCCGCATGGGAACCTCGCTGATCGACGGCAAGCCGGCTTTCATTATGGACTATTCGGCGTTCAACAAGACGACGCTGACCGATGAAGTGCGCAAGCTCGACGACTTCATCTATCTGGGCGCGGCGACCACGGACGCGGGCGGCGGCAAGCGCAGCAAGCCGGCCTTCTTCATTCTGGTCGGCCCGACCGACGAGTGGGTCGGGCCCAAGACCAAGCCATGACCCGACGCCTCGGTAACAATACGCTGTCGTTCGCCGTTGCCGTCGGCGGCATCCTGGCGGTCGCCTCGGCCTTCATCGCGCCGACTAGCGCGATAGGACAGTCGCGACCGCCGACGATCGGCTTTACCGCGGCGCAAGCGGCGAGCGGTGCTGCCGCTTATGCGCAGCGGTGTGCCGTCTGCCACGGCGCGGCACTGCAGGGCGCTGGTGTCGCGCTGCCGCTCAAAGGCAGCGTCTTTGAAGCGAAATGGGTGGGACGACCGGCGGTCGATCTGTTGCGACAGATTGAGCGGATGCCGCCGGGGTCCGCGGCCAGCAAGGACCGCGCCGGTCAGGTCGACCTGCTCGCGTTCCTGCTGCAGGCAAACGGTGCATCATCGGGCGACCGCGCGCTACCGCAGGGATACGGGGAGCTTGCCGCGCTGATCCTGCCGGGTGCTGCAAGTACGACCGTGAGCCCGGTCCCCGTCGTGATCGCCCCCAAGCCCGGCCCGAGCCGCCTCGACGCGGTGCAATCGGTCACCCCCGCGACGCTGCGCCAGCCGCCCGCGGCCGACTGGCTCAACTGGCGGCGGACCTATGACGCGCTCGGCAACAGCCCATTGAACCAGATTAACCGCGGTAACGTCGCGCGCCTCAAACTTGCCTGGGCGTGGTCCTTGCCGCGCGGCGGTAACATGATGACGCCGATCGTCCGCAACGGCGTCCTCTACGCGTACAGCTACGGCGATATCGTCGAAGCGCTCGACGCCGCGAGTGGCGAACTCCTGTGGCGCTATCAACGCAAGCTCGCTCCTGGGGCATCGTTTCAAGGCAAGAAGGGCGTCGCCATCGCCGGTGACCTGATCCTCGTGCCGACATCGGAGATGCGACTTATCGCGCTCAATGCGCGAACGGGTGCCGTCGTCTGGGACCATGCCATCGACGTCGGCACCGAAACGCATCATCAGATCAAGAGCGCACCGCTGGTTACCGCAACAAAGGTAATCATCGGCGTCAACGGCTTTGCCGAGGTCAAGGGCGGCAACTTCATCGTCGCGCTCGATCTCGCGACAGGCAAGGAAGCATGGCGTTTCCACACGCTCGCCCGGCCAGGCGAGCCGGGCGGCGACAGCTGGAACGACCTGCCGCTCGCCAAGCGCAACGGCGGTTCGGTGTGGGTATCAGGCAGTTACGATCCCGATCTCAACCTCGTCTATTTCGGCGTCGCTCCGACCTATTACGGCAACGGTCTGCGTCGGCCGATCGACAAGCCCGGCGTGACCAACAACGGGCTCTACATGGACTCGACGCTGGCGCTCGACGCCGACACCGGTCGCCTGGCGTGGCACTTCCAGCATCAAGCGAACGACCAGATCGACCACGACTGGGCTTTCGAGCGCTCACTGTTGACCCTGTCGGTCGATGGCAAGCCGCGCAAGATCGTCGCTACTGCCGGCAAGTCGGCGGTGTTCGACGTCCTCGACGCCGCGACGGGGCAGTATCTGTTCTCGATGGATCTCGGCTTGCAGAATGTTATTACTGCCATCGATCCGGTGACCGGCGCCAAGACGATCAACCCGGCGGCAGTTCCGGCAGCGGGCCAGGCGCTTAAGCGGCTTGGCATGCCAGGCGTGTGTCCCGACCTGCTCGGCGCGCGCAATCTCATGTCGACCGCCTACAGCCCGCGCACCCGCTGGCTCTACGCGCCGCTCACCGACACCTGCTTCGACGAATTTCCCGATGGTGCGCGCTGGCAGAAACACCCCGATCCGGCGAGCGCCGGCAAATTTGGCATGATACAGGCGATCGATCTCCAGTCGCGCAAGATAATGTGGACAGCTCGCGAAACCGCGCCGCCGGTCGGCGGTGCCATGACCGCGGGCGGGCTTGTTTATCTCGGCTTCGCCGACCGCAGTTTCCGCGCTTACGACGAGCGCAGCGGCAAGCCGTTATGGACGACAAAACTCGACAACGCATCGGCGTCGTATCCCGCGACCTACAGCGTCGACGGCAAGCAATATATTGCGGTGGCGACGAATGAGGGCTTCGTTCACGTCCAGGCGATGCGCCAGCTTGCGCATATCGTCGCCCCGCCCGCTGGCGGGGCGACGCTGTGGGTGGTTGCCCTTCCTTGAGAAACTGTGCCGGTTGCACGTCGGTCGGTTAATGCGCTGCACCTATGCAAGCGTGGGCCTCGTTACATTGCCTATAGCAATGCTTGAGAACTACAGTATGGTATCGGAACCGGTTGCGCAGTACAGGATTTCCGGGACAGGCTCGCGGTGGCGAGCGCGCAACGGTAAACCGGCGGGGGAAAAGAATGGCTGACGTAATCACGCGCCGTGATCTCAATCTCTTCAGTGAAGGTACGAGGATCGGTGCGGCGCTGTTCACCCCCGCTGGTGACGCGCCGGCGGGCGGATTTCCGGCGGTCCTGCTCTGTCACGGCTGGGGTGGGCTTGGCGCGCAACTCGAACGCTATGCCGAAGTCTTCGCGAGCGACGGCTATGCGGCGATGGTGTTCGACTATCGCGGTTGGGGGCTTTCGGACGGCCGCATCATCCCCGATGGAGACACCCCACCGCTGCTCGAGGCGGGCGTGCAGACGTTGCAGGTCCGTGTCCTTCGCGAGACCGTCGACCCGATCGACCGCGCCGAGGATGTCGTTACCTGCCTCAACTTCCTCGGCACCGAGCCCGGCATCGACCCTAACCGCATCGGCTTGTGGGGCACCAGCTACGGCGGCGGTCACGTCGTTCATGTCGCTGGGCACGACGAGCGGGTAAAGGCGGTCGTCGCGCAGATCGGCGGCTTCGGCTTCCCGCCGTCATACCGCGACACCGCCCGGGCTCGCGCCGGGGATAAGGTTCGTGGCAATTTCCAGCCCGTCGTGCCGCAGGCCGGACTCGACGGCGTGCCGGGTCTCCGGGGCACTCCCGACATCGCGCGGATGGCGGCGCATTCGCAGCTCGGCGGGGCTGCGCGCGTCCATGTACCGACACTGATCATCGACGCCGAGTTCGAAGAACTCAACAACCGGCTCGAACATGGTTGGGCAGCGTACATGATGATCCGCCAGAATGCTCCCGCAGCGTACCATACGTTCCCGTGTAAGCATTACGATGTCTACAGTATCTATTTCGATGCCTCGATGCGCTTGGCGCGCGATTGGTTTATCAAATATCTCTGACGCCTGTTGCGACAATAGCAAGGTTCCGCACATGACATCTTCACCTTTACCGGCCGACAGCGGCGTTGACTATGTCACCGAGGCGATCCGTCGTGCCGCGATCGTCGATGGTCTCGGCGACGCGACGATCCTGCCGGTCGCCAAGGTCGGGATTATCGGCGCGGGGACGATGGGCGGCGGTATCGCCATGAACTTCGCCAATATCGGCATTCCGGTCCATCTTGTCGAAACCAGGCAGGACGCCCTCGACCGCGGCCTCACGACCGTGCGCGGCCATTATGAACGCAGCGCCAGCCGCGGCCGCTTCACCATGGAGGAGGTCGACATCCGCATGGCACGCCTGTCGGGCGGTCTCGACCTTGCGGCGCTCGCTGACTGCGACCTGATCATCGAGGCGGTGTTCGAGGACATCGAGATCAAGAAGTCGATCTTTCGGCGTCTTGACGACATCGCCAAGCCCGGCGCGATCCTGGCGAGCAACACTTCGGGGCTCGACATCGATGCGATCGCTGCGGTGACGCGGCGGCCCGAAGCCGTGATCGGCTTGCACTTTTTCTCGCCCGCCAATGTCATGAAGCTTGTCGAGGTCGTACGCGGCGTGTGCACCGGCGACGCAGTTATCGCCACGTCGATGAAGATCGCGCGCGACATCGGCAAGATTGCCGTGATTTCGGGCGTCTGCCCCGGTTTCATCGGTAATCGCATGCTCTATCCGCGCCATATTCAGGCGCTCGCTTTGCTGGCGCAGGGCGCGATGCCGTGGGATGTCGACCGGGTACTCAAGGCGTTCGGCTTCAAGATGGGGCCGTTCGAGATGGCCGACTTGGCAGGACTCGACATCGGCTGGAGCAAGGGCGCCAAGACCAACGACCGGTTGCGTGATGCGCTTTGCGAAGCCGATCGTCGTGGCCAGAAAACTCGCGCGGGCTATTACGACTATGACGACGACCGTAACGCGGTGCCGTCCCCGGCGGTCTCCGATCTGATCCGCGCCACCTTTGCGATTGGCGCCGACGCAGTGGTGCCCGACGACGTCACGATCCTCGAGCGTTGTCTGTTCCCGATGGTCAATGAAGGCGCGAAGATCCTGGGCGAGGGGATTGCGCAGCGTGCCTCGGACATCGATGTCGTCTGGCTGTATGGTTACGGCTGGCCGCAGCACACCGGCGGCCCGATGCGTTGGGCCGACGGCATTGGTCTGACGCGCATCCGCGACCTCGCAGCGACGCTCGGGAGCGGCAACTCCTGGTACGCTCCGGCGCCGTTGCTCGAGCGACTGGTCTCCGAAGGTCGGACCTTCGCCGACCAGTGACGATCAGCGGGCAAGACCGTTCAAGCCGTTGAGGAGCGGTTTGACATAGAGATTGCCGGCGCGGTCGCGGTCGAGCTTGGGTACCCAGCGGTCGAGTTCCTCGGCGGAGTTGATCATCGCGGTAACCATCTCCGAAGCGATGCGCAGGTCGCAGGGACGTACCGAGCCGTCGATGATGCCGTCGTTCAGCATGTCGGCGAAGCGCGCCGTGTAAAGCGCCATTCGCGCTGCCATCGTACTTCGGATTTCGGGACCGACCGAGGTCAACGCCGAAGTGCGCAGCAGGCCGCCCTCCGGCGACATCTGCCGGCTGACGAGAGTGACCGCGGCGGCGGCAACCCGCGACATATTGTCGAGATCGCTCGACAATGCGCTATCTTGGGCGTCGCGGATGAAACCGAAAGTCCGTTCGAAGCAGGCCACGACCAATGCGTCGCGGTTGTCGTTGTGATGGTAGAACGCTCCCTTGGTGACATTAAGCAGCGACGAAATGCGGTCGACCGCGGCGCCGCGATAGCCCTGCGCGTTAATCAATTCGGTCGCGGCGCGCAGGAACGACTCCTGGTTGAGCCGGTCGCCCTCGGGCGGCAGGTCGATTGGCGGCGCGGCGGTCGGCTCGAGAATGATCCGCCGCGCGGCGATGCCGTTGAGCAGGATGTCGGCAAAGCGCTGACCAACGCGCTCATAGTCCTGCGGCAAGTAACCGCCAAGCCAGACCACCGACCACAGCAGCTGCGACAGCAGCATATGGGCATTGGCGTTGAGCGTCGCCCGGTCGCCGTCGCCGCCGGGCCGGCGCAGAATTGAGCGGATCTGGCGGAACATCTGGACGTACGCGGCACCGACGGTTTCAATGTGCGGCGACGTCAGCGCGCGGAGGTCGCCGAAGTGCACGAAGTGCGGCTGCTGCCCCAGCGCGACGCGCGCCTGAAGCGCGAAATAGCCGTCGATGAAGGCGCGGATGCGCTGTTCGCGCTCGGGTGCAGTCAGCGCCTGCTCGACAAGCTCGGTATGCAACGCGATCGAGCGTAGGAAGGCGGTCGCGACAAGATCCTCGCGACGCGGGAAATAGTGGCGCAGGCTCTTCAGATTAAGCCCGATCTCGGCGGCGACGACCGCCAGTGTCGCGTCGCGCAAACCGAGCCGATTGATCAGCGATGCCGCCGCGTTGAGAATTTCCTCCTTGCGGCGGTCGTAGCGGGTCGCTGCAGCGATTTTCGGGTTCGACAATGGCATGACTCGCGCCGTCGGTTGCAGGAATAACGTTGCCGGTGCGCTGCGCGCCCAGCGGTCACTGGTGAAAGCGACCCAAAAGTTGCGGACGGTGTTCGACATACCGTGTTTCCGAATAATTGCCGCTAATCCTGTTCATCGTCAATGAATTTCGCGCTGTTCTCCCGTGCAGATCGTCTTCGGGATGCACCACGCCTAATTTTGATGATTTAAGACAAGAGGTACGTCGCGACGATGGTCGATTGCCCCTAGTTTTCGCTCCTGATAAGTTTTATGAGAATTTCACCCTGTTATTCGGATCGGGCGCGCTCTTCGCGTCGGGGCTAGGATGAGAATATTATGATGGATTTTCAAAACAAGGTCGCGGTGATCACCGGCGGGGCGAGCGGGATCGGCCTTGCACTCGCGCAGCGCCTCGGCAGCGAAGGTGCCAAGCTCGTGCTCGCCGACATCGAGGACGCCGCGCTCCATGCCGCCGTCGCAGCGCTGCGGGAGCAGGGCGTCGAGGTCGTCGGCCACCGCACCGATGTCGCCGACTACGCCTCGGTCGAGGCGCTCGAAGCGCGCGCGGTCGAGGCGTTCGGCAAGGTCCACATTCTGTGCAACAATGCCGGGGTCTCAATCACCGGGCCGACGTGGCGGATGAGCCTCGCCGATTGGCGCTGGGTGTGGGATGTCAACGTCTGGGGTGTCGTCCACGGGGTCAAGGCATTCTTGCCACGCATGCTCGAGCACGGCGAACCGGCGCACGTCGTCAATACCGGCAGCCTTGCGTCGTTCAACGGTAACGGTGACCATGCACCGTATTGCTCGTCGAAGGCTGCGGTACTCGGCATGAGCCAGTCGCTGCACAGCGAGATGCGAGCGATGATGACCAATATCGGCGTGCATATCATCTGCCCCGGCATGGTCGCGACCAAGATCAACGCGAGCTGGCGCAACCGCCCTGAAGGCGATACGCCGTGGAGCGATCGTGAATTCGCCAACGCCGACTTTCGTGCGGCGAGTGAGGACTTCCAGGGCAGCGGCCTCGCTCCGGAGGCGATCGCCGACGCGACGCTGGCGGCGATCCGTGACGACCGCTTCTACGTTTTCGCGGGCACCAACTGGCCAGCCTTCCTCGAAGCCACGCTTGGGCGTGCACTCAAGGCCGAGAACCCGGCAGTCACGACTTGGGGCGAAGACCGGCGCCCGGTCGATCAACGTCCGTCGCTATGGCAGACGGCGGTGTAGCGGGAGGCCAGTGTTGGCCAATTGCGCCGCGACTATAAAAATGTTTTGACGTCGACCTGGATGTAAGCTGCAACTGGCATCCGTATTGGTGCCGATAGTCGACCGGATTATTAGCTTTTGTCGCAGCAAGGTTTTTAGGACTCACGCCCGGAGCCAGTATAAATTCACCACAAATGGTCTTCGCTGCGGTGCCATGCGTCACGATCGCTTCCAGGGCAGCGATCGGCTGCGCTGCCTGTTCGAAGGTGGCGTGCAGCGCTCCCTCGACGAACGGCTGGTCGGCGGCGAGGGCTTCGCGGTCGCTGCGAGCCTTATCAAGACCCACTCCGGCCGTCAGCGCACGGTGAGGATCGCGGTCGCTGCCAGCGGAAGCGACCAGCCGCGCCGTCGCCGAGAATCTGGCGGTTGTTGTGCCAAGGACGAGTTCCTTCTCGCTGTCACCGCCCAAAACCTCCGAAAGCTGGCGAAGCTGATCCCGATGCCACAGCCAGCCGTATGCCGGCAACCTGGTTCAGCTCGCTGCGAAGACCCTCAGCCCTTTCGCTTGATCAGGTCCAGTTGTATCCGTGTTCCGCAAAGGTCAAACCTCGTCCCCGATTTGAACCTTCAACCCATCCGGCGAAGAGAGGTTGCTGCTAGGTCAGCAGGCATAACCCTTCATGCAGTCCCGTTTGCACGATCAGCGAGGTTGGCTTGGTCACTCTTTGTATCGCACGAATGTGTGCTTGTTGACTGTGCCACTCGACTGTGCGATTCTCAGTTCTCTCGTAGCAATATCAATAGCTTAGTTGACATAAGAAGTTAGCTGGGGATCCTGCCGCCCCAGCCAGGCTTTTGGTTGGCGTTGAAATCCGCGCCGAGAAAGCGCTTCCGCAGTGCGGCGATCGGGGGCACATACCCGGGCATATGCGAATATCGAGCTTTTCTGGGCGGACTGACGGGATTTTGGCTGGGTGGCTGGTCTTGCTGGCGGCTGTCATGGCCGGTGTTGCCGGTTGCGTGGCCGGCCCGCCGGTTGCGGCGCCCGGGCTTGGGTCGTTGGGGTTGGCCGATCGTTACGGCCCGGCGGTTGCCGAGGATGTGGTCGATCCGAACGCCGAAACGGTAGTTGTCGAGGCACCTGAGATCGTCGTCGAAGCGGAGCCGGTGCCGGCGCGGCCGGATCTGTCGCGGTGGTGGCTGGCATTCGGCGATCCGGTGCTTGAGGCGCTGATCGAGCGGGGACGGACCGACAATCTCGATGTACAGGAGGCGTCGCCGAGTGCGGGGGGTCTGGCAGCGACGACTGGGCTCGAGGCGGTGCGTCAGCGGGTCGCGGTCGCGATCGCGCGGACGTATATCGCCGTGCGCGGGCGGCAGGCGGTGATCGAGAATATCCGGCAATTTCTGGCTCAGCGCGAGGCGGCAATCAAGCTGGCGCGATTCCGGGCGCAGGCGGGGCTTGTGCCGGCGCTCGATGCGGCGCGGGCGATTGCCGGGCGCGACGACAATGCGGCGCGGATTTCGGAACTCGAGGCGATGAATTTGCGCGATGTCGCGCAGATTGCCGTGCTGACCGGGCAGGCACCCGAGGCGCTGGGCGATCTTGTGTCCGGCACGGCGCAGATACCGCTTGGGCCGGTCGATGTGGCGCTGGGCCGGCCGTCCGACCTGCTGGGGCAAAAGGCCGATATTCGCGCGGCGCAGACGAAGTTGGCGGGTGCCGGGGCGGGATCCGAGGCGCAGCGCACCGGGCTGATCGGCTACAAACGCGCGGTATTGAAGGCGTTGCAGGAGGTCGAGGTGCAGAACGCGGCGCTCCAATCGGCCAAGCTGCGCGAGATCGACCTGGGGCGGGCGACGGCGACGGCGGATGCGGCGGCGCAACTGGCGCGCAAGAATTACGCCGAGGGGCTGGCCGATTATTCGACGCTCGAACAGGTCGAGGCGCGGTTGTTATCGGTGCGCAATGCGCAGCGGCAGGCGCAGGTCGAGCGGGCGCTGGCGTTGATCGGGCTTTATATCGCGCTGGGTGGCCAGGCCGGCGGCGAGAAATTCGGTGGATGAGCCGGGCGATCGTTCGGCGAACGAGCTCGACGCGTTCCTGGGGACGTCGGCGCGGGCGCCGTGGCGGCGGTGGCTGTTGTGGCTGACGATTGCCGGCGGGACGGTGGTGTTTGCCTTGCTGGCGATGCGCTTTGCCAGTGGCGGGCAGGCCGGCAGCTATATTTCGGAGCCGCTCGAGATCGGTGACGTGCCGGTCGGCCTCGACGTGACGGGCACGCTGGAGGCGTCGGCAACGAGCGCGGCGGGGACGGCGCAGGCGGGGGTGGTTGGCGAGGTGCGGGCAGCCAAGGGCGACCGGGTGGTGCAGGGGCAGTTGCTGGCGCGGCTCGATACGCGGCCATTCCTGGAGGCGCTGGCCGGCCGGCGCCGGGCGTTGACCGACCGGCGGGAAACACTGGCGCGGGCGCAGGATGTCGAGCGGGGCAGGGAAGCGCGGCTGCAATTGTTCCAGCAGGTGCGGCGCCGATCGGGCGGGACGGCACCGTCCGAGCGCGAGATGGCGCAGGCGCGCGAGGAACTGGCGCGGGCTTCCGAGACGGTGAAGGCGGTGGCGGCGTCGGTGGTCACGGCGCAGGCCGATGTTGCTGCCGCAAGCGCGGCGCTGGCGGCGACCGAGGTGCGGGCGCCGATGGGCGGGGTGGTCGTGCAGACCAGTGCGGCGGCGGGGCGGCGGCTGGGAACGGAAGCAGCGGGAGCGCTGCTGTTCGTGATTGCGGCGCCGTATTCGCAGCTCGACCTGTCGGCGCGGATCGATGGCAAGGCGGCGGCGCGGTTGCCAGCCGGGGCAAGTGTGCGGGTGACGGTGGCCGATGTGCCGGGGCAGGTGTTTGCCGGGCGGCTGATTGGGGTTGGCGGCGGCAGGGCGGCGGTGCGGGTGGCGAGTTCGGGGCGGTTCCTGCGGCCGGGCATGGCGGCGACAGCGCATTTCGACCTGGGGCTGCGCCGGAACGTGTTGTTCGTGCCCAATGCGGCGCTGGAATTTGCGCAGGCGAGCGATGCGCGGTTGGGCACTGCCGGCGGTAGCGCGGTCTATGTGCTCGACAGCGACGGGGCGCCGCGGCGGGTGGGCATCACGGCGGCGGCGAGCGACGGCAAGCGCACCGAAGTGGTGGATGGCGCGTTGACGCCGGGGACGCGCGTGATCCTCGGCTTGCGCTGAACTTTTTCCGCAGGGCGTGCGACTTGCGCGGTGGGTGGTTTCCGGGGCGCATCAATTCGACGAAATGCGGCTATGGGTGGGAGGTGACAGGACTCAATCGAGGAAGTCGGCGAAGTTGAGCGGCAAAACGGCGATATCGCGGCGCAGCGCTTTCGGACTGCTGGCCGGGCTGGCAGCATATCCAGCGCTTGGGGCGGCAGGCGAACGTCTGGGGCCGGCGCAGGCGTTTTCGTGGGAATTGCTGGTCGGCCGGGCGAAGGCGCTGGCGGGCAAGCCCTATGCCACACCGCGGGTTTCGCAGCGGCAGGCGCAGGATTTCGACGCGGCGGGCAGGCTGACGTTCGGCGAGGCGGGTCGGTTGGCCGGGTTGGTCCGGCTACTTCCGGCGCCGCGGAATTCGCCCAATATCGTCGGGATCCATATCGTCGAGGGCCGCAAGGCGCGGACGTTGACGTCGCTCGACGGAATGTTCGCCGGTGGTGGGGTGGCCGATCCAGCGGGGTTCCGGGTGCTGGCGGCCAATCTGCAGACTGACTGGCTGGCGTACCAGGGCGCGTCGTATTTTCGCTCGTCGGGGTCGCGCGACCAATATGGGCTCTCGGCGCGGGGCATTGCCGTCGATACCGGGTTGTCGGGGCCGGAGGAGTTTCCGCTGTTCACCGATTTCTGGATCGAGCGAATTACGGACACGCATTTCATCGTCCATGCGCTGCTGGATGGGCCGAGCCTGGCTGGCGTATTTGCGTTTGACAACCGGCTGGGACCGGATGGCGTGACGCAAGATGTGAAATCGGCGCTGTTCATCCGCAAGGATATCCGGCGGCTGGGGATTGCGCCGGCGACGAGCATGTTCTGGTACGATGAGGGGCAGCGGCGGCAGGCGGTCGACTGGCGGCCCGAGATCCATGATTCGGACGGGCTGGCGATCTGGTCGGCGACCGGCGAGCGCATCTGGCGACCGCTGGGCAATCCGGAAGGGTTGCGGACGAGCAGCTTCCGCGCCGACGGGTTGAAGGGTTTCGGGCTGGTACAGCGCGACCAGAGTTTCGACAGTTACCAGGACGATGGCGCGCGTTACGACCGGCGGCCGAGCCTGTGGATCGAACCGGCGGGAAATTGGGGGCCGGGCGCGGTGCAGTTGTTCGAGATCCCGACCGAAAGCGAGACGATGGATAATATCGTGGCGTTCTGGGTCGGAGACAGGCCGGCGCGGGCGGGGGAGCGGCGGGATTTCCGGTATCGGCTGCGCTGGACATCGGCGGATCCTTCGGATGGCGGGACGGCTCGGGCAGTGAATGTCTGGATCGGCGCGGGGGGCATCCCGGGGGCGCCGCCGGTCGCCGGGGCGCGGAAATATGTCGTCGATTTGCAGGGGCCGGCACTGGTCGGCCTGACCAGGACCAGCAAGGTCGAGGCAGTGATCAACCTCGAACCGCCGGCGATGGCGAACTTGTCGGCGTATCCCGTGGTCGGCCAGCAAGATCTATGGCGGGTTGCCGTCGATGTGATGCCCCACAAGACCAGCGCCAAGGAGCTGCGGCTGTATTTGCGCCGAGGGGCTTCGGCGCTGTCCGAGACGGTAATCGAGCCGTTTTCGTCATGAGCGGACTTGATTTTCCGAGGCAGCTGCCGGCCGAAGCTCCGCTCGAGATGCCGGTGCAGCGGTTCGACGGAAATGCACCGGCGACAATCGAACTCCATACGCGGCCGCCGAACGTGCTGGGGCGGCGGTTGCTGCTGATCTCGGCGACGGCGGTGCTGGGGCTGGCGGCGTCGATCGACGTGCGGTTCGTCCTGGCGCTCGATGGCATGACGCTGCTCGACGGGGTGTTCCTGCTGCTGTTCGTGCCGCTGGTCTGCTGGATAGCGTTCGGGTTCGTCAGTTCGCTCGTCGGGTTCGGATCGATGATGCTGCGCGATCATCCGGGTTTCACGCCGGTGCCCAAGCCCGCGGACAATTTGCATCACCGGACCGCGGTGCTGATGCCGGTCTATAACGAGGATATCGCGGCGACGTTTGCGCGGGTCGAGGCGATGACGAACTCGATAGCCGCAGCGGGCGGCAGTGCGCTGTTCGATTTTTTCATCCTGAGTGATTCGGGAGACGCGCAGGGCCAGGAGGAACAGGCGGCGTGGCAGCGGCTGGCGCGCGCGGCGCCGATGCGCGTCTATTACCGGCGGCGGCCGCAGAATATCGGCAAGAAACCGGGCAATATCGCCGAATGGGTGCGGCGCTTCGGGGCAGCGTATGAATATATGCTGGTGCTCGATGCCGACAGCATGATGAGCGGCAGTGCCATGACCGGGCTGGCGTCGATCATGGAAAACCGGCCGACGGTGGGCCTGTTGCAGACGGTGCCGCTGATCATCAACGCGTCGACGTTTTTCCAGCACTGGATGCAGTTCGCGACCGCCGCCTATGGCCCGATTTCGTCGGCGGGGCTGTTGTGGTGGTCGGGGTCGGAGGCCAATTTCTGGGGGCATAATGCGATCGTGCGGATCCGCGCTTTTGCGGCGTGTTGCGGGCTGCCGGAATTGCCGGGCAAGCCGCCGTTCGGCGGGCTGATCCAGAGCCATGACATGGCCGAATCGGCGCTGATGCGGCGGCGCGGCTGGGCGGTGCACATGGTGATGATCGACGGCAGTTATGAGGAGTTTCCGCCGACGATCGTCGATCATGCCATCCGCGACCGGCGCTGGGCGCAGGGCAATCTCCAGCATCTGCGGCTGCTCGATGCGGCGGGGTTTCACTGGACGAGCCGGCTGCATTTGCTTATCGGTGCGACGGCGTATCTGACCTCGACGGCGTGGCTGGTGCTGATCCTGATCCAGTGCGCGCAAACGTTGCAGGGGCGCGAGAGCCTGCTGACCGAAGGCCCGCCGATGCGGGTGCTGGTGCTGACCATCTTGTACCTGTTCGGGCCGCGCTTGATGGCGGTGATCTGGGTGCTCGAGAACCGGACGCGGCGGGCAGGGTTCGGCGGGGCGGCGGCGTTCCTGAAGTCGGTGCTGCTCGAGACGTTGCTGTCGATGCTGCTGGCGCCGGTGGTCGCGGTCAACCAGACGCGGGCGTTGTTCGGGCTGTTGTTCGGGGTTGGCTCTGCATGGAATGCGCAGAACCGCGAGGGCGGGCGGCTGTCGTTGGCGGCGATACTGCCGACGGTGCGGCTGCATTGGCTGTTGTGCGCGGTGCTGGTCGGGCTGAGCCTGTTCGAGCCGGTGCTGGGCCTGTGGCTGTCGCCGATCATCTTCGGGCTGGCGAGTGCGCCGTGGCTGATCACGCTGAGTTCGAGCACGGCGCTGGGGCGGGCGGCGGCGCGGGCGCGGTGGTTCGGGGTGCCGGCGCCGTATCTGGCCGATCCGGCGCGGGTTGAAGTCGATGGGGATCAGCTGGGCTTGATTGCGGCGAAGTAGGTGCTGCGGGGCGGAAGAAGAAACTGGCTCCCGGGTCAAGCCCGGGATGACAGGTTAGGGTGCCTGGACGAGTTGGTCGAGGCGGCATTGGGTGGGTGATTTGTCGGGGCGCCAGCGGATGAAGCGGGCGGCATGGCGGAGGCGGTTGCTGGTGACCTGATCGTAGCTGATCTCGGCGACGAGATCGGGTTCAAGCGGGCGCCATTCAGGTTTGTCCTTGACCGTCCAGCGGCTTGGCGCGCTTGGGGATTTGCCGGTGAAGCCGGGGGCGGCGACAAGCGCTTGCAGGCGATCCTGCAGGCCGTGCTGGATTTCGGGCGGCAGGGAGGCGACGAAGCCGATGTGATCGAGCTGGCCGGCGTCGTTGTAGAGGCCGAGGAGGAGCGAGGCGAGCTTGCCGTCCTCGGTGACGCGGAAGCCGCCGATGACGCAGTCGATGGTGTGGCGGCGCTTGATCTTGAGCATGGCGCGTTCGCCGCTGCGGTATGGGTCGGCGGTGCGCTTGGCGATGACGCCGTCGATGGCGGCGCTGGGGGCGGTGAGCCAGGCTTCGCCAGCTGCCTCGGCATCATCGAGGTAGGGCGACAGGCGGAATGCGGCGGAGGTTGCGTCGAGGCGTTCGAGCGCGGCGCGGCGGGCGGTGAGCGGGGCGTCGGCAAGGGATTCACCGTCAGCGGCGAGGCAGTCGAAGGCGATCAGCGTTGCCGGGGTCTCGACCGAGAGGCGGAGGATGCGGCTGGTGGCGGGGTGAAGGCGCGCCTGGAGGGCGTCGAACGACATCGTGTCCCCCTGCGTGATGACGAGTTCGCCGTCGATGACGAAGTGCTTGCCGGGGATGGTGAGAAGGTCGGCGACGACTTCGGGGAAGTAGCGCGACAGCGGTTTGCCCGATTTGGACATGAGTTCGAGGTTGTCGCCGTCGCGGAAAACGAGGCAGCGAAAGCCGTCCCATTTGGGCTCGAACTGCCAGCCGGGTTCGGTGGGCAGGGCACCGACGAGCTTTGCCTCCATCGGGGGGAGGGTGAGGGGCAGGGGAAATGCCATGGCTGGTCAATGCGCGGGGGCGGGCGGCGTTCCAGCCGGCCGTGCCGGGGCTGGAACATTGCCGGGCCCCGCGAATTATTGAAGAGCAAGTCACGGGAGGACGAACATGGCGGCACGACCATATTGGAAGGGCCAGATCAGGCTGGCGCTGGTGTCGATCCCGGTCGAGATCTATTCGGCGACGAAAAGTGGCGCGGCGATCGCCTTCAACCAGATCCACGAGCCTTCGGGGCAGCGAATCAAATATGAAAAGGTCGTGCCGGGCATCGGGCCGATCAATGTCGACGATATCGTCAAGGGCTTCGAATATGCCAAGGGCGAATATGTGTTGCTCGACGAGAAGGAGATTGAGGGGGTTCGGCTGGAAAGCAAAAAGACGCTCGAACTGACCCAGTTCGTCGACAGCCATGACATCGACCCGATCTATTTCGAGAAGCCTTATTATGTCGTGCCGGCGGATGACTTGGCGGAGGAAGCGTTCATCGTTTTGCGTGAGGCGCTGCGCCGGAGCCGCAAGATCGGGCTCGGGCAACTAGCGATGCGCGGGCGGGAGTATGTCGTCAGCATCAAGGCTTGCGGGCGCGGCATGGTCATGGAGACGCTGCGCTATGCCGATGAGGTTACGAAGGCGTCGAGCTATTTTCACGAGATCGGCGATGGTGCGCCCGATGACGAGTTGCTCGACTTGGCGACGACGCTGATCGACAAGAAGACCGGCAAGTTCAATGCGAGCGACTTTCACGATCGCTATGTCGATGCGCTGCGCGAGCTGATCGAGCGCAAGAAAAAGGGCAAGACCCTGAATATCGACGCCGAGCCGGGGAGTGCCGATCCGCGGGGCAGCAATGTGGTGGATTTGATGGCGGCTTTGAAGAAGTCGCTGGGCGGGGGTGAGGCGAAGGCGCCGAAGGCGGCTGCGAAGGCCGAGGGGAAGGCGCCGGCGAAGGCTGCTGCGAAGGCTCTGGCGAAGGCTCCGGCCAAGAAGCGGGCCTAGGGTTCAGCCTGCGCAGAGAAGCAACTGGGTCCCGGGTCAAGCCCGGGATGACAGTTTGTGGAGTTTGCCTGGCCCTGGTTCGGTAGGTCGTGAGGGGCGGGAGCTCAGGTTTCGGAGCCCGGACCGTAGCGGCGGCGGTCGGTGTCGCGTCGGCAGCGGTAGTGGCCCTTGATCTGTTCGTTGAAGACGGTGCCGGCGGATGCGGCCTTGCAGAGCGTCTCGAAAATGGCGGCGGGCACGTCGTAATAGACGTATTTGGTGCTCTGGCGGAACGAGATGGTGAGAGTGTGGGCGTCGTCGTCGAACGCGGCGCGGTCGATCATGGCGGAGGTCGGGAAGCGGCAGGCTCGCATAAGCGTTTGAGCGTGCAGGCGGGAACGGCGTTCCTCGGGCCGCGGCAGGGCAAATCGATTTTGCGTCGGAACGAGTCGGTGGCCGGCTTGAACCGGTCGGACCGGGGCGGGTTGTAGCGATATGGCCGATATCGACGAGAAACTGCGCGGCATGGCCGAGCATCGCGGCTTGAAGCTGGTCAAGTCGCGGCGGCGCAAAGCCGGGACGGGAGACTTCGGCAAATATGGGCTGGTCGATGCGGCGGGCAAGGCGCTGCTCGGGGTGGGGGATGACGGGCTGACGGCGTCGGCCGGGGATATCGAGGCGTATCTGCGCAAGGGCGCGGTGAGTAGCTGGCAGGTTTCGGCGGAAACGACGCCGGAGCGGCCGGCGGCTGTGCATGAGGTGGTGGAGGAGGACGAGCCGGTTGCCGGGAAGCGGCGGAAAGTCGGGAAAGTATCGCCGCGGACGGCGAAGGTCGAAGCGGTGTCCGAGCCGGAGGTTGAGCCTGAGCCTGAGCCTGCGCCTGAGCCTGCGCCTGTGCCTGAGCCTGAGCCGGTGCTGGTGGTGCGGGCGGCAAAAGCGGGCGATGCAGGCGGGATTGCGGGTTTGTTGGGGCAGTTGACGGGGGTGAATATCGATGCAGTCGCGGCTGAGCGGAATTTGACGGTGGTCCGCAAGGCCAAGGGCGGAATGGTCGTTGCCGAACTTGGAGAAATCGTGGGCTGTTGCGGCTGGGCGTTGGTGCCGACGGTGCAGCATGGGCTGATCGGGCGGTTGACGGTGATGGTTGTCGATGAGGGGCATCGCCGGCGGGGGATCGCGACCGCGATGTTCGATGCGGCGACGGCGGCGCTGGGCAAGGCGGGGTGTGTGCGGGTCGAGGTGATGAGCGATACCGAGGTGCGGAATTCGCATAATTTCTTCCGGGCGTTGCAGTTCGAACAGACGAGTTATCGCTTTGCGCGCAGGATCGGAGAGTGAAGCGGGAGCGGAACGAAGCGAGGCTGCTATGGATTGAATAGCGCAGCATCTGGAGTGATCGATATGGCGACGAAGGTCACGGAGGCGAGCGACAGCCTGGCGATCTACAAGGCCAAGCGCGATTTTGCGCGGACGGCCGAGCCGGCGGGTGCGAGCAAGGCGACGACGGGCAATGGCTTTGTCGTGCAGAAGCATGCGGCGAGCCGGTTGCATTATGACTTTCGGCTCGAGCTCGATGGCGTGCTGCTGAGCTGGGCGGTGACGCGCGGGCCGAGCGCCAACCCCGACGACAAGCGCCTGGCGGTGCGGACCGAGGACCATCCGCTCGATTATGCGCGGTTCGAGGGGACGATCCCCAAGGGCGCATATGGCGGCGGCACGGTAATGCTTTGGGATAACGGGACGTGGGAGTCGATTGCCGGCAAGGATCCGCGCCAGACCTTGCCCGAGGGGCATCTGCATTTCGTGCTGCATGGGCGGCGGATGCAGGGGGAATGGATTTTGTTTCGGTTGAAACCGCGGGGGAAGGAGAAGGGCGAGAACTGGCTGCTGCGCAAGGTCAGTGATGAATTCGCCGGTGGGTCGGACGACCTGGTCGGGGGGTTTCTGACGAGCGTCGACAGCGAGCGGACGATGGACGAGATTGCAGCTGGGAAGGCTGTGGTGAAAAAAGCGGTGGCTGCGGCGAAGAATGCGAAGGCGGGTGGGGCGAAGCCGAAGAAGAGCGCCAAGGGCGGAACATTGCCGCCGTTCCAGCCGGTGCAGCTGGCGGCGCTGGTCGATCATGTGCCGCCGGGGGATCGCTGGCTGCACGAGCTGAAGTATGACGGCTATCGGACGTTGCTCGCGGTCGGCGGCGGCGAGGGGCGGGCGTATACGCGGTCGGGGCTCGATTGGTCGGACCGTTTTGCGGGGCTGGTTGCGGATGCGGCCGGGCTGGATGTGGAGAGCGCGCTGATCGACGGCGAGGCGGTGGTGATGCTGCCGGATGGGCGGACGAGTTTCCAGTCATTGCAGGCGGCCCTGAAGAGCAATCCGGGGGCTATCGACTATTTTGCTTTCGACCTGCTCGAGTTGAATGGCGAGGATTTGACGCAATTGCCGTTGACCGAGCGCAAGGAAAAGCTGGCGGCGCTGATCGGGGCCGGGCAGGGGCATTTGCGTTATTCGGACCATATCATCGGGCGCGGCGAGGAACTGTTCACCCGTTTCTGCGGCGCCGGGTTGGAGGGGGTGATCTCGAAGCGGGTCGACGGGCGCTATATTGGGGCGCGGAGTGGTGGCTGGGTGAAGACCAAGTGCATTCGGCGGCAGGAGTTCGTCGTCGTCGGCTGGCTGCCTTCCGACAAGCAGCGGGGGTTTCGGTCGTTGCTGCTCGGCGTCAACGAGGACGGCAAATTGCGATTCGCCGGCAAGGTCGGGACCGGGTTCAACGGCGATGAGATCGAGCGGTTGATGGGGTTGATGGCGCCGTTGGAGCAGGACAAGCCGACCGTCGAGGCACCGCGGGCGGCGGTGCGCGGGGCGCACTGGATAACGCCGAAGCTGGTGGCGGAGGTGGCATTCATCGAGTTTACCGACGAGGGGGTGCTGCGGCATTCGAGCTATCTGGGCTTGCGCGAGGACAAGAAGCCCGAGGCGGTGGTGCTCGAGGTGGCAGGGCCGGCGGCGGAGGCCGAACACAGCGGGGTGAAGATCAGCAACCGCGAGCGGGTGATCTTTCCGGAAGGGTCGCTGAGCAAGGGGCAGTTGGCGGATTATTACGAGACGGTGGCGCCGATCATGCTGCCCTGGGCGGGCAGCCGCCCGATCAGCCTGGTGCGGTGTCCGCAAGGCCGTGACAAGAAATGCTTTTTCCAGAAGCATGACGCCGGCAGCTTCGGCGATGACGTCAAGCATGTCGCGATCCGCGAAAAGGATGGCCATGACGAGCCTTATCTGTTTGTCGATACGCCGGCAGGGCTGCTGACGTGCGTGCAGATGGGGACGATCGAATTTCATGGCTGGGGGGCGCGGATCGAGGATGTCGAAAAGGCCGACCGGCTGGTGTTCGATCTCGATCCCGACGAAGGGCTGGCGTTCGAGGACGTCAAGGCGTCGGCGTTCCAGCTGCGCGACGTGCTCGGCGGAATGGGGCTGGTGACATTTCCGATGGTCACCGGCGGCAAGGGCGTGCACGTCATCGCGCCGCTGACGCCGACGGCGGAATGGCCGCAGGTCAAGGATTTCGCGCAGCGGTTCGCAGCGGCCTTGGCGCAGGCCGAGCCCGATCGCTATACGGCGGCGCTGGCCAAGGCGAAGCGGACCGGGCGGATTTTCATCGATTATCTGCGCAACCAGCGGGGGGCGACGGCGGTGATGCCGTATAGCGCGCGGTCGCGGCCGTTTGCGCCGGTGGCGGTGCCGGTGACGTGGGAGGAACTGCGCGATCTCGACAGCCCGGCGCGCTGGCATATCGGCGATGGGGCGGAGATGGTGAAGCGGGCGGCGTCGAAGGACCTGGCAAATTGGGGACGGGCGGATCAGGTTTTGCCGGATTTGTGAAGTTTGAGGGACGACGGCGGCTCCTGGCTGCCGGGGAGCTTTACCGGGAACGGGCGGGAGATGGGCCCCGGCCTTCGCCGGGGTGACGATTCTGATAGGTTAGCGTGAGTCGACTGCATCGCCTGACAGCGGGGTAGCGCGCATCGAGGGGCGCTGGGTGAAGGCGTCCTGTCATTCGGTGAGTTTGGGGTGGCTGGTGCGGAAGCCGGGAAGGTCGCGGAATTCGAGCCAGTCGAGCGCGGTGGCGACGGAGATGTGGCCGACATGGAGGGGCGTTTCCGGATCTAGCGCGGCTTCGAGCCAGTCGTAGCTGGCGACGAGTTTTTCGGTATAGCCGGCGGCGAGGGCAGGCAGGCGGAGGTGTTCGGGGCGGCGGACTGTCTCCCAGCGGATGGCGATGCGGCGTCGCACAGGCCCTGGGCGACGGCCTGCATGGTGAGGGCGGCTCAGCGCGCATCGCCTTCGGGCGGGATGAGTTTGGGGCCGGTGTGGAGGGTGTCGAGGACGGCGCAGATGACGTCGGAATCGAAGAGGGGCGGCCGGCCGGGGCGGAGCAGGACGGGGACCTTGCCGAGGGGATTCCGGGCGCAGACGGTTTCGTTGCGCAATGTCGGGCTGGTCTCGTGGTGGATGACCTCGATGCGGTCGGCGAGGCCGGATTCGTGGGCGAAGACCAGCGCCTTGCGGGCGTAGGGCGAGTGGGTCTGATAGAGAAGTTGCATAGGTTGTTCCTCGCCATCGACACCGTTAAGCCGTTTTGGCCTGATCTCAACACGGATATCATTTTATGGATACGACCAGTTTGTTTCGCCTCGATGGCCGTGTTGCGCTGGTGACGGGGGGCAGTCGCGGCATCGGCAAGATGATTGCGGCCGGCTTCATCGCGCAGGGGGCCAAGGTCTATATTTCATCGCGCAAGGCGGCGGCATGCGAGGCGGCGGCGGCCGAGCTTGGGCCGAACTGCATCGCGTTGCCGCAGGATGTGTCAACGGTGGCCGGCTGCCAGGCGCTGGCGGAGCGGTTTGCGGCGCTGGAGCCGCAGCTCGATATTCTCGTCAACAATGCCGGCGCGGCGTGGGGGGCGGCTTTCGAGGAGTTTCCGGAAAGCGGCTGGGACAAGGTCATGGACCTGAACGTCAAGTCACCGTTTTTCCTGACGCAGGCGCTCCACGGGGTGCTGAAAAAGTCCGCCAGCCGAGAACGCCCGGCTAAGGTGATCATGATCACGTCGATCGACGGCATGCGGCTGAATCCGGGCGAGACCTATAGTTATCACGCGTCGAAATCGGCGCTGATCTACCTGACCAAGCGGATGGCAGCGCGGCTGGTGCGCGATGCGATCCATGTGACGTCGATCGCGCCGGGGGCGTTTGCCAGCGAGATGAACCGGGTGGCGCGCGACCAGGGCGAGGCGGTGGCGAAGGTCATCCCGGCGCGGCGGATCGGCGTCGACGAGGACATGGCGGGCGCCGCGATCTACCTCGCCAGCCGGGCGGGGGACTATGTCGTCGGCGACACCCTGACCGTCGATGGCGGGGTGGCGCATGCCAGCCTGGGGGCGGGTTTCGACTGAGGCGGGTTCACGCCGACCCGACGACGCCGAACATGGCGCCGTGGGGGTCGCTGGCGACGATGATGCGGTCGCCGCCGGGCACCTCCATCGGGCCGGCATGGACGGTGCCGCCGCCAGCAGTGACCTTGGCGGCGGCTGCGTCGATATCGGGGGCGCGGAAATAGAAGCACCAGTCCGGGCGGGGGCCGTCGGTGGGTGCGGTCATTGTGGCACCGATGGCCTGGTCGCCGGCCTGGATGAAGACATAGTCGCCGGCCTCGCCCATCGGCATGCTGTCGGGGTAGGTCCAGCCGAAGACCGCGGCGTAGAAGTCCCTCGCGGCGGCCTGGTCCGAGGTGTTGAGCTCGTTCCAGCTGCATTTGCCGAGGCCGGCCGGGTCGAAGGCAGTGCTGCTTTCCGGGCTGGCGCCGCGCATGACGTAGAAATCGATGCCCTGCGGATCGGCGACGACGGCCATGCGGCCCACGCCGGGCATGTCCCAGGGCGGCATGTGCTGGCTGCCGCCGGCGTTCTTGATGGCGTCGAAGGTGGCATCGACATCGTCGACGCCGATGTAAAATTTCCAGCCAGGGCGGGCGCCGCCGGCGGCCATTTCATCGGACAGGCGCATGACGCCGCCGACGAAGCCGTTGCCGGTATCGATCATCCGATAGTCCATTTCGGCGGGCGGCGGCGCGATCGACCAGCCGATGACGTCCTCGTAGAAAGTCTTTGCCGCATCGGGGTCTGCGGTCTGGAGCTCGTACCAGACCGGGGTGCCGTTGGGGTTGACCATGACTGTTCTCCTGCCAGCGATCGCGCGGGACAGCATAGATCATTACGGCGCACGCCGAAACCTGCGGCGCGCGCTGCAGCTAGCGAATAGTGGCGGCTGGCGACGGCGCCGAAATCCTGTATCGGACGGGCGACAAGGTGTTTCAGAGGTTCAAGAATGCTGTTCGACGAGGTCGTGCTGGGACGCAGGAGCATCCGCGGCTACAAGCCCGAACCGGTGCCGCGCGCGCTGATCGAGGAGATCATCGGGCTGGCGATGCGGGCGCCGTCGTCGATGAATACCCAGCCGTGGAATTTCTATGTGATTACTGGCGAGCCGCTGGCGCGGATTCGTGCCGGCAACACCGAGCGGACCTTGTCCGGGGTCCCGCAATCGCGCGAGTTTCGCACGGGCCAGGCATTCGCCAACCAGCACCGCGACCGCCAGGTGGGCGTTGCCAAGCAGCTCTTTTCGGCGATGGGCATTGCCCGCGACGACAAGGAAATGCGGCAGGATTGGGTACTGCGTGGGTTCCGCCAGTTTGACGCGCCGGTGTGCGTGATCATCACCTATGACAAGGTGCTCGACGGCAGCGACGACACGCCGTTTGATTGCGGTGCGGTGGCGACGGCGCTGGTCAACGCGGCGTGGTCGCGCGGGTTGGGGACGGTGATCAACAGCCAGGGCATCATGCAGTCGCCGGTGGTGCGCGAACATGCGGGGATCGCCGACGACCAGGTCATCATGAAGAGCATCGCGCTGGGCTGGCCGGACGAGAGCTTTCCGGCGAATGCGGTGGTTTCTGAGCGGCGGTCGGTGGGCGAGGCTTCGGTGTTCGTGGGGTTCGACTAGGTCCAGATATCGCCGGGCCGGAAGGCCGGGAAGCGGGCGGGGTCGATGTTGGCGGTGGTCAGCGCGGCGGCGAGGGCTTGTGGCGGGGCCTCGCGGGCCTCGTCGGTGAGCTGGAAACTGCCCCAGTGGACGCCGATCGCCGACGCGGCGCGGCAATCCTGCATGATGGCGACAGCTTCGGACGGATCGACGTGCTGGGCCTTCATGAACCAGCGCGGCTCATAGGCGCCGATGGGCAGGACGGCGAGCGTTGGTGGGCCATGGTCGGCAGCGATGGCGCGGAAGATGGCGCCGTTACCATAGCCGGTGTCGCCGGCGACATAGACGGTCGCTGCTGCATTCTTGACGATGAAACCGCCCCATAGCGCCATGCGGCGATCGAAGCCGGTGCGCGCCGACCAATGGTGGGCGGGGCAGATCGTCACCATCAGGCCGGCGAGGTCGAAACTGTCACCCCAGTCGCCGGCGGTAACTTCGACGCCGGGGGCGATCCGGCGGAGCAGGACGTCGTTGCCGAGCGGGGTGATGAAGCGCGGGCAATGTGCGGCGTGGAGGCGGCGGGTGGTGACGGCGTCGAGGTGATCGTAGTGATTGTGGGTTAGCAGCACGGCGTCGATCGGCGGCAGGTCGTCGAACCTGATGCCGGGCGGGTCGACGCGCACCGGGCCGAGGCGACCCATAGGGCCGGCGCGGTCGGCCCAGAGCGGGTCGACGAGCAGGTTGACGCCGGCGAGTTAAATTAGGACGCAGGCGTGGCCGACCATTGTAACGCGAAGCGAGGTCGAGCGGGCCGGCGGTACGACCGGGACGATGGGGGGCGCTTGCCGGGGCCACGGCACGCGCTTGCCCGATCGTTGCCAGCGCAGCAACTCGGCGAGGCTGCGGTCGGTGGACTCCTGGCCGGGGTTGAAGAAGCGCTGGCCGTCGAAATGGTCGGATACCGGGCCGGCGTGACAGGGGTTTTTCAAGTCAGCGTGCCGCGATCAGGCAGCGATCCAGTTGCCGTGGAAGCCGGGCGGGACGCGGTGGGGGAGGTGGACCCTGGCGACCGGCGCAGCAGTGAAATCATGGGCATCGAGAATGACAAGCTCCGTGGATTCGGTCGGTAGATCGACAACGAGGCCGATCAGCCAGCCATGGTCTTCTTCGGCGTCGGCGGCTGCCGGCACGAAGACAAACTCGCCAGGGTAGCGGCCGGGTCCGAAATCATGGATTTCGCGGGCGCCTGGCCCAAGGTCAGCGCTGAGGTCGTGCTTGATCAGGAAGGTGGCGCCGAGAAAGGCGGAGTCGGTCGCTGGCAGGCCGAGCGTATAGGCGTAGCGATAGGGCTGGCCGAACAGCCGCTCGTCGGGGCGGGGAAATTCCTGAGCCGCGCTGTCGATGGTGAAGCGTTCGGTGGTGCGGGCGACCGGGTCTATGATCCAGCGTTCGAAGCCGCGCGGTGAATTGTCGGGGCCTTCGGTGCTGTCAGCGAACATGCGGTCGTAAACAACGGCATCGAGGACGACCTTGCCGTCGGCGCGGTCATAAGCGTTGGCGACGTGGAAGATGTAGCAAGGCTCGACATCGACCCAGATGGTGTCGGTGCCGGCGCCATTGCGGGGCAGTAGCCCGATGCGGGCCTGGTGGTCCTTGTTCCAGCGGTAGGGGAAGCCGAAGCCGCCGATGGCTGCCTCCATCGAGAAGGTGACGGGCAGGTCGAGGATCAGGGCGTAGCGGGCGGTAAAGGCGCTGTCGTGAATTGAGGGCCCGTGCTCGACGGCGACGGATTCCTCGCGGATGACGGCGCCGGCGGCGGAGATGACGACGTGGTGGACGAGCGTCGGCGCCATCGCGTCATAGGTGATGGCATGGTGTTCGCCGGTCAGCGGGTCGCGGTGGGGGTGGGCGGTGAAGCTGCCCTTCAGCGTGCCGCCGAACGGATTATACGCCTGTTCCTGCAGGCTGGCAGAGAGCTCGACGGGGAAGCTGCCGGCCTCGACCATGGCAAAGGTGCGGCCGCCGATCGAAGCGACATTGGTATTGACGTTGTCGGAGATGCCGTGCCGCGGGCCGGGGGCGGCGTCTTCGCAGAGCAGTGCGGCGGCGCGTTTGGAGCGGATCCAGCGGTTGCGGTACCAGAGCGCCTGGCCGTCCTTGATGGCGAGGCCGTGGACCATGCCGTCGCCCGAGAACCAGTGATATTTCGATGCGTCGGCGTCGATGGGGTTGGGGCCCATGCGGAGGTAACGGCCATCAAGGGTAGGGGGGATGGTGCCGGTGACGCGCAAATTCTCGAGGCTGACTTCGGAAGTCATCGGCCGGTGCATGCCCGACAGGAACGGATGTTCGAGGGTCGTGACGGGTTCGCGGATTGCCATGTCGGTTGCCATTTTGCGCTCCATTGTGAAGTTGACAGCGTTTACATACCCCGCAAAGCTAACGCCGTCAACATTAGAGATGGTGGCTGTCGATGACACTGTCGATGAGCGTGTCGTCGGCGGGCAATTGGCCGTCGAGGATCAGCATCGCCAATCCATGCGCCATCGACCAGGCGCGCGCGGCGATGACGTGCGAATTGGCACCCTTGATCATGCGGGCGTTCTGCATGAGCAGCCGCATCGCCTCGTCGCCGTTCTCGTCGCCGAGTTTCGAGCCGCCGATGAAGATCAGCCGGTACAGCGCAGGGTTGGCGAGGGCGAAGCGGACATAGGCGGCGCCGGTGGCGCTGAAGCCGGCCTTGCCGCCGCCGGCCTTGTCCGCGGCCTGTTGTTGCGCGACCGCCAGCCGGTGGCGGCCCTCGGCAGCCAGCGCCGACAATAGCGCGTCCTTGTCGGGGAAATGCCGGTAGAGCGCGGTGGCACTGACGCCGACGGTGCGGGCGATTTCGCGCAGGCCGAGGTCGTTGAACTTGCGGCTCTCAAGCAGCGCCAGCCCGGTCTCGATCGCCGCGGTGCGGAGGTCGCCGTGGTGGTAGGTTTTCTTCGATGTTGCCGATGCCATGTTGCGCCGCTGACCTTATGTAAACGGCGTCAACTTAGGGCGGGGGGCGACGATGACAAGTGTTGGTTTACAGCTCGAGGTTGGTCACATCGCCGAAGCGCATGTCGGTGTGCATCGAGAACGCGGCGATTGCCTGAAAGCGCAGGCCCGGTGCGGGTTTGCCGCCCGAGGGTGCGGAAGTGACCGGGGCGCCGCCGACGAGGCCGAGGTCGGCGGCGATGGCGACGCTGGTATTGTCGAACACGTCGACCTCGGCACCGTCGAAGAGTGTCATTGCCGAGTCGGCGAGGCGCCATTCGGCGCGGACGAGCGATTGGTAGCAGGCCAGGGTCGAATGCTCGGCGTCGCGGATTTGCTTGAGGTTGGTGACTGAAAACAGGCCGGGGTCGATTTCCTCGAGGAGATCGATGATTTCGTCCTCGAAAATGCTGGTCAGGAGCCCTGTGCTGACTAGCGACCAGGGGAAGGGGTGCGTGGCGGGGGCAGCAGTGATGGTGGGGCCGGCGGCGACCACAGGGCTGGCCGGACTTGCGGGGGCGCCGGTGCGGATGGCAACGACGGGGAGTATCTCCTGCTCGGTGTTGCGGTCGCGGCGGACGAAGCCGGGCATGGCGACGGCGGCGGTGAAGATGCCGTCGCTGCCGGTTTCCATGGTGATGGTGCCGAGCATCTTGGGGAAACCGAGGACAGCCTGGCCGCTGATCGCCGAGGTGCCGTTGGTGACACCGATATAGGGGAAGGCCCAGCTGAGCTCGGTCGGGAACCAGATGCCCCAGATATTGCTGTAACGGATGACCGGGAACATGAAGAAGAATTCGTTCTGGCTGGTGTAGCCGAGCTCCTCCTGCCCCTCGATGAACATTTTGGGATAGTGGCTGACGCAGGCCCAGACGAAGGGCATCAGCGGCCGGAACTGGTGCGAGTCGCCGATATTCAGGAAGCGGTCGCACCAGGCCTGGAGGTTGATGTCGGTCGCCGCCAGCGTGCAGCCGGTGACGCTGACCGCCTCGAAGACATAGGGTTGCGGGCTTTGCTGGCAATCGGTCGATTCGACGAAGGTCATGATCGCTCCTGAAGCACTTCGGCGCAGCCGAGTTCGAGGATGAAATCGCTGCCGTACAGCTTTGAGGGGGTCCAGAAGCCGGGCTTGCGGTCGCCAGACAGCACGCGGCGGACGATGGCATCGGTTGTGATGGCGGTGACGACATGGCCGTCGCCGATGCGCAACCGCAGCGTGGCGACGCGCCGCCAGCGGTCGATGGCTTCGGCGACGAGGACGAAGCCGTTGTCATCAAGTGCCTCGGCATCAGTGGCGTCCGGGCCCTCGTTGCCGGTTGCCGGCCACAGGTCGGCGAAAGCGCGGGACCAGCTGCGTCCCGCCGCCGTTTCGCCAAGCGGCGCCAGCGCGCCCGCCATGCGGACTGCCAGCCGGGTCGGCGTGCCACCCTCGGCATAGGTTTCGATATTGGCGATGCCGGTGCTGAATTGCCCGGTGACGATCTCCGGCCAGGTCACCGCCACTGCCGGCGCCGGGCCGTTGCCGAAATCGAAGTGGCGGGTGTCGTGGCCCGCGGGGGTGTAGGCGATGGCGCCGCCGCGCAGCGACCGGATGGTGGCGGCGTTCATGCCGCCGATGGTCCGCACCGAGCCGCGCACGAGCCGGTTGTGCCGCGACGCCGCTAGCCGCAGCGCGGTGGTGCCGGGATTGCGCTGCACCGCCATCGCGGCGAGGCAGTCGGTGGCGACGATGCAGACGCCGACGCCTGGCATCAGCATGATACCGGCAGCGGCGGCTTCGTCAGACAGGCCCATCGCCCGTTCGAAGACCGGCCATTCGCCGGTGATATCGAGATAGTCGACGCCGCAGCGCAGGCAGGCGGCGAGCATGGCGGGGGCGGTATGGATGAACGGCCCGGCGGCGTTGACCAACAGGCCGATGCCGGCGAGTCCCGCGTCGATTGCCGCCGCGTCGCCGAGTTCGAAGGCGCGCCAGTCGAGCTGCAAACGCGCGCCGAGCGCCGCCAGCGCCGGTGCGTTGCGCCCGGCAAGGATTAACTCGAGGTCGACCATGCGCTCGGCGATCAGCCCGCCGCTGAAGCCGGTGGCACCGTAAAGCAGGACCCGGCCGGTCATTGGCGCTCGAACACCCAGGGCACCAAGCCTTCCAGAAACGTCGTGTCGCGCGATGGCGGCAGATGCCCGAAGGCGGCGCCGAATTCATGCGCGGCGGCACCCGCGAGCCCGCCGGCGACGCAGCGGGCGTATTCGACGGCGCCGGTGCGCTCGATCAGGCCGGCGATATCGTTGACCATCGCGGCGGTGCGATCGGTGCGCCCGAGCCGCAGGAACGCGTCGAGGTCGCTGCGGCCGGCGGGGCTGGCGCGCTGGCGGGCGCGGATCAGGACGAGCGTGCGCTTGCCTTCGTAAAGGTCGCCATTAGCTTCCTTGCCGTAGGCGGCGTCGGCAACAAGATTGAGGAGATCGTCCTGGATCTGGAAGGCGGCGCCGAGGAAAAAGCCGAAGCGGATGACCGCGTTGGGGTGAGCGGCATGGCGACCGTGCCCGCTGCCGACCAGCGCGCCGAGTTGCGCCGGCCAGATCGTCGACATCCAGGCGGTCTTCTTGAGCACCATTTCGAGATAATCGGTTTCGGTCAGGTCGGTGCGGTTGCCGTCGCGCCAGCCGAGCTCGAGCGCCTGGCCCTCGGCGGTCTGGCGCGCCATGTGGAGCGTGGCCGACATCGCCTGCCAGGCGATGTCGTCGCCGCGTGCGCGCAGGCTGTCGAGGAGCGGCTGCAGCGCGATCGCCATCATCGCGTCGCCGGTATTGATCGCCAGCGGCACGCCGTGGAGCATGTGCAGCGTCGGGGTGCCGCGACGGATCTCGCTGCCGTCCTCGATGTCGTCGTGGATGAGCAGGGCGTTGTGGAAGATCTCGATCGCCGCCGCGCTGCCGATGATTTCATCGAGCGGGGCGCCATGGGCCCGCGCCACCGCGATGCAGATCGACGGCCGCATCATCTTGCCGCGCCGGCGCGGATAGTCGGTGACCAGCGCGCCGAGATAAGGGGCAGCGGCGACCGAAGACAAGGCCTGTTCGACCGCCACCCGGGTCGCTGCGCCGTATTCGCGCAGCAGCGCGGGGACGATCGCAGGCGTCTGCCGTGCCAATGTATGCGGTGCTGTGAGTGTCGCCGCCGCCGCTGTCATGGCGGGGTGGCGCCGGGTGGTCGCACCTCGATGGTCAGTGTGCCGAGCACGGTGTTGCTCGCCTCGTCGGTGACGTCGCCTGTATAAGTGGCCGCGGGCTGGTCGTCGGGGATGGTGATGACCGCGACGATGCCCCGGCCGGCCTGCGCCGGGCGAAAGCGCGTGCCGGTGATCGCGGGATGGTCGCCGCCGACCGGCTTGAGCGCCTGCAACGTCAGGATGGTCGGCCGCGGCGGCGGTTGCAGCGTCGTCGGCGTCGCCGTTCCGCCGCGCGTGCCGCGAAACACGCAGGTCAGCGGCACTGGGTCCTGCGGGGTCGGTTTCGGGATGCGCGGCGGCCTGTCGCTGTTGTCGTCGCCGCTTGGTCTGATG
The DNA here is from genome assembly GCF_014643455.1 of Sandarakinorhabdus glacialis. Taxonomy (GTDB): domain Bacteria; phylum Pseudomonadota; class Alphaproteobacteria; order Sphingomonadales; family Sphingomonadaceae; genus Sandarakinorhabdus; species Sandarakinorhabdus glacialis. The sequence goes on from NZ_BMJM01000002.1 coordinate 54,901, forward strand.
GCGGCGAGAATCTTGGGATCGCGCAGCACCGCCGCAAGCAGGTCGAAGCCCGTGGTGCTGAGATCGCGCGACAATTGCAGCATGCGCTTGCCGAGCCGGTTGATGTCGCTGGGCAGGTCATCGGCCTGGTAAGAGCCGGCGCGAAAGCGATCGGCGGCGGTGCGGCCTTGCTTGAGGTTCTCGCCGATGACGTGATAGCCGATGCGGACCGCCTCGGCGACGATCTGGCTGACTTCGGGGAGGTCGCCGCTACCGGCGGGGGTGGGATCGGGATCGGGATTGGGATCGGGCTTGGCAGGTGGAGGCTTCTTCCGTCGCACGTTTTCCACGGCTGCCTCCACCGGCGCCGGGTCGCCGCTCCAGCCGGTGCGATCGGGTGCGGTCCGCGTCGGTTCGGGGCGCCGTTTGCGAGCGGGTTTGTCGTCGACTGCCATGGTGCGCCCTTTCCTTGAATGGTTGATCTCAGGGGTGGTCGTAGCCGATGATGCGGTTCAGCGCCGGGGCGCCCGACAGCGCGTGCGCCGCCAGCCGGCCGGCCATGACCGCGGCTTCGGTGCAGCCGGTGTTGAGCCCGCAATCGGTCCAGTCGCCGGCGATGGTCATGTTGTCATAGGTCATGTCGAGCGGCGAAATGCGGTGCTCGAGGCTGCCGGGCAGCGACAGGACATAGCGGTCGGTCGGGTTGACGTTGGCGCGCCAATACTGGCTGTCGAAACGCGCCGGGCCGGTGGCGGCGCCAGCGCCCGGCTCGGGATCGGCGAGCAGGTCCCAGCGGAAGCCGTCGGCGCCCTTGCCGATGCCGGGCCACATGCGGCTGGCCTGCGATGCGAGGAAATCGACTGCGTTGCGCTTCACCTCGGCGTTGCGACGGGACTGATAGTCGTGGTCGTCGTCGGCCGGCGCGGGGCCGTCGGGCAGCACGCCGCAGAAATAGACCGCGGTGGCGGGCGGTGCGGCCCAGGCTTCCTCGGGAATGGTGTGCGCCATGTCGCACCAGCTGTCGAAGGGCTTGGCGAACGCCGATGCCAGCCATGGCGGCCCGTGCCAGCCGAGGCTTTCGAGGTCCTGGTCGAGCCAGACCTGGAAGGCCTGGGTGGCGACGGTCTTGACCGCCGCCGTCATGCGCCGCCAGCGGGCGTCGCGCGCGAGAATTTCCGGACAGACATCGGGGATGGCGCCGACCGACACGCCAAGCACGACAAAATCGAAGTCGCGGCCGACCTCGAGCCGCGCCGTGTCGGCGCGGCGGCGGTCCCAGTGCGATTCGAGGTCGGCATTGTCGGCGGCGAGTTTCTCGCCATCGATCAACTGGCTGAAGTCGGGCTCGGCCGGCCAGCATGGGCGTCCGGCGATGGTGATGAGTGGGTTGTAGTGTTCAGCGTGGAGCTTTGCCTGTACGTCGAAATCGAGCGCGGCAACATGAGTGCGGTCACCGGGGCCAAGTTCGCCGCCGGGTGCGAGGCCGACGTTGGTAAGCCGGTGGAAGAAGCGGAACTGGACGCCGCGTTCACGCAGGACATGGTACAGCGGCGCGAAGACGACGTCGCCCATGCCGGCGCGCATCCGCCAGAACAGCGCGCCGCGATAGGCGAAGAACATCCGCAAGGCGCCGCGCATGCCCTGGCCGGCGGCGATGCCGGGGCGGGTGGCGTCGCCGTCCTCATAGGCCAGCGCGAGATCGTACAAGCCCTGGACAAAGGCCGAATTGACGGCGCGTTCGGAGGCACCGTGCCGCCGCAGCCAGTCGCGGCAATCATGCGCGTTTATGGCATCGAGCCCGCGCGGATCGGTCAATAGTTTGTCGCGGAAGCAACCGACGATGCACGCCAGCACGAGGTCGACCATCTCCCAGACATGGCTGCGCCGGTCGTCGCCGAGCAGATGGGTCTCGAGCCATTCGCGCATGCCACTGGCGATCGTGTCGACGAGGCGGACCAGCATCGATTCGAAGCCCCGGGGAAGCCCGGCGATGGCGATCTGGAGCAGGCCGAGCGCTTCGACGAGCACAACGCCGCCGGCAAAGACGCCGCGGCCGAGCAGCGCGCGCATCGCGGCGATGATCTGGTCGGGATCATCGGGTGCGGGCGGCGGCGGGCTGTCGCTGCGCCGGACTTCGGTATCGAGCAGCAAGGTGATCAGCATGCCGACCGCCGCGCTCATGTAATCGGCGAGGCTCGACGGATCCTGGTCCTGGCCGTCGATGCCGAGCGCGACATCGCCGGGCAGGCCGGGGCGCGGCGAGAAACGTCCGTGCCAGCGATGCCAGCCTTCGCTGCCATGCGGCGCGAACAGGCCGATATCGGGTTCGGGCAGGAAGGCGTCCTGCCAGTCGCCGAAAACGCCCGTCGATCGCGCCGCCTCGGCGTAGCAGTCGCGCATCATGGCAAAGGCATTTTCGTAGAAACCGAGCCAGACATGAAGGCCATGCTCCTCGATCCGGCCCGACGGGCCGCGCCCCGAAGCGCCCTTGCCGCCCAGTCGCCAGCCGAGCTGGTAGATGGTGACGTCGAACCGGCCGCCGTGTTCGGGCCGCGTCAGTTCGAATGCTGCTGCCAACGCGCCGCATCCCCCGCCAATGATCGCCACTTTCGCCGGGGTCGACAGGATCGCGCCTCCGTCACATTTTTCGGGAAGGCCGAAAGATATAAATCATTTCGCCCGGCAATGCCCCTGCGCCAAGGGCTATCTTAAGGAGTAGGCCGGTTGTGCCGGTTATTCGGTGGTGACCGTGTCCCGGCGTACAGGGCGAACGGTGTCATCCGCGAGCAGCGCGAACGCGGCGCGCAACTGCTTGCGCTGGTCGGCACTGCGAAAGAACCACAGACCCATTTCGGGCCCGCCGAGCGCCTGGAACTCGGCCCATGCGGTCAGCGCCTCGTCACGCCGGCCGGCGCGTGCCAGGCTGGCGACGCGCACGGCATGGGCCGGCACATAGCCCGGGCGCACGCGGATCGCTTCGGCCTGAACGATCGCGGCCTCATCAAAACGGCCGAGGAAAAACAGGCAGTTGCCCATGCCCGATAGCTGGAACGGGCGATAAACCGAGCGTGGGTTAAGGCGCAGTGCCTTTTCGAAGCGTTCGAGCCCGCGCGATGGATTGCCGGTTTCGACGTCGACCCAGCCGCCCCAGAAGACGCTGTGGACATGCTCGGGATTGATGGCGATGGCGCGTTCGACGAGGTCGCGCGCTTCGGCCAAATTGCCGCCGATGTTCATCAGCATGCCAGCGGTGTTGACCAGCACGGTCTGGTCGTCGGGGCTGAGCTGGACGGCGGCTTCGCCCAGTGCGCGGGCGCGAGCCGCGGTGGCCTCGAGGTCGTCGGTCCAGTGGTTGACCCGCAGCGCGCCGTGGCAGAACGCTGCGACCGATGCCGCCCAGCCATAGCGCGGGTCGATTTCGAAAGCGCGTTCGGCGGCGTCGCGGCCGGCCTCGATCGAGGCGCGCGAATATTGGTTGAGCAGCGCCGAGGCGCGCATGGTCAGGTCATAGGCGTCGGCATGGGTTGCCGGCCGGGCCTCGGCGCGGCGCATCTCGGCGTCGGTGATAGTCGAATCGATGGCGCTGGCGACGGCGTTGGCGACGCGGTCCTGCAGGTCGAAGACGTCGAACACGTCGCCGTCGAAGCGTTCGGCCCAGATCTGCTCGCCGGTCGCCGCCTCGATGACCTTGACCGAGATGCGGACCTTGTCGCCGGCCTTGCGGACGCTGCCTTCGAGGAGATAGCGCACGCCGAGCTCGCGGCCGATCTGCTGTGACGTCTTGATGGTGCTGCGATAGGTCAGGCTGGATTGGCCGGCGATGACGAACAGCGACGAGAATCGCGACAGGACGATGCTGATTTCCTCGACCATGCCGTCGGCGAAAACGTCCTGGACGACGCCGCTGGTGAGGTCGGCGAACGGCAGCACGGCGATCGACGGCTTGTGGGGCAGGGCGAATTCGGCGCTGGTGGCCAGCGCGACGGCGCTGCTTGTGATCCCGGCAAGGGTGGCGGCGGGGGCATAGTCGATTGCGGCGCGCAGGGCCGGCCCGGCGGGGCCGTCACCGTCTCGGGCCAATTCGTCCTCGAACGTGCGGAGGCGCTTGCGGGCGGCGGCGACCGCGTTGCGCGCCATCTCGCAGGCGATGGCGGCGGCGGCCACGGCTTCGTCGCGCGGATCGCGCACCAGCCAGGCGTCGGCGACGGCGAGTGCTGCGGTAATATCGCCGGCGGCGCGCGCGGTTTCGATATGGCGCAGCACGCCGGCGGCAAAGCGCGCCTCGTGCGCCGCCCGGCAGCCGCGCAGCCAGTCGTCGAAGGCCTCGCCGAATTCGAGTCCGTCGAGCAAAGGTTCGGCACCGATCGCCGCGAGCGCCGGCGCCAGTTCTGCGGCGTCCTGCCCGGCGAGGGCGCGTTCGAGCACATGCAGGTCGCTGTCGATGGCATCGCCTTCGAGCGACACCCATTCACGATCGGCGGCGAGGCTGTCCCCCATCGCCGCGCGCAATTCGACAAGGCATTGCCGCAAGCTGGCACGCGCCTGAGCGTCGCCGCGGTCGGGCCAGAAAAAGCCGGTCATGCGCTCCCGGCTGGCGCGATGCGGCCTGACCATTGCAAGATAACCGACCATGCCGCGGGCCCGGCGCCCAATGTTGAGCGCCGTGTCACCGACGAAAAGACCGGGGCTGCCGAACAGGCGCAGTGAGACGTTTTGCGGGGTGGTGAGCATTCGCGCTCCATGTTGCCACGAACGCCGGGGATTGCCTTGCAGCGCGCCCCGGTCACGCACTAGTGACGCTATCGCAAGGCTGTTCCCCCGGCAAGACACCATGACAGGACCATTCCGGATAGCGGAAAAGGCGCCGACCTGGTTAATCACCGGCGCGGCGCCTATTTTTTTGCATTTCGCTGTCCGTCCCGCCCGGCATCACGCAAACCGGGGCGTATCGGCCAAGGCGACCACGACGAGGCCGCTGCCGGGCTGGCCGCCGAGGTCGATCGTGGCGGCGCTGATCGAGGCGAAGCTGAACAGGATGGCGGCGGCGGCGGCGATGAAGGTCTGCATGGCGGGTCTCCTTGAATGGATTGGGTTCAGGCGAAGGTTGCGGAAGCGGTGGTCACACCGGCGACGGTGGCATCGACATCGACGGTAGCGGCACCGATCGACATGAGGCTGAGCGAGAAGGCGGCGACGAGGCTGAGAATGGTCTGCATGACGGGTCTCCTTGAGTGAATTGGGTTCAGGCGAAGGTTGCGGAAGCGGTGGTCGCGCCGGCGACGGTGGCGTCGACATCGACGGTGGCGGCACCGATCGAGACGAAGCTGAGCGAAAAGGCGGCGATAAGGCTGAGAATGGTCTTCATGGCGGGTCTCCTGGTGGGCGGCCTGGGGAACCATTTCCCGGTTGCCGATGACCCCTTCTACCCAGGCCCCGTGAAGCCAGGCGTCGGCGCCGCGTGAAGCGCGCGCTATTGGGCGTGAAAAAAACGGGCCCGATGAAAATAGTTTGCGATCGCCGGATCGGCGCGAGAAATTCCGTGGCCCCAGATCCGCGCCAGCTCGCGGCAGGCCTTATATAATGGGGCCTGTCCGGACGGGCCGCGCAGCCATTTTTTTTCACGAACAATTAGCGCGGGATTGACGCTTTTCCGCCGCCTCCTTTGACGCTTGCCGACCAGAAGAGGGCATCCGGTTTTCGCCGGTTCGCCCTGGCACCCTGCCACGGCGGTTTGAAAACGGAGGAACTCGCCATGACCATTTCCTTGCTCAAGACGATGAAGCTGCTGCCGTTCGCGATGCTTGCAGTCACTGCGCTCGAGCCCGCCGCTGCCTGGCCCGTCGAGGGCGGCGCGCCATCGGCCGAGCGCGTCGAGACACGCGTCGTCTATGGTGATCTCGACCTGACGTCGCCGGCCGGCCAGGCCACCTTCGTGCAGCGGATCAAGACTGGCGTTCGCAAGGTCTGCAGCCCGAGCACGACCGAACTGGTCGCGATGTCGCAGGCCAGCCGCTGCCGTCAGGACGCCTTTGACGGCGCCATGAATCAGCAACGGCAGATCATCGCCAACGCTGAAAATCAGCGCCGCCAGCAACTTGCCGCGCGCTGAACCCGAAGTCTCGTCAGCGGGAAACGCCCCTGGAACACCAGTTCCGGGGGCGTTTTTCGTATGAGCGGTGTCCGGGGCGGCGCTTCACCCGCGCATCAGCCATGCTATGAAGCCAAGTGGCGCAGGTCCGCGCCGACGCAGACGAAGGCCGGTGGTCATCCGCAAGATCATCCATATCGACATGGACGCGTTCTACGCCTCGGTCGAACAGCGCGATGACCCGGCGCTGCGCGGGCGTCCGGTCGCGGTCGGGTCGTCGCAGGCGCGCGGCGTCGTCGTGGCGGCAAGTTACGAGGCCCGCAAGTTCGGGGTGCGATCGGCGATGGCGTCAGTGACGGCGCTGCGGCGGTGCCCGGGCCTGGTGTTCGTCCCGCCGCGCTTCGATGTGTACCGCGCCGTTTCCGAGCAGATCCGCGCCATCTTTGCCGATTATACCGAGCTTGTGGAGCCGCTGTCGCTCGACGAGGCGTATCTGGACGTGACCGACGACCGCAAAGGCATCGGCTCGGCGACCGCGATCGCCGCGGAAATCCGCCAGCGTATTCGCAAGACGACGCAGCTGACCGCGTCGGCGGGGGTGTCGTACAACAAGTTCATCGCCAAGCTGGCGTCGGACCAGAACAAGCCCGACGGCCTGTGCGTCATCAGGCCGGCGCAGGGGCCGGCGTTCGTCGCCGGCCTTCCGGTCAAGCGTTTTCACGGCGTCGGCCCGGTTACCGCCGCAAGGATGGAACGGCTCGGCATCCTGACCGGCGCCGACCTGAAGGCGCGCAGCCTCGACAAATTGACCGGCTGGTTCGGCAGCAGCGCCGGCTATTTTCACCGCGCCGCCCATGGTGACGACGACCGCCCGGTGCGCAGCGACCGTCCGCTGAAGTCGGTCGGTGCCGAGCGGACGTTCGACCGCGACCTGACCGGCGATGCCGAACTGCTGGCGGCGCTCGAGCCGGTCATCGACGCCGCTTGGCGCCGGATCGAGCGCAGCGGCGCGGCCGGGCGCACGCTGACGCTGAAGGTCAAGTTCGCCGATTTCCGGATCATGAGCCGGTCGCAGAGCGCCGCCCAGCCGCTGCGCACCGAGGCCGAGATCGGCGAGGCAGGGCGGTCGCTGCTCCGGGCGATCCTGCCGGCCGAAAACGGCATCCGGCTGCTCGGGCTCACCCTGTCGAACCTCGATTCGGGCAAGCCCGGTGACGATCCCCAACCCGGCTTCCTGGGCCTTTAGCCGCTGCCGCCGATTTCCGCTGGCCTGCCATCGGCCCCACCGCCTATCAACGCCCGCGCAACTCCAACCGAGTAATCTATCGATGTCGAAGATCGTCAATGGTGCCAGCCTGCAACCGCTGTCGGGCGCCAAGCCGAAACAGATTGTGCTGCTGCTGCACGGCTATGGCTCCAATGGTGCCGACCTGATCTCGCTGGCGCCGCACTGGCAGCAGGCAATTCCCGACGCGCTGTTCCTCGCGCCGAACGCACCGCAGAACAGCGGCAATGGCGGCGGTTATCAATGGTGGCCGCTGCATGGCCTGTCGCCGCAGGCACTTGCGACTGGTGCCGTGCAGGCAGCGCCGGCGGTCGACGCCTTCATCGATCGGAAGCTGGCGCAATATGGCCTGACCGAGGCCGAGCTGGCGATCGTCGGGTTCAGCCAGGGCACCATGATGGCGCTGCACATCGCGCTGCGCCGCAAGGCCGCGGTTGCCGCCATCGTCGGTTATTCGGGAATGCTGATCGGCACTGCCGGGCTGGCGTCGCAGGATTATCCCAGGCCGCCGGTGCTGCTGGTCCATGGCTCGGCCGACCCCGTCGTGCCGGTGTCGGCGCTGCACGCCGCCAAGGCCGATCTCCTCAAGCTGGGCATCGAGGCCGAGACGCATGTCAGCACGGGACTGGGCCATAGCGTCGATCCGATCGGGCTTCGGCTCGGCGCCGATTTTATTGCCAAGGGTTTCAATCACGTCGTCGCGGCGGCGGAAAAATAGTGCCGTCGCGCCGGGCGGGGTGATCGCAGGCGGTTGGACTCGTCGCGGCTTCTGCTGCAGACGAGGGTTATCGAGCGGGCAAGGAAGACATGGTATCGCTGCCTCATAAAGCTTCGGATGGCCTCGAATTCCTGATCGATGGCGGTAGCGTCGGCGCGTCGATGCGGGCGCATGACTGGTCGGGTACGGCGCTCGGCCATCCGCGCAACTGGCCGCAATCTTTGAAAACGGCCGTCGGCCTCATGCTCGCCAACGGCCATGCCATGTGCCTGGTCTGGGGTCCCGAATCGACCGTCCTCTATAGCGACACTTACATACACGTGCTCGTGCCCGGCATCCGGCGGCGCTAGGCGCGCCGATTGCCGATGTCTGGTCCGGTGTCTGGCCCGACATCGCGCCGCTCGTCGACCGGGCCCTGGCGGGCGAAACCGTCAAGCTCGACGACCTGCACCTGGTGATGACGCGCAATAGCTATCCCGAGGACACCTGGTGGTCGTTCTCGTACAGCCCGCTGCGCGACGAAAGCGGCGCCATCGCCGGCATGATCGACATCTGCATCGATACGACCGCCAAGATGGTTGCCGAGCGGCGCGAGCAGGAGGAACGCGAGCGCCAGCACATCCTGTTCCAGCAAATGCCGGGCTTCGTCGCGGTTCTCCATGGCTCGCGGCATGTCTTCGACTATGTCAACAAGGCCTATGTCGAGCTGACCGGACCGCGAAATTTCCTTGGGCGCAGCGTGCGCGAGGTTTTCCGGAGCTCGAAGGGCAGGGCTTCAACGAGAGGCTCGACGCGGTCTATGCCACCGGCAGGACGCTGTCGCTCAAGGCGATACCGGTCCGCCTCGGGGACGAGCCCGAGGACAGGTTTGTGGATTTGCTGTCCCAGCCGATCCGGCATGAAAAAGGCCATGTCAGCGGCATCTTCGTCGGGGGCCATGACGTCAGCGAGCATGTCCGCAGCGAAAAAGCCCGGATCTTTACAGAAGCCCGAGTCGATGCCCTCAACTCCGACATCGAGCGGCAGGTCGTCGAGCGCGCCGACGATCGCAACCTGGTGTGGAAGATCAGCCCCGACCTGATGGGCGTGCTGCGCGCCGATGGGCATTTCGAGACGACGAACCCCGCCTGGCACGCGGTCCTCGGCTGGACGGAAACCGAAGTCGTCTCGATGTCGATCTTCGAGATGCTGCACCCCGAGGATGCGCCACGCACGCGTGGTGGCTTCGAAGCGATCCTGACCGGCGCGACGGTGACCCAATTCGAAAACCGCTATCGCTGCAAGGACGGCGGTTATCGTTTGCTGTCGTGGATCGGCGTGCCCGAGGCCGGCAAGATCTATTGCATCGGCCGCGACATCACCGCGGAACGCGAGGCGGCGTCCAGGCTGGCGCTGGCCGAGGAGGCGCTGCGCCAGTCGCAAAAGCTCGAGGCGCTGGGCCAGCTGACCGGCGGTGTTGCCCATGATTTCAACGATCTGCTGATGCCGATCATGGGCCGCCTCGACATGTTGCTGCGGCGCGGCATCGGCGATGCGCGCGAGCGCCGGCTGATGGAGGGCGCGCTGCAATCCGCCGAGCGCGCGCGGACGCTGGTCCAGCGGCTGCTGGCCTTTGCCCGCCGCCAGCCGCTGCAGACGATCAATGTCGATGTGCCGGCGTTGATCACCGGCATGGCCGACCTTATCGCAAGCACCACGGGGCCGCAGATCCGCGTCGTCGTCGACATCGCCGCGGACGTGCCGGCGGCGCTCGCCCATGCGAACCAGCTCGAGATGGCGTTGCTCAACCTCAGCCTCAATGCTCGCGACGCCATGGCGGATGGCGGCACCTTGCGTATCACCGTTGGTGCCGACACCGTTGCGGAGGGGCACAGGACGCAGTTGCCCAGCGGAAATTATGTGCGCATCGGCGTGGCGGATACCGGCAGCGGCATGGATGCCGAGACGCTGGCACGCGCCGTCGAGCCATTTTATTCGACCAAGGGCATCGGCAAGGGCACCGGCCTCGGGCTGTCGATGGTCCATGGCCTGTTGTCGCAACTGGGCGGCGCGATGACGTTGTCGAGCGAGGCCGGGCAGGGCACCAATATCGAACTATGGTTGCCGACCGGCGCTGCGGATCATGCGCCGGTTGCGCCCGGCAACCGCCACACCGCGATCGCGCAGCGCTTCGGCCGCATCCTGCTGGTCGACGACGAGCCGCTGGTCCGCGCCAGCGCCGCCGAAATGCTGCTCGACATGGGCTATGAGGTCGTCGAGGCCGAGGCCGAGTCCGCCGAAGCCGGGCTGCAGCTTGTCGAGGACGGGCTGTCGTTCGTTGTCCTTGTCACCGATCACCTGATGGCCGGCATGACCGATGTCGAGCTGGCGCGCCGGCTGCAGGAAAGCCTGCCGGATATCCGTGTGCTGATCGTGTCGGGATATGCCGAGGCTGAGGGCATCGCCGCCGACCTGCCGCGGTTGACCAAGCCGTTCCGCCAGGCCGAACTGGCGGCGATGTTGCTCGGCTGAGCGCCGCAAAAAGGCCATCGGGAACCAATTGGGTCACCAGACGTTGCCGGTCGGACTTGATGATGACGCCCAGGGAAATCCGTTGACCGATCAGGAGCGCGTGTCGAGCGGGACAGCGGGCATCTCGGCTCTGGGCCTGGCCCAGCTACGCAAGCGCATCCTTGTCGTCGAGGACGAGGCGGTGATCGCGATGCTGATCGAGGACATGCTCGATGACCTGGGCATCGTTTGTGTTGGTCCCGCCGGGTCGATCGCCGAGGCCCAGCGCCTGATCGCCACCGAAGTCTTCGACGCGGCGCTGCTCGATGTCCATCTGCACGGCACCGATAGTTCGCCCGTCGCCGAGACCTTGACCAGGATTGGACTGCCGTTCGCCTTCGCCACGGGTCACATGCTGGTAGAAAAAGCCGACTTTCCGTCGGTTCCTGTCCTGCACAAGCCCTTCGACCTGGCCACCCTTGCCAAAGTTGTCGACGGCCTGCTGACGTTGCCAGGCGCTGCAGTGACCACGATCGATGGCGTGTCGGCCTGATCGCTACGCCGCACTAACGAACTGCCGGCGAATCCAGGCCTGTCGATTGCAATTGCGAATCGTTCGCGTTACTACGGGGAACGATCGTCAGCAGCGATCGCCTCTGGGGTAAAAAGCCGTTTCAATGTCAGCCAAGACTGCCCCGACCGGCAAGCCTCGAATTCCCAAGAAAAACCTGTTGCTCAAGCAGTTGCACACCTGGCACTGGATGAGCTCGGCGGTCGCCATGATCGGGCTGCTGCTGTTCGCCATCACCGGCATTACGCTCAACCACGCCAGCGAGATCGAGGGCAAGCCGGTAGTGACGCCGGCAAGCGCAGTGATGCCGGCGTCGTTGCGGCGTCTTCTGGCACCCGCAGGCGGGGCGGATACGAAGAAAACCTTGCCGCCGGAAGTCGCCGACTGGCTGGCGAGCACGCTCGGGGAGAACGCCGCCGGGACTGCGGAATGGTCGGCGTCCGAGGTCTATTTGCCGCTGCCCCGGCCCGGCGGCGACGGCTGGATCGCCATCGACCGGACCAGCGGCGCCGTCACCAGCGAAACCACCAGCCGGGGTTGGATCTCCTACCTCAACGACCTCCACAAGGGCCGAAACACCGGCACGGCGTGGAAATGGTTCATCGACATTTTTGCCGTCGCCTGCGTCGTCTTTGCAGCGACCGGCTTTTTCCTCCTGCAGCTTCACTCGGGGCGGCGGCCGTCGACATGGCCGCTGGTTTTTGCCGGGCTCGCCATCCCGGTGATCATCGCCGTCATCTTCATCCACTAAGGACTGCCATGCACTCCCGGAACCGCCTGATCCTGTCGAGCAGCGTTGCGCTCGGCATCGCCGTGACTCCCGCCAGCGCCGAGACACTCGACCTCGGCATTGCCATCCCGCGGCTGACGGTGGCCGAATATCACCGCCCCTATGTAGCGATCTGGCTCGAGCAGCCCGGCGCGGCACCGCGCGCGCTGTCGGTTTGGTACGACCATGACATGAAGGACAACGAGGGCACCAAGTGGCTGGCCGATGTCCGGCAATTCTGGCGCGCCGCCGGCCGGTCGATGAAGTTCCCGTCCGACGGCGTCACCGGCGCCACCCGCGCACCCGGCGACCAGAAGATCAGCTTCACCGCCGGCACCGGCCCGATGCCGAAACTGGCGCCCGGCGAATACACCATCCTCGTTGAGGCGGCGCGCGAAGTCGGCGGCCGCGAGGTCGTCCGGTTGCCGTTCTCGTGGCCGCCCAAGCCCGGCATCGTCAGGGCCGCCGGGACCACCGAACTCGGTGCCGTCAGCCTCAGTATCAAGAAATAGGAGTTCGAACATGACCAGCCGCATTTCGCATCGTCTCGCCCTGCTCGCCGCCGGCGCCCTCATGGTCGCCACGCCCGCGCTCGCCCATCGCCAGTGGATGCTGCCGTCGGCAACGATCCTGTCGGGCGACGACGCCTGGGTGACGGTCGACGCCGCCGTTTCGAATGACCTGTTCTATTTCGATCACCAGCCGATGGGGACGACCGGCATCAGGGCGACTGCGCCCGATGGCAGCGAGACGAAAATCGAGAACGCCGCCACCGGCCGGTATCGCAGCACCTTCGACGTCCACCTGCTTCAGAAGGGCACCTACAGGATCGAGAATTCCTCAAACGGCGTGATGGGCAGTTACAAATTGGGCGGCGAGGAAAAGCGCCTGCCGCGCGGCACCACTAGTGAAAACCTGAAGGATGCCATCCCCGCCGGCGCCACCGATGTCCGCACCAGCGAAGCCAGCAACCGCAACGAGATCTATGTCACCGTCGGCGCGCCGACGACGACCGTGTTCAAGCCGAGCGGCAAGGGCATCGAGCTGGTCCCCGTCACCCATCCAAACGACCTCGTCGCCGGTGAAGCCGCGACCTTCCAGTTCCTGCTCGACGGCAAGCCCGCCGCCAATTTGGGCGTGACCGTCATCCCCGGCGGCAACCGCTATCGCGGCGTGCTCGGCCAGATGGACCTGAAGACCGATGCGCAGGGCAAGGTCAGCGTCACCTGGCCGTCGGCGGGCATGTACTGGGTCAACGCCAGTGTCGGCGGCGGCCGCGAGGGCGGACCTCCGGGTGGTCCAGGTGGTCCCGGAGCAGGTGCGGGTGCAGCACCACCAGCCGCGCGGCCGATGCCGACCGGCCCGCAGCCGCGCCGTGCCAACTATGTCACCACGCTCGAAGTCCTCGCTCCCTGACGCCAGTGCCGGTCCGGGTCGCGATCCCCGTCCTGCTGTCGCCCGGGGCTTTGCGGCCCCGGGGGCAGGGGGACGAAATCATTGTCATGACCGGGCGCACCATGGGCACGACCTGGACGGTGCGTGCCGTCCTGCCCGCCCGCGCCCCCGCCCCCACCGATGCCGCCGCCGTCCAGCGCCGCATCGAAGCGGTTCTTGCCGGCGTCGTTGCCGAGATGAGCAACTGGGAGCCCGGCTCGGACATCAGCCGGTTCAATCGCGAGCCCACTTGGACGTGGCACACGCTGCCCGTCGGCTTCATGGCCGTGCTTCGCGCGGGGCTCGATATCGCCGCCCGCAGCGGCGGTGCTTTCGACCCGGCCATCGGCAACATCGTCGATCATTGGGGTTTCGGTCCCGAAGGCCAAGCCGGCAGCGGCGCGATCGTCGCCGACGCCTGGCAAAGCATCGAGATCGATGGCGAGCGCGCCCGCCGCACCGCCGACGTCGCTCTCGATTTCTCCGGCATCGCCAAGGGTCATGGCGTCGATGCCGTTGCGGCCGCGCTGACTGCGCAGGGTATCGCCGACTTCCTGATCGAGGTTGGCGGCGAGCTTCGCGGTGAAGGCTTGAAGTCCGATGGCCAGCCGTGGTGGGTCGACCTCGAGGGCGTGCCTGGCCTTGCAGTTCCCCCCACCCGTGTTGCATTGTTCGGCCTGTCGATCGCGACGTCGGGCGACTATCGCCGCTTTCGCATGCGGTCGGGCCGGCGCGACAGCCACAGCATCGACCCGCGCACCGGCACGCCGATCCGCAACGGCGTCGCGTCGGTCAGCGTGCTGCACCCCAGCGCCATGCTCGCCGATGCCTGGGCAACCGCGCTGACCGTGCTGGGGCAGGGCGAGGGCATGGCGCTGGCGACGCGCGAGAACCTTGCCGCCGTGATGGTGACGCGCACCCCGGACGGTGCGACCGAAGCCCAGTCTCCGGCCTTCACCGCCATGCTCGGCTAGGCGCTACGGCCCGGTAAAACGGACTGGTCGCAGCGTGATCCCGGCGGCAATCAAATCCTCGCCGAGCCGTTCGGCACCATGCGCCAGCGCATCGACTGCACCAGGTCCCACCATTTCACCGAGCAGCGAATGGACAAAGGCGAAATCGCCGCGCGGCGCGCCGGCGATGATCGCCAGCATGCGGACCTCGTCGGGGCTGGGGCAGCAATGCGTCGGCGCGCCGACGGCAATCTGCCGGGTCGCGGCGTCGGCCAACAGCGTCAACCAGTCGCCGAGCGCCGCATAGGCCGTTGACGACAACACGATCCCGGAGGGTTCAGAGCCGCTCTCGGCTGCCCGATGGCCGAACAGCCTGCCGGTCGGCGGGCCGCCCGTGCCGTGAATGACGATGTGCCGGATCAGCGCCACCGTCAGCCGCTCGTCGGGCGCGAGCGCCTTGCAACTTGGCCCGGGGACCGGCGGCCGCGCGGCATTTGCGACACTATCGGCAGGCCGCGCCGGAGTGATTCTACTGTTCATCTGTCGTCCTTGTCTGCGAACCGTTCGCAATAATGACCCAAGACTATTGCGAGTCAATCGCAATTCTGCGACAAGCCTCCTGGCAATCATGACGGGGATCGAAAATGCCAAAATCCGCCGGATCATCGATATGAACGCGTTCACCGCCATCGAAACGCATGTCGCCAGCCTTGGCATCGCCGAGCGCAGCCTGGTTCGCATGATGCGCTTCTGGGTGGCGCAGCGCCGGCGCGGCGAACATTTTCTGCCCGAATTTGTCGCCTTCGCCGAAGCCTGCCGCCTCGATGGCCATGCCGCGGTGGCGATCGACAGCATGCTCAGTCTGACCGAATCCTGCCTCGCGCGCGCGCTGATGGCCGGGGACGACGACGGCCAGCGTGTCGGTTTCGACGAGCACGCCGTATTGGCGCTGGTCGACCAGGGCCGCTTCGTCGGCGGCGCCCGCACGCCGCGCAATATTCCTCACGGCCTGCCGGGCGTCCTCGCCTGGGCGACGGTGGCGGTTCGCCGCGCCTTCAGCCAGGCCGGGCTCGACCTGATCGACGCCGATCGCCGAATCATGGCCTGCCCGTTCGGCGCCGCTACCGCCGGATAATTACTCCATATGGTCGGGCGCATAGCCGGGGGTCGCCACCATCGGCAGCGCGGCGACAAGGATCGCCACGGCAATCAGCCAGCTCGCCAGCACCTTGATCGCCAACCCGCCGCGATGGGCGACGACCCAGCCGGCCGGGAAGGCCAGCAGCGCGATCGGCAAGGCGCGCAACAGGTCGCGGTCGCTGCCGGAAATTGCCGTCACCGCACCCGCCCAGATGCCGGTATTGGCAGCGAGCAGCATCGCCGGCACGAGCAGGCCGACCTCCCGGCGATGCACGGCCAGCGCGGCGACGACCACGCTCGCCCAGACGCCGGCGAAGATCGCTTCGTGCCACGCCGCCGGAAACGAGATGCGGCTAGCCACCGCCGCCGCGACCAGCAGCGCCAGCAACGCCGGCAGCCGCACCCGCACCGGCGCGAACGCCAGCGCAAAGGCCAATGCCGCGCACAGCAATGCCGGCGGCCAGAAGCCACCCCTCACAGTGCTTGCCCCAGGAACCACAGTCCGCACGCGGCGATCAGCGCACCCGCGCCGCGGACGATGACCGTGCCGCCTGGGCGGTCCTTGACCATGCCGACCCCGATGCCGGCGACGTGGAGGAGCCCCGTCGCCAGCACGAACCCGAGGCTGTAGCCGATTGGATCGGCCGCCGAGGGCAACTCGGTGCCATGGGCATAGCCGTGGAAAATCGCGAACACCGCGACGATGGCGCAAGCCAGCCAGACCGGCGGCCGCACCGCCCCGGCAATCATCGCGCCGAGCACCAGCACCGAGAGCGCGATGCCGAGTTCGACCGGCGGCAGCGGCACGCCGGCAATGCCCAGCGCGCCGCCGATCGCCATGACGGCGGGAAAGATCACCGGCAGCAGCACGATCAGCGGCCGCCCGAGGAACGCGCCCCACAGCCCCACCGCGACCATCGCCAGCATATGATCGAAGCCCGAGAACGGATGCGTGAACCCCGCCGCCAGCCCGCCGGGCAGGCCGGTGCCCGAATGCGCCGCCGCCGGTGATGCCATGATCAAAACCGAAAGCACCGCTGGCGCGTATAGCAATGCGGGCCACCTGCCGCGCCCGCTGCCGGGAGTTCGTGGATGCGCGCTGTGATGATCTTGATTGCTGCGCTCTCCACAGCGCCCGTCGCCGCGCCCGCCGCCGCGCATGATTTCTGGATCCAGCCCGATCGCTTTTCGGCGAGCGTCGGGGAAGCGATGCCCTTTACCCTGCTTGTCGGCCACGGCACCGCCCGCCAGCGCTGGGGCGTGCCTAACGATCGCGTCGTGCGTTTCGCCGACATCACTGCCGCCGGCAGCACCGATCGCCGCGGTGTCCTCCACACCGAGACCGGCGACAACGACGGCAGCCTGCCGATGACAGCGCCGGGAACTCACATGATCGTCATGGAATCTGGCCCGGCGCTCAGTGAGCTGCCGGCGATACGCTTCAACGATTACCTCAAGGTCGAGGGGCTGGCTACCGCCATCGCCGAGCGCGCCCGCACCGGCAAGACCGGCGCCGCGGGGCGCGAATTCTACAGCCGCCGCGCCAAGACGCTGATCCAGGTCGGTGCCGGCACGACGGCCCAGGTTACGCGGCCGACGGGTCTCAAGCTTGAAATCGTGCCGCAAAGGAACCCCTATGACCTGAAGCCGGGCGAAGCGCTGCCCGTGACTATCCTATACGACGGGCGGCCGCTTTCGGGTGCGACGGTAAAGCTCAACAATCTCGATTTCGACGCCCGACCGATCGAGGAAAAGCTCAGCAACGCCGCGGGCCAGGCATCCTTCCGCGTCCCGCTGCGCGGCCACTGGCAGCTCAACGTGATCTGGACGCGCCCTACATCGAACCCCAAGGCCGACTTTGAAACGGTCTTCTCGAGCCTCAGCTTCGGTTTCGACAAGCCGCGCTAGCCCCGGTGCGGCGTGGCATGTTCATGCCCGTGATGATGGTGCGAATGCGGCTCGTCGTGGGCGTCGTTAGGCGCCACGATCACCAGGTTCACCGCCCCGAAACGCACGCCGCGCTCGGCCGATATCGCATCCGCCAGCGCCCGTACCGGACCCGTCGGCCCCCTCAGGATGATCGTTTCGAGCGATGAATCATGATCGAGGATGACATGCGTCGTCGCGACCACCAGGTCGTGATGCGCGTGCTGCAGCTCGAGCAGCCGCTGCGCCAGCGACCGCACCCGGTAGTCATAGACATACGACAGGTTCGCCACGCAATGCGTCCCCGCCTCGCTGTCGTGCCGCGCCGCGTCGACCGTCCGCCGAACGATGTCGCGCACCGCCTCCGACCGGCTGGCATAGCCGCGCTCCTGCTGCAGCGCGTCGAATGCCGCCGCCAGATTGTCGTCGAGCGGTATGGTCAGCCGCTGCATGATGTCCCTCCGTTCGTGCCCATCATCGGCATTATCGACGCTTAGTCAAAGCCCCTGCATCCGCCGCCGCTGCCGGTCCGTAAGTGAATTGACGTATGCAAAACATCTGAGGACTGCATACGACTGGGGCGACGTTCAAGGGGCCTGCCAATGTTCTCGAAACGCCATCACCGGTTATGCCGCACTCTCGTCCCGCTGCGGTTGTTCGGCGCCGCGACACCAGCATTTGCGGATGAAGCAGTCGCCGCCGATGACCCTCTGATCACCGTTTTCGGCCGCGCCGACAACCTTATCGGAATCGCCGCCGCTGCATCCGAAGGCCATGTCGGCCGCGCAGACATCGATACCCGCCCCATCCAGCGCGTCGGCGAGCTCCTCGAAGTCATCCCCGGGCTGATCGCCACCCAGCATTCGGGCGGCGGCAAGGCCAACCAGTATTTCCTGCGCGGTTTCAACCTCGACCATGGCACGGATTTCGCCGGCTTTTTCGACGGCGTGCCGCTCAACTATCGCAGCCACGGCCACGGCCAAGGCTATCTCGACCTCAATTTCATCATCCCCGAGACCATTGAATACATCGACTATTCCAAGGGCTCCTACCGCGCCGACCTGGGCGATTTCGCCACCGCCGGCGCCGGCAAGTTCCGCACCTATGACACGCTGCCGACGACGGTCTCGATCGAGACGGGCAGCGGCACCTATCTGCGCGGTGTCGCCGCGGGATCGACGAAAATCGGCGACGGCACTGCTCTGCTGGCGCTCGAAGCCCGTCACGACGATGGCCGCTACGACCTGACCGACGACCTTAATCTGTTCAGCGGCTTCGGCAAATACACGGTGCCCTTGGGAGACGGCGTGCTGCGCACCAGCATCTCGGCCTATCATGTGAAATTCGCGTCATCCGAGCAGGTCCCGCAGCGTGCCATCGACAGTGCCACCATCGGCCGCCTCGGCTTTCTCGACAGCGACCTTGGCGGCGAAACCACCCGCATCGGCGTCATCTCGAACTGGACGCAGGATGGCGATACGCCGCTGACCGTCCTCGCCTACGCCCATTACTACAGGTTCAACCTGTTCTCGAACTTCACCTATTTGCTCGATGAGCCCATCAACGGCGACGAATTCGAGCAAGCCGATCGCCGCACGGTCATCGGCGGCCGCGTCGACAAGCGCTTCAAGACCGGCCCGGTCGAATTCCTCATCGGCACCGAAGGCCGCTACGACTTCATCCCGGAGGTCGGCCTGTACCGCACCGCCGCGCGCCAGCGACTTTCGACCGTCCGCGAGGATGACGTCAAGCAAGGCTCGGCGGCGCTGTTCGCCGAAGCCACGCTGCGCCCCGCCGAGAATTTGCGCGTCATACTCGGCGCGCGCGGCGACCTGTACCGGTTCAATGTCCGCTCCGATCTCGCCGTCAATTCGGGCTCCGACACCGCCGCGATCTTCAGCCCGAAGGCGACGATCGCCTGGACCCCCGTGGAACAGGTCGAACTCTACGCCAACTACGGCCGCGGTTTCCATTCCAACGACGCCCGCGGCACCGCCATCAACATCGACCCGAACAGCGGCGACGCCGCCGAGCGCGTCGTCCCGCTGGTCGCCGCCACCGGCTACGAGGTCGGCGCCCGCCTCAGGCCTGTCTCCGGCATGTCGATCACCGCCACCGCCTGGCGGCTCAACCTCGAATCGGAGCTATTATTCGTCGGCGACGGCGGCACCACCGAGCCGCAAGGCCCGTCGAACCGCCACGGTGTCGAACTGGCCGCCTTCTACCAGCCGGCGCCGTGGCTGACTCTCGACGCCGAATATACCTGGTCGCAAGGCCGGCTGACCGACTTGCCGCGCGGTGCCGACCGCATCCCCGGCGCCATCGAGCGCGTCATCGCCGGCGGCATCGTCGTCCAGTCGGGCGGCTTCACCGGCTCGCTGCGGCTCCGCCATTTCGGCAGCGTCGCGCTGATCGTGGACAACAGCGTCCGCTCGCGCCCGACCTCCGTCGTCAACAGCCGGCTGGCCTATCGCTTCGGCCGCTACGAGATCGCCGCAACCATCCTCAACCTGCTCCAGTCGAGGGACGCCGAGATCAACTATTTCTACGCCTCGCGCCTGCCCGGCGAGCCCGACAGCGGCATCGAGGACATTCACCTCAAGCCGGTCGAGCCCCGCCAGCTACGCATCGCCGGAACGATGCGCTTCTGATCAGGCGGGTTTTCGAAACCGCATCACGAAGCGGTCCGTCTTGCCCTTCAGCGCCGGGTCGAACACCGTTTTGGAATGGTCGTCGCCGGCTACCTTGAGCAGGTCGCTCTCGGCCTCGAGCTTGAACCCGGCGCGCGCAAAGTCGGCCTTGACCACCGCCGGATCGATCCGGTGCAGCTTGTCGACGACGGCGCGAGTATCGCCGCCGGGGCTTGCCGCATGGTCGACGACGCCGACGATACCGCCGGGCTTGGTTGCCGTGTAGAGCCGCTTCAGGAACGCCGCGGGATCCATTCTGGGAAATCTATACTTGTCGCTCGCCCAATAAAGGTCGTGATAAACCAGGTGCATGAGCGTAAAATCCACGCTGTTGGGCGGCGGCGCGAAATCGCCCGGCATCGCCTCCACCAGCTTCACATTGGGCACGCGCCCGGTCAGCGCGGCAAATTCGGCGCGCGATTTAGCGTCGGCGAACACCACCGGCTCGAGCGCCGCAACAGTCCCCTTGCTGCCGATCGCATTGCCGATGATCTCGGCATAATAGCCGCTGCCGGTCATCACATCGAGCACCCGGTCGCCGCGCTTCAGCCCGAGAAACTTGAGCACCTCGACCGGCTTGCGGCTGTCATCGAGCGCGCTGGCACTCGCCGGCCGGTCGGTCATCGCCACTGCCGTCACGATGCCCGGCGGCGATCCCGCCGGCGGCTCGGCAGACGCTGCCGAACCCAGCAAAAATGCCGCGATAACAAGGATGCGCATAAGATCGTCCCCTCCAATTTTCTGCAATTTTAACAGTACGCCGGCAAAACTCAAACCTGCCGGTCCGCCCCGACAAACTCGACGGTCGTCACAAGCCGCGTCCCGCCATCGCGTCCGAGCTGGACGAATACGTCGACGGTATTGCGCACATAATCGACAAGTTCGGCGCGGCGCAGTTCGGTACCGCCCATCATCGCCATCAGCGCCAGCTGCTCGATCGCCCCCTGCGGCGAACTGGCATGAACCGTCGTTACCGACCCCGGATGCCCGGTGCCGACGGCGCGCAGCCAACTCAGTGCTTCGGGGCCGCGGACTTCGCCCATGATGATCCGGTCTGGGCGCAGGCGCAGCGACGCCTCGAGCAGGTCGGCGGTCGTCACTGCTGCCTCGCCCAGGCGCCCGCGTACCGCCACCAGCCCGACGGCGTTGGCGTGGTGTAGCTGAATTTCGGGCGTATCCTCGATCAGCACCAGGCGTTCGCCGGCGGGTGCCTCGCGCAGCAAGGCATTAAGAAACGTCGTCTTGCCGGTGCCGGTGGCGCCGGCGACGACAATGGTCTTGCGGGCGCGCACGGCGGCCTGGAGGAACCCCAGGGTATCGCCGGTGGCGAGCTGTGCCGCCAGTTCGCGGTCGATCGCGGCGCGCGACAATGCTGCCTCGCCGACGCGCGCGAACGCGCCGGCATCGCCATAATCGGAGAGCCGCAAATCCGGCACATTATGCTTGCGTATCGCGGCGATGACGTTGCCGCGGGTGGCGGGCGGCGCGCAGATCTGCACCCGCGCGCCATCGGGCAGGGTCGCCGCCAGCAGCGGATGCTCGCGGCTGATGCCCTGGTCGGCGGCGGCGGCGACCTGCCGGGCCAAGCGCCACAATGCCGCATCGGTCAGGTCGGGAACGTCGTGGCGCTCGGTGGCACCGCCGGTTTCGATCCACACTTCGCCAGGGCGGTTGACGAGCAAGTCAGTGACGTCGTCGCGCGCCAGGAACGGGGCCAGCGGCGCGAGGAACGCATCGAGATAGACGCGGGCGGCGGGGCTTGCGTTCACCGGGACGCGACCGGGCCGACGCTGGTGAAATCCAGGTCCTGCGCGACGAAAATTCGCACCAGTGCGCCCTGCTTGGTGGTGATCGTCGGCGGGATATCGAGGTCGGCGGCGGCTTGTTGCGCCAGCGCCGAGGCCTCGCCCGCCGTCCCAACGACCACCGTGCCGCCGCCGCCGCTGACCGACGCCGCGGCGATGTTGAGCCCGCCGGTCAGCACTGACAACAGGATCGCGCCGCCATAGCGCTGGAGGAAATGCCGGTTGACCTTGCCCGCGACGCCGCCGCGCCCGATCTCGTCGATTGCCGGCGAGGACAGCGTCACCGTCACGCCGTCAGGGCGGATCAGCCGCGTCCAGATGATGAATACCCGCGACGCGCCGCGGGCGACGCCCGACTGGTACTGGCCGATGATCCGGCTTCCGGCGGGGATCAGCACCGCCGAGCCGTCGAAGCTGAGCACGTCGCGCTGGACGATGGCGCGCGCGAACCCCGGCAGGTCCGAGTTGAGCGCAGTTTCCATCACCGCGCCGATGATCGCGCCCTGCGGCACCAGCCGGTCGAGCCCGGTCATCCGCTGTGCCTGCGAAACCTCCACGCGCTCGGCGCCGATGCGCGCCGAAAACCGCTCGGCATTGTTGAGCGCCGCGTTCGCCGCAGGAGGCGGTGCAACCCCGCCCGGCAGGTCCGGCAACGGCGCCGCAGCAGCCGAGGCGCTGGACTGCGCGAGATCGACGATCAGGGCAGGGGCTCGCAACCGGGCCTCGGCCCGCTCGCGCGCGCCATTGTCGACGAACACCGGCGGCCGCGAAATCGGCGCCGCAATATACGGCGCGGCCGGTGCCGGCTGAAACGGCGGCTGCACATAGGCGACCGGCGGCGAACCCGCGGGCGGCAACGGCAACGGCTGCACCGCCGTAACCCCGCCCGCCCCGACTGGTGGCAGCGCCGCCGCCAGCGCAACCTGGTCGGCGCGCGCCTCGGACAACCACAGGAACACCCCGGCACCGCCGACGAGCATCAGCGCGCCGACACCGAGCTTGGACAGCGGTTTGGGAGCCCGCGCGATCGACGGTCGCTTGACCGGGACTGGCGTTTCCGTGGTCATCGCGGCGCCGTCGCGGGTCATAGTGGGGCCGTCGCGGCGACGCTGATCGTCGCCATCTGCTTGCCGCTGCGCAAGGTGAAACGCGGCGCCGTCTGCTGGACGACCGTCACCCGTCCGCGCGTCGCCGTATTGACCAGGCTCTCGTCCTTGCCCGGCCCGCCGGCAAAGATCGCCGGCACCGGCACGCTGTCCGGAAACTCGAAAAACGTCATCTGGCCATCGTCCCAGACCCGCGCCGGCAGCAAATTCGCCGCGCCCTTGCGCTCATAGGCATAGTTCAGCACCCGCGGCGGCGGCAGCGGCGCTTCCTCGATCGCTGCGACGATGGGCTGCGGATAGGCAAAGCGAACCACCCACGGCGTCGTCGTCTTGCGCGCGCCCACATCGAGCGAGAACACATAGCGCCGCCGGTCGGTGATCACCGTCATGTTGGTCGCCGCATTCCTGGCCAGCGGTTTCAGGAAGATGTTCCGCGCGCGCTTGCTCGGCGTCACCTGCCACGCCAGCGCATCGCCGATCGACACCGTCTCGATCCGTTCATCGGGTCCGAATTCGAGCATGATTTGCCAGCCCATCGCACCAACGAGCTGCACGACCTGGTCGTCGTCATGGAGGATCGTCTGGATATGCGCGTCGCGATACCCCGGCACCGGCGGCGCGGCCGCGGTCAGCAGAAACAGCGCGGCCGGGAACAGCGCGGCCTGAAACAACACACGGGCGATCATCGCGGCAGTCCCTCGGTATCGCGGCGATAACGCGTCACCTGAAATCCCAGTGGATTGTCGAACCGATCCTCCATCCGCAGCGGCGCATTGGCGAAGCCGAAACTGATGGCCGCGACATGCGATTGCAGGCCGGGCATGCCGCCATCCAGCCCCGACCGCCGCGTGTCGAAACGCACCATCGCCGTCCCTGGCGCGATCAGCGACACGCTCTTGATATCGACCGCAACGGTATCGCCGCGACCCAGCGTTCGCAGCGGGCTCGCCGGATTCGCCGCCGCCATCGCCGCCACATAAGTCCGCGCGACCGGCGGCGCCGACAGCCGCTGCACCTGCGCATATTGCACCCGCAAATCGGTCTCGTCGAAGGTCTCGCGCGCCCGCACATACCCTGCCAATTGCGCCTGGATGACGGCTTCGTTCTGCGTCAGCCGGCCCTCCTGCAGCGTCGTCGCGATCTGCACCGCGCCCGACTGCCGATCGACGGTGACGACATAAGGCACGGTGGTTTTCAGCGGCAACAGCACCGCCAGCGCGATCGCCAGCACGGCCGCGACGCCGCCCGCACTGCCGGCAACGATCCACGCCAGCTTTGT
Source organism: Sandarakinorhabdus glacialis (assembly GCF_014643455.1). Lineage (GTDB taxonomy): Bacteria > Pseudomonadota > Alphaproteobacteria > Sphingomonadales > Sphingomonadaceae > Sandarakinorhabdus > Sandarakinorhabdus glacialis. Next base: position 79,134 of record NZ_BMJM01000002.1, read on the forward strand.
CTGCCGTGCCGCCGCCGCGACCCGGTCATCGGCCCAGGTCCGCGCCGCCGCATAATAAGTGTCGCGCTCGCTCACTGGTCACGCCTTTGCGCGGCACGCGTCCGGCGCGGCGCACGGCTGAGGGCAGGGCGGGTCCCCGCCTGCATCGGCATGATCACCGGCCCAGAGGCAATCCCTGTCCGCGACGATCGTTCGAGCGATTGCACCAGCGCCGTCGCCATCGGTCGCGACCCGCCACTCCGCCCGGCTGCCTCGCGCCGCGTCGCCGCCGCCAGTGCCTCGGCAACGGCGCGCGGAGCGGCAGGCGCCGCTATACTGGTGCTCGATTGGTTGTTCGTCATCGTTGCAGATACGTCCGACACCGGCGAAACGCTGCGCCGCGGCAAGCGAATTCCGCCGGCAATCCGGCTTCCCGCCGCCGCACCGGCCAGCATCGCCGCCGCAAACACCAGCGCCACCAGCCCAATCGGCGTCACCGAGGCCGCTGCATAAACGCCCGCCGCCTGCTCGGCGAGCAATCGCGCCACCAGCGGCAGCAGGATCGCCGTCTCGATCGTTACCAGCGTCAACACGAACAGCGGCACCAGCGCGGCGGCGACCATGGCGCGCAGCCATCCCTCCGCCATGCCGCGCGTCGCATCGAACAGCAGGAACCCCGCCATCAACGGCGCGATCGCCAGCATGATCGCCAGCACCAGACGTGCCGTTACCAGCAGGCCGACCGTCGACAGCGTCAGCACGAACGCCGAAACCGTCAACGTCATCGACGACGCCGCCGGGCCGCCAACCAGCGGCGACGCGATCCCGGCGCGGGTGCGAAACCCGACGCTCGCCGCCTCGATCCGGTCGAGCACCGCCTGCACCCCGAGCAGCGGATCGATCGTCGCCGCCCCGATGAGCAACTCGCCGGCAATCCGCGTCGGCGCCCGAGCCAGCGTGTCGTAAGCGAGCGTCTGCCACGTCGCCCATGACGTCGCGATCGCCAGCACGATGCCGATCCGCACCACCAGCCCGATCGAATCCGACAAGACGCCGCGCCCAAGCAGCAACCGATAACCGAATATCGCCACGGCAATCACCAGCAGTCCCGACAGCGCCGCCGACGCAGGGCCACCGGGCGCCGCGAGCGCTGCGTAACCGCGCTCGACGAGCCCGAACGCCTGGCAATCAGTATCCGCAAGCAGGCGCGCTGCCAGCCCAGGCACTGCCGGCGGGGTGCAAAAAAGCGGGTTCATGCCGCTGCCAGCAGGCGCGGCAACCACGCCGCCGGCGCATCGCCGACCTCGGCACGGATCGCATCGAGCAGCCGCACGGTGCGCTCGCGTCCCGAGAGCACCGTCAGCAACTCAGGCTCCGACGCGAGGTTCAACCGCACGACGACGCTGTCGCTGCCATGCTTGACGAGGAAGGCCCGCGCCGTTTCGGGGATCGTCCGCACCAGCTCGAACTCATGCGCGGTCAGCCCGAAACCGTCCATGTAATCGCTCGCCTGCGCCGACGCGTTGGCCATGAAAATCTGCGTGCCGGCCTGCTCGATGATCGCCGACGCGATCCGGCTGTCGAGCGCATCCGACGCCGATTGCGTCGCGAAACCGATGATGCCGCCGCGCTTGCGGATGGTCTTCTCCCAGTCGCGGATGCGCGCCACGAAGACCTCGTCGTCCAGTGCCTTCCAGCCCTCGTCGACGACGATCAGCGTCGGCCGGCCGTCCAACCGCTCCTCGACGCGGTGGAACAGGTACAGCATCGCCGCCGATCGCAGCGCCGGGATATCGAGGATCGCCGTCATGTCGAACCCGATCGTGTCGGCCCCCAGGTCGAGCTCGTCGGCGGCGTTGTCGAACAGCCAGGCATGCTCGCCGTCCGAATGCCACGGCGCCAGCCGCGCCGCGATATCGCTGCTCGACGCCCGTCCGCGGCCGCGAAACAGCTCGGCGATATAGCGCAGCCGGCGATGCTCGGGCGGCCCCGCGTACGATGCATCGACAGCATCGGCGATCCACGCCAGCTCCTCGGTCGTCGGCGCGGCACTGTCGCCGGTCGCCAGCCGCGCCAGCCATTGGCCGAGGAACAGCCGGTTTGCGGCATTGTCGGGCAGCGCCAGCGGGTTCAACCGCGTCGGCTCGCCCGGTCGCAAGCTGTCGTACACCCCGCCGATCGCGCGCAGGAAAATCTCGGCGCCCCGGTCCTTGTCGAAAAACACGATCCGCGGATCGAACCGCCGCGCCTGCGCCAGCAGGAACCCCAGCACCACCGTCTTGCCCGAACCAGATGGCCCGATAATGGTAAAATTACCCAAATCACCGCGGTGGAAATTGAAAAAATACGGCCCCGCCGAGGTCGTCTCGAACAGCGTCACTGCCGAGCCCCAATGATTGCCCGATGGCTGCCCGACCGGGAAATTGTGCGCGCTCGCAAACCCGGCGAAATTCGCCGATGAGACCAGCGCCCGCCGCGCGATATACGCGAAATTGCCCGGAAACTGCGCCCAATAGGCCGCCTCGAGCCCCAGCTCCTCGCGCACCGCGGCAAAGCCCGCCTCCGCCAGCAGCGCCTGCGCCTCGCCCAAATTCTGGTCCAACTCCGCCAGGCTCGCCGCCTTCAGCATGACCGTCAGATGATGCTCGCCGAACGCCGCCCGCCCCGCCGCAACATCGTCCTTGGCCTGCGCCAATTCCGTCCGCAGCGACACCGCCGCATCGTCCGCCGACCGCATCCGCCGCAGCGCCAGGTCCATCCGCTCGAGCCCCGGCCCGCGATCGACGACCGCGAAACTCTGCGTCACGGTCATCTCGAACGGCAGCCGGTACAGGTCGTCGAACATGCCCGCACCGGTCTGCGCCGGGTAATCCTTGACCGACAGCATCGCCGCGAATTCCACCGGCTCACCATCGACCGCGCCAAGCTCGATCGCATCGGCGCCGAAGCTCAGCCGCCGCCGCGCAAGCGCATGGCCAAGGTCGCCGACCGGCAACAACACCGGCGCCGTCGTGCCGTTGACCAGCATCGCCAGGAATTCCGCCGAACGCGACGCCAGCCCGCTCGGCAAATCATACGCCGACAGCAATTCCGGCCCATAGGGATCGAGCGCCGCCAGCAACGTCTCGCGCGCCTGGTTGAGCAACCGGATCTCGGCACTCGTCTCGCGCGGCGGCGGCGACCCGGCACCGAACACCCGCAGCAATCGTTCGGCCATCCCGGCACGCCCCGCCAGCGGCCGGATCACCAACGTCAAATACAGGTCGTTCACATAAAGCCGCCGGTCGGCGAGCCGCGACCGCCACGCCGCATCCAGCGCCGCGCTGAACGGATCGCCGAACTCGCCCGCCAGTTCCGCCGTCACCGCCCGGCGCACGACATGATGGACCAGCGCGAACCGCGACGACGCCACCGCCTGCAGCATCGCGTCGCGCGCCGCCTTGCGCGCTTCCAGTTGCACAGCGTCGATCGTCTCGAAAGCCAGGCCGGCCAGCCGCACGACCTGTATCGCGCAGCCATCGCGCGTCAAAATCGTGAAATCATCGACCTGCGCCGCGTACGGCAGATGGTCGCCGATCGCCGCCTCATGCGCCGCGGCGGCGCTACGGGCGGTACGCATTGGCACCCCACAAGCGCCGGTTGCGCACGCGCGGCGTGCGCCGCAACCGCGTCATCCACAGCGCCATGACGTGCGGATCGCGCAGATGCGCCGCATAGCCCAGCCCATGGACGACCAGCGGCGGCAGCAGCGCAAACACGCTCTTGGTGACGAGAAACAGCTCGGCGGCAAGAATGCCGTTAAGCACGAAAAACGGATACGTCACGCCCGCCACCATTTGCGGCCGGGCAAGCGCGCGGAACAGCGGGTCCATGCTCAGCCGCCCGCGACCGAGCGAATGCCGCCGACGATCGACGCCGCGCCGAACAGCACGAACAACCCGACGACGACCGTCGCGCCATAACGCCAGTTGATCCGCCCCGTCAGCATCATGAAGCCGATCGCCGCCACCGCGATCACCGCCACCGCCGTCGCGACATTACCCAGCAGCGTCCCCTGCAACCAGCTTACCGCGCCCAGGATCGGTCCCGAGCCCGCAGGATCGGGCGCCGCATATTGCGCCAGCGCAGGCCCCGCCCAAATCAGCGCGGCAAGTGGAAAGTAGCGCTTCATAGGGCAGGGACCTCGATAAAGGATAGCAGAGGCGTAACGGCTGACGGGCTGCCTGGCTCCCGCCCGAGCAGCATCGCCTCCGGCCGCCAGCGCGCCATGATCGAGGCGACATAGGCGCGCGTCTCGCGGAACGGCGGCACCCCGCCGAACCGCGCCACCGCGCCCGGCCCGGCGTTGTACGCTGCCAGCGCCAGCGGCACGCTGCCGAAGCGATCGAGCTGCCGCCGCAAATACAGCGCACCGCCGCGCAGATTGTCGTCGGGGTCCCGCGGATCGACGCCCATCGCCGCCGCGGTCCCAGGCATCAGCTGCATCACCCCGAGTGCGCCTTTCGGGCTCACCGCCGCCGCCCGCCCGCGCGATTCCTGCCAGGCCACCGCCCTCAACAAGGACGGCGACAAGCCATGTCGCACTGCCTGAGCATCGATCCGCACCTCCAGCGGAGCCGATGCCAGTGCCGGGACGACACGCGGCGGTTCGATCGGCGCAGCGCCCGACGCGGTGAACACCATCGGCCCATCAAAGTGTGTCACCACGCCATCATCGCCGATTTCGATGACCTGCGCCGTCGCCGGTGCCGACCCAAATACCGGCACCGCAAGCGCCGCCAACACCCAGATGGCAGCACGAATCACCCGGTTCAGCTGATTCGGGCAGGTTCGGTCGTCAGCGACAGCGGGATGATGTCGCCGTCGGCAGGCGTGATCGGCGTAGCGGTATCCGATGCCCGGAACGCCGTGCCGAAATTGGCGCCAAAGGCGTTTTCCTGCGGTGCCGGGGGCACCACCACCGGCGCCGGCGGCGGCGCGGCAGGGCCGGCGCCGTTGTCGCCGCAGGCGGCCAGTGTCGCCGTCGCCAGCAGCACGAACCCGATACGATAGATACGATCGTTCATGGTCTGCGCTCCCTTATGGCTGGGTCTGCGGACGCGGTGCGCCGCGCAGCGGTGGGTTCAGGTAAGGGAACTCGTTGAGGATGTTGGTCGCCCGGCTCGGCGCACCATCGGTATAGGCAACCAGCCCGGTCGGAGCCTGTGCAGGGGTGCACAGCCCGAGGTCGGTCGGCGTCCCGGCAATCGGCACCGGATGGCAAAGCCGCCCCATCGCCACGCGCAGCACGATATCGACCGTATCATCGCCCGGACGGCGACCGTTGGGGAAGCCCGCGAGATCGTCGCCGACCACGCCGAACGTGCTCTGCGTCGCCTGCGGCGTCGGCGCGATGCCGGTGTTGAGCCGCAGCATTTCCGAAGGCGTCACCGTCGCCAGCCGGTTGAGCGAGGCGATCCCGGTCAGGAACGTCGCAACCAGGTCGTTACGCGGAAAGTTGGTCGGTGCGAGATCGGCAAAATTGGTGCCCAAGGTCGTGTTGACCGCACTGCGGAACAGCACATTCAGGATGGCCGGGAACGTCGGGTTGGTGACGTAATCGGCAAGCGCACCATCCTGTGTCGGCTTGGCCGCATTGAACAGGTCCTTCTGCGGCAGGCCGATTACAACTTCGTTCACCAGCGGCATGCCGAGGCGTGAAACCTGCACATAGGCACCGCCCTGCAGCGCCGCCGATTCCGGCGACGGGTTCGGACGCAGCAAGCGTGCCTGCGGCAGGCTGGCCGTGCTCCACACGCCGATGCTGCCGTTGCCGGTGCCCTTGAGGCAGGCAATCGGCACTTCGATCGCCAGCGTCGTGACGTTCTTCTTGCCGATCAGTTCCTGGTTGTCCTGGCTTTGGGTGATGCCGCCGGGGAAGGGCGACGCCGTCTGATACTGCGGCAACGTCTCGGGGGCGCCCTGGATCGGCACGAAGTTCACCAGATCGAAGATCGGGCCCAGGTTGACCGCGAAATATTCGGCGCGCTGGCCGGCAAAGACCTTGCCCTGCGCCGAACAGCCCGGAATGGTGATCGGGAAGATGAACTGCTTGGCATAGGTCGGATAGTCGGTGATCGACTTGTTGCCGGCATTGTCGAAGGGCTTGGCGAAGACTGTCGCGCCGCCGCTGGCATTGGTAATCGGCACCCGCGTTCCCGACCGGCGATCACCGGTCACCTGCGTCAGGGTATAGCTCTCGCGCTCGCCCAGCGTTGGCGATGTCGCATTGGTGATCGGCCCGACATGGCGCAGCGCGATCGGCAAGTCCTTGCCGCCGACATTCAGCGTGATGCCGCGACCGTTGACCAGCGTATTGGCGAACTTGAACTGATAGGTCAGGTCCTCGACGGCATCGCCGTTGTTGTCGATGTGGATCTCGTAAAGAGCGTCTGGATCCATCGTGTAATAGTTGGGACCGTCGCCGGGATTTTCGCCGGGCTGGAAGTTGGCCATCAACGTTACGTAATCCTGGCGGCCCGGTTCATAGCTGCGAAACGCATAGGTATCTGTATTATCGATCTTCGGCATCTTCGTAATATTAGGTGCCTCGCGGTGGCTAGATGCTAGCGCCGGCGAGATAGCAAGCAATGCAACCGACGAGAGCGCCGCGCCCATTGCTGCGAATTTTTTTGCAATCATCCAATTTACCCCGTTTTTACTGGTTTCGCCACTGTAACAGCCGCCGCCATCCGCGCTTCTTTGGCGCATCTGCTGGCAGTCGATCGCAGCTACGCAGGGCAGCGCTGCGCGTATGCAGGCTGCGACAAATAAATCAGCCGGCCGGGTGTGGTGCCTGCGCGGGCACCTGTTGCGGCGCCTGCGTCACCACCTGGGTGTCCAGGTCGCGCCACCGCCAAGCCCCCGATCCGAACGCCAGCACGGCGGTCTGCGCCGCCCCTTCGACCAGCACCAGGCGCGGGCCGGTAATCGGCTCGGCAAGGCAATGCGCCGGCAGCGCCGCCAGCGTTCGCGCAACCAGCGCGCGAACACCCGCCAACGGCGCCTCGCCGCCCGCCAGCGGCACCTCAAGGGACGCCAGCGGCGACCAGCCCTGGTTCCAGACCACGATCGCCTCGGCAACCGACCGCGCGCCGGTGGGCACCGCCGCTATCGCCGTCCGCACCGCGGGGTCGCTCGCCAGCGCCGCCTGTACTGCTTTCAGCGGCGCACATGCGGCATCGCGGGCGCTCGCCGTGGCCGGCGGATCGATGACTACCTCGGCAATCTCGGGCTGCGGAGCAACCGCCGTCGGCACCGGCACATAAGCCTTTGCCGGAACAGGCTCAGGTGCCGGGGCAGGGGACGCCGGTGCCCGAAACGCCAGCAACGCGATCGCTTCGGGCGGCGCCAGCGGCGGCTCGATCCGAGCCGCCAGCCATAGCGAACCCGCTGCCAGATGCATGGCCGCGACCCCGAGAAGGACGGCGCCGCGACCTGATCGCGGACCTGTCATCCGATCAGAAAGCCAACCGGATCCCGCCCATGATGCCGTGGATGGCGCGGTCGCCGGCGACTTCACCCGAATAATCGATCATCAGCGACACCGGCGAATTGCCCGAAACGGTAAAGCCAGCGCCGATCGCGGCATAGTCGCGCCCCAGCGGCGTCGTCGTGAACGCGAACGGCGAAGCGATCGAAGCGCCATTGAAATTCGCCACGATCAAGCGGCCCTCGTCGTTTTCGAACTCGTGGCGCCATTCACCGCGAACATGCGCGCGGAGCACCGCCGACCCGCCGACCGGCAAATTGCCCGCCAGTTTCAGGCCCGCGACCGACTGCAGGGATTCGACCCGGTCGCCCGATACCGTCAACGCCGTGATGCCGCCGGTTTCGCTGAAGCCATCGAGATCGACTCGCGCATAACGGACGCCGCCATAAGGCTCGAGCTGTGCCTTGCCGAGGTCGAAATTGAGCCCGGCGACGCCCGCCGCCTGCCAGTTCTCGCTGCGCGTCTGTGCGAGATTGATCGTCGAAAAGCTGCCCACCCTGACACCGCGGCGCAGGTCGAAATCGGTCTTGCCATAGCTGCCATGCGCATCGATGAAGAACGGCCCGATGGCGGCGCTGCCATAGACGCCGGCGTACCAGCTATCGATGTCGCTCTGCTCGCTGGCGTTGTTCAGCCGCGCGTCGCCCTTGTCGTAACCGCCGAACACCCCGAGCAGCAGCCCCGGGGTAAAGCGTACATCGGCACCGGCGCTGACGCTGGCGGCGCCATAGCTGGTGCGATTGCGGTCGATATCGCCCGCCAGGCTGCCGGTGCGCCCGCCGGCTACCAGGAACATGCCGATCCTGCGGTCGGCGCCAACGGTCGTCATGTCGCTGCGCCCGGTGCCGCCGGCGCGGACATCGCGCAGGTAACCGCGGACGACATTGTCCTGGTTGTTGATCGACTGGAACACCAGCTCGGGCAGCAGGGCAAAGCTTGCCGCCGACAGGCTGCCCAGCGCCGCGCCGCGCGCCGCATCGTCGGGCAGGCTGTCGAAGCCGCCGAACAGCCGCACCAGCTCGCCGGAAGGCGCGCCGGTAAAGCGGTCGAGCGCATTGCCGACGCCTTGCGTGTTCGCCGTCGCGCCCACCGCGATGAACGGCGTCTGCGTGAACGACAACCCGGTGAAGCGCGCATTCGCTCCAACCGGCAAGGCACCGACAAAGGTCGCCACGCCCGTCGTCAAATTGATGCTGTAGACGCCCTGCACATTGGTCAGCGGGTTGGTCAGCAGCGCCAGCGTCGTGCCGGTCGACGAGATATCGAAAGCAGTCGCCTCGTTGGTGGCAACCCCAAGGCTGCCCACCGTCAGCAATTGGCCGCTGTTCGGCGAAATCGCGCCGTTGACGCTGCCCTGCGTCACCAAAGTCTGCGCCGCGCTGTCGATCAGATACAGCACCGTCGGCGTGCCGCCGGCCACATTGTTGGTATAGGCGGCGCCGACGATGTTGGGGTTGCTCCCGGCAGCGCGATCACCTGCCGTATAGGCGACGTTGGGATCGATAGCCGCGATCGCGCCGGTGTCGGGGTTGACGCGGAAATTCTGGTCGGCGTCGGTGACGATGCGGATACGATCGACCGACGGATTGAAATCGAAGCCCGCATTAGCCGGAAAACCACTGAGCGGCAGCGGCGCGCCCAGCCGGGTCGCGGTCCCGGTCACGCCGTTGATCGCATAGACCTGCCCGGTGTTGCTCAGGCCGTAAAGCGCGCGGTTCGCCGCCGGCCGCGCATCGAAGCCGATCAGCCGCTCGCCGACCCCCAGCCCGGTCAGCTGCACAGTCCGCTTGACCGTCGTCGGCGCCGCTGAATCGACCGTCACCAGCGCCGAGCCCTGCTGCTGCGACTGGACCAGCGTAACATCGGCGGCAAGCGCCGGCAGGCTGCTTCCAGCCAGGATCGTGGCAGCAAAAGTCAGGCGAAAATGCTTCATTCGGGGTCCCCGGGCAATGACGAATCTGCCTAGATACGGATTACGCCCCGGATGGTTTCAAAGATCCCCGAGCCGATCGAGATCATTGTCCGCGGTCCCCCGCTCGGTGAATTGCCGCAGCAGCCACGACGCCGCCGGCCCCGGCAACTGGTCCCGCCGCCAGATCCCCGCGAAGCGATAGATGCCGCCCGGATGATCGGGCATGGCCAGTCGCACCAGCGTCCCCGCCATCAGGTCGGCGGCGATCATCGGCATCGGCATGTTGCCCCACCCGATGCCCTCGCGCAGCAACGCGTGCTTCGCCCCCAGGTCGGCCAGCCGCCACGTCCGCGAGCTCATCACCGAAAAATCGCGGCCCTCGGTCAGCGGCGACCGGTCGGTCAGCACCAGCTGGATATGATCGCGCCCGGCCCCCGGCGGGATTACGGCCATCAGCGCCAGTGGATGATCCGGCGCCGCCACCGGCACCATCACCAGCGACCCCGCCGCGACGCTGTCGATATCGCGCACCCCGTCGATCAACGGCCCGGCAATCCCCAGCACCGCCTTGCGGTCGAGCACCAGCGCCGCAATCCCGCCCAGCGCCTCGACATGCAGCCGCAAGCTGACGGTCGGAAATGCCGTGTTGAACTCGCGCAGCACCGCCCCCAGCCGCTCGGCCGGCATCATCACGTCGACCGCCATATTGACCTCGGCCTCGAGTCCCTCGAGCAGGCCCTTCACCTTGGCACGCAGCCCGTCGAAGCCGGCACCGATCGCCCGCGCCTCGGCCAGCACGCCGCGCCCGGCCTCGGTCAGCTTCGGCGTCCGCGTCCCCTCGCGGTCGAACAGCAGCACGCCCAGCTGCGCCTCGAGATTGCCGATGCCATAGCTGATCACCGAAACGGCGCGGTTGAGCTGCCGCCCGGCGCCGGCAAAACTGCCGCTGTCGACCACCGCAAGGAAAGTCCGCAACTGTTCATAGGTCGGCGTCCCGGGATTTGACATATCAACTTTCTGGAATAGCTGGCCCGACTTTATCCCACTTATCCCGCAAGTCGACACCCCCCATCTGGGTGTCACAGCGCAAGGCCCGTGCCTTTCGCAAACCAGTGCCTTTCGCAAAGGAGACCGATCATGATCGAACTTCGTCCCTTCTCGAGCCTCGGCAGCGCCAACCACGGCTGGCTCGACGCCAAGCACCACTTCAGCTTCGCCAGCTATCACGACCCCAAGCGCATGAACTGGGGCTCGCTCAGGGTCTGGAACGACGACATCATCGCGCCGAAATCGGGCTTCCCGGCCCATCCCCACCGCGACATGGAAATCATCACCTATGTCCGCGAAGGCGCCATCACCCACAAGGACAATCTCGGCAACGAGGGCCGCACCGTCGCCGGCGACGTCCAGGTCATGTCCGCCGGCACCGGCATCGCCCATTCCGAATACAACCAGGAGGACGTCGCCGCGCGGATCTTCCAGATCTGGATCGAGCCCAGCCGCACCGGCGAAAAGCCATCCTGGGGCGCCAAGCCCTTCCCCAAAGGCGAGCGTTCGGGGCAGTTCGTCGTCCTCGCCAGCGGTTTCGCGAACGACGATGACGCCCTGCCGATCCGCACCGATGCGCGCGTCGTCGGCGCCACGCTGAAAGCCGGCGAGACTGCCGAATACAGCCTCGGCGCTGCCCGCCGCGGCTATCTCGTCCCCGCCACCGGCGCAGTCAAAATCGACGGCCAGCGCATCAACGCCCGCGACGGCGCCGCCATCACCGACGTCGAGATCCTGCGCGTCACCGCCCTGGAGGACAGCGAAATCGTCCTCGTCGACGCCGCGTAACACCGCTAACCTGCACCGCCGGCTGGACTTTCCAGTCGGCGGCCGCGCTGTTCAAGAAAGCATCGCCATGAAATTCACCGCCCTCGCCGTCGCCCTCGTCCTCGCCGCCCCGCTTTCGGCCCAGGTCCCGGGCGTCCCCGGCACCAGCAGCCCCGCCACCGTGCAGGCCGGCACCTACAAGGTCGACACGAGCCACACCCTTGTCCGTTTCCAGGTCAGCCACATGGGCTTCAGCGACTTTTTCGGCACCTTCCCCGGCGCCACCGGCACGCTCAGCCTCGACCCGAAAAACATCGCCGCGGCAAAGCTCGATATCTCGGTCCCGGTCGCCACCGTCTCGACGACCAACGCCACGCTCGACGAGGAACTCCGCGGTCCCGAATGGATCGACGCCGGCAAATTTCCCGCCATGCGCTTCGTCTCGACCAAGATCACCCAGACCGGCCCCAAGACCGCGAAAATTGCCGGCACGATCACCATGCACGGCATCACCAAGCCCCTCGTCCTCGATGCCAGCTTCGTCGGCGTCGGCACCAACCCGATGTCCAAGACCTACACGACAGGCTTCAACGCCGTCGGCACCCTCAAGCGCAGCGATTTCGGCGTCGCCAAATACGTCCCGCTGATCAGCGACAAGGTCGAAATCACCATCGCCGTCGCCTTCGACAAGACAAAATAGGAACCGCTGCCACCTTATTTCGTCACCCCGGCGAAGGCCGGGGCCCATCTCCCGCCCGCGCCGGATAATGCCCCCCTCCGCCCGGCGGCCCGCTAAGCCATTCACCGCATACCCCATACCGTCCCCGCCGATTACACGTGCACCGCTCCCACCGCCCCGCTATCCCACCCCGGGACAGCGCACACGGAGAAGCACAGTGCTCAGACGCGATTTTCTGGCCATCACCGGCGCCATCGCCGGCGGCCTCGCCATCCCTTCGGCGTTCGGAAAAGCCATCGCCGCCGAGGACCTTCAGGGCGGCATCGACATCGCCGTCAAGAAACGCCTCGCCGATGCCGCGCTCGCCGCCGCAACCGGGGCCGGGGCGACCTATTGCGACGTCCGCATCGGGCGTTACCTGCGCCAGTTCGTAGTCACCCGCGAAGCCAATGTCGAAAACATCGTCAACACTGAATCCACCGGCGTCGGCATCCGCGTCATCGCCAAAGGCGCCTGGGGTTTTGCCGCCACCAACGATCTCAGCACCGATGGCGTCGCCGCCGCCGCCCGCCAGGCCGCCGCCATCGCCGTGGCCAATTCGCGCAGCCAGACCGCGCCAGTACAACTCGCCCCCGTCAAAGGCGTCGGCGAAGTCACGTGGAAAACCCCCATCGTTCGCAACGGCATGACCGTCCCCGTCAAAGACAAGGTCGACATGCTCCTCCAGGTTAACGCCGCGGCCATGGCCGCCGGCGCCGACTTCTTCAATTCGACGCTGTTCCTCGTCAACGAGCAGAAATACTTCGCCAGCACCGATGGCTCGTACATCGACCAGGACGTCCACCGCATCTGGGCCCCCTTCACCGCCACCGCGATCGACAAGGCGAGCGGCAAGTTCCGCACCCGCGACGGCCTGTCCTCGCCGATGGGCATGGGGTTCGAATTCCTCGACGCCGCCCTCTCGGGCAAGTTCGAGATGCCCAACGGCGTCGTCGTTTATGGCAAATCCTACGACATGAAGGCCGATGCCATCGCCGCCGCCAAACAGGCGCGCGCCAAGCTGACTGCGCCGTCGGTCAAGGCCGGCAAATACGACCTCGTCCTCGATCCGACCCACATTTTCCTGACGATCCACGAGTCGGTCGGCCACGCCCTCGAGCTCGACCGCGTCCTCGGTTACGAAGCCAATTACGCCGGCACCAGCTTTGCCACCACCGACAAGCGCGACGCCGGTTTCCAGTACGGCTCGGCCAAAGTGAACTTCACCGCCGACAAGACCGAACCGACCAGCCTCGGCTATGTCGGCTACGACGACGAAGGCGTGAAAACCAAGAAGTGGGACCTGATCAAGGCCGGCAAGCTCGTCGATTACCAGTCGGTCCGCGACCAGGCCCATATCCTCGGCAAGACCGAATCCGACGGCTGCTGCTATGCCGACAATTGGTCGAGCGTGCAGTTCCAGCGCATGGCCAATGTCTCGCTCAAGCCCGGCCCCGACAAGCTCAGCGTCGCCCAGATGATCGCCGGCGTCGAGAACGGCGTCTATATCTTCGGCCGCGGCTCCTACTCGATCGACCAGCAGCGCTACAATGCCCAGTTTGGTGGGCAATTGTTCTACGAGATCAAAAACGGCAAGATCGGCGCCCAGATCGAGGACGTCGCCTATCAGATGCGCACCCCCGAATTCTGGAACGCCTGCAGCGCGATCTGCGACGCCAGCGATTATCGGCTGGGGGGCTCGTTCTTCGACGGCAAGGGCCAGCCCTCGCAGGCATCGGCGGTCAGCCACGGCAGCAGCACGGCGCGCTTCGACGGTATCAACGTCATCAATACTGCGCGGTCACTGGGTTGAGACACATGAAAGCCGATCGTCATGTCGAACTTGTTTCGGCATCCATCGCCGCGCCAAACGGACACCAGCCGGCCCACGCCTGCCCGACGCGCCACCGCTTCTCGGCATTCACCATATTCCCGCTGACAATATGCCCAGAATGACGCATCTTGTAATTGACCCCGCCGTGCGGAGCGGCGATGAACAGCGCACAAAAGGGGCCAGGGCTTTTGTCCGCTCCCCGGAATCAGGTGGAGAAATGCCTTGTTGAGACGTGATTTCCTGGCCATCACCGGCCTTGTCGGCGGCGGCCTCGCGCTGCCCTCGGCGTTCGGCAAGGTCATCGCCGCCGAGGCGCTCCAGTCCACCCTCGACATCAAGATCAAGAAGCAGCTCGCTGACGCCGCGCTCGCGGCGGCAACCGGGGCAGGGGCCAGCTATTGCGACGTCCGCGTCGGCCGCTATTTGCGCCAGTTCGTCGTCACCCGCGAAGCCAACGTCCAGAACATCCTCAACACCGAATCCACCGGCGTCGGCGTCCGCGTCATCGCCAATGGCGCCTGGGGCTTTGCCGCGACCTACGACCTCAGCGTCGATGCCGTCGCCGCCGCCGCGCGCCAGGCCACCGCGATCGCCAAGGCCAATGCCGGCAGCCAGACCGCGCCGGTGCAGCTCGCCCCCAACAAGGGTGTCGGCGAAGTCTCGTGGAAGACGCCGATCGTCAAGAATTCGATGGAAGTGCCGATCAAGGACAAAGTCGACATGCTGCTCCAGGTCAACGCCGCGGCACTCGCTGCCGGCGCTGACTTCATCAATTCGACGCTGTTCCTCGTCAACGAGCAGAAGTATTTCGCCAGCACCGATGGCTCCTACATCGACCAGGACGTCCACCGCATCTGGACGCCGATGACCGTCACCGCCATCGACAAGACGACCGGCAAGTTCCGCACCCGCGCCGAGCTGTCGGCGCCGATGGGCATGGGCTTCGAATATCTCGACGGCAACAAGGCCGACCAGATGGTGTCGCCCAACGGCGTCGTCAATTTCAACAAGTCCTACGACATGAAGCAGGACGCCATCGCCGCCGCCAAACAGGCCCGCGCCAAGCTGACCGCGCCCTCGGTCAAGGCCGGCAAATACGACCTCGTCCTCGATCCGTCGCACACCTGGCTAACCATTCACGAATCGGTCGGCCATCCGCTCGAGCTGGATCGCGTCCTAGGCTACGAAGCCAACTATGCCGGCACCAGCTTTGCGACCCTCGACAAGCTCAAGGCGAATTTCCAGTACGGCAGCGACAAGGTCAACATCGTCGCCGACAAGCTGCAGCCCGGCAGCCTCGGCTATGTCGGCTACGACGACGAGGGCGTGAAGACCAAGAACTGGGACCTGATCAAGGCCGGCAAGCTGGTCGACTACCAGTCGATCCGCGACCAGGCGCACATCCTCGGCAAGAAGGAATCGGATGGTTGCTGCTACGCGGACAGCTGGTCGAGCGTGCAGTTCCAGCGCATGGCCAACGTCTCGCTCGAACCCGGCAAGGCCAAGCTGAGCGTCGCCGACATGGTGGCGAACGTCGAAAACGGCATCTACATCATCGGCGACGGATCGTTCTCGATCGATCAGCAGCGCTACAACGCCCAGTTCGGCGGGCAGTTGTTCTACGAGATCAAGAACGGCAAGATCGGCGCCCAGATCGAGGACGTCGCCTACCAGATCCGCACGCCCGAATTCTGGAATGCCTGTTCGGCGGTCTGCGATGCCAGCGACTATCGCATGGGTGGCTCGTTCTTCGACGGCAAGGGCCAGCCGGCCCAGTCATCGGCCGTCAGCCATGGCTCCAGCACCGCCCGTTTCGACGGCATCAACGTCATCAACACCGCCCGCTCTCTCGGCTGATCACGACGCAGGAGATAATATGGCGCAGGAGATAAGAACATGAGCTTTCCCACCGAAGCCGAGATCAAGGCGATCCTGCTCAAGGTCGTCGCGATGTCGAAGGCCGACGAGTGCACCGCCCAGATGAGCGGCGCCACCGACGGCAACATCCGCTTTGCCCTCAACAACGTCTCGACCAGCGGCATCGTCAGCGACACCGAGCTCGCCGTCCAGGTCGCCTTCGGCAAGCGCGTCGGCAGCGCCACCATTAACGAATACAGCGACGCCGCGCTCGAACGCGTCGTCCGCCGCGCCGAGGACCTCGCCAAGCTCGCGCCGGAAAATCCCGAATTCGTCCCCGCCGTCGGCAAGCAGACGTACCGCGCCAGCAACACCTTCAGCGCCGCGACCGCCGCGATCACCCCCGAATACCGCGCCAAGGTTGCGTCCGACTCGATCGGCCCGTGCAAGGCCGAAAAGCTTATCGCCGCGGGCTTCCTAAGCGACTCCAACGCCTTCGTCGCCTTCGCCAACAGCCGCGGCAACTATGGCTATCAGACTTCGACAATGCTCGACTACACCTGCACCGTCCGCACCGAAGACGGCCGCGGTTCGGGCTGGGTCGCCAGCAATGTCCAGGATTCGACCAGCTTCAACGCCGCCAACGACATCCGCACGGCGATGCGCAAGGCCAGCGCCTCGGCCGACGCCCGCGCCCTCGAGCCCGGCAAATACACCGTCATCCTCGAACCCGCTGCCGCTGCCGGCCTGATCACCTTCATGATGCGCTTTTTCGACGCCCGCCAGGCCGACGAAGGCCGCAGCTTCCTGTCGAAAAAGGGCGGCGGCAACAAGCTCGGCGAGCAGGTCTTCGACCCCCGCGTCAACTTCTCGTCGGACCCGTGGAACCCCGAAGCGCCCGTTGTGCCATGGGACGAAAACTGGCTGCCGCGCGAAAAGACCTTCCTCGTCGAAGGCGGCAAGATCGCCAACCTCAACTATTCGCGTTTCTGGGCCCAGAAACAGGGCAAGCGCGCCGCCGGCCAGCCCGGAAACCTGCTGATGTCGGGCGGCACCAAGACCACCGCCGACCTCGTCCGCAGCACTGAAAAGGGCATCCTCGTCACCCGCACCTGGTACATCCGCATGGTCGATCCGCAGACCGTGCTGCTCACCGGACTGACCCGCGACGGGACGTTCTTCATCGAAAACGGTCAGATCAAATATCCGCTGAAGAATTTCCGCTTCAACGAGTCGCCCGTCATCATGCTCAACAACATCGACGAGCTCGGCAAGCCGGTCCGCATGGGCGATGACAATGGCCGCGGCTCGGTCATGATGATCCCGCCGATGAAGCTGCGCGACTTCACCTTCACATCATTGTCGGACGCCGTCTGATCGTGGAATACGGGCGCGGCCAGTGATCGACCGCGCCCAATTCCTCCGCCTGCTGGCGGCGACTGTCCTGCTGCCGGCAACCGCGCGCGCCGCAGTGCCTTATGACTTCTGGTTCACCCGGCTGCGCTACAATTCCGGCGACTGGGACGTCGACCAGCGCATGCCCAACAACGTCCTGACCTCGCTGATCGACTATACCAACCTGCGCGTCGACCCCAAGGAACACATCGTTGCGCTGTCCGACCCGGCAATGCTCACCGCGCCCTTCTGTTACCTTGCCGGCCACAAGCTCGTCGAGTTCGACCCCGCCGAACGCCGCAATTTCGAGGCGTACATCCGCAACGGCGGCTTCGTCATGGTCGACGATTGCAACCACGATATCGACGGCCTCTTCGCCAAGTCCTTCGAAGCCGAAATTTCGAAAATCTTCGGCCCTGCCGCCCTCAAGAAACTTCCGCCCACCCACGCCATCTACCGCAGCTTCTTCAAGTTCGACGCCCCTCCCGCCACCGGTTTCGAGCTCAACGGCTGGGGCGACGACCTCGTCCACGACTATCTCAAGGGCATCACCATCGATGGCCGGCTCGGGCTCCTGTACAGCAACAAGGATTACGGCTGCGAATGGGATTACGACTGGAAAAACAAACGCTTCCTCGCCGAAGACAATACCAAGTTCGCCGTCAACATCATCATGTACGCGCTCAACACCTAGGATCCCCGATGACCGTCTCCGAACCCGAGATCGAGGCCCGCCTTGCGAAATTGGACGACCTCCGCGCCGCCATCACCCAGGCCATCGTCGGCCAGCAGGACGTCGTCGAACAGCTCCTCATCGGGCTCCTCGCTGGCGGCCATTGCCTCCTCGAAGGGGTCCCCGGTCTCGGCAAGACGCTCCTGGTCCGCTCACTCGGCCAGGCCCTCGAGCTCGATTTCCGCCGCGTCCAGTTCACCCCCGATCTCATGCCCAGCGACATTCTCGGCACCGAACTGCTCGAGGAAGATCACGGCACCGGCAAGCGCCACTTCCGCTTTCAACCAGGCCCCGTCTTCACCAACCTCCTCCTCGCCGACGAGCTCAACCGCACGCCCCCCAAGACCCAGGCCGCGCTCCTAGAAGCCATGCAGGAAAAAACCGTCAGCTACGGCGGCGTCACCCACACCCTGCCCAAGCCCTTCTTCGTCCTCGCCACGCAAAACCCCCTCGAACAGGCGGGCACCTACCCGCTCCCCGAAGCCCAGCTCGATCGTTTCCTGCTTCTAATCCGCGTCGAATACCCGACCGAGGCCGAGGAACACGATATCCTCGTCCAGACAACCGGCAACCGCAGCGCCGCCGTGCCCCAGGTCATGCACGCCGAAGACGTGCTGGCGCTGCAGGCCCTGGTCCGCGACGTCCACCTCGGCGCGGAGCTCCTTAACTGGATCACCAAGCTCGTCCGCGCCAGCCGCCCCGGCCCCGCCGCCCCCGACATCGTCAACAACTACGTCCGCTGGGGCGCCGGCCCCCGCGCCGGGCAATCCCTGGTCCTCGCCGCAAAAGCCCGCGCCCTCCTCCAGGGCCGCCTCGCCGCCACCCGCGACGATATCGCCGCCCTCGCCGCCCCCGTCATGCGCCACCGCCTCCTCCTCTCCTTCGCCGCCGAAGCCGAAAACAAATCCCCCGACGACGTCATCGCCGGCCTCCTCCGCGCCGTCCCGCACCTGGCGGGCTAACCGGATGCCGCTACCACCATCTACTCCGTCACCCCGGCTCCTTCCCCCGTCACCCCGGCGAAGGCCGGGGCCCATCTCCCGCGCCCCCCAAAAGTGACTCCGCTCCTGATCCCCCCCGCAGTCCGCAACCGCCTCAAATCCCTCCGCCTCACCGCCCGCAACGCGGTAAACCTCCAGGGCCTCGGCCTCCACCACAGCCGCAGCCGCGGCGCCGGCCTAGAATTCGCCCAATACCGCGCCTACGAACGCGGCGACGAACCGCGCACCATCGACTGGAAGCTCTACGCCCGCTCCGACCGCTTCTTCGTCCGCGAATCCGAACGCGAAAGCCCACTCGCCGTCTGGCTCCTGGTCGACGCCAGCGCCTCCATGTCCCAGACCGACGTCGCCACCCCCGCCAACCCCCGCCTCGATGCCGCCAAAAGCCTCGCCGCCAGCATCGCCGAACTCGCCCTCCAGCAAGGCGACCGCTTCGGCTTCATCGGCCTCTCCGACGCCGGGCTGAAGCTCCTCGCCGCCGGCACCGGCGCCCGCCAACGCGACCGCCTGGCCCTCGACCTCCACGCCCTGAAACCGGCAGGAAACTTCCCCAACCTCGCCCAGCTAACCCCGCTCTGGGACCGCATCGGCGCCCACGACCTCGTCGTCATCATCAGCGACTTCTTCGACCCCGCCGTCCTCGATCTCGCCGCGCGTCTTGCCGGCGCCCGCCGTGAAGTCCTCGGCATCGAGGTCCTCACCGCCGACGAACGCGACTTCCCCTTCCGCGGCGGCTACCGCTTCCGCGACCCCGAAACCGGCGAGGAACTCCTCGGCGACGGCACCGCGCTGCGCACCGAATACCTCGCCCGCTTCGCCGAGGCCCGCGCCGAACGCCACGCCCGCCTCGATCACCTCGGCATCCGCCACGCCGCACTGTTCACAGACGAGCCCCTCGACACCCCCCTCCGCCGCCTGTTCGGCAGCCAGTCCGCCGCCGAATACCGCTGATGGCCCTCCTCCTTCCCGCCGCCCTGGCGTCACTCCTCGCAGTTCTCATCCCCCTCGCCATCCACCTCGCCCGCCGCAGCGAGGCCGTCCCCACCGATTTCGCAGCCCTCCGCTGGCTCCGCCAAAAACCCCGTCCGAAGTCCAGAATTCGCTTCGACGAATGGCCGCTCCTGATCGCCCGCCTGATCCTCCTAACCCTGATCGCAATCTGGCTAGCCCGTCCCATCCTCCCGGGCAGCGCCGACACCACCCCCGTCGTCGCAGCCCTCCCCGGCGTCAACGCCGGCCCTCCGGCGAAAGGCAGCCGCAACATCTGGCTAGCCGATGGCTTTCCCCCTGCCACCGAACCCCAACCCACCTGCTTGTCTTCACCTCTCCCGCCTGCGGGAGAGGCGAGAGACCCGTCGTCACGCGGCCCGGGTGAGGGGTCCTCACTTCCGTCACCTCTCCCCTCGAGGGAGAAGTCGGACTCGCGTCTCCGCGAGCCGGGAGAGGGGGCTGTCCCAAATTGCCCCAACATCTCCTCCCTGATCCGCCAACTCGACTCCGAACTCGCCCCCGGCGTCCCCCTGACCATAATCGTCCCCCAAATCCTCCAGGGCACCGACCCCCAACGCCCCCACCTTTCGCGCCCGATAACCTGGAAAATCGCCCCCGGCGAAATGCCCACAACCACGCCACCACCGGCAAAATTTCCCCACCTGAGCATCCGCCAACCCACCGGCCTAGACCGCGGCCAACGCACCCTCCGCGCCGCCGCCGCCGCCTGGACCGCCCGCGCCAGCTACGACATCACTCCTCCGAACGCCCCCCTCCCAACACCCCCCACCATCCTGGTCTGGCTAACCCCCGGCCCCCTCCCGACCGCAGTCCGCGACTGGATCACCGCCGGCGGCACCGCCCTCGTAACCAACGAGACCCCCGCCGAACCCACCCCCGCCATCACTCTCTGGCGCGACCCCATCGCCGCCCCGCTCGCCGAGGGACAGACCCTCGGCAAAGGCCGCTTCATCCGCTTCACCCGCCCGCTAACCCCCGCGCAAATCCCCCAACTCCGCGATCCCGACTTTCCCCACCAACTCGCCGCACTACTCGGCCCGCCAGCCCAGTTACCCTCCCGCATCGCCGCCGAAAACCTCGCCCCCAGCACCGGCGCTCCCCCCTGGCCGCAACCCGCCCGCGATCTGCAACCCTGGCTCGCCCTGCTCATCGCGCTCGCCTTCATCACTGAACGCTGGCTCGCCACCCGCCGCACCCGAGCCGTCGCCCCATGACCGCCGACGCCTTCACCGCTGCATGGTCGCGCCCCGCCCGAGCCCGCAGCACCGCCGACACCTTCGCCATCGGCGCCCCCCTCGCGCTCGCCGCCGCCGCCCTCGCCTGGCGCGCTCAAGGCCCCATCGCCGCCGCGTTCACCCTAGCCGCAACCCTTGCGCTAACTGCCGCCATCGCAGCCCAACGCGCCCGCAAATTCAACAGCCGCTGGCTAACCCGCGAACTCGATTCCACCCGCCCCGAAATGGAGGACAGCGCCGACCTCTTCCTCGCCGATCCCGCAACCCTCAACCCGCTCCAGACCCTGCAGCGCGCCCGCCTCCAGTCCCGCCTCCAAACCGAAACCGCCACCCAACTCCGCCCCGCCTGGACCACCCACGCCATCATCGCCGCCTGGCTGACCGGCCTCGCCCTCACCGCCGCCGCGCTATTCTGGCCCGGCCCAGACGGTACCGCCCCCTTCGCCCCAACCCCGGCAGCCACCACCCCCTCCGGCCCACCGCGCCTGATCTCGCAAACCCTCCGCATCACCCCGCCTGCCTACACCGGCCTCCAAACCCGCACCGTCACAACCTCTCCCTCCCCCCTGCGGGGAGGGCGACTCGGCGCCAGCCGAGCGGGGTGGGGGACCCCACAAAATCCGAATGAATCCCAACCCCTAACCGCTAGCGCGCCCATCAACTCCCGCCTGACCTGGACGCTCACCTTCGCTCCCCAACCAACTGCCGCCAGCCTCACCCTCCTGACCGGCCAAACCATCCCGTTAACCCGCACCGGCACCACCTGGACCGCCACCCGCACCCTCGACCGCTCGATGCTCTACCGCATCACCCACACCGCGCCCGCCTTCCGAGCCGCGTCGGCCACCCAAACCCCGCCCACTACCCGGGAACCAACCGTCAGCCCACCCTTGGCCGTCACCCCGGCGAAGGCCGGGGCCCATCTCCCAATCTCCCAAACCACCACCCCCCTAAACCGCATAAACGCCATCCCAGACTCCCCCCCCATCATCCGCGTCCTCACCCCCGAACGCACCCTCACCGAGATGACCCCCTCCCAACCCCGCTGGCCCCTGACCTTCGAGGCAACCGACGACCACGCCATCACCCCCACCGCGCGCCTCCGCATAATCGTCACCAGCGGCGAAGGCGAAAACATCACCTTCCGCGAATCCACCGCCGCCCTGACCGGCGCCGGCCCCCCGAAAAAACGCCGCTTCACCGCCAACCTGCCCATCGCCGCCCTCGGTCTCACCCCCGGCAACGACATCGTCGCCCAGCTCATCGTCACCGACAATCGCGCCCCGAACCCGCAGACCGTCCGCAGCCCCAGCCTCATCCTGCGCTGGCCCCCCAACCTCGGCCAGCAAGCCGGCGGCCTCGAGGGCATGGTGAAAACCGTGCTACCCGCCTATTTCCGCAGCCAACGCCAGATCATCATCGACGCCGAGGCCCTGCTCCGCGACAAGCGCCGCATCACGCCCGAACGCTTCGCCGCCCGCTCCGACGCGCTCGGCGAGGACCAGCGCATCCTGCGCATGCGCTACGGCCAGTTCCTCGGCGAGGAGAGCAGCGAGGCCCCCAGCCTTCCCGTCAACGACAGCCTGCCGACCAACGACGCGCCCCAGCCCGCCGACAAACCCGCCGAGAAAACCGAAGCCCCCGCACTCCCCGCCGGTCACGCCGCCGATGACGGCCACGGCCATGCCGCACCCGAAAAAGGCTTCGGCAAGGCCATCGACGTCCTTGCCGAATACGGCCACGAGCATGGCGACGAAAGCGCCACCATCGCCGACCCCGTCACCCGCGAGACCCTGCGCCAGGCCCTCGACGCGATGTGGGACAGCGAACGCAACCTGCGCCAGGCGGCGCCCGAGATCGCCTTGCCGTTCGCGTACACCGCGCTCGAGCTCATCAAGAAGGTCCAGCAGGCGTCGCGGATCTACCTGTCGCGAACAGGTCCCGAACTGCCGCCGATCGATCCGACGCGGCGCCTGACCGGCGACCGGCGCAACCTTGGCCAGCCGTCGCTGGCGCCGCCGCGGCGCGAGGCCGGCGACCCGGGCGCCGTCCCGGCCGCCGCCTGGCGGGCGCTGGCAGGCGCAGGGGCAGGGGAGGCGGACCTCGAAAGCCTGCAGGCGTGGGTGGCGAACAACCCCGTCGCCGACCCGCTCGCCTTCGCCGCCGCCATCGACGCCGTCCAACGCGACCGCGGCTGCCAGCCTTGCCGCCGCCAGCTCCGCGGGCTCCTCTGGGCCGCCATGAAAACGCCCCCGGCGCAGATTCCGCGCCGCCCGGCCGCCGATGAAACCGGCCGCCGCTATCTGGATGCCCTGCGATGACCGGATCGTCGGCGCTATCCGAGATGCTGCTACCGGCGCTGCTGTCCGCCGCCGTCCTGCTCGCCTGGCTCCGGCTGGCGCTGTGGCAACGCAGCGCTGCCCCCGCCGACCGCTCGCAAGGCTGGCGGCTCGCCCTGCTGGTAATCCTGCAACCCCTCGCCGCCGGGCTGCTCTATCTGACTTTGGTGCCGCCGCCGCTCGCCGGCACCGCCGGAACCATGGTCGTCGCCACCGCCGGCGCGCCGCGGTTCGATGCACTCGCCGCCGGCGATGCGCTCGTCGCGCTGCCCGAGACACACGACCTGCCCGGCGCCGTCCGGGTCCCCGATCTCGCCACCGCATTGCGCCGCCATCCGGGAACGTCGGGCCTGCGCATCATCGGCCACGGCCTGCCGCCGCGCGACCGCGCCGCCGCCGCCGGGCTGCCGCTCGCGTTCGACCCGGCGCCGCTACCGCCCGGCCTCACCGCGCTCGGCCTGCCCGGCCAGGTCGCCCCCGGTGCCGGTTTCCGCATCGGCGGCAGCGTTATCGGCACCCCCGGCGGCCGTGCCGAACTTCTCGACCCCTCGGGCAAGACCGTCGACACCGCCGCCCTGTCATCGTCCGGCGAATTCACCCTCGCCGGCACTGCGCGCGTCGCCGGTCCCGCCGACTTCAGCCTGCGCCTGCGCGATCGCGCCGGCGCCATCACCGAAACTCATCCGGTCCCGATCGTCGCCGCCGTCCAGCCACCCCCGCGCATGCTGGTCGTCGCCGGATCGGCCGGCCCCGATCTCAAATATCTGCGCCGCTGGGCGACCGACGCCGGCGTTCAGCTGTCGACCAGCATCGCCGCCGGCGCCGGCCTCGATGTCGGCGACGCCCCGGCGCGGCTCGACCCGTCCAGCCTGTCGCGCCTCGACCTGCTCGTTCTCGACGAACGCAGCTGGGCCGGCCTCGGGGCAGGGGGGCGCGCCAACGTCATTTCGGCGGTCCGCTCCGGCCTCGGTGTCGTCCTCCGCATTACCGGGCCGATCGCCGATGAAACCCGCCGTCAATGGGCGAACCTAGGTCTGCCGATCGGCGAAACGACCGAGCCTTCCCTACGCACCGCCCCCGGCATATCCGCCAAATCCGGTTCCGAGGCGCAAACCGCCCTGCAACTAACCCGCCAAAGCCCGGTGGCAGCCTCCAGCGATACCGTGAAACTGCTCGAAAACCCCGCAAATCCCGCAATTGCCAACTGGCGCAGCCTGGGACGCGGCCGCATCGGACTATTGCCGATCACCGACCTTTATACCCTTGTAATCGCCGGACAAAGCACCCGCCACGCCGCGCTGTGGAGCCAGATCCTCGGCGCCGTCGCCCGTCCGCAGTCGACGACCACACCAAACATCACCGGCACCGCCGAACGCCTCAGCCTGTGCAAAATATCATTACCCGCCAGCGTGTTAAGCCCGAGCGGCGGCGCGACGGTTCTCATCCCCGAACCCTCCATCCCCACTTGCGCCGCATTTTATCCAACGGAAACCGGCTGGCACGGCACCGCTGGAACGAGTTTCTACGTCGCCCCCAACACTTTCGCGGGCGACACCCAGGCTGCAACCTGGCGTCTCCAAACATCTGTTATTCCCAAGAAAAACGAAGACGCCGCCCTCGGACGCGGCTCGTCATGGCCATGGTTCATCGCCTGGTTGCTGGTGTCGGCAACGCTCTGGTGGTTCGAACGCACCCGCTACGGCCGCGTTCGCCACCTTGACCAAAAGAACCAGATAGATTAAACAAAGTTTTCGTCATGTTGAACTCGTTTCAGCATCCATCGCGCCACCAAGCACCTCGACGTCCGAGAATGCGCCAAACCCTAATCAGCAATATGGATCAACATCTTCCCGCTATTCCGTCCCTCGAACAGCCCGATCAACCCCTCCGGCGCCGCCTCGAACCCCTCGAGCACCGTCTCCTGGTATTTGATCTGGCCATCCTTCAACCAACCCGTCATGTCGGCAACGAACTGCGCGGCTAGATGACCGAAATCGCTCGCCACGAACCCCTGCATGCGGACCTTGCCATAGATCAGCTTGAACAGGTTTTGCACGCCTTCACCGCCGCCGTTATACGTTGAAATCATGCCGCAAACCGGGATCCGGCCATGAACATTCATGCGCTGCAGCGCCGCATCGAGGTGCGCTCCGCCGACGTTCTCGAAATACACGTCGATGCCCTTCGGCGTGGCCTCGGCAACCGCCTTGGCAAGCGGCTGCGTCTTGTAGTTTATCACTGCATCGAGCCCAGCGACATCGCGCAGCCAGGCAGCTTTGGCATCCGACCCGGTCGACCCGACGACACGGCAGCCCTTGATCCTGGCGATCTGCGCGACCACCGATCCGACCGCGCCGCCAGCCGTCGAAACGAACACCTGCTCGCCGTCCTTGAGCGCACCGACTTCCAGCAATCCTCCATAGGCCGTCATCCCGGTGCCGCCAAGGGCATGGAGATAGACCGACAGTGGCAGCTCCGGATCGGGAGCAAGTTTCTGCAAACCCTTGCCATCGCGCGTGAAAAGTTCGCGAAACCCGAACCCATGGCGGACCAGGTCGCCCTCGGCAAACCGTGGATTGCGCGACTGGACGACCCGCCCGATACCGCCGCCGATCATCGGCTCGCCCAGCGCCTGGTCGGCATCCAGCCGCGGCCGCATATAGGGATCGACCGACATCCACAGCGCCGCAACCTGCACTTCGCCCTCGCCAGCGTCGGCGATATCGGCCTCGACCAGCGCAAAGTCATCGGGCACCGGAATCCCCATGGGACGCCGGACAAGATGGATCTGCCGCGCCGTGGTCATGACCGCGCCCCGCCGCGAACGCTCGGCCGCGCCGAGACCAGCTCATGCCAACGCTGCACGGCCGGCACGTTCTCGAGCGGCACAAGGCCGATAAAGCCCGCAAAATCAACGATTGTGAGCAGTGTGATATCGGCCATGGTGAAGTTCGGCCCGGCCAGATACCCGGCCCCAGCCGCCAATTCGCCGTCCAACCACTTCATCGTATCCGCCAGCACGCCGCGATTGGATTCGCCGAACGCCTTGTTCTGGTCGATCAGCGACGCCGTCAACGGATGCGCATGCCGCCAGAAATTGCTGACCGGAATCATGACCCGCAGTTCGGCCCGCCGCGTCCACATGTCGATGACCGCCGATTCGACCGGGTTGGTCCCGAACAGCGGCGGCTCGGGGTATATCGCATCGAGATAGCGGCAGATCGAAACGCTCTCGGTGATCATCGTGCCGTCATCGAGCTCGAGCACCGGTACCTGGCCAAGCGTATTGCGCTGCAGATGCTCGGCCGATTTGTGCTCGCGTTTGCGCAGGTCGATGTTGAGCTCGGGCAAGTCGATGCCCTTCTCGGCAATGACCAGCCGGACGCGCCGCGGATTGGGAGCCGGATCGGGCGCGCCATAATATTTCATGTTGGTCTCCAGTGACTTGATCAGAGAGCGCTTGAGTAGCCAGCACAATGCCGGCCGCAATCGGCGATCGCGAGCGTAACGATGTTATTTAGTGCTGGCAGCGCGCGCCTGCCATGCTGGCAATTCTGGCAGGAGTTTACTATCGGATCGCAATGACCATCTATCTCGACGTCACTGGGGATACGCCGCGGTCAAGGACAAGCGCCATAAAATTATACGGCGCCGACGCGTTCGAGGGAATGCGCCGGGCCGGCAGGATTGCCGCCGAGACGCTCGATTCACTGGTACCGCTGGTCGTGCCCGGAGTCAGCACCGGAGAACTCGACGATTTCGTCCGGGACGCCATTGTCGGTGCCGGCGCCGTCCCCACCAACATCGGCTATCAGGGCTATGCCCACGCGACCTGCATCTCGGTAAACCATGTCGTCTGCCACGGCATACCCGGTTCCAAGGCGCTAATATCGGGCGATATTCTCAATATCGACCTGACCGCTGTCCTCGATGGCTGGCACGGCGATACCAGCCGCATGTACATCGTCGGGGAGGCGCCGATCAAGGCCAAGCGCCTGATCGACGTCACCTATGAATGCCTGACCCTCGGTATCGAGCAGGCGGTCGCCGGCAACCATCTCGGCGATATCGGGCACGCCATCCAGCAACATGCCGAGAAGCATCGCTACGGAGTGGTGCGCGACTTCGTCGGTCACGGCGTCGGCCTCGTCTATCACGACCAGCCCGATGTCCATCATTACGGACGCCCCGGTACCGGGCCCGAGTTGCGACCGGGGATGATCTTCACCATCGAGCCGATGATCAATATCGGCAAGCCGGGCGTGAAAATCCTCGATGACGAATGGACAGCAGTGACGCGCGATCGCTCGCTGTCGGCCCAGTTCGAGCATTCGATCGGCATCACCGAAGCAGGCCCGGAAATTTTCACGCTCAGTCCCAAGGGGTTGCACCGTCCGCCTTATCGCTGACGCGAAAGGCTCGGTCAGCGTTGCCGAGATGGCGAGGCAAAAATCCAGTTCAGATAGGCGGCGAGGCGGATGCCGGCGCGTTCGAGAGCAAGGTCGAGTGTGGCCTTGTGCTCAAAGACATAGGCGTAGCCGAGATCCGGCGTGACCGGGTAGATGGTTTCACGCGCGGCGGCGCTTTCGGCGATCCAGACCTGCGGATCGGGGTTGCTCCAGGCGTCGAGGTTGTCCGGAGTCTGGCGGACGCGAAGAAAGTTCGCCCATTCGGTGTAGGAGAGCTTTTCGCGGTCGATGAAGGTCGAATCCCAGACCGTGTGAAGGTTGGTCGGATCGCCAAAAAAGCTGACCTTGACGTCATTGCCGCCCTTGTCGCCCGGGCGGCCGACGTGGAGGGGCTGATGGAGATCGCCGACGATGTGAATGATGAAGCGCAAGGCGCGCTGGCGGTCGGCGAGCGAGGAAGCGGGATTGCGAACGACCGCTGTGAATTTGGCCAGCGCGGTAACGGCATCGCCCTCGGACGGCGCACCGACTTCGGCGTAACTTTTGCCCGTCGGAACAGTAACATAGTGCAACGGAACCGATTGTTTCCAGAACGCTTCTGAGCTCGAGCGCATGAAGTCAGGCCAGGGCGCCGCTTCAGCCAAGCTTTCGGTCCCCAGGATGCGGGAGACGCCAGCTTGGGCGCGGGCATCGAGATGGTCTTGTGCAAGGGCCCCGACGATGCGGTGGCCTGTCAGGCCCCAGGCAAGCGCAGGGGCGGAAAGCGTGGCCGCGAGCAGGGTGACGATGGCAATTAGTCTGCGCATGGCGCGGGGCTTTCAGAAGCAGCTTGGTCTCGGGCTCAGCCCGCGATCACAGTTTTGCCGCGATCAAATCGACGGCAGGGGCCACGCCCCTGCCGTCCGGCGTGCTGCCTGACTAGATTCCGGCAGCAACCGCCTTGTCGAGATTGGCGCGGACTGCTTCGAAGAACTTCTCGGTAGTCATCCAGGCCTGGTCGGGTCCGATGAGCAGAGCAAGATCCTTCGTCATCGCGCCCGATTCGACGGTTTCGATGCAGACACGCTCGAGGGTTTCGGCGAAGGCCGTAACCTGCGGGGTATTGTCGAGCTTGCCGCGATGCTTGAGGCCGCCGGTCCAGGCGAAGATCGAGGCAATCGGGTTGGTACTGGTCGGCTTGCCTTCCTGGTGCATGCGATAGTGGCGGGTAACGGTGCCATGCGCGGCTTCGGCCTCGACGGTGTTGCCGTCGGGAGTGAGCAGGATCGAGGTCATCAGGCCGAGCGAGCCGAAACCCTGAGCGACCATGTCGGACTGGACGTCGCCGTCGTAGTTCTTGCACGCCCAGATGAAGTTGCCCGACCATTTCAGGGCCGAGGCAACAAGATCGTCGATAAGGCGATGTTCATAGACGATGCCAAGTTTGCGATATTGCGCCTTGAAATCGTTATCGTATATTTCCTGAAACAGGTCCTTGAAGCGGCCGTCATAGGCTTTGAGGATGGTGTTCTTGGTCGACAGATAGACCGGCCATTGGCGAGCGATGCCGTAATTGAGGCAGGCGCGGGCGAAATCGCGGATCGAATCGTCGAGGTTGTACATGCCCATGGCGACGCCGGAGCTGGGGAAATCGAAGACTTCGTGCTCGATGGTTTCCTCACCATCTTGCGAGACCCATTTCATCACCAGCTTGCCGGGGCCGGGGACGAGGAAATCGGTCGCACGATACTGGTCACCAAAGGCGTGGCGACCAATGACGATGGGGTCGGTCCAGCCCGGGATGAGGCGAGGGACGGACTTGATGACGATCGGTTCGCGGAAGACGACGCCGCCGAGGATGTTGCGGATGGTGCCGTTTGGCGATTTCCACATGCGCTTGAGGCCGAATTCCTTCACCCGGGCTTCGTCCGGGGTGATGGTCGCACATTTGACGCCCACGCCGTGCTCGCGGATCGCGTTGGCGGCATGGACGGTAACCTTGTCATCGGTCTCGTCACGGTGCTCGATGCCCAGATCGAAATAGATCAGGTCGATATCGAGATAGGGCAGGATCAGCTGCTCGCGGATCCATTGCCAGATGATCCGGGTCATCTCGTCGCCGTCGAGCTCTACGACGGGATTCTGGACCTTGATTTTCGCCATGGGTTCCTCGGGGAATAAGCTGCGGTTGCTGTGTAGCGAGGCTCTAGGGGCATGGTGGCCGGGGGGTCAAGAAAGGCGGCGATGAAACTGCCCGGTTGGGCCCTAACAGTTTTGCGGCAGCATGTCGGCGAGGGCCGCCAAGTCGGGCAGATTTTCGGCAAGGCGGGCGAGATCGGGCGGGGCGAACCCCTGGTCCGCGATGTGCTGCAGGAGAAAAAGCAGCGGCGCCCAATAATCGTTGGCGCCAAGCAGCCACACAGGCTTGTCGTGAATGCCGAGCTCGCGCCAGGTGATCGATTCAAACAGTTCGTCGAGGGTGCCGATGCTGCCGGGCAGGGCGAGGATGGCGTCGGCGCGCAGGTGCATGAGTGCCTTGCGCTCGTGCAGGGTGGTGACGACGTGCATTTCGGTGAGGCCGGCTTGCGCGATTTCGGCGGTCATCAAGGCTTCGGGGATGATCCCGACGACATTGCCCCCGCCGGCGAGGACGGCACGGGCGGTGATGCCCATGAGGCCAACGCCGCCGCCGCCATAGACGAGGGTGACGCCGCGCTGGGCGAGAAGGGCGCCGAGGTCGGCGGCGAGCGCCGCCTGGGCGGGATCATGACCGGCGCGCGAGCCGCAAAAGACGAGAAGGGAAGTGATCATGGCGTGCTGGTAGCGAAGGGCGCGGGCGATGTCAGCCGGGAAGCGTGCGCGAGAGTTTGCACCCGCTGTGCCAGCCCGCTAAAGCACCAGGCATGAGCAGCGAAATTCCGACCGAAATCGAAACCGTTCCCGAGCGGCCACTTCCCATCGTGCCGGGTGAATCGGCGAAGTACAAGTTGCCGCCGATGCATCCCGAGGGGCGCAAGTTCGTGGGGATTGCCGGCGTGGCAGTGCTGGTGACGGGGTTCGTGCTCGGATGGAGTGCCATTGCCTGGCTGCTGGCCGGGCTGACGGTGTGGATCGCGGCGTTTTTCCGCGATCCGATCCGGGTGACGCCGCAGGAGGCCGGGATCATCGTGTCGCCGGCCGACGGGTTGGTCAGCCTGATCACCACCGTCGAGCCTCCGCGGCAACTGGCTGGCGAAGGCGGGTTGCCGCCAGGGCCATGCACGCGGATCTCGGTTTTCATGAATGTCTTCGATGTGCATATCAATCGCTCTCCGATCGCGGGCGTCGTGACGCGGGTTGCCTATGTGCCGGGCAAGTTCCTCAACGCGGATCTCGACAAGGCCAGCGACGACAACGAGCGGCAATATTTCATTGTCGAGGATGCGGCGGGGACCAAGGTGGCGTTTACGCAGATCGCCGGCCTGGTGGCGCGGCGGATCATGCGCTTCGTCGAGGCGGGCGCGCGGCTGTCGGCGGGGGAGCGGTTCGGGCTGATCCGCTTCGGCAGCCGGGTCGATGTATTTCTGCCGGCGGGGTATGTGCCGGCCGTGATCGTGGGGCAGCGGGCCGTCGCCGGCGAGACGATTCTGGCGCGTATCGGGGATCCTGAGCGGCCACCGCGCGGCATGGCGCAGTGACACTGCCTCGGGAGCCGCTTCGCGAACGGAAATTGCCGGGCGGGATACCGCTGCGGGCGCTGATCCCGAATGCGGTGACGGTACTGGCGCTGTGCTTTGGCCTGACCGGGGTTCGCTTTGGAATTGCCGGTGAGTGGGAGAAGGCGGTCGGGGCGATCATCGTGGCCGCGGTGCTCGATGGTGTCGATGGACGGATTGCCCGATTATTGAAAGGTGACAGTCGTTTCGGGGCTGAACTTGATTCGCTGTCTGATGTGACGGCGTTCGGCGTGGCGCCGGCTTTGATCGTGTACCTGTGGTCGTTGCAATATTTGCCGGGCATCGGCTGGGTAATTGCGCTGTCCCATGCGGTAACGTGCGCGCTCCGGTTGGCAAGGTTCAATGCGCAGATCGATTCGGCCGATCAACCGCACAAGCGGGCGGGTTATTTAACCGGGGTGCCGGCGCCGGTCGCGGCCGGCTTGACGCTTAGCCCGTTGTTCCTGACGTTCTGGCTCGAGCCGGCGCTGCTCGATGACATGCGGGTGCGGTATACGCTTGTCTCGGTGATGGTGCTCAGCACGGCATTCCTGATGGCGTCGAGCCTGCCGACCTATGGCTGGGGCGCGGTACGGTTACGGCGGTCGCAGCGGCTGCCGGCATTGGCAGGCATTGGTCTGTTTGCCGGGGCTTTGTTCTCGGCGCCGTGGATGACGTTGACCCTGGTCAGTGTCGCCTATGCGGTATCGGTCCCGTTCGCAGTGCGGAGCTATGCCCGGCTGAAGCGCCGCGAGGCCGCTGCTGGGCTTGCCGCGCCGAGTTGACCAAGCGGGCGACGGAATAGCGCGGCCGCCAAGTCGGGCGTACGCGCCGCCAGCATGGCCAAGACCGCTGCATAAACCGCAGCGAAAGCGATCATCGTCACAATTGTTGCGAGAAGCGTCATTGGCCTGTCCCCTTGTGCCACTTTCTATGTTCCTGTTCTGTTCTGTTGTCAACAAAGCAGCAAAGGGCCACAAGGGCGGTAACAATTTCTTGGGGAGATTTCGATGAGCGCAACCTGGCAGCCGGGGATCGGGCAGGCCGGCAATATGCAGGATTGGCCGCTGCTGGTTTCAACGCTGGTCGATCATGCCGCGCGCAATCATGGCCGGCGCGAGGTCGTCAGCCTGACCTGCGAGGGTGGTGAGCATCGCAGCAACTGGAGCGAGATCCGCCATCGCGCCATGCAGGTCGCGTCGGCGTTACGGACGATGGGAATCTCGGTCGGTGATCGGGTCGCGACGCTGGCGTGGAATACGCATCGGCACGTTGAAAGCTGGTACGGCATTTCGGGGATGGGCGGGGTGGCGCACACCATAAATCCGCGGCTGTTCGACGACCAGATCGTCTACATCGCCAATCATGCTGAAGACCGGGTACTGTTTTTCGACCTGACGTTCGTGCCGCTGGTCGAGCGATTGGCACCGCGGTTGACGACAATCGAGCATTTCGTCCTGCTGACCGACCGGGCGCACATGCCGGTAGAAAGCCCGCTGGATTTGCTGTGCTACGAGGACCTCCTGGCGGCGGCACCGGCCGATGAGCCGTGGACGATCGTCGATGAGAAGGCGCCGGCGGGGCTTTGCTACACCAGCGGGACGACGGGCAATCCGAAGGGCGTGCAATACAGCCATCGGTCCAATGTCCTGCATGCGATGGCCGCTTGCATGACCGACACGTTCGGCATTGGGGCGCAATCCGCGGTGCTGCCGATCGCCCCGATGTATCACGCCAACGCCTGGAGCATTCCGTACACGGCGGCGGCTTGCGGCGCCAAGCTGGTGATGGGCGGGCCGCATTTTGACGCGCCGACATTGCAGAAGCTGATCATCGACGAAGATGTCGACTTGGCACTGGCGGTGCCGACGATCTGGCTGGGCATGCTCCAGCATCTGGAGAAGCATGGTGGCGGCTTGGGCAAATTGGAGCGGACGTGCATCGGCGGGTCGGCGGTGCCGCGCAGCATGATCGAGGCGTTCGACAAGCAGGGCGTGCGCGTCATGCAACTGTGGGGAATGACCGAAATGTCGCCGTTGGGGACGGTTGGAACAGCATTGCCCGAAGTTGCGGCAATGGGTTACGACGAACAGGTCGGGTATCGAGTGAAGCAGGGCCGGGGCATTTACGGCGTCGAGATGAAGATCGTCGGTGATGATGGGGCAGAATTGGCACGCGATGGGCGAGCCTTTGGGCGATTGCTGGTGCGTGGGCCCTGGATCGTCGGCAGCTATTTCAAGGGTGATGGCGGCAACGTTCTCAATGCCGAAGGCTGGTTCGATACGGGCGACGTCGCGACGCTGTGCCCGCTGGGGTATATGCAGATCGTCGACCGATCGAAGGACGTGATTAAATCGGGGGGTGAATGGATCAGTTCGATCGATCTCGAAAATGCTGCCGTCGGCGCGCCTGGCGTGGCCGAGGCCGCGGTGATCGGGGTGCCGCATCCGAAGTGGGATGAGCGGCCGCTTTTGCTGGTGCGTGAGAAAGAGGGTGCAACTGTCTCGAAACAGGGTGTTCTCGATTATCTGGATGGGAAGATTGCGAAATGGTGGATGCCGGATGAAGTGCTTGTGGTGACGGATTTGCCGCATACGGCGACGGGGAAGTTGCTGAAGACGGAATTGCGGGAGCGGTACAAGGATTTCAAGTTCCCGGGAATTTAGGTGGATTTGGGGTGCTCGGGATGGTTCCCTGTGGCAGCGGGCGGGAGATGGGCCCCGGCCTTCGCCGGGGTGACGGTCAAAAGAGCTGTGGCTTAGAATAGGGTTAGCTGGTCGGTTGGGGGGCGGAAGAGGGTGGAGTCGAGGTTCATTCGCGCGTTGGTGAGGCCGTGGCGGGCGATGGCTTTTTCGAACCGTTGGCGCATCAGCGCGGCATAGGGGCCCTGGCCGCGGAAACGGGTGTGGAAATCGGGATCGTTGTCGCGGCCGCCGCGCATTTCGGTGATGTGGGACATGACGCGGGCGGCGCGGTCCGGATGGTAAGCGGCGAGCCAGTCGCGGAATAACGGGGCGACTTCGTTTGGTAACCTGACGGGCAAGGTGAAGGCGCCGATGGCCCCAGCCTCGGCCCCGGCGGCGACAATGGCTTCGGTCTCATGGTCGGTGATGGCAGGGATGACCGGAGAGATCGAAATCCAGACCGGGATACCGGCGGCGGAGAGCTTGCGGATGGCGGCCAGGCGCCGGTGCGGGGCGGGGGCGCGGGGTTCGAGGCTGCGCGCTGTGGCGGGGTCGAGCGAAGTGACCGAGATCATCACCGCGGCGAGGCGG
The DNA here is from genome assembly GCF_014643455.1 of Sandarakinorhabdus glacialis. Lineage (GTDB taxonomy): Bacteria > Pseudomonadota > Alphaproteobacteria > Sphingomonadales > Sphingomonadaceae > Sandarakinorhabdus > Sandarakinorhabdus glacialis. Next base: position 113,852 of record NZ_BMJM01000002.1, read on the forward strand.
TCGGCCGCCATGGCGGCGAGCAGGTCGATGTCGCGGGTGACTCGGTCGGACTTGGTGGTGATGGTGACCGGGTGGCGGCAGTCGGCGAGAAGTTCGAGCAAGCTGCGGGTGATGCGCCAGTCGCGCTCGATGGGTTGGTAGGGATCAGTGTTGGTGCCCATTGCCAATGGCTTGCAGACATATCCTCGCTTGCAGAGTTCGGTCTTGAGGAGCGCGGCAGCGTTTGGCTTGGCGAACAGCTTGCTTTCGAAATCGAGGCCCGGCGAGAGATTGTGAAAGGCGTGGGTCGGACGGGCGAAGCAATAAATGCAGCCATGCTCGCAGCCTCGATAGGCGTTGACCGAGCGATCGAAGGCGATGTCGGGGGAGGTGTTGCGGGTCAGGATCGTCTTGGGATGCTCGACGGTGACAGTCGTGCGCAGCGGCGGCGCGCCATCGTCGACGATCTCGCAGTCGTCGCGCCAGTCGTTGTCGATGACGCGGCCGCGGTCGTCGAATCGGCTGGACAGCGTGTTTTGGGTGGCGCCGCGGCCGGGGCGGGGTGGCGTTAGGGGCATGGTGCTGGCTAGCATGTCTAACGGAACAAAGATAGAACAAAGCCGGTTGGAATTGACGGCGTGCGGGAAGCGCGCGATGCGGTGGTGGTGGCTGGGGAGTTCGCGGTAATGATAACCGAATTGCACGTGCGGCGGGATGATCTCGGTGTGATCGCGGCAATCGATCGCAGCGCGGTTATCGAGGACGGCGAGGCGTTGTTTCGGATCGAGCGGTTTGCCCTCACCGCCAACAATATGACTTATGCGGCGCACGGCGTGGACATGGGGTATTGGGGCTTTTTTCCGGCGCCGGCGGGGTTTGGCATCGTGCCGGTCTGGGGTTTTGCGGTGGTCGCCGAAAGCCGCGCCGAGGGCGTCGCGGTTGGAGAGCGGTTCTACGGGTATTGGCCGATGGCGAGCCATGCGGTGCTGTTGCCGGGCAAGGTCAGCGCGCGCGGATTCAGTGATGTGGGGGCGCACCGGCTGGCATTGCCGCCCGTCTATAACAATTATGTGCCGGCGAGCGATGCTTATGGGCCGGAGACGGTGCAGGCGCTGTTTCGGCCGCTCTATACGACGTCGTTCGTCCTCGATGTGATGCTGGCGGATAGTCTGGCACAGACTTTGGTACTGACGTCGGCCTCGTCGAAGACGGCGTTGGGGTTGGCGCAGGCGGCCAAGGGTCGCCAACGCGTGATCGGGCTGACGTCGGCGGCAAACCGGGCGTTTGTCGAAGCGACGGGCTATTACGATAACGTGGTCGAATATAGTGATGTAGCGGATTTGGCGGGCGACGGGCCGGTGGCGCTGGTCGATTTTTCGGGGAATGGCGCGGTTCGGCATGCGGTGCATGTGGCGCTGGGGGAGCGGTTGATCGAGAGCCATGTGGTGGGCGATACGCATTGGGACATGGCCAATTCCAATGATTTGCCGGGCGTTGCCGCGAAGATGTTTTTTGCGCCGACGGTGATCGTCGAGCGGGTCAAGGAATGGGGTCCGGCGGGTTTCGAGGCGCGGCTGGCGGCAGCCTGGGGGCGGTTTATTGCTTCGACGGGGTGGGTGGAGATCATCGAGGCTGACGGTGCCGAGGCGGTTGCAGGGCATTGGCGAGGGCTCGCGGCCGGGCGGATCGATCCGGCCGAGGGGCTGGTACTGACCGTGTGATCATCGGCGGGATTTTGCGCTGGATCGGCAGGCATCTAATCCTGTTCGTGCTGCTGTTGGCGGCGTTGACAGCAGCGGCGTGGGTCGACTCGTCGGCGGATGGCGGGATGCAGGCGCGGGCCCAAAGGCTCGAGGGTGCGGAACGCGAGCTGCGCGGTTTTGTCGACGCCCGGCGCGGCCAGGCGGTTACGGCGGTGACGGCGGCCGACCTTGGATCGCAGGCGGCGGTGGCGCGGCGACTGGGGGCGGCGCGGGGCGAACTGGCGGCGCTGGGGAGTGCTCGGCCGGGAGCACTCGACATGATGAAGTCGCTGCAGGGGGTGATTGTACAGGTGGTCGAGCGGGACTTGAACCGCGCGGTCCTTCAGCAGGAGATCGCGTTTCTCGAGGCGTTGGGACGCAATCTGGCGGATCGCGGGGCGGCGTTGCAGCAGCGGGCGGGGTATGACGCGCGGATCGCGGCGCAGGAGCGGCGGATTGCCGAGCTGGCGGTGAGCTATGCGGCGGATGGGGAGCGGTTGCAGGTGCTGAAGTCGCGGTCGGTGCTCGATCGCTATGCGGTCGACATGGGCGGGGTGACCAATTTACCTGAATTCTATGCCGAGCGGCGGGCCGAGAATTTAAAGCTGCGCGGTGCGGCGATCGGCAGCCGCGATGCCCTGATCGCGCAGCGGCGGATGGTGCACGACGTCGAGGCATTGGCGACGCCGGTGGTGGCGATCGACGCGCTTGAGGGAGTGATGGCGCCGTTGACGCGGGTTTCCGCGGACCAGCGGGCGAAGCTCGAGGCGACTTTGCAGGGCGAGGCGCGGCGCTGGTACCAGAAGCTGGGAATCGACAAGGTGTTGCGGCCAGCATTGTGGGCGTTGGCGGGGATCATCCTGTTGCCGTTGGCGATCCGGACGTTGTTCTATTGGGTGCTGGCACCACTCGCTTCGCTGCAGAAGCCGATCAGGTTGCTGGAGCGCGCCGCGCCGATTGCACCGCCGTTGGGGCGGTCCGCAGTGTCGAAGCCGGTGGTGCTGGCGCCGGGCGAGGAGTTGCTGGTCAAACAGGGGTTCGTCCAGACGATTTCGCACGGCGGCAGCAAGGATACACGGTTGCTGCTCGATTATCGGTATCCGGTTTCGAGCTTGGCTTCGGGGCTGGCGTTCCTGACGCGGGTGCGGGCTGGCTCGCCAGGTGATGTGACGACGGTTTCGGCGACGCGGGATGCCTTTGCCGAGGTGGTGATGCTGGCATTGCCCGAGGGCGGGGCGGCCGTGTTGCAGCCGCGGGCGCTGGTCGGGGTGGTACAGGCAGTGGCCCGGCCGATGCGGATTACCAGCCATTGGCGGCTGGGGACGCTCAACGCCTGGCTGACGTGGCAATTGCGGTTCCTGGTGTTTCATGGCCCGGCGCAGGTGATCTTGAAAGGCGGGCGCGGGGTCCGGATCGAGCTTGCACGGGGTGGTCGCAGTATCGGGCACGACCAGTTGATCGGGTTTTCGGCGGGGTTGGCGTATTCGACGGGGCGGACCGAGACGTTCCTGCCGTATCTGTTCGGGCAGGAGCCTTTGCTGAAGGACCGGGTGGCGGCGGGCGAGGGGCTGTTGATTGCCGAGGAGGCGCCGATGGCGGGGCGGCGGGGCGGTGTCTCGCGCGGTCTGGAGGGAGTGGTGGATGCGGCTCTGAAGGTTTTCGGGATTTGAGATTAGTTTGGGATTACAGTGCTGAATTATTAATGGTGTGCGGACATTTTCCGCATTTTCCGTTTTCGGCGGTTTTTGTCTGGGGCAGTAGGAAGCAAGAAACCCGCCCCCGACCCCTCTCTTGAAGAAGGGAGGGGGGAAGAAAGAATAGACAGTTTCAAAGAGCGGAAATAGTTGCACGAGAATGGCTGTTGTTAGCCGAAACAGGTCGTGTAGGACAGCAGGAACAGGTTTTGAGACCGAGCGGCGGGGAGAGGGTGGTTGGCAGTGACGGTTGAGGGGGCGGCTGGGGAGCCGGACTTGGTGGTGCTCGATCCGAAGCGCGACCGGCTGGTCATTGCGGCGTCGTCGCTGGGTACCGTGTTCGAATGGTACGACTTTTTTCTGTATGGCATCCTGGCGTCGTTGCTCGGGCGGCTGTTTTTCACCACCGGCAATCCAACGACCGAGCTGTTGTTCTCGTTGTTCGCGTTTGCGGTCGGGTTCTTTTTTCGGCCGCTGGGGGCGGTAATCTTCGGGTATTTCGGTGACCGGGTAGGGCGTAAACACACGTTTCTGATCACCATTTCGCTGATGGGCGTGGCGACCGCGGCGATCGGGGCGTTGCCGACCTTTGCCAGCGCGGGCGTGTGGGCACCGGTGATGCTGCTGGTGCTGCGGACCTTGCAGGGGCTGGCGCTGGGCGGTGAATATGGCGGCGCGGCGATCTATGTCGCCGAGCATGCGCCGGCGAACAAGCGCGGGCAATATACGAGCTGGATCCAGGCGTCGGTGGCGGGTGGGTTCCTTTTGTGCCTGATCGTCGTGCTCGGCACGCGGGCGTCGATGAGCAGCGCGGCGTTCGAGGCCTGGGGGTGGCGGGTGCCGTTCCTGATGTCGCTCGTGATGCTGTCGATCTCGGTCTACATGCGGCTGAAGCTGTCGGAGAGCCCGGTTTTCAAGGCGATGAAAGCGGCGGGCACGACCTCGAAGAACCCTTTGAAGGAAAGTTTCACGGCGCCGGGCAATTTCCGCAACCTGTTCGTCGCGCTGTTCGGCGTCGCGGCGGGGCTGACGGTGATTTATTACACGTCGCAGTTCGGCACGCTGTATTTCCTCCAGGGGACGGCACGGGTGCCCGAGACGCAGGCACTGCTTTACATGGCGGCGGGGGCGTTGCTGGCGGCGCCGCTGTATGTGTTCTTCGGCTGGCTGTCGGATCGGACCGGGCGCAAGAAAGTCCTGCTCATCGGTTATGGGCTGACGCTGGTACTGTTGTTTCCGCTGTTTCACCTGATGGCCGATGGTGCGAATCCGGCATTGGAGGAAGCGACGCGGGCCTCGCCGGTGGTGATCGAGTTGCCGCCGTGCGAGTTCAGCGTGTTCAGCAAGCCCGAGAGCGATTGCGCCCGGGCGCTCGAGTTTTTGTCCAAGCGCGGCGTGAGCTATTCGAAGACGCCGTCGAGCGAGTTGGCGGTGACGGTCGGCGATGTGCGGCTGGCCGGCTTCGACAAGCCGGCGCTGCTGGCGGCGCTAGTGGCGGCGGGTTATCCCGACAAGGCCGACCCCGAGCGGGTGACGCACTGGAAGGTGATCGCCGCGGTGGCGATCATGGTGGCGCTGTCGGCGATGACCTATGGCCAGGTCGCGGCGATTTTGGTCGAGCTGTTTCCGGCGCGGATCCGGTATACGTCGATGTCGATCCCCTATCATATCGGGACGGGGTATTTCGGCGGGTTTTTGCCGGTGATCTCGCAATATATCGTGGTGCGGACGGGGGATAGCTTTTCGGGGCTTTGGTACACGTTCGGGGTGGTGGCCATGGCGTTCGTGGTCAGCGCGATCTGGCTGCCGGAAACGCGGCACCGGGATATTCGGGTTTAGGGCTAGGTTGGTCTGGTTGGGCAGGGGTGCTTGGCCGGAGGGTTCTTGCTTGTTCTTTTGGCGTAAGCCGGGCGGCGGGGCTGGATGCCAGCCTTCGCTGGCATGACAGTGGAGGACGAGGGCGTTATTGGGGCGGGGTTCTTGCTCTAGCTGGCGATGGCTTGTCGCACGGCGGTGACCGCCTGATCGAGGGTCGAGGCGGCCTTGCAGTCACCGCCGCAGCTTTGCTGGCGCCGTTCGAGAACGCGCAGATGGTAGGCCGCCGCGTCATCATCTCCCTGCTCGGCGAGGGTCAAGGCGAGGCTCGTGCGGGCGCCGAGGTTGTAGCGATCGCCGTGAAGCGCAGCTTCGAAATAGCGACGCGCGCCGGCCTGGTTGTCGAGGCCGGCTTCGGCAAGGCCGGCGACCACGAGCAGGCCGGGCGACCACAAATAGCCGCTATTGCTGGCCATCAGGCGGCGCAGCAGAGAGCGTGTCCGGGCGTAATCGCCGGCCAGCAAGGCTGTGCGAGCGGCTTCGCCTATACTGGCGACTTCACCGATGCCGAGCTCATCGACCGGCAATAGCACCGAGCCCGGCGAAGCCATAAAATTTTGCGAGATATCGGGCGCCGACTGGGCGGCGGCAGGAACTGCGATTGCGAATGCAGCAAGACCGGCGAACAACAACTTGCGCATATTGTTCCTCCCAAGAATTCCGAACCAGAATACACGACAGTGATATAACATCAACAAGGCGAAATGTGCGGCTGTCCTTGGTGTTTCCGCGAGGGGCGCTTGGCATTCGATCCTGCTAGGATCGTGGAACAGCAAGGGAGCAGTAATGGCCGGACCATTGGCGGGGATAAAGATCGTCGATCTTTCGCAGATCGTGTCGGGGCCGATGGCGACGGCGCTGCTGGCCGACCAAGGGGCGGAGGTCATCAAGGTCGAGAGCCCCGGGGGTGACCCGGTGCGGACGCTGGGGCCGCGCAAGGGCGATCGCTCGGCGATGTTCATCGCGGTCAATCGCGGCAAGCAGGGCCTGGCGATCGACCTGAAGACGCGCGGCGGGCGGACAATATTGGAGCGGCTGGTGCTGTGGGCCGATGTGCTGGTCGAGAATTTCAGGCCGGGGACGATGGAACGGCTGGGGTTCGGCGCCGAACGCTGTGCCGAATTGAACCCGCAGCTGATCTTTGCCTCGATAACGGGGTTCGGGCCGGACGGGCCGTACCGCAACATCCGGGTCTATGATCCCGTCGTGCAGGCGGTGAGCGGGATTGCCGCGACGCAGGTCGATGCCAAGGGGCAACCGTCGCTGGTGCGCACGCTGGTGGCGGACAAGGTGACGGCGCTTACGGCGGCGCAGGCGATCACCGCGGCGTTGTTTCACCGCGAGCGGACGGGGGAGGCGCAGCGGATCGACGTTGCGATGCTCGATGCGGCGCTGGCGTTCAATTGGCCCGAGGGCATGTACAACCACAGCTTCGTCGAGCCGGCGGCGCCGTTTCCCGAATATGGTGCGCTGGGGCGGTTGTGGCAGGCGGCCGACGGGCAGGTGGCTATCGGCATGATGCAGGATGTCGAATTCATCGCGCTGGCGCGGGCGCTGGGGCGCGAGGACCTGGCCGCCGACACGCGGCTGCACACGGTCGGCGGGCGGCTGCAGTATCGGGACGATTGGGCGCCAGCGTTCACCAGCGAGATCGCGGCGCGGACCATGGACGAACTGATGGAGGGGTTCATTAGCGAGGGGGCGGTGGGCGGCCGGGTCAATGACAGCGCCAATGTGGCCGATGACCCGCAGGTGATGTTCAACGAGATCGTGGTCGAGATCGACCACGGCGCGGCCGGCGCGGTGCGCGCGGCGCGACCGGCGGCGCGGTTCGGGGTGACACCGGCGCTGGCGGGCGGGGCGGCGCCGGCGCTGGGCGAGCATGGGCGGGCGGTGCTGGCGGGGCTGGGGTTCAGTGCGGCGGAGATCGCGGGGTTTGCCGGGGAGGGCGCGCTGGTCGGATAGGTTAGCTTGCTGTGCCGGCGACTTAAATATCGTCTGGGCCGCTTTGGTCGATTCCCCCACTTGGCGTAAAGGACGGGCAGGCCCATAGTTGCGGCGGGGACTGAAGCGCGCAGGCAAGCCGCGTGGATTGATGCGCGCCGCCAGGCTCCCCATATGCCAGAATGAAGCAAGTCGGTATATCGATGTGGTACCGGCGTGGAGATTGACATGACCGACGAGAATCCAGCCAAGACGATCCTGTCGCTGCCGGTGTTGCCGCTGCGGGATATCGTTGTGTTTCCGCAGATGATCGTGCCGTTGTTCGTGGGGCGCGACAAATCGGTGGCGGCGCTCGAGGCCGCGATGCAGGGCGGCAAGACGGTGTTCCTGTTGTCGCAGAAGAACCCCGCCGACGAGGATCCGTCGTCGGACGATCTTTATGACGTCGGCACAGTGGCGACTGTGCTGCAATTGTTGAAGCTGCCCGATGGCACTGTGAAGGTGCTCGTCGAGGGGCAGAATCGCGGCACTTTGGTATCGCTGAGCGACGACGCCGGTTACCTGGTGGCGGAGGTGCGGCCGCGCGCCGATGTCGAGTCCGATCCGACCCAGCTCGAGGCGCTGCTGCGATCGTCTGCCAAGCAGTTCGAATCCTATGTGAAGCTCAACCGCAAGACGGCACCCGAGATTGCCGTGCAGATCGGCCAGATCGAGGATGCTGGTCGGTTCTCCGACACGGTGGCGGCGAATTTGGGGCTGAAGATCGTCGACAAGCAGGCCTTGCTGGCCGAGCCCGACGTCGCCAAGAGGCTGGAGAAGGTGTTCGCCCATATGGAGGGCGAGATGGGCGTGCTGCAGGTCGAGAAGAAAATCCGCAACCGCGTGAAGCGGCAGATGGAGAAGACCCAGCGCGAATATTATCTCAACGAGCAGATGAAGGCGATCCAGCGCGAGTTGGGCGAGGGCGACGAGGCCAAGGACGAGGCGACCGAGTTCGAGGAGAAGATCGCCAAGGCCAAGCTGCCCAAGGAAGCCCGCGACAAGGCGATTTCCGAGCTCAAGAAGTTCAAGGCGATGGCACCGCAATCGGCGGAAGCGACCGTCGTGCGCAATTATCTCGACGTGATGCTGGGCCTGCCATGGGGCAAGAAGTCCAAGATCAAGCGCGATATCGTGGCGGCGCAAAAGGTGCTGGATGACGATCATTATGGCCTCGAGAAGGTCAAGGATCGCATCATCGAGTATCTGGCGGTACAGGTGCGGACCAACAAGCTGAAGGGTCCGATCCTGTGCCTCGTCGGGCCTCCGGGTGTCGGCAAGACCTCGCTGGGCCGTTCGATCGCCAAGGCGACCGGGCGCGAGTTCGTGCGGCAGTCGCTGGGCGGGATGCGCGACGAAGCCGAAATTCGCGGTCATCGGCGGACGTATATCGGCTCGATGCCGGGCAAGGTGATTCAGAACCTGAAGAAGGCAGGGACGGGCAACCCGTTGATCCTGCTCGACGAGATCGACAAGCTGGGCCAGGATTTCCGCGGCGATCCGTCGTCGGCGCTGCTCGAGGTTCTCGATCCGGAGCAGAACAAAGCGTTCAACGATCATTACCTCGAGGTCGATTATGACCTGTCTGACGTGATGTTCGTGACGACGGCCAACTCGCTCAACATGCCGCAGCCGCTGCTCGATCGCATGGAGATCATCCAGTTGTCGGGTTACACCGAAGACGAGAAGGTCCAGATCGCCAAGCGGCACCTGCTCGAGAAGCAGTATGAGGCGCACGGTCTGAAGAAGAACGAGTTCAGCGTTGGCGACGATGCGCTGCGCGACCTGGTGCGATATTATACGCGCGAGGCCGGGGTGCGGACTCTGGAGCGCGAGCTTGCCAAGCTGGCGCGCAAGTCGCTGCGGCGGATCCTGGAGGGCAAGGCCAAGTCGGTGCGGATCGATGCAGATAACCTCGCCGAATTTGCCGGGGTGCGGAAGTATCGCTTTGGCGTCGGGGAAGTCGACGACCAGATCGGCGCCGTGACCGGGCTGGCATGGACCGAAGTGGGCGGCGAGTTGCTGACCATCGAAGCGGTAACGGCGCCGGGCAAGGGGCTGGTCAAGACAACCGGCAAGCTGGGCGATGTGATGACCGAATCGATTTCAGCGGCGCTGTCGTTCACCAAGGCGCGCGCCCTGCAGTACGGCATCAAGCCATCGGTGTTCGAGAAGAAGGACATCCACGTCCATGTTCCCGAAGGCGCGACGCCCAAGGACGGGCCGTCGGCCGGCGTGGCGATGGTCGTGGCGATCGTATCGACGTTGACCGGGGTCGCGGTTCGCAAGGACGTGGCGATGACGGGTGAAGTGACGCTGCGCGGCCGCGTGCTGCCGATCGGCGGGTTGAAGGAAAAGCTGCTGGCGGCGCTGCGCGGCGGGATTACGACGGTGTTCATCCCGGCAGAGAACGAGAAGGACCTGGCCGACATTCCGGCCAATGTGACGGAAGGGTTGAAGATCATTCCAGTGGCGCATGCGGACGAGGTGCTGGCACTGGCGCTAGTCACGCCGCTGGTTCCGATCGAATGGTCGGAAGCTGATGAACTGGCGGCCCAGCCCAAGCCGCCACTGACGCCGGAAGTGACCGTAAGGCACTGATAGGCGTCGTTGAAACGTAAATTCGGCACGGTCGGACGTCGACCGTGCCGAATATTTGAAGTCTTGTTTGACTCGTTCCGGTGGCTTGCCATGATAGACGTTTCCAACGCGATTCCGGGGTGACGAATCGATGAACAAGCAGGACCTGGCCAACAGGGTGGCGGATACGACCGGGTTGGCGCGCGGGGATGCGGCTCGGGTGATCGACGCGATGCTCGATACGATCACGGAGTCGCTGTCGAAGGGCGAAGAGGTGCGGCTGGTCGGGTTCGGCAACTTCGTTGCGGGGGTGCGCAAGGCATCGACGGGGCGGAACCCGCGGACCGGGGAGCCGATGGACCTTGCCGAAAGCGTCGTGCCCAAGTTCCGGGTCGGGCGGAATCTGAAGGATGCCTGCAACAACGGCGCAGGCGAGATCGGCTCGAGCGGCGTATAACGGCCGGGGTGGGGTTTACTTGGCGGGGCGGGTCCCCTAACCACCCCGCACTCGGGACGAGATCGTCACGCAGGCGAGATCGTCACGCAAGCGTGGGCGCGTAGCTCAGCGGTAGAGCACTCGCTTCACACGCGAGGGGTCGCAGGTTCAAACCCTGCCGCGCCCACCACGCTTTCGGACGGAGCCTTGGCGAGCCGCATCTGTAGCCGCGTTGCTGCTGGCATGGTGCGGGGCAGGTGACGTCGACTGGACGCTGGGCGTCGACGTCAATTACATGAACCCCGATGCCAGCGACGATGATCGCGGGACCTGGCCAACGTCTCCCAGCGCGCCGTGCAGCCGATATTGTTGATCGCATCAGCGAGAATTTCGAACTGGTCGGCGGCGCACGCTTCAACCAGATAGAACTCGAGTTCGAGAAGCTTGTCCCGGCGCTTGACGGCGCCAGTCGCAAACAGGACCGGGTGGATCCCATCGTGGGTTTCGGGATGTCGGCGCCGTTCAGCAAGTTGGCGGCGTCGACTGTTCAGGCCAATGTCGGTGATTGCGGCATCGGCTCGGGCATCGCCGTCCAGTTCAGGCCGATGGTCATTTGAACATCTCGCCGCATGCGACGATCGATGTTGGCTACCAATTGTCCTACATGAAGTACGAGAAGGGCACCGGTCGCGACCTGTTCTTGTACGATGTGGTATACAAGAGTCCCATTGTCGGTGTGACGTTCCGCTTTTGTTCGGCACGCGTCCTGCCGGTTTCGGGCGCTGGCCGGGTTGGCCGCGATCCTCGTCGTGTGCGCTGCAGACGGGCAGGAGCTCGATCCGCGCGGTTATGCAATCTCCCACTCGGCATGAACTTTGCTGTTCACCGCACTGAACAGGTGGCGCGCCGACGCTGCAACGCATTGGGGGGCGGTACCGACCGTGAGGCTATTGCAAGTTGCTCTGCCCCGCGATCGGCAAGATCCCGTTTTACTTGCGGCTCATCGCCCGATCATAAGAGCGCAGTGCCTTTTGCTTGAGGGCTGTTACTTCGGCCTGGCTGACGAAGCCGTCCTTGCTGGCGTCGAGCGCGGTGAAGGTCTGGTCGATCATGCCGGCATCCAGCCATTCGGTCTTGCTCCATTTTCCGTCGCCATTGGTGTCGGCGGCCTTGAACAGGGCTCGGGCGTCGGCGACACGCGCCTAGAGGTGGTCGCGGGCGGCACGCAGTTCGGCGCGGGTGAGGTTGCCGTCGGCATCGGCATCGAGGATGTAGAAATTTCCTCGACGCCGCCGGTAGCGACCCATCGGTCGTTTGTCAGCACGCCGTCGGTAGTGGTGTCCGCTACGGCAAGCTGGCCGCGCACGACTTCGAGGCGACCACCGGTTGCCTTCGCACCGGCGGCACCATCGGGTGTCCAGTTGCCGGCATTCCGGGAGTCGCGGCGGTCGGCCTCGGCACCGGTCATGGCACTGTCTTCCTGGCCCTTTGTCTGCTGACAACTGTCGGTAACCTTGGCACTGCACACAGGCTGCGCAGCAGGTGCGACTGGAGCAGCCTCCTGGGCAAACACGGGCGTCGCCAAGATGGCGGCAATAACGAAGAGTGATTGCGTCATGTTGTACAATCCCACTCAAGCCAAAATGCCGAGAATCCCGGTATATTACTCAGGGCCAATGATTGAAAAGCAGCGATCAGTGAGTGAAAGCCGGCCGAATTGTCATCGACAATGACTGCAAGCCGCCTGCCTTGATCGGGGAATATCGTGCGCCGACGTGCACTGCGAAGGATTGGTGGGCACCGATTTTGACCGGCGAAGCGGTCGTTCGAGTGCGGGCACTGCGCAGCGCGCGGGAAGGATCGCCAAACATATGGAAACTTTACCGATGTTTGGCAGGCTCGTTTCGCATAACAAATGGTTGCAATTGCCGGTGTGCTTGTAAGTCGTCGAATTGACGTCGATATCGATTAGGCCCAGCAGTTGGCACGGGACCTGCAAAGCATTGGTTATCGGAGGCCGGATGGTCTGGATCTCCGCCAACCAGAGGATCTCACCATGTTCGCAAATGCTTTCACCGCCGTCTCGCACGCCGCCGTTCGCACCGTCATCGGCGCTGTCGGCACCGTCGTCCTGGCCGGCGCCTGCCTTGTTGGCGCAACTGCTCCAGCCGCTGCCGCCGAAGCGCCGCGCACGGCTTATGTGAAGATCAGCGATCTCAACCTGGGCAGCACAGCCGATCGCCAGCGCCTCGAGTTCCGCGTCAATCATGCCGCTCGCCAGGTCTGCCGGACCGGCAGCGACGACCTTCGGTCGCGGAGCGACGAAGCCAACTGTGTCGATGCAGCCCGCGCCGGCGCCGAAGCCCAGACGAACGTTACCATCGCATCGCGCGACTGAGATTTCCGCGATGCAGCCAAACAAGGGCGGGGCGGAGGTCATCCCGCCCCGTTGTCGCGTCAAAGGACCGTGTTTGCGGTCTCTCCGAGAAAACGCACGAAGCGATTGGCTTCGTCGACAAGAATGACCGATGGCTCGATCGGCGCGGCCGAAAGTTCAAAGCCCATGATGATGATCTGTTCGCCCCTGGCGATCAAATGCGCTGCGGCGCCGTTCATCGCGATTGCGCCGGACCCGCGCGGGCCGCTGATGACATAGGTTTCAAGCCTGGAGCCTGAGGTGTTGGACACGACGAGGACGCGTTCGCCCGCCCACAGGCCGACCTGGTCGAGGAGATCCTGGTCGATGGTGATCGAGCCGATATAGGCCAGGTTGGCCTCGGTCACATAGGCATTGTGGATCTTCGATCGCAGTAACCAGCGCATTTCGGTCTTGCCTCTGCCCAAGGGCGGTTGTTGCCGGCGCCTCCTCCCACAACTGCGGGGAAGGTTCAATCATATCTCGCATGAGGCTTACATCGCCGCGGCGGTTCCGGCGGGGGCGGTGGCGTCCGCCTGCCAACCGCCGCCCAAGGCGCGGAACAGGTCGATCTGGGCGGTGATGACGCGGGCGTTGGAGGCGGCGAGCGCGGCTTCGGTATCGGCGAAGCTGCGCTCGGCGTCGATGAGGCTGAGCGAGTCGACGCGGCCTTCGCGGAGTTGCGCGCGCACGATGCGGACGGCGATCGCGGCTTCGGCACTGGCGTCGCCCAGGGCCTGGCGGCGATCGAGTTCATGGGTGAAGGCGGAAAGCGCGGTTTCGGTTTCGCGCAGGGCCTGGAGGATCGTCTGGTCGAAGCCGGCAAGGGCGGCGGCGGTGTCGGCGTTGGCACCGTCGATGTTGGCCCGCGCGGCCTCCTGGTTGAGGAAGTTCCACGACAGGAGCCCGCCGGTGAAGAAACGGAGTGCGCTGCTGGTCAAGGAGTTGCCGAAGCCGGTGCTGGTCGAGCCGACCGAGGCGCCGAGCGAGATCGTCGGGTATAGATCGGCTGTGGCGACGCCGATGCGTGCGGTCTGGGCGGCGAGGCGTCGCTCGGCGGCGCGCACGTCGGGGCGGCGTGCCAGCAAGGCGCGGCCGTCGCCGACGGGGAGCGGGCGATCGAGATGGAGGAGGGTAGCGCCGGTGTGGATTGTTGGGGGCAGGTCGCGCGGCGTGCGGCCGGTGAGCAGCGCGAGGCTGTAGAGCGCGGCGTCGCGCTCGGCCTCGAGCGGCGGCACGCTGGCGCGGACCTGGTCGCGCAGCGTCGCGGCGCGGGCGGTATTGAGGCGGGTGGCGCGGCCGGCTTCGTAGCGCTTGGCGGTCAGCTTAACGCTCTGGTCGACGAGGACGACGATGCGGCGGGCGACGCGGATACGCTCCGCCAGCGAGCCGAGATCGGCATAGGCGCGGGTGGTTTCGGCGACGATGGCGACGCGCACGGCATCGCGATCGGCGTCGGCGGCGGCGACATCGCCGCGCGCGGCTTCGATACCGCGCGAGATGCGGCCGAACAGGTCGACTTCATAGGCGATGCTGATGCCGCCATCGACGACGCCGTTGTTGCGGCTGAAGCCGGGCAACGATTGAATCGACGGCAGGCGTTGATAGCCGCCCCGTGCGTCGAAGGTGGCGCTGGGCAGGCGATCGCCGCGGACGCCGCGCAGGGCGGCGCGAGCCTTGTCGAGGTTGGCCGCCGCGATGGCGATGTCCTTGTTGGCGGCGAGGGTGTCGGCCACCAGGCCATCGAGGATCGGGTCCTGGTAGAGTTGCCACCAGTTGCCGGCGGGTTGGTCGGCGCTGGTGACCGCCGGCGAGGCGCTGCCGATGAAGGCGGGCGCCGACGCAACCGGGGGTTTCGGCGTGACATAGTCGGGGCCGACGGTGCAGGCGGCGAGCGCCAGCAATATGCCGAGGCTTGGGATGCGGTACATGGTCATCGTTCCTATTCGGCCGGCTGGAGGTTCGTGGTCCGGGCCAGTGGTCGCCATGCCGAAAGCGCGCGGCAGGCGACGTAGAAGGTCGGCGTGAAGATCAACCCGAAGACGGTGACGCCGATCATGCCGAAGAACACCGCGGTGCCGAGTGCCTGGCGGAGTTCGGCACCGGCGCCGGTCGCCAGCACCAGCGGCAGCGCGCCGAGGATGAAGGCGAACGAGGTCATCAGGATCGGCCGGAGACGATCGCGAGCGGCGCGGACGGCGGCTTCGGCCGGGGTCAGGCCATCGACTTCTTCGCCCTGGCGGGCGAATTCGACGATCAGGATGGCGTTCTTGGCAGCAAGCGCGATCAGCACGACGAGGCCGATCTGGGTCAGGACGTTGTTGTCCATGCCGCGCAGGTTGATGCCGACCATCGCCGCGAGCAGGCACATCGGCACGATCAGGATGATCGCCAGTGGGAGCGTCAGGCTTTCATACTGGGCCGCGAGGACGAGGAAGACGAAGACGACGGCCAGGGCGAAGACGATGGCCGCGGTCGAGCCGGCGGCCTTTTGCTGGAAGGCGATGCCGGTCCAGCTTGTGGTATAGTCGGCGGGCAGGGTCGAAGCGGCGAGCTGCTCCATCGCGGTAAGCGACTGGCCCGACGAGAAGCCGGGAGCGGTGTCGCCATCGACCTCGACTGCGGGGAAGAGGTTGTAGCGGGTGACGCGGTACGGCCCGGTCTTGTCACGGAAGTTGGCGACGGCACCGAGGGGAACCATGGCGCCGGAGTTGGAGCGGGTTTTCAGATTGGCGATGTCGGCGACGGTGTTGCGATAGGGTGCGTCGGCCTGTGCGGTGACGCGGTAGGTGCGGCCGAGCAGGTTGAAGTCGTTGACGAAGGCCGAGCCGAGATAGACCTGGAGTGCCTCGAAGACACGCGCGGGAGGGACGCCGAGAAGGTCGGCCTTGGCACGGTTGATGTCGGCGAAGATGCTCGGCGTGCCGGTATCGAAGAAGCTGTAGACTTGGGCGAGGCCCTTGGTGGCGTTGGCCTTTTCGATCAGGCCGAACGAGACCTTGCCGAGCGCCGCATAGCCGTGGCCGCCGTGGTCCTCGACCATGATGCGGTAGCCGCCGGCCGAGCCGATACCCTGGATGAGGGGCGGCGGCACGACGAGCGTGCGGGCTTCGTCGATATCGGCGATGCTGGCCTGGGCCTCGGCCATGATGCTTTGCAGGGTGACACCTAGTGCGGCGCGTTCCTCGAAGGATTTGAGCGGGATATAGGCGGCAGCGGAGTTCGGCGCGGCGGTTTGCGAGGGACCGTCGAAGCCGGCGAGCATTACCGAGCCGTTGACGCCTTTTAGCGGCAGGATCCGCGCCGAGACCTTGCGGAGGACGGCGTCGGTGCGCTCGAGCGAGGCGCCGGGGGGCAGCTGAACGATGGTGAGGAAATAGCCCTGGTCCTGCGCCGGGATGAAGCCGGTCGGGGTGAAGGTGAAGGCAGCGGCGGTGAGCGCGATCAGCCCGGCATAGGCGGCGAAGACCGACTTGGGGCGTTGGACGAGGGTGCGTGTCAGGCTGGCATAGGCGGTGCTCAGGCGGTCGAAGCCGCGGTTGAAGGCGGCGCCGGCGCGGGGGCCGATACCGCGCCAGCCGCTGGGGGCGGGGGCGTGATGGTCCTTGCCGCGGAGCAGCATCGCCGCAAGGGCAGGGGAGAGGGTGAGCGACAGCACGAGCGAGATCACCGTTGCGGTGGTGATGGTGACGGCGAACTGGCGGTAGAATTCGCCCGAGATACCGGTGAGGAAAACGGTGGGGATGAACACCGCGCAGAGGACGAGGACGATGGCGACGAGGGCGACGGAGACTTCGTCCATCGAGGTGCGCGCGGCTTCGAGCGGGGACAGGCTCCGCTCGAGGTTGCGCTCGACGTTCTCGACGACGACGATGGCATCATCGACGACGATGCCGATGGCGAGCACCAGTCCGAACAGCGACAAATTGTTGAGCGAATAGCCGAGCGCCGAGAGCATGGCGAAGCTGCCGATCAACGAGACCGGGATGGCGATGATCGGGATGATCGCGGCGCGCCAGCTTTGCAGGAAGATGAGGATGACGAGGACGACGAGGATGATGGCCTCGACGAGGGTGCTTTTGACGGCGTCGATCGACTGGCTGATGAACTCGGTCGGGTTGTAGATGATGCGGTATTCGAGACCCTTGGGGAAGCGCTTGGCCATTAGGTCGAGTTCGGCGTGGATGCCGTCGGCGGCGGCGAGGGCGTTCGAGCCGGGGCGCTGGAAGACGGCAAGGATCAGCGATTCCTCGCCGCTGAGATAGGTGTTGGTGCCGTAATCCTGGGCGCCGAGTTCGACGCGGGCGACGTCGGAGACGCGGGTCTGGCGGCCACTGGCATCGGTGCGGATGACGATGTTGGCGAACTGTGCCGGATCGGTCAGCCGGCCTTGCGTTTCGACGTTGAGCTGGAAGGCGTTTCCGCGGGCATATGGGGGCTGGCCGAGGGTGCCGGCGGAAACCTGGACGTTCTGGGCGCGCAGGGCGGCGATGATTTCGCCCGCCGTCAGGTCGAGCGACGCCGCCTTGCCGGGGTTGATCCAGACGCGCATGCCGTAATCGCGGGCACCGAACAGGCGGACGTCGCCGACACCGTCGACACGGGCGAGGCGGTCGCGGATCTGGGTGAGTGCGTAGTTGGAAACATAGCTGCGATCGAGCGATTTATCCGGCGATATCAGGTTGATGACCATGAGGAAGTCGGGCGAGGCTTTCTGGGTGACGATGCCGAGGCGGCGGACGTCCTCGGGCAGGCGCGGCTCCGCGATGGCGACGCGGTTCTGGACGAGCACCTGCGCCGCATCGAGATCGGTGCCGATCTTGAAGGTGACGGTGATGGTGACGCGGCCGTCGCCGGTCGATTGCGACGACTGGTAGAGCATGTTGTCGACGCCGTTGATCTCCTGCTCGATCGGCGCGGCGACGGTGTCGGCGACGACCTCGGCAGTGGCGCCGGGGTAGTTTGCGGTGACGGTTACCGTTGGCGGCACGATGTCGGGATATTGGGCGATCGGCAGCCGGAAATAAGCGGCGAGGCCGATGATGACGATGACGATGGCCAGCACCGCGGCGAAGATCGGCCGGGTGATGAAGAAGCGGGAGAAACGCATTGAACTGGTCCTAGCGGGCCGCAGCAAAGGTCGCCTGGGCGGCGATCGGTGCGGTGGAATCGAGTGTCATGGTGTCGTCGGCGCTGGCGGCCGCGGTCGTCGTTTTGGGCGTGACGGGCGCGCCGGGGATGGCGTTCTGCATGCCCTGGACGATGACGCGGTCGGTCGGCTTGAGGCCGCTGCGGACGATGCGCAGGCCTTCGATGACGGGGCCTAGGACGACGGGGTGGATGGCGACGATATTGTCGGCGCCAACGACCTGCACGGTCTTGCGGGCCTGATCGGTGCCGATGGCACTGTCGGGCACAAGCAGGGCCGAGCGGGTCGGGCCGCTGGCGAGCCGCATGTTGCCGAACATGCCGGGGGTGAGGAAATAGCCCGGGTTGGCGATGATGGCACGGCCGCGGATGGTGCCGGCGCCGGGATCGATGCGGTTGTCGCTGAAATCGACGCGGCCTTTCCAGCGGTAGCCGGTTTCGTCCTGGAGCTGAATTTCGACGCGGTCGTTGGTTGCGTCGCCACCGCGGTGGGCCTTGAGGTAAAGCGCCTCGGAGCCGTCGAAGCTGAAGTAGATCGGGTCGAGGGCGTAGACGGTGGTGAGGAGCGTGGCGCTGTTGGCCTCGCCGCCGGCGACGAGGTTGCCGATATCGGCGCGGCGGTCGGAGATGCGGCCGGTGATGGGGGAGCGGACTTCGGTGAATTCGACGTCGAGGGCGCGGGCGGTGACCTGGGCGCGGGCGGCGCCGACGGCGGCTTCGGCGGCACGAAGCGCGGCGCGGAGGGTGTCGATTTCCTCGGCGGAGACGGCCTCGTCGGCGATGAGGCGGGTGGCGCGGGCGAGGGCGCTATGGGCCAGTTGGACGGATGACAAGGCGCTTGATTCGCGGGCTTTTGCTTCGGCGAGGGCGGCGGCGAAGGGGCGTGCATCGATACGGAACAGGAGCTGGCCCTGGCGGACGATTTCGCCGTCGGTGAAGAAGATCCCGGTCAGGGCGCCGGAGACGCGGGGGCGGATTTCAACCGATTTGCTGGGGGCGAAGCGACCGATATAGTCGTCCCACTCGTTGACCTGGCGAACCAGCGGCACGGCGACGGTGACGCCGGGGGGCGGCAGGGCGGCCTGGGCGGGGGCGGCGCTGCCGGCGAGCTTGGCGGCACCGATGGCGATGAGGGCGGTGGTGCCGAGGATGATGGCAACGCCGACACGGTTGGGGCGGCGCCGGGCGCGGTCGATGGCGCGGGAAAAGTCGGATTGTACGGTCATGTTCATGCGCGGAGATCCTGATGGGTTGCGAGCAGCGCGAATTCGGCGGCGTGCACGTCTTCGATGCGGTAGAGGGCAGGGGTGAAGTGACGCGCCTCGCCGAGCAGCATTGTCAGTAGCTTGTCGATGATGTCGGGCGCGGCGACCGGGCTACCCAGGGCGGCGGATGGCGCCTGGGTGCCGCAGCGCTTGATGGCGCGGTTCGATGCGCCGCGCTTTTCAACGTGATCCACACATGCCATGTTCATATTCCCTGCGCTATCAAATGTAACAGACCGGTACGTCTTGATGTTACGTACCGTTCTGTTACATTAAGTCAAGCGTCGGTTGGGGAATTCGGCGCGAACGCGAGGCAAAGAAAAAATGTCAGTGCATAAAGCCGCAGCCGATACCGACATCGCAGAGGGCAAGCGCCGATCGGCGGCCGACCGTCTGTGCGAGACGGCGACCAACCTGTTCTATCAACGCGGTATTCGGGCCGTCGGGGTCGACGAGATCGTCACCGAGACTGGCGTGACCAAGCCGACATTGTACCGCAGCTTTGCGTCGAAGGACGATTTGATTGTGGTGTGCCTGCAGAAGCAGATTGCCGATAGCCAGGCGCGATGGGAGGCGATCGCAGCGCGTTATCCGGACGATGCGCTTGCCGAATTGAAGGCCCATTTCGCTGATTTTGCGGAGGAAATCGGGGCGCCTGATTATCGCGGTTGTGCGTCGACGAATGCGGCGGTGGAATTTCCGGACCCCCGGCATCCGGCGCGGGCGATCACCGATAACTGCAAGGCGTTCATGCGCCAGCGGATGGGCGACCTGATTCGTCGGCTGCCGGTCAAGGATGCCGAGGGGCTGGCGGATGGCCTGATGCTGCTGCTCGAGGGCGCCAGCAGCAGCCGGCATACATCGGGGTCGCAGGGGCCTTCTTCGACGCTGGTTCAGACGTCGAACATGTTGCTGGCTGCCTATCTGGCGGGGTGATTTCGGGTGTTTCGGAGCGTGTTTCGGGTAAGCTGCCGGATAATGCCGGGGCCGTTACGACCTTGAAACCGGCATTTCGGGGTGGTCCGGGGGGGGGGGGCATTTCCGACCTTGTTTCGGGATATCGGCGAATTTGTAGCGTTCGCGACATTTGCGGACTATTCCGGCCTGCCGGCACCGGAGTTCAGGTTGGTGGCAGACAGGAGTTTTCATGAAGACCCGTGCCGCCGTTGCGTTCGAAGCCAAGCGTCCGCTCGAAATCGTCGAGCTTGACCTGGAGGGGCCCAAGGCGGGCGAGGTTCTGGTCGAGATCATGGCCACCGGCATCTGCCATACCGATGCCTATACTCTGGACGGCCTCGACAGCGAGGGGCTGTTCCCCGCCGTGCTCGGGCATGAGGGTGCCGGCATCGTTCGCGAGATCGGCGCCGGGGTGACCAGCCTCGCTGTCGGCGACCATGTCATCCCGCTTTACACGCCCGAGTGCCGCCAGTGTAAGTCGTGCCTGAGCCAGAAGACCAATTTGTGCACGCAGATCCGGGCGACGCAGGGCAAGGGCGTGATGCCCGATGGCACGTCGCGGTTCAGCTACAAGGGCGCGATGCTGCATCATTACATGGGCTGCTCGACGTTTTCGAACTTCACGGTGTTGCCCGAGATTGCGCTGGCGAAGATCCGCACCGACGCACCGTTCCAGTCGGCGTGCTATATCGGGTGCGGGGTCACCACCGGCGTCGGCGCCGTGGTCAATACCGCCAAGGTCGAGGCCGGCGCCACTGTCATCGTGTTCGGGCTGGGCGGCATCGGGTTGAATGTCATCCAGGGGGCGCGGATGGTCGGCGCCGACAAGATCATCGGGGTCGATCTGAATGACGACAAGGCGGAATGGGGTCGCCGGTTCGGCATGACGCATTTCGTCAACCCCAAGGCGGTGGAGGGCGATATCGTCCAGCACCTGGTGGCGCTGACCGAGGGCGGGGCGGATTATACCTTTGACTGCACCGGCAACACGACCGTAATGCGCCAGGCGCTCGAGGCGTGTCATCGCGGTTGGGGCGTGTCGGTTGTCATCGGCGTTGCCGAGGCGGGCAAGGAGATTTCGACGCGGCCGTTCCAGCTGGTGACCGGGCGGGTGTGGAAGGGGTCGGCATTCGGCGGTGCGCGCGGCCGGACCGATACGCCGAAAATCGTCGACTGGTACATGAACGGCAAGATCGAGATCGATCCGATGATCACCCATGTGCTGACCCTCGACGAGATCAACAAGGGGTTCGACCTGATGCATGCGGGCAAGTCGATCCGCAGCGTCGTGGTTTTTTAGGAAACGGCATGTCGATGGACAGTTTGCTGGAGACGGTATCGAGCAACCGGGCGTCTGGCGGCACGCAGGGCGTTTATCGGCATGCGTCGGCCGCGACCGGGACGCCGATGGTGTTCAGCGTCTTCGTGCCCGATCATGCGCCGGGGACGAAGCTGCCGCTGGTCTGGTATCTGTCGGGGCTGACCTGCACCCACGTCAATGTCACCGACAAGGGCGAGTTCCGGCGGGCGTGTGCCGAGCTTGGGTTGATCTTCATTGCGCCCGATACGTCGCCGCGCGGCGAGGGCGTGCCCGACGATGCTGCCGGGGCTTATGATTTCGGGCTTGGCGCCGGATTTTATGTCGATGCCACCGAAGCGCCGTTTGCGGCGAACTATCGGATGGAGACCTATGTCACGCAGGAGTTGCCGGCGCTGATTGTGGCGAATTTCCCGGTCGACACGGCGCGGCAGGGCATCACCGGCCATTCGATGGGTGGCCATGGCGCGCTGACGCTGGCGCTGCGCCATCCGGGGCAATATCGATCGGTCTCGGCGTTCTCGCCGATCGCCGCGCCGGGCCAAGTGCCGTGGGGCGAAAAGGCGCTGGGTGGTTATCTGGGCGGCGACCGCGAACTATGGCGGCACCATGATGCCACGGCGCTGATCGAAGACGGCGCGCGGGTGGCGGATATTCTGGTCGACCAGGGCGATGCCGACCAGTTCCTGGCGGAGCAGTTGCGCCCGGAATTGCTGGCGGCGGCGTGCGCGGCGGCGGGCATTCCGCTGACGCTGCGCATGCAGCCGGGCTATGACCATAGCTATTATTTCATATCGACGTTCATGGCCGACCATCTGGCCTGGCACGCCGCGCGGTTGAGCTAGAAAAGGGCGCAGGGAAGTAGCTGGGTCCCGGGTTCAAGTCCGGGATGACAGCTTCTATTTCAAGCGCAGGGTGAGACCGGCGGCGACGAAGAACACGGTATCGGCGAGTGCGGCGACCTGTTGGTGGAGACGGCCGGCGGCGTCGCGGAATTGCCGTGCAAGGGCGTTGTCGGGGACGATGCCGAGGCCGGTTTCGTTGCTGATGAGGATGACCGGGCACCGGGCGGCGGCGAGGGCGGCGAGGAGCGCGGCCTGGGCGGCCGGGAGGTCTGCGTCCGAGAGAAGGAGGTTGCTGGTCCAGAGGGTCAGGCAATCGACGAGGACGATGTTGCCGAGGACGGCTTCGCGGGCGATGGCGGCGGGCAGGTCGAGCGGGCAGTCGGTGGTGCGCCAGCGCGGCCCGCGGTCGGTGCGATGACGGGCGATACGGTCGGCCATTTCGGCGTCGAAGGCTTGGCCGGTGGCGAGATAGGCGAGCGAGCCGTGTTGGCTTTCGGCCATTTCCTGCGCCAGGCGGCTTTTGCCCGAGCGGGCGCCGCCGAGGAAAAAGGTCAGGGAATTCTTGGTCACTCTTGCCCTTTCGGCGGCGGACGCATATCGGGCCTATGCGACAGGTTTCCAGAAATGGAAATAATAGGGAACCCAGAGGCAGATTTCGTTTCTGCAAACCGGGGCTGTGCCCGCAACTGTGACCGGATAGCGGTCGCCCCAAATTGCCACTGATTGCGCAAGCGATCGGGAAGGCGGGGCGGACGCAGCGACCCGGGAGCCAGGAGACCTGCCTGTCGCGGTCGGTCCATTGTGCAGACGGGGTGTTCTGTGTGATCGAGGTTCGCCTCGCGTGACGACATCGAAGGAGGTGGCGTTGCGCGAAGGGTCGATCATGACCGTTTTGCCAGGCTTTCTGCCGTGTCCGGGTAACCGGGGCACGCCCTCTCCTGTTGTTCAACCAGGAGGCCAAATGCGCAATCTTTCCTATCTTCTGCTCGCTACTGTGTCGGTTCTTGCTACCGCGGGCCATGCCGACGAGGCACCCGATACCATCGTCGTCACCGCCAATCGTTCGCCGCAGCCGATCGAGCGGGTCGGACAGTCGATAACGGTCATCGATTCCGCCGAGATCGCGCGCCGCCAGACGGCGAACGTCGTCGATATCCTGCGGACCGTTCCCGGCGTGGCGATCTCGCGCAATGGCGGTATCGGGTCGTCGACCTCGGTTTACATCCGCGGCGCCGACAGCGACCAGACGGTGGCGTTGATCGACGGCGTCAAGCTGAACGATCCGTCGTCGCCCGGCGGCGGCTTCAACTTCGGCAATCTGCTGGTCGGCAATATCGACCGGATCGAGGTGCTGCGCGGATCACAGTCGGTGCTGTGGGGCAGCCAGGCGATCGGCGGCGTCATCAACATGATCACCCGCCAGCCAAGCGAAGACCTGGCGATCAATGCGCACGGCGAATATGGCTATCGCAACACGGCGCAGATCGTCGGCAATGTCTCGGGCAAGGCCGGGCCGCTGTCGGCAAGCGCCGGGGCGGGATATTTCCGCACCGATGGCATCTCGAACTTTTCCGAGGATCGCGGCGGCACCGAGAAGGACGGCTATGAGAATTTCGGCGCCAATGCCAATCTCAACCTGGCGCTGAGCGAGGCGATCTCGATCGACGCGCGCGGCTGGTTTTCAAACGGCGAAGTCGGCATCGACGGTTTCCCCGCACCCAGCTTTGCCTTTGGCGACACGCTCGAGACGTCGACGGCCCGCGAGATCGTCGCCTATACCGGGATCAACGCGGCGTTGCTGGACGGGCGCTTTCGCAACCGGGCCGGCTTTGCGTTCACCGACTCGCGGCGCCGCAACGACGATACCGGCACCGAGACCTTTGCCGGTGACGGGCGCAACGAGCGGTTCGAATACCAGGGCGTATTCGACATCGCCAAGGGCTGGCAGGCGACGGCCGGGCTCGAGCGCGAGACTTCGCGGTTCTCGACGTCGAGCTATGGCGGGCCGGTGACCAAGGGGCGGGCACGGCTTGACAGCATCTATGGCCAGTTGCTGGCGTCGCCGGTGGCCGGGATGACGTTGACGGCCGGCGTGCGGCACGACGATCATGATCGCTTCGGTGGTGCGACGACGTTCGGCGGTAGCGGCGTTTATACGGTTGCAGCCACGGGCACGACGATCCGGGCGAGCTATTCGGAAGGCTTCAAGGCGCCGTCGCTGTTCCAGTTGCAGAGCGAATATGGCAATCAGGCGCTGCGGCCGGAACGGTCGACGGGCTGGGATGCGGGGATTACGCAGCGGGCTTTGGATGGCGCGATCGAGGCCAGCGCGACCTATTTCAAGCGCGATACCACCGACCTTATCAACTTCGTGTCGTGTTCCCGGCCGCTGACCGGGATCTGTGCCGGGCGGCCGTTCGGCACTTATGACAATGTCGCGAAGGCGCGCGCCGACGGCGCCGAGTTGGTGCTGGCGTTGCGGCCGGTCGATGCGCTGCGGGTGCAGGCCAACTATACCTATGTCAACGCCGTCAACCGGTCGCCGGGGAACGTCAATTTCGGCAAGCTGCTGGTGCGGCGGCCGCAGCACAGTGTCAGCACGGTGGTCGATTACCGCTGGCCGTTCGGGCTCGAGACGGGAGCGACACTGACCCATGTCGGCGCCAGCTTCGACAATGCCAACAACAAGCGCAAGGTCGAGGGCTATGTGCTCGCCGATATTCGGGCTTCGTTCCCGATCACCACGGGCGTCGAGGTCTATGGCCGGATCGAGAATTTGTTCGACGAGCGTTATGAGACGATCTTCCGCTATGGCCAGCCCGGGCGCGCCGGTTATGCTGGGGTGCGATTGCGCTACTGATGACAGGGATGCGCGCCAGCATCGCGCCGTTTGCCGTTCATGGCGGACGGATCGAGCTGGCGCGCGCCCGATTTCCCGGCGGGGCGGGTTGGATCGACTTGTCGACAGGGATCAGCCCCTGGGCCTATTCGTTTTCGGTCGATGCCGGGGCGTTGTTGCGGTTGCCCGAGCCGGGGGCGTTGGCGGGGCTCGAACAGGCGGCGGCGGCGGTGTTCGGCAGTGTGCCCGCCGAGACAGTGGCGGTGCCGGGGAGTGATTTGGCGCTGCGGTTGGTCGGGCAACTGGCGGGGGCGCGGACGCCGGCTGTCGTTGGGCCGGGATATTCGGGGCACCGGGCGATGTGGGATGATGCGGCGATGCTGGCCGACGTTCCTGAGACGGGGCATGACGCGGTCGTGCTGGCGCGGCCGAACAATCCCGATGGACGGATGATCGATTTTGATTTGCTGGCGGGCGCGGCGCGGCGGCTGGCGGCGCTGGGGGGCTGGCTGGTGGTCGACGAGGCGTTTGCCGATGCGGGGGATGAAGCGAGCATTGCCTCGCTGGGCTGGCCGGGGACGATCGTGCTGCGGTCGTTCGGCAAGTTTTTCGGGCTGGCCGGGCTGCGGCTGGGATTCGTGATTGCGCCGGCACCGATGGCGGCGGCGCTGCGGCGGTTGCTGGGGGATTGGCCGGTATCGGGGCCGGCGATTGCCATCGGGACGGCGGCGTATGGCGATCATGCCTGGCAGGCGGCGCAGCGGGTTCGGCTGGCCGACGCGGCGGGGCGGCTGGATGGGCTTTTGACGGGTGCGGGATTGGCGGTGGTTGGCGGGACTTCGTGTTTTCGGCTGGTCGATACGGCCGATGCGGCGGGGCTGTTCGTGCGGCTTGCCGGCCATAGCATCCTGACCCGGCCTTTTGCCGATGACGGGCGGCGATTGCGGATTGGACTGCCTGTGGATGAGGTTGCCTTTGCGCGCCTTGGCGTTGCACTCGGGAGATGACGATGACCGAAACCGACGAGGATTTTGCTGTTCATAACGCGCGGATGAAGCGCGTGCAGGCGGCGCGCGAGCGGATGCAGGCGCGGCGGACGCTCGAGCGCGGGCTGTTGATCGTTCACACCGGCAACGGCAAGGGCAAGTCGTCGTCGGCGTTCGGCATGGCGATCCGCAGCCTTGGCTGGGGGATGAAGGTCGGCATCGTCCAGTATGTGAAGGGCGGTTGGGAAACGGGGGAGAAGACTTTTTTCCAGGCCAATCCGGACCTGCTGACGTTCGAGGTCATGGGCGAGGGGTTTACCTGGGACACGCAGGACCGGGCGCGGGATATCGCGGCGGCGCGGGCGGCGTGGGAGCGGTCGAAGGCGCTGATCCTTGATCCGGCGTATGAGTTCGTCATCCTCGATGAGCTGAATATCGTGTTGCGCCACGATACGCTGCCGATCGGCGAGATTGTCGCGTTTCTGAAGGAACGCCCGCTGACCAAGCATATCTGCATTACCGGGCGTGATGCGAAACCGGAGCTGATCGAGGTTGCCGATCTGGTGACCGAGTTCGCCGAGGTCAAGCATCCGTTCAAGGCGGGTTTCAAGGCGCAGAAGGGCGTCGAATATTGATGCGAGTTATCGGCCTGGCGCTGGTGTTGGCGGGTGCTCCGGTGGAAGCGGCGCCGCGGATCGTGTCGATCAATCCGTGTGTCGATGCGATATTGATGCATGTTGCCGACCCGGGCCAGATCGCGGGGATCAGCCATTATTCGAAGGATCCGCGCGCGAGTTCGATCACGGTCGCCCAAGCGGCGCGGTTCAAGGCGACGTCGGGGACTGCCGAGGAAGTGGTGGCGCTGGCGCCCGATATCGTCATTGCCGGGGCGCATGTGGCGCCGTCGACGATCGCGGCGCTGCGGCGGATGAATATCGCGCTGCTGCAGCTGGGTGTGTCGGAGAGCCTTGCCGAAAATCGGGTGCAGATTGCGCAGATTGCGGCGGCGGCGGGGCATGTGGGGCGCGGGGCGCGGTTGAATGCGCGGATCGATGCGGCGGTGAAGGCGGCGCATACGGCGGGGTCGGCGGTGCCGGCGCTGATCTGGCAGGGCGGTGGGCTGGTGCCGGGGACCGAGACGCTGGCCGATGAGCTGCTGCGGACGACGGGGTTTCATAATCTGAGCAAGGATTATGGCTTGAAGCGCTGGGACGTGTTGCCGCTGGAGCATTTGGTTGGGCGGCCGCCGCGGGTGTTGTTTTCGGTGGGCGATGCCTCGGGGACCGACAGGATGCTGGGGCACCGGGTGCTGCGGCCGCTGGCCGGGCATATCGCGGTGCGGGAATATCCGGAGCGGCTGATGCATTGCGGCGGGCCGACGATCATAGAGGCGGTGGGGCTGCTGGCGCGGGTGCGGCGGTCGCTTTGAACCGGGGTGAGCTGTTGTTGGTGGTGCTCGTTGCCGAGGCGGCGCTGGGGTATCCGGCGTGGTTGTTTGCGGCGGTGGGGCATCCGGTGAGTTGGGTGGGGGCGTTGATCGGGGGGCTTGAGCGGCGGTGGAATGCGGGGGGGGCGGGGCGCCGGCGGGCTTTCGGGATGCTGTTGCTGGTTGTGCTGGTTGGGGTTGCGGGCGGGGCTGGTTGGGCGGTGACGTTCTTGGTCGGGGAGGGGTGGGGCGTTGCCTTGCTCGTGCTTGTGGCGACTGCGGGGTTGGCGCAGCGCAGCCTGTACGATCATGTGGCGGCGGTGGCGCGGCCGCTTGGCGCGGGCGATCTGGTGGCGGCGCGGGTGGCGGTTGGGGCGATCGTTGGGCGTGATACCGGGGCGCTCGATGAGAGCAGGGTTGCGGTGGCGGCGATCGAGAGCCTGGCGGAGAGTTTTTGCGATGGTGTGGTGGGGCCGGCGCTGTGGTTCCTGGTGGGCGGGCTGCCGGGGCTGTTGATTTGCAAGGCGATCAATACGGCGGATTCGATCGTCGGGCACCGGGATGCGCGGCATGGCGATTTCGGCTGGGCGGCGGCGCGGGCGGATGATTTGGTGATGTGGGTGCCGGCGCGGGTGGCGGGGTTGCTGGTGGCGGCGGCGGGCGGGGGCGGGTTGCGGGTCATGTGGCGGGATGCGGGCAAGCATGCTTCGCCGAACGGGGGTTGGCCGGAGGCGGCGATGGCGGGGGCGCTCGGGGTGCGGCTGGGGGGAGCGGTCTCCTATGATGGTGAGTTGGCGCAGCGGGCGGTGCTGGGGGATGGCCGGGCGCCGGGAGTGGCGGACCTGGCGCGCGGCTTGCGGATTTATGTGCGGGCGTGCGGATTGCTGTGGGTGGTGGTCGGGGGTGCGGCATGGCTGCTGTGATGTTGCAGGGGACGGGGTCGGACGTGGGCAAGTCCGTGCTGGTGGCGGGGCTGTGCCGGTTGTTCGCCAATCGCGGCATGACGGTGCGGCCGTTCAAGCCGCAGAACATGTCAAACAATGCGGCGGTGACGGCCGATGGCGGCGAGATCGGGCGGGCGCAGGCGTTGCAGGCGCTGGCGTGCCGGACGCCGCCGACGACCGACATGAACCCGGTGCTGATCAAGCCGCAGTCGGATACCGGGGCGCAGATTATCGTGCATGGCCGGGTGATGGGGAATCTGGCGGCGCGGGAATATCAGGGGCGCAAGGGGGAATTGCTGGGCGCGGTGCTGGAGAGTTATGCGCGGCTGCGGTTGGGGGCCGACCTGGTGATTGTCGAGGGGGCGGGGAGCCCGGCGGAGATCAATCTTCGCGCTGGGGATATCGCCAACATGGGGTTTGCGCGGGCGGCTGGGGTGCCGGTGGTGCTCGTTGGCGATATCGACCGGGGCGGGGTGATTGCGTCGATCGTGGGGACGCGGGTGGTGATCGAGCCTGAGGATGCGGCGATGATCAGGGGGTTCCTGATCAACAAGTTTCGCGGCGATGTGCGGCTGTTTGATGATGGCTATGCCGAGATCGCGCGGCGGAGCGGCTGGCCGGGACTGGGGGTGGTGCCGTGGATCGCGGCGGCGCGGGCGTTGCCGGCGGAGGATGGCGTGGTGCTGGAGACGGCGGGCGAGACCCAAGGGGCGGTGACGATTGCGGTGTTGATGCTGTCGCGGATTGCCAATTTCGATGACTTCGATCCGTTCGTGCACGAGCCGGGGGTGCGGCTGGTGTTCGTGCCGCCGGGGCAGGCGGTGCCGGTCGAGGCGGCGCTGATCGTCATTCCGGGGACCAAGTCGACGATTGCCGATCTGGCGTTCCTGCGGGCGCAGGGGTGGGATGTGGATATTGCCGGGCATGTGCGGCGGGGCGGGCATGTGCTCGGGATTTGCGGGGGATATCAGATGCTGGGCACGAGTGTTGCCGATCCGGATGGGGTCGAGGGGCCGGTGGAGACGGTGGCGGGGCTGGGGTATCTGCCGGTTGAGACGGTGTTGACGGGGGACAAGCGAGTTTCTGCGGTCGTGGGCGTGAGCGTTGCGGATGGAGCGGGTTTCGCAGGGTATGAGATTCACTCGGGGCGGACCGTTGCGGCGGCTGCGCCCTTGCTGCGGTTCTCGGATGGGAGCGGGGATGGCTGTTCGGTCGGGCGGGTCGCCGGGTGCTATGTCCATGGGTTGTTCAATGCGCCGGCGCAGCGGGCGGCGTGGCTGGGGCGATTGGGGGTTTTGTCGGACGGGGTTGACCAGGGGGCGCGGGTGGACGCGGCGCTCGATGCGCTGGCGGCGGCGCTGGACGAGCATGTCGATACCGGGGCGTTGATGGACATTGCGAGGACGGCGACATGATCGACGAAGGCGCGGCCTGGGCGCGGATCGATGCGTTGGCGCGGCCGCATCGCAGCCTTGGGATGCTCGAGACGCTGGCGGTGCGGCTGGCGGTGATCCAGCAGCGGCTCGACCCGGTGACGCGGCCGCGGTGTGTGGTGTTGTTTGCGGCGGATCATGGGGTGACGGCGCAGGGGGTATCGGCGTGGCCGTCGGCGGTGACGGGGGCGATGGTGGCGACGATCGCGGCGGGGCGGGCGAGCAGCAATGCGTTGGCGCGGGCGCATGATTGTGCGTTGCGGCTGGTCGATGTGGGGGTGGCTGCGGCATTGGTGGGGCCTTCGCCGGATTTCTATCGGGCGGCGGCGGTTGGGCCTGGGACGGCGGATCTTTCGCAGGGGCCGGCGATGACGGTGGCGGACTTCGATCGGGCCTGGGCGGTGGGGTCGGATGAGGCGCGGCTGGCGATTGCGGCAGGCAATGCGGTGTTGATCGCGGGGGAGATGGGGATCGGGAATACGACGTCGGCGGCGTGCCTGACGGCGTTGCTGGCGGGGATCAGTGCCGACGAGGCAGTCGGGCGCGGGGCCGGGGCGGATGATGCGATGATGTCGGTCAAGGTCGCGGTCGTGGCGGCGGCCGTGGCGCGGGTGGCGGGCGGTGATGCGCGGGGCGCGATTGCGGCGTTGGCGGGGTTCGAGATTGCGGCGATGGCGGGGTTTTATGCGGCGGGGGCGGCGGCGGGGGCGACGGTGTTGCTCGATGGCTATGTGGCAACGGCGGCGGCTTTGATGGCCGAGCGGCTGGCGCCGGGGAGCGTGCGGAATTTCATCGCGGGGCATCGGTCGGCGGAGCCGGGGCATGGGGCGGCGCTTGCAAAGTTGGGGCTGGAGCCGTTGCTTGAATGGGGGATGCGGCTGGGCGAGGGGAGCGGGGCGCTGGTGGCGTTGCCTTTGCTCGATAGTGCGGCGGCGATCATTGGCGATGTGGCGTTGTTGTCGGAGCTTGGCGGCTGATGGCCTGGTGGGTGCCGCCATTGCTGGCTGTGCAGTTTTTGACGCGGGTTCCGGTGCCCGGATTGCGGGGGCTGGGGGCGGCGGAGGTTCGGACCGGATTGGTGCGGGCGGTGGGATGGTTTCCGCTGGTCGGGGCGCTGGTCGGGGCGGTTACCGCAGCGGTTGCCGTGGGCGGTGCGAGCGTGTGGCCGGTGCCGGTTGCGGTCGTGCTGGCGCTGGTGGTCGAGGCGCGGCTGACCGGGGCGTTTCACGAGGATGCGGTGGCGGATTTCTGCGACGCGTTCGGCGGGGGGCAGGAGCCCGGTGACGTGCTGCGGATCATGAAGGACAGCCGGATCGGCAGCTATGGCGCGCTGGGGTTGATGCTGGCGGTCGGAGCGCGGGCGGGGTTGATGATTGCGGTGCTGGAGGGGTTTGCGCCGCTGGTCGCGGGGTTGGTGGTTGTTGCCTCGGCGAGTTTCGGGCGGTTGCTGGCGGTGGGGATGATGGCGATCGTGCCGCCGGCGGGGGCGGGGCTGGGCAAGGATATCGGGGCGGGCGTCGGGGCGGGGTTGCTGGGAATGGCGGTGGTGACGGCGGTGCCGGGGGTGATGCCGTTGGCGTTGCTGGCGCCGTTGGCTGTTGCCGGGGCGATTGCGGCGGGGCTGGTGTTCGCGCTGTGGTTTCGCGGGCTGCTGCTGCGGCGGATCGGCGGGAGCACGGGGGATTGCCTCGGGTTTGCGGCCTATGCGGGGCAGTTGATGATGCTGCTGGCGGTGACTGCGGGACGGTGACGGTCTTGCTGGTGCGGCATACCGAGGTGGCGCTGGCGTGGCGGGGGCGATGTTACGGGCGGTCGGATATGGGGTTGAGCCGGGTGGGGGCCGCGCGGGCGGCGGCGTTGGCGGGTGGATTGGCAGGGTGGCGGCCGGATGTGGTGGTGCATTCGGGGCTGCGGCGAAGTGCGGTTTTGGCGGTGCGGATTGCGGGATTGGCGGGTGTTGCGGTGCACGAAGATGCGGCCTGGGGTGAGCGTGATTTCGGGGATTGGGAGGGACGGAGCTGGGCGGCGATTTATAGGGAGTCGGGGGATGCCATGGACGGGATGGTTTTGGCGCCGGGTGTTTTTCGGCCGGGAGGGGGCGAGACGACGGATGAGATGGGCGACCGGGCGGGGCGGGCGTTTTCGGGGCTGCCGGCGGGGCGGGTGATTGTCGTCGGGCATGGGGGGCCGGTTGCGGCTTTGCGGGGGCGGCTGTCGGGGGTGCCGGTGAGTGAGTGGCTGGGGCTGATTCCGGGGTATGGCGAGGCTGTGGAGGTTGACCTGGCGGCGGCTGGGGCGTGAACTTTGTGCGCTAGGGGATTGGCTTTTCGTCCAAAGAGAAGCAGCTGGGTCCCGGGTCAAGCCCGGGATGACAAATTTGCGGGGGCGATCAGCTTGGGGGGTTGAAGAGGTCCTTGTAGCGGCGGGGTTGGCTGCGGAGATATTGGTTGGGGACGGTGATGCGGGCACCGAGGGCAGCGGCGGCGTGCCAGGGCCAGCGTGGGTCGTAGAGGATGGTGCGGGCTAGTGCGATCATGTCAGCGTCGCCGCCGGCGATGATGGCTTCGGCGTGCTCGGGTTCGGCGATGAGGCCGACGCCGATGACGGGAAGGCTGGTGGCCTGCTTGACGGCGCGGGCGAGGGGGACCTGGTAGCCGGGGCCGACCGGGATCTGCTGGCGCGGGTCGAGGCCGCCGCTTGATACGTGAATCGCGGAACAGCCGCGCGCTTCGAGGGCCTTGGCGAACTCGATGGTCTGGTCGGAGTCCCAGCCGCCGGGGACCCAGTCGGTGCCGGAAACGCGCATGGTAACGGGCTTGGCGGCGGGGAAGGCCTCGCGGACGGCGTTGAAGACTTCGAGCGGGAAGCGCATGCGGTTTTCGAGGCTGCCGCCGTATTCATCGTCGCGGTGGTTCGATAGCGGCGACAGGAATTGGTGGAGCAGATAGCCGTGGGCGCCGTGGAGCTGGATGGCGTCGATGCCGAGACGATCGGCGCGGCGCGTTGCGGCGACGAAGGCATCGCGGATGCGGTCCATGCCGGCGCGATCGAGCGCGGTCGGCGGGTTTTCATGGGCTTCGAACGGTTCGGCGGACGGGGCGACGGTCTGCCAGCCGTTTTCGGCATCGGGTGCGATCTGGGCATTGCCGAGCCAGGGCAGGTCGGTCGAGGCCTTGCGGCCGGCATGGGCGAGCTGGATCGCGACCGGCATGTCCGAATGGCGGCGGATGCTGGTGAGCACCCGTGCCATCGCAGCCTCGGTGGCGTCGTCCCACAGGCCGACATCGGCCCAGGAAATGCGGCCCTCGGGGACGACGGCGGTGGCTTCGATGGTCAGCAGCGCGGCGCCCGAGAGTGCGAGATTGCCGAGGTGTATGAGGTGCCAGTCGGTCATGCAGCCGTTCACGGCGGAATATTGGCACATCGGCGCGATGACGATGCGGTTGCACATCGCTAGGTTGCCGATGGTGATCGGTCGAAAAAGTCTGGGGCCGCTCATGGACTCGGGCTTTCGATTATGGTTCCGATTCAACGCGCAGCGGCGGCGAATGGGTCAGGCCGCGCAAGAGTACGGCTTATGCGTCGCTGAGCAGCAGGGCGGCGGCGACGAGCTCGGTTTCGGGGACGACATCGACTTCGACCTTGATGTGCTGGCCGCCGGGGGCGAGGATGATGCCGTCGATGGGGGCGACATCGGAATAGTCGCGGCCGATGGCGAGGATGATGTGATCGCCCAAAGCGAGGACGGCGTTGGTCGGGTCGAAGCCGATCCAGCCGTTGGCGCCGCACCAGACCGAGACCCAGGCGTGGGTGGCGTCGGCGCCGGCGAGGCGTGGCCGGCCGGGGGGCGGGTTGGTGCGGAGATAGCCGCTGACATAGGCAGCGGAAAGCCCGAGTCCGCGCAGCCCGGCGATCATGATATGGGCGAAATCCTGGCAGACGCCGTGGCGGGCCTCGAAGGCCTCGATGGCGGGCGTGGCGACGTTGGTTGCCTCCGGATCATAGGTGAATTCGGCGTGCATCCGGGTCATCAGGTCGCGCGCGGCGTCGACGATCGGGCGGCGGGGCTGGAAGCTGATGCGGGCATAGTCGGTGATCATGGCGGCGGTGGGGGTCCGGCGGGTCGGATAGAGATAGGCGGCGGGGCCGGCCTCGGTGAGCAGCCGGCTTTCGAGCGCGGCGATGCGCACGTCTTCCCATGGGGCGCTGCCGGCGGGGTCGATGGTGCGGGTGTCGACATCGACGCGCGAGCGGGCCTCGATGACGAGCCGGTCGTGCGACTGGTCGATGACGAGGGTGCGGGTTTCCTCCCCGAAGGCACCGCGGCCGATGACGAGGCCGGCGGGTGCGGGGGAGACGGCGGTACTGCTGTCGAGCAAACGCTGGGTAGGCGTGGAGGCGGGCGTCAGGCGGAGCACGCAGCGCGCGAAACCGACGGGCTTTTCATAGCTGTAGGTCGTCTTGTGGCCGATCGTGTAGATCATCCCATGCTGGCCAGCTTGATGGTCGGGACAGCGGTGGCACCCTGCAGGAAATAGCGGTCGGCGATGGCGCCGGAGAGGTACATCAGGGTCTTTTCGAAGAGGCGGATCTTTTCGATGGTCAGGTAGGAAGCCTCGGTGGTCTCGATGTCGGTCGACAGCGGCAGCAGCAGCCGCAGCGGTTCCTCGATCATGCCGTCGTCCTGCAGGGTCGGTAGCGCCTTGAGATGGTGCTTGATGGTTTCGACCTGGAAGGCGAGCGAGCGGGTGTTGAAGCAATCGAGGACGACCATGTCGCGAACGGGGATCATCGCGATGCCGACAAGGTAGCGGGCGCGGTAGCTGATCTGGCTGTCGATGAGGTCGAGCAGCAGGTCGAGGTCGTCGGTCGTCGCGTCGTCATGGGCGAAGGTGCGCGCCATGCGGCAGGCGTTTATGCCGCGTTCGAGGCGGCGGCCCATGTCGAGGAAGCGCCAGCCGGCGACGCGGTTCATGTTTTCCTGCGACAGGCCCGATAGCGCGGCGAGGATCTGCAGGGCGCTTTCGACCTGCTCGAGCGCTTCGGCTTCGGATTGCGGGGCGCGGTGGGCGTCGGTGAGCTCGGTTTCGAGGTTGAGAAGGAGCGCCCAGAAATCGGCGGACAGGCGCTCGCGCATGCTGGCGGCGGTTCGCCTGGCGGCGCGGACGAGATAGATGACCGAGCCATGGGCGTCCTGGTCGCGCACGGTGCAGCGCGCGGCCTCGAGCGAGCTGCCGGCGGGGGCGTCCTTGTCGAGCGCGCCCCATTCGATCAGCAATTGTTGCAGGCCCTCGAGGGTTTCGCCGCTGCTGTGGATGGCGGAATCGGAGACCATCAGGCTGGTGCAGAGGCTGCGGGCGAGGCGCAGGGTGGCTTCGGCGCGTTCGATGTAGCGGCCGAGCCAGAACAGATTGTCGGCGGCGCGGCTGGGGAGATGGCCGAGGATGCGGCGGACCTTGACGTCGTCCTTGCTGGCGAGAAGCGTGGTGCTTTCGGTGGGCTTGTCGTCGAGCACCCAGACGTCGGCGGTGCGGGCGCTGGCGTCCATCGAGATGGCGCGGACGTCCTTGATTTCGGAGGTGCGGCAGAAGCCGCCGGGCATGATGCGGAAGCCTTCGGGGGTCCAGGCGGCGTAGACGCGGAGGACGAAGGGTGCGGCCTCCAGCCGGTCGCCGCGGAGGACAGGCATGGTCGAGAGGCGGACGACCTCCTGGCCGACATAGTCGCCGGGGCGGTCGTTCAGGCGGGCGCGGAGGGTGGCTCGTTCGGCGGATGACAGGTCGGCGATGAGGCGGGGGCGGGATTTTTCGCCGCTGCCGGCATAGGTGTTGAAGGCGGGGCCGATGACGAGATTGTCGAACTCGCGATCGACGCGCTCGTGCTCGGCGGGTTGCCCGCACCACCAGGTGGCGACATTGGGCAGCTTGAGGCTTTCGCCGAGGATCTGGCGGCAGAGCTTGGGCAGGAAGCCCAGCAGCGCGCGCGATTCGATGACGCCGGTGCCGGGCATGTTGACCATGGCGACGCCGCCGGTGCGGATGGCCTCGAGGATGCCGGGGGTGCCGAGGTGGGAGCTGCCGTTGAGCTCGAGCGGGTCGAGATAATCGGCATCGACGCGGCGCAGGATGACGTCGGCGCGCTTGAGGCCGGCGATGGTGCGGACATAGACGCGGCCGTCGCGGGCGACGAGGTCGGCGCCCTGGACGAGCAGGAAGCCGAGGTAGCGGGCGAGATGGGCCTGTTCGAAATAGGTCTCGCTGAAGGGTCCGGGGGTGAGCAGGCAGACGCGGGGGTCGCTGCGATCGGCGCTGGCGACGAGGCCCTTGCGCATGCCGTCGAAGAAGGGCGCGAGGCGTTGGACGTTCATGGAATTGTAGAGGGCGGGATAGGCGCGCGACAGGACGAGGCGGTTTTCGAGGGCATAGCCGGCGCCGGAGGGGGCCTGGGTGCGGTCGTCGAGGACCCACCAGCGGCCATCGGGGCCGCGGCCGAGATCGACGGCGT
Organism: Sandarakinorhabdus glacialis; assembly: GCF_014643455.1. Classification (GTDB taxonomy): domain Bacteria; phylum Pseudomonadota; class Alphaproteobacteria; order Sphingomonadales; family Sphingomonadaceae; genus Sandarakinorhabdus; species Sandarakinorhabdus glacialis. The sequence goes on from NZ_BMJM01000002.1 coordinate 150,222, forward strand.
AAAGCGGCATGTGGCGGCCGCCGGGAGGGGCGACGCCGCGCATGGCCCGGATGAAGTCGATGCTGCCGGTGACGGCGGCGGCGGGGAGGGCGCCGCTCTCGATGAGCTTGGCGGGGCCGTAGATGTCCTGGAGGATGGCTTCGATGAGGGTGGCGCGTTGTTCGACGCCGGCGGCGATCTGCGCCCATTCGCGGTGGCCGAGGATGAGGGGGAGGGGGTTGAGCGGCCAGCTGCGCTCGGTTTCCTCGCCGTAGACGCGGTAGGAGACGCCGGTGTCGCGGATGTGGCGGGTGGCGGCGGCGAAGCGGCTGCGGGACTCGGTTTCGGGATATTCGGCGAAGCCGGCGAGGAGGTTAAGCCAGTCGGCGCGCGGGCGGCGCATGACATCGAACAGCTCGTCGGGAACGCCGGGCAGGGTGCGGTAATCGCGTAGCCATGCCGACAGGCGCGCCGCGGCTTCGGGGCCGAGGTCGCCTTGCTGGCGCGGCGCAGCGCGTGCGGCGTCAGCGGCCACGCGGGCGGCGCAGGTCGAGGGTCATGGGGAATTCCCACGACCGTTCGGAGACCGGGGGCTTGATGACGCCGGGGGTGTGGCCGTGTTCGTCGAAGCGGGCCTTGCGGCGAGCCTGGGCTTCATAGGCGTTGACCGGGACGGTTTCGTAATTGCGGCCGCCGGGGTGGACGACGTGATAGACGCAGCCGCCGATCGAGCGGTTATGGGCGCGGTCGATGATGTCGAAGGTAAGCGGCGCGTCGACTTCGCGGGTCGGATGAAGGCCGCTGCGCAGTTTCCATGCCTTGTAGCGGATGCCGGCGACGGCCTCCATTGCAGTTTCGGTGGGGGTCATCGGCAGGACGCGGCCGTTGCAGGTGATGACATGGCGGTCGGGATTGAAGCCTTCGACGCGGACCTGCAGGCGTTCGACCGAGGAATCGACGAAGCGGACGGTGCCGCCGGCTGTGCCTTCCTCGCCCATGACGTGCCAGGGTTCGAGGGCGTGGCGGATCTCGAGCGCGACCGCACCGTACTGGACGCGGCCGTGCACGGGGAAGCGGAAGGCCAGTTGGGCCTCGTACCAATTACTGTCGAAGGCATAGCCGGCGCCGTTCAAGTCGGCGAGCACGTCCTTGAAATCATTCCAGGCGAAGTGCGGCAGCATGAAGCGATCGTGGAGGCTGGTGCCCCAGCGGACCAGCGGGGCATCGAGCGGCTGGCGCCAGAACCAGGCGATGAGGGCGCGGATGAGCAGCTGCTGCGACAGGCTCATGCGCGCATCGGGTGGCATCTCGAAGCTGCGGAATTCGAGCAATCCCAGACGCCCGGTGGGGCCGTCGGGGGAGTAGAGCTTGTCGATGCAGATCTCGGTGCGGTGGGTGTTGCCGCTGACATCGGTGAGCAGGTTGCGGAGCAGGCGGTCCACGAGCCATGGCGCCGGGCGCTTGCCCTTGGCCGAGGGGATCATGCCGAGGGCGATTTCAAGTTCGTAGAGCGAGTCGTGGCGGGCTTCGTCGATGCGCGGTGCCTGGCTGGTCGGGCCGACGAACAGCCCGGCGAAGAGGTACGACAGTGACGGGTGGCGCTGCCAGTAGATGAGCAGGCTTTTGAGCACGTCGGGGCGGCGCAGGAAGGGCGAGTCGGCGGGGCTGGCGCCGCCGACGACGACGTGCGCGCCGCCGCCGGTGCCGGTGTGGCGGCCGTCGATCATGAACTTGTCGGCACCGAGGCGGACGACGCGGGCGTCGTGGTAGACACCGTTGGTGATGTCGACGGCTTCGCGCCATGACGACGCGGGTTGAACGTTGACTTCGATGACGCCGGGGTCGGGGGTGACCTTGAGCACGCCCATGCGCGCGTCGTCGGGGGGCGCATAGCCTTCGATGCGGATGGGCAGGCCCTCCGATGCGGCGGCGAGGTGCGCGATGAGTTCGAGATAGTCCTCGAGCCGGGCGACTGGCGGCATGAAGACGTAAAGGATGCCGTCGCGGGCCTCGACGTTGAGCGCGGTGCGGACGTGCGGGGGCTGGCGTTTGGTGAGTTTGGGAGCGGCGGCGGGCTGGACGGCTCTATAGTCGGGCAGCGGCTCGCGCTCGACATAGGGGTCGAGCGGGACGATGTGCGGATAGTCCTTGTCGGCGAGCGCCGGCAGGGTGTCGAGCGGCAGGCGCAGCCCGAGCGGGGAGTCGCCGGGGATGACGAACAGGCCCTCGCGGGTGAACTGCCAGGCTTCGCTGAGCCAGCCTTCGCCCTCGAATTTGCCGAAGGAACGACGCAGCGGGAGGACATAGCCGATGGTCTTCGACAGGCCGCCCTGCATGGCGCGGCGCAGGCGGGTGCGGGCGCGGGGATCGTCGATGGCGGCGTCGTCCAAGTCAATGTTGGCGGGGAGGTCGCCTTCGGCCTTGATGAAGTGGATGGCGTCCTCGCGCGCCGGGATGACCATAAAGGGGTCGATGCCGAGGCGGGCGGCGAGGCGGGTGATCAGCGCTTCGGCGTCGGCGATGGTGACGCCGGCCTCGACACGCAGGGGGTCGGAGGCGATTTCGGGCCAGACCGGCAGGCCGTCGCGGCGCCAGTAGAGGCCGAGGGCCCAGCGCGGCAGGGGCTCGCCGGGATACCATTTACCCTGGCCGTAGTGGAGCATGCCGCCGGCGCCGAAGCGATCGCGCAGGCGCTTGAGCAGGGTTTCGGCGATGATCGGCTTGGTTGGGCCCGAGGCGTCGATGTTCCATTCGGCGGCTTCGAAATCGTCGATCGAGACGAAGGTTGGCTCGCCGCCCATGGTCAGGCGGACGTCCTGTTTCTGGAGATCGGCCTCGACCTGTTCGCCGACGGCATCGAGGGCGTCCCAGTCGCCATCCTCGAACGGGCGAGTGATGCGGATCGGTTCAACGAGGCGCGATACAGTCATCGAGAAGTTGAAATCATCGGCCGGACGGCTGGCACCGCCGGTGGTGGCGGCGGCGGAGCGATAGTGCGGCGAGGCGGCGAGGGGGATATGGCCTTCGCCGCACAGGAGTCCGGAGGTGGCGTCGAGGCCGATCCAGCCTGCCCCGGGGATATAGACTTCGGCCCAGGCGTGAAGATCGGTGAAATCGGTCTGGGTGCCGAGCGCGCCTTCGATGGGGTCGATATCGTGCTTGAGCTGGATAAGGTAGCCCGAGACGAAGCGTGCGGCGAGACCCATCCGGCGGAGCAGCTGGACGAGCAGCCAGCCGCTGTCGCGGCACGAGCCGAGGGCCAACGCGATGGTTTCGTCGGGGGTCTGGACGCCGGCTTCCATGCGGACGGTATATTCGACCAGTTGGGAAATCCGGGCGTTGACGCCGACGATGAAGTCGACGGTCGGCTGGCCCTCGGGCCTGAGGCTTTCGAACAGCGCTTCGAGCCGGGGACCGTGGTCGTCGACGGCGAGAAAGGGCGACAGGTCCTGGGCGAGCTGGACCGGATATTCGAACGGCAGGGTCATCGCATAGGGTTCGACGAAGAAGTCGAAGGGGTTGATGACGACCATTTCGGCGGTCATGTCGACGGTGATGCTGAACTCGCGGGTCGGTTCGGGAAAGACGATGCGTGCCAGCCAGTTGCCGTGGGGATCCTGCTGCCAGTTGATGAAGTGCGCCGCCGGCGTGATCTTCATCGAATAGCTGGGGATGCGGGTCCGGGTATGGGGTGCCGGCCTGAGGCGGACGACGTGCGGCCCGAGGGTGACTGGCTCGTCGTAACGATAGGCAGTGACGTGATTGAGGGCAGCGATGACCGACAGGATGATTTCCCAACTTTATCTGGCGCCTCCACACTAACGAAGGCTTTGGGCGGCGGCAACGAGCCTCGCGCGCCGGGTCAGGCCGGTTCGACCTCGTCGGCATGGACCTTGAATCCGTTGAGCCAGACCGGTCCGAAGGTGGTGGTCAGCGCGGTGTCGACGGCGTCGCGGCCTTGTGCCATCAGCACCCGCCCGATGCGGGGCCGATTGTGGCGGGCGTCGAAGACGTGCCAGGTGCCGCCGAGATAGACATCGAACCAGGCATGGAAATCCATCGGGGTCAGCGACGGCGCGATCCCGATATCGCCCAGATAGCCGGTGCAATAGCGCGCCGGGATGTTCATGCAGCGGCACAGGGCGATGGCGAGATGGGCGAAGTCGCGGCAGACGCCGACTTGCTGGATATGACCTTCATGGGCGGTGCGGGTGGCGTCGGCGTGTTCATAACCGTATTTCATGTGGCGGTGCGCATAGTCGACGATGGCCTAGACGCGGCCCCAGCCGGGCTCGAAATGGCCGAACAGGTCCCAGGCCAGGCCCGACATGCGGTCGGTATCGCAATAGCGACTGCCGAGCAGGTAGATGAGAATGTCGTCGGGCAGGTCGGCGACAGGGTGCTGCACGGCGTCCGGTGATTGGCGGTCGGGTTCGCCGCTGTCCTCGACCAGCAGGTCGCAGCTGAGGATCGTGTCGCCCGGCGGCAGCGTCATGCGCGTGCAGATGTTGCCGAAACTGTCGAGATAATCGTGCATCGCCAGGTCGGGGACCGTGACGACATTTTGCGGCGTGCGCAGGTCGGCAAGCCGCGATGGATGGACCTTGAGCATGGCGGTCATGGCGGTGGGTACATTGACACACAGAATGATCTCGTAGCCGGCGCGAATGAGCATGGAAAATCTCGTTGGCCGCAGCGCCAGGTCGCTGCGAAAAACCGACGGTGGAAGATCGCCGCGCCTGCTGCAATCTCCCTGTGACAACGGCGCTAACCGCCCGGTGCAAGCTGCTGAAACAGTTCGAATGGGCAGTTGATTGCTTGCTGGCGACGTCGGCCGGGCTATCGGCAGCGCGCGCAACTTCGGACCGAGATGTTACATGACCACGTTTGTAACCCGGGCGGAACAATATCGGGCGTTCTGGGTAATTGGGGTTCAGCACGAGGGTTTATGGACGCGAACAGGCGGGCAGGGTGGTCGGGGGCGCGTTGGGCAGCTCTGATCCTGGCGGCGACGGCGGCGATCGCGGTCGTGGCAGTCGTGATTTTGGCGGCATTCCCCTGGGAGATACTGCGGACGCGGGCCGAGGCCAGGCTGAGCGCGGATCTCGGCAGGCCGGTCACGATCGGGTCGATCGAGCGGCTGGAGCGCTTTTCGCTTCGACCGACAGTGATCGTCCACGATGTCCGAGTTCCGCAACCGGCGTGGGCGGGGCCGGGGAGTTTGGTGACGATCGAGGCGCTGCGAACGCGATTTGGCGTGTTGCCGTTGTTGGTTGGCCGGTTCAGCGCCGACAGGCTGGAAGTCGCCGGGGCGCGTATCGACCTGGTACGCGATGCCGATGGGCGCGAGAGCTGGTCGACAGGTGAAAAGGATGACGATGATGGCGGGCCGCCGGCGATCGGCGGGCTGATCATCGTTGACACTGTCGTTCGGTATCGGGACGCCCGGCGGGATCGGTCGTTCACCGTGGCGGTCGTTGCCGACCGACGGGAGGGGCTGCGGATTAGCGGGACCGGGCTCGTTCGCGGCGAGGCGGTGCGTATTTCGGCGAGCGGGGCGGCGGTCGGCGAGACGGCGACGAGCCAGGCCTGGCCGTTTCGGGTAAAAATCGAGGGCGAGGCTGTTGGCCTGACGGCTGTCGGGCGCATGGACCGGCCGCTCGATGTCGATCATTTCAGCGCGGAGGTGACGGGGCATGGCCGCGACCTGAAGCTCCTCGACGCGATCATCGAGGCGGGGTTGCCGGCGACACAGGCGGTCGCGCTGAAGGCCAGGGTGCGCCACGACGATCGGGAATGGCGGATCGATGACCTGGCGGCGACGATCGGGCGTTCGGACATTGCCGGTAGCGCGGTGGTGGTCAAGCAGGGCCGCGGGTCGCGAATCGAGGGCGTGGTCCGGTCGAAGCAATTCGATTTCGATGATTTGTCGTCGGACGAGGGGCGCAAGCGCGGGGCCGCCAAGCGGTTGATTTATGGCAAGCGGTTGATCCCCGACACGGCGATCGACCTGCGGCGCCTGGCCCGGACGGAAGGGACGCTCGACGTCACGATCGATGAATTGCTGTGGCCGGGGCCGTCGCCGCTGCGGACGTTGAAGGCGGTGCTGGTACTCGGCGGCGGCAGGCTGACGGTCAAGCCGCTGACGATCGGGCTGTCGAACGGGACGATGCACGGGGAGGTTTTGGTCGACCAGCGCAAGGGTGGCCCGGTGTTGACGCTCAGCCTCGATCTCGAGGGCGCGCAATTGCTCGACCTGGCGCCGGATACCGGGGTCGACGGGCGGTTGGCGGGCAAGTTGCGGCTGACGGGGGCGGGGCGGACGGTTCGGCAGGCGGTCGGGAGGTCGAGCGGAACGGTGACGCTGGTGGCGCGCGATGGCCAGTTGCCGGCGCGGACGGCGGTGCTGCTCGGGCAGGATGTCGGGCGCGGGCTGCTGACCGGCAAGGACAGGTTGGCGACGCTCAACTGTGTCGTGATGGCGCTCGATGTCGACCAGGGAGTGGCGCGGACCAACCCGTTGCTGATCGATACGTCGCGGTCGGTGACGCGGATCGAAGGGACGATCGCCTTGGCCGACGAGCGGTTCGACCTGGTGCTGCGCGGGGCGCCGAAACAGGCGAGCGTGCTGCGGCTGGATGTGCCGATTTTGATTGGCGGGACGATCAAGACGCCGGTGATCAATGTGCCGCCGCGGAGCAAGTCGGTGGGCAGTGTGCTGCGGATGCTGGGGCGGGCGGTTGCCGGCGAGCAGGGGGCGCTTGCGGCGCCGCTCGATTGCGACGCCCTGGTGATGGCGCGCGGGGTGACGCTGGGCGGGGCGCAAGCGGCGGAAATTGCTGAATGAGCGCTGTCGATGTTGTTCAGGAAACCTGCAGGCAGGTTGAAGCAATGTGCAAGTGCGTTTCAAGGAGGAATGATCATGCGTACGATGCTTATCCCGTTTGCTGCCCTTGCCATCGGCGCCGTTGCGGCACCTGTGGCGGCCCAGAATTATGACAATGGTCGCAATGACCGGGCGTATTCCAGCCAGGGTGAGGTGCGTCGTAGCGCCCAGCGCCTGCAGGAGGAACGGCGCGATTTGCGCGATGCCCAGCGCTATGGCGACCGGCGCGATATCAAGGAAGAACGCCGCGATGTGAAGCGGGCGCATAAGGAGTATCGCCAGGATGCGCGTGACTGGCAGCGCGGCCGCAACTATAATTATAATCGTCCCGATCCGCGATACAACGGTTATTATGCCGACAATTACTATCGTGCGGGGCAGAATTATCAGCCGCGGCGGATGAATTCCAACGACCGAATTTATCGCGGACAGGACAATCAATATTACTGCCGCCGGAACGACGGCACGACGGGCCTGATTATCGGTGCCCTTGGTGGCGGCGTGCTTGGTAACGTCATCGCGCCGGGCGGTTCCAAGACGTTGGGATCGTTGATCGGTGGCGGCCTGGGTGCGGTGCTCGGCAATTCGATCGGGCAGGGTAACGTCACCTGCCGCTGATTGCTGAATTGAATCGATGATCACGGCGTTCGGTAAAATTATTACCGGGCGCCGTTTTCACATGCCATAGAGTGCGGTCTCGAATGCAAGGGATCGAAGATGGCGAAATCGACCAAGAAATCTGTCGTTGCTGTCGACCTGGGGTTCGATGACAAGCAGCGCCGGGCGATTGCCGGCGGCCTGTCGAAGCTGCTCGCGGATACCTATACGCTGTATCTCAAGACGCATAATTTTCACTGGAACGTTATTGGCCCGCAGTTCAACTCGCTGCACCTGATGTTCGAGGGCCAGTATAACGAGCTGGCGCTGGCGGTCGACATGATCGCCGAGCGGATCCGGGCGCTCGGCGAGCCGGCGCCGGGGAGTTATTCGGCATTTGCCAGGCTTTCGACGATCGTCGAGGCCGAGGGCCATCCGGTTGCCGAGGAGATGGTGCGTATTCTTGCCGAGGACCAGTTGGCGGTGGTGCGGACGGCGCGCGAGGTGTTCGCGCTGGCCGATGCGGCGAACGACGAGCCGACGGCGGATCTGTTGACCCAGCGCATGCAGGTCCATGAAAAGACGGCGTGGATGCTGCGGGCGAATTTGGCCTGAGGCGGGACGGGCTCAGCCGCCGAGGACGGAGGCCACCAGGTTTATCGATATGGCGACGACGGCGATGTTGAAAAAGAATGCCAGCACGGCGTGGCCGAGGGTGAGGCGGCGCAGGCGTTTGCTGGTGACTTCGACGTCAGAGACCTGGAAGGTCATACCGAGGACAAAGGCGTAATAGCTGAAATCCCAATAGTCCGGGTCGGTGTCGCCGCCGGGGAAATCGAGGCCGCCAAGGTCGCCGGAGCCGGTTTCCGCGGGCAGGTACCAGACATGGGCATAGTGCGAGGCGAACAGGGTGTTGGCGAAGAGCCAAGCCAGTATCAAAGTGGCGGCGGCGAGGCTGATGCCGACGGCGTCCCGGCCCGAGCGGCCGGATAGCTCGACCCAGACAGCGACGAAGATGACGGCGACGACGAGAAGGGCGATCGCGACCATGGCGGCGTGATCGGGTTCGTTTTCAACGGCCTTCGAGCGCATCGCGGCGGGATTGGCGGTGTTGAAGCGGATGGCGATGATGATGAGGAAGGCCAGTGCGCCGCAGTCGTAGCCGGCGAGGAAGGCCCGGGACGGGGGCAAGGCGAGGGTCAGCAGCGCCGTTGTCGCGGCGGTGACAAGGGCGAAGGCGGTGAAGGCGGTGTAGCGGCGGAAGAAGGCCATTTGTGGGGCTCGGTGGAGAAGGGTCGTGCCGGGTATGGGCCGGCATCGACTGCGAGGATAGACTGGCCGCGGGATGGATGCTGAAACAAGTTCAGCATGACGAACGTTTATAGGTGGTTCCGAGGGTCTAGCTGCGGGCGGCGTAGTTGGTTTCGACCCAGTCGCGGTAGCTGCCGTCGAGGACCGAGCGCCACCAGGATTCGTTCTGAAGGTACCAGGCGAGGGTGGCGGCGAAGCCGGTTTCGAAGTCGCGGGCGGGGGTGTAGCCGAGTTCGGCGCGGGCCTTGCGTTCGTCGATGGCGTAGCGGCGATCATGTCCGGGGCGATCGGTGACGGTGGTTTTCAGGGTGTTGGTGGGGATGTTCCGGGCAGCGGGGGCGTCGGGGAAGCGGGCTTTCAGGCTCGGATCGGTCTCGAAGGCCTTGTCGACGGCTGCGCACAACGTGTCGATGACGGTGATGTTGGGAAGCTCGGCGCCGCCGCCGATGTTGTAGGTTTCGCCGATGCGTCCCTTGAGCAGGACCGATTCGATACCGCGGCAATGGTCCTCGACGTGGAGCCAATCGCGGATCTGCATGCCGTCGCCGTAGATCGGCAGGGGGCGGCCATGGAGGGCGTTGATGAGGAATAGCGGGATCAGTTTTTCGGGGAATTGATACGGGCCGTAGTTGTTCGAACAGTTCGAAGTCGAGACCTGAAGGCCGTAGGTGTGGTGCCAGGCGCGGACGAGATGGTCCGACGCTGCTTTCGAGGCGGAATAGGGGCTGTTGGGAGCATAGGCGGTGGTTTCGCTGAAGGCCGGGTCGTTCGGGCCAAGGCTGCCATAGACTTCGTCGGTCGAGACGTGGTGGAAGCGGTGGGGCTTGGCATCGTTGCCGAGCCAGGCGCTGCGGGCGGCGGTGAGCAGGCTCATGGTGCCAAGGATGTTGGTGTCGATGAAGGCGGCGGGGCCGTGGATCGAGCGGTCGACATGGCTTTCGGCAGCGAAGTGGACGAGCGTGTCGATGCCGCGGTCGCGGAGGAGCGATTCGACCAGCGGCGTGTCGCGGATGTCGCCGACGACGAGCTCGGCGCTGTTGGCGCCCTGGAGGTTGGCGCGGTTGCCGGCATAGGTCAGGCTGTCGAGCACGGTGATCGTGTCGGCGGGGTGATGTTCGCGCCAGTAATGGACGAAATTGGCGCCGATGAAGCCGGCGCCGCCGGTGACGAGAAGGTTGGTCACGAGATGGCTTTCTTGATTGCGGCGTCTTTTATGGCGGCGAGGCAGAGGCGGAGTTCGGTGCGCCAGTGCGCCGCCGGTCCGGTAATGGCCCAGGTCGCCGATTTGTCGAGGACGCTGTACGCCGGGCGCTGCGCCGGGGTGGGGTAGTCCGAGGTGCGAATGGGGATGATCGGGATGGCGTTTTCGAGGAGGCCGATGGCGATGGCTTCCTCGTGGATGGCGACCGCGAAATCATACCAGGATGCGGTGCCGGCGTCGGTCCAGTGGAAGGTGCCGGTGTGTCCGGACAGCGCCCAGACGGCGCGGGCGAGGCCGGCGGCGTGGGTGGGGGTGCCGATCTGGTCGCCCACGACGCGGAGCTCGGGGCGATCCCGCATCAGGCGGAGCATGGTGTGGACGAAGTTGTTGCCCTGCGCGGCGTAGACCCAGGCGGTGCGCAGGATGAGGGGGGCACCGTGGAGGTCGATCGCGGCCTGCTCGCCTTCGAGCTTGGTGCGGCCGTAGACGCCGAGCGGGTTGGGCGCGGCGGTTGGGGGGTACGGCGATGACGCAGTGCCGTCGAAGATGAAGTCGGTCGAGACCTGGACGAAGGCGGCGCCAGCGTGGCGCGCGGCCGATGCGAGCAGGCCGACGGCGTTGACGTTGACGCGCTGGGCGGTGGCAGCGTCGGTTTCGGCCTTGTCGACGGCGGTATAGGCGGCAGCATTGATCACGATGGTGGGGCGATGCTCGGCGACGATGCGCTCGACGGTGTCGGGGTCGGTGATGTCGAAATCGGCCTCGGGCGGGGCGATAACGCTGGTGCCGGGAGGCGCGGTTTCCTGGAGGGCGCGGCCGAGTTGGCCGCCGGCGCCGGCGATGAGAGCAATGGTTGTGGCGGTCATCAGGCGAACACCTGTGCGTCGGCGAGCAGCGGGGCTGTCGCGTCCTTGGCGGAGAGGGTGGGGGGCAGGCCGCCGGCCGGCCAGTCGATGCCGATGGCGGGATCGTCCCAGCGGACGCCGCGATCGTCCGACGGGTCGTAAAGCTGGGTGCATTTATACAGGAAATCGGCGGTTTTGCTGATGACGACGAAGCCATGGGCGAAACCGGGTGGGACCCAAAGCATGCGCTTGTTGGTGTCGGAGAGTTCGTAGCCGACCCATTGGCCGAAATTGGGGCTGCTGCGGCGGACGTCGACGGCGACATCGAAGACGGCGCCCGAGGTGACGCGGACCAGCTTGCCCTGCGGGTTGGCGAGTTGATAGTGGAGCCCGCGCAGGACACCTTGGGCCGAGCGGCTGTGATTGTCCTGGACGAAGGTGAGATCGAGGCCGGCGTCGGCGAAGCTGCGTGCGTTCCAGCTTTCGAGGAAGAAGCCGCGATCGTCGCCGAAGACGCGCGGCTCGATCAGCATGACGCCGGGCAGGGTGGTTTCGGTGACGATCATTCAGGCGCGTCCCTGTAACAGGCGGCGAACCAGCCCGGCAAAGCTGCGGGCGTGTTGCCGGGGCGTGCCGCGGGCTGCGGCCTGCCAGAGTTGAAGCCCGTGATAGTGCGGGCGGGGGCGACCGGTGACGGCCATGGCGGCAAGGCGGGCGAGAATTTCCTTTTTGCGGCGCGCCTGGGCGGGCTGCATCAGGGCGATCTGGTCGATGGCGAGGGGGGCGGTTTCGACGCGGCCCGTATTGCGGGCGTCGTCAAGCAAGGCAAGTCCGGCGGTGCTGCGCGCCATGACGAGGCTGCGGCCGTCCTGTTCGGCGAAGCTGGGGTAGCCGCGTTCGTCGCCGATCCAGGCGTCGGCGCAGGCAATGTCCGCCGCGTTGCCGATGGCGTCGGGGCAGATCTTGCAGCGGAACTGGACTTCCTTGGACAGGATATCGCCCCAGCTGTCGGCGTAGCTCATGCGGTGGCTCGAGCCGTCGTTGAGCGTCGCGGTGGCGAAACCGGGCCAGCCGTCGCCGCGGTAGCGGAATGTGGCGACGTCCTTGGCAACAACGCCGAGGCGCTCGAGGATGCGGCCGGTGCCGGCGGCGCTGGGGATGCCGGCGCAGAAGAAGGCGAGCATCAGCGGCACCTTGGCATCGACGCGCGGATCGGTGCGGGCGTGGGCGCGAAGGGCCGAGACGTCGCAGGGCTTGCCGACAAAGGCGAAGCGGCCCGGACGGGTCAGCCAGGTTTCGAGATCGGCGAGGGGGGCGGACGCGGTGTAGCGCGAGCCGGCCGAGGCGAAGACCTCGGCGGCGGTGGTCGATGCGGTGGTGACATTGGCCATCGGCAGCAGCGGGTCGGCGCCGGTTTGCACGACGAAAGCGACGAGGCCGGTTTCGAGGGCGTGGACCAACAGGGCGGAGATGACGCCGCCCGACGAGGCCTGGTGGCGGAGGGCGGCGTCGGTTGCGTGGCCGGTGCCGATGAAATGGGCGCGGCCCCAGAGTGCATCGTCGACGGGTGCGGTGAGGCCGCGTTCGTCGATGACGAGGGCCGGGCAGGATGCGGCGATGGCGGACTCTTGTGGCGGGGTGAGCGGGGCGGACTGGCGCGGGCGGAGGTAGCCGGGGGGCGTCATCGCCATGGTTATGGCGGCGGGGGCGATGGCGGCACAGAGGCCGCAGCCGGTGCAGAGGCGGCCGCGCTCGACGCGGGCGAGGGCGGGGGAGGACGCGATTGCCCGCGGCCCGATCTCGCCCGTCGATGGCGCCGCGCTGGTCATCCGGCGATGCGGAGCTGGGTCAGGAGATATTCGCCGTAGCCGGATTTGCGCAGCGGCTCGGCGATGCGGGCGAGCTGGTCGGCGGTGATGAAGCCCTGGCGCCAGGCGATTTCCTCGGGGCAGCAGATCTTGAGGCCCTGGCGTTCCTCGACGATGCGGACGTAGAGACCGGCGTCGAGCAGCGAGCCATGGGTGCCGGTGTCGAGCCAGGCGAAACCGCGGCCCATGAGCTCGACATCGAGCTTGCCGGCTTCGAGATAAAGGCGGTTGAGATCGGTGATCTCGAGCTCGCCGCGCGGCGAGGGTTGCACGTCGCGGGCGAGGCGGACGGCGTCGCCATCGTAGAAATAAAGCCCGGTGACGGCGTAGTTCGAGCGCGGGTTGGCGGGTTTTTCCTCGATGGTGGCGGCGCGGCCGTTTTCGTCGAAGGAGACGACACCGTATGCCTGGGGGTCCTTGACGTAATAGCCGAAAACGGTAGCGCCGTCGGTGCGATCGGAGGCATTGGCGAGCAGTTCGGGGAGGCCGTGGCCGTAGAAAATATTGTCGCCGAGGATGAGGGTGGAGGGCCGATCGCCGACGAACTCCGCACCGATATGATAGGCTTGGGCGAGGCCCTTGGGCTCGGGTTGCACGGCGTACTGGATGGACAGCCCCCAGTCGGAACCGTCGCCGAGCAGGGTCCGGAAGCCGGCGCTGTCGGCGGGGGTGGTAATGATCAGGATCTCGCGGATGCCGGCGAGCATGAGCACCGACAGCGGATAGTAGATCATCGGCTTGTCATAGACCGGCATCAGCTGCTTGGAGACCGATTTGGTCAGTGGATAGAGCCGGGTGCCGGAGCCGCCTGCCAGGATAATACCACGCCGTTCAGTCATGTATGTTCCTGCCGTTGGGGCCGGCCGATACTCTGGCCGCGTTGGTGCGGGATACCGGCAAGGGGCGGTGGCTGCAACGGATAATGCCGGGTTTGGCGGTAAGAAATATTGCAACGCAGCAAATACTTGATCGCGAAGGATTTGGCGAAACCTGTTGTTAATCTCGTGCTGCAAGGACCCTGCGAACGATGACATATTGGGTGACGGTGCGGAACACCAGGGTCAGAGAGGTGGTGAGCGCGGCACCGACGAGGCCGAATGCCGGGATCAGGGTGACGCAGAATACGCCGAGCAGGATGAGCGCGGCGACCGAGATGCGCGCCGCCCAGCGCTCCTCGCCGGTCATCACCATGACGGCGCCGAGCGGCCCGGCGAGTATGTTGACGAGTTGGCCGAGCGCCAGGATGCGCAGCGCGGTGGCGCCGACGACGAATTCGGGGCCGAACAGCCCGAGCACCCACTCGGGAAAGCCGAGCATGACGACGAAAAGCGGGAGCGAGAGCGCCGACATGGTCATTACCGCCTGGCGCAGGATCTGGCGGATATGAGCGGTGTCGCCGACGCGGTGAGCGGCGGCGATGCGCGGGCCGGAGACAGTATCGAAGGTGGTGACGATGAGGGTGATGAGCATCGCCACCTGCCAGGCGGCGCGGAACTGGCCGACATCGGCGACGGACGCATAGGCGCCGAGGCTGAGGAGGACGATCCAGTCGACGGCCATCCGGCTGAGCACGATGAAGCTGATCTGCCAGCCCTGGGCAAGAAGGGGCTTGACCGCCTGGGGGGCGGCGGGCGGCCATTTGCGGGCGTGGCGGGCGTAGATGATCCAGGCGACGGCGCCGCTGAAGGTGACCATGCCGAAATAGAGGAGGCTGACATCGAGGGCGTCGAGTTTTGTCCCGATGAGGACGAGGCCGGCGAGCGCGAGCATGGCGAGCAGCGTAGCCTGCGGGCCTTCGAGCCATTGACCGGCGAGGACGAAGCCGGCGCCGCGCAGCGAGGTGATGGCGACGCGGATCATGGCGAGGGGGAGGACGGCGATGCCGGCGAGGATGACGAGGCGCTGGTCGATCTCGCCGCCGAGGAGGGCGGCGAAGGCGGGACCGCCGGCGAGGATGAGGATGGCACCGACGATGACGGCGAAGACCGCGACGATGCGCGTGGTGGTGCGCGAGATGCCGCGCGCGGCGGCGGGGTTGCCCTCGCGGATGCTGCCCGCCATCGAGCGGAGCAGGACATAATCGAGGCCGAACAGCGCCACTGTCGAGCCGAAGAGCCCGGTGGTGAGGGCAAGGGCGAAGCCGCCGGTGCCGACCGGGCCGAGGTTGCGGGCGATGAGGAAGCTGAAGCCGAAGCTGACGGCGGCGCCAACGAACTTGATGGCCGAGGCGAAGATCGCCTCGGGTATGTTGGGGTTGGCGCGGATATAGGCGACCAGCGCGGCGCGGTTAGCGAGAGGCCCGCGGCGCAGGCGGGCGTGGACGACGCCGAGCCGTTTGAAGGGTTTCATTGTTTTTCGGCGAGGCGCTTGAATTCGGTGGCGAGGACGGCGGTATAGTCCTCGAGGCCGCGGGTGATGACGGGGGTGCCGGCGGCGATGTCGCGGGCGAGATCGGCGCGGTTGGCGAAGGCGCTGAGGATGAAGGACGTGGCGGCATCGGTGGTCATGCCCTTGGCAGGGACGAGCCAGGGGTAGTGGAGGCCGGAATAAAGGCCCTCGAACTTGCGGCTGTAGCTGATCGGCACGACGGGGACGCCGGCCGAGTAGGCGGCGATTGTGGCGTGCATGCGGGCGCCGACGAGGAAATCGAGGCCGGCGATGAACGACTTGGCGGCCGACGGCGAGGTAAAGTCCGGATGGCGGACGAGGTGGGGAAATTCGGCCTTGAGGGCGTCGGCGGCGGCGCCATCGTCATCGGTGGGCATGCCGGGGGCGTAGACGTGGGGGACGAGGTGGACTTCGGTGTCCGGGATGGCGGCGAATTCGGTGATGAGGCGGCGGGTTAGGGCGGCGTAATCGACGGTAAGGCCGTATTGGTTGCCGCCGGCATAGCCACCGTTCATCAGCAGGCCCGAGACGTTCAGGCCGATCTTGATTGGGCCGCCAGTTCGCGCGGCTGGGCGGTCGTAGGGCAGGGCAAAGGCGACATCGATGACCTGGTGGGCCTTGGCCCGGGGGCTGAGGTCCTGGAGGACCTGCATCGAGAGGGGGTCGCGGGCGAAGACCTGCGCGGCGCGGTTGCAGATCCAGGCGGCGATGGCGGTGTGGGGTTGCCGGGTGAAGGGTCCGATGGTCTGCGGTGACAGGATGAGCGGCTTGCCCATGGCGATCGCCATGGCCTTGGTGGCGACGATATAGGCGAAGCGCTTGTCGTTGTAGATGTCGGCGAAGCTGTCGCCGGCGCCGATATCGAGGAGGATATCGAGCCTCGCGACATCGGCGCGGTAGCCGCCGGGGGAGAGCATGTAGCGGCCGGTGAGGGCGCGCACGTCGATGTCGGTATCGGTGATGTAGGGCACGCCGGTTTCGCGGGCGCCGAGCAGGGTGAAGTGCGGGCGGACGCCGGCGCGGGCGGCGGCCTCGCGGGCGAGGGCGATGTTGCCGACGCTGAGCGCGCCGACGCCGAGGTTCCCGGCCGCGGTTGCGTGCCAGAGGAGCCCGATGCGGAGGGTCTTCAAGGGGCCAGATCCTGTCAGAAGGCAGGGAGGGGACGCGCCGCGGGGCGGCGGCGCGTCTCGATCAGTTTGCGACGGGTGCCGGAGTCGCTGCAGTCGGAGTCGCTGATGTCGGTGTTGCGGCGGCCGGGGTCGCCGGCGCGGCACCGGAAGCGGCAGGCTTGGCGCCGGGAGCGGTCAGGTCAGGGGCGGCATAGCCCTTGGCGTAGACGATCTTGGACTTGTAGGCGTCCTGCCACTTCTTGAGTTCGCTCGCGAGGCGCTTTTGGATTTCCTGGCGCTGCAGCACGTTTTGGGCATAGGCGATGGCGCGCTCGCCGGTGAATGGCTGGGTCTTGGTGTTGGTCACGTGGTTGACGTAGATCACCGGGACCGGCGCGCCGGCGGGCTGGTCGGCGAACATGAATGGCTCGGCGTTGGGGTTGCTGCTGAGCTTGACGATCTGATTGGTCAGCGCCGGCGCGACGGTCAGGCTGTCGAGCTGCTGCGGGGCGCGGCGATATTCGAGGTTGGCGTTGACGAGGATGTCCTCGACCTCGGCCATGGTCTTGGCATCCTTGAACGGCAACTGGTCGATATTGGCCGGGCGCAGGAACTGGATCTGGTCGAGGGTGAAGATCTTGCGATCGCCGAAGACCTGCGGATTTTCAGCGACGAACTTCTGCGCGGCTTCGCGGGTCGTCGGCGAGACCTTGCGCTGGATATCGGACTGCAGCGCCTGGACGAGCAGGCCTTCGTCGGTGCGGGTACGGGCGAGAAGGAACTGCGGATTCTTGTCGAGCGCCAGCTTGGTGGCCTCCTTGGCAAGCATCTTGCGTTCGACGACACGGGCCAGCGCGACCGATTCAACCAGCTTGCGCGGGGCGTTGGCGCCCTTGTTGGGGATCATCGCGATTTCGGCGTTGAGTTCGTGAATGGTGACATCGGTGCCGTCGACTGTCGCGACGACCTGGCCTTCGGGAAGCTTGGCGGATTTGTTGCAGGCCGAGAGTGCGAGAAGCGCCACTGCGGCCGAAGCCAGCAGGGAGACACGTGCCAATGCCATTATTGATGCTCCTGAAAACGGATTCGATACTGAAGATACGGAGTCAATGCCCTTGAGGCGCCGCCTTGGTCAACTTTTAACGCTGCAATGCGTGCCATGTTTACTTGTCGGCAACCGATCAGGGGCTGCGATTCCAGAAATCGGCGCCGCTTTCGGTGGGTGCCGACATCAGGCGCAGCATCTCGGTGGCGCGGAACCAGCGGATGCGGGCGAGGGCGCCGACGCCAGCGAGGCGGTTCGCCGCACCGGAGATGCGGTCCGAGGTGAACAGCTTGAGCGCTTCGACCGGCAGCGACAACGCCATCGCCGCGGCGCGGGCCCGCCAGCGCCACGCCGGACGCCCGCCAGCGACATGTGCGTTCCAGTCGTGGCGGGTGTGGCGCTGCCACTTGCGCTCGAGAGCGGTGCTGTCGGGCCGCGCGGGGTGGTACACGCGCATCGACGGCAGGTAGTGGATGGCGAAGCCGAGACGATGGGCGCGCTGGCCCCAGTCGAGGTCCTCGGCGGTGTCGATGCCGGCGAAATCGCCGACGATGGCATGGACCCGGCGCGCCATGGCGAGGTTGGCGGTGACCGAGAAATGCTTTTGCTCGATATACATCTGCTGGCGGAAGCCGAACACTGCCTCATAGGCCTCGATCGGAGTCAGGTGCGCGGCATCGGCAAAATCGATGCGGATGTCGCCGCCGATGATGGCGCGAGCGGGATCGGCTTCTACCGCATCGACGGCGGCCTGCAGCCAGCCGGGAGCGGCGCGGCAATCGGCGTCGATGAAGGCGAGGACTGGGGCGGCGGCGAGCGCGATGCCATGGTTGCGCGCCAGGCCGGGGCCGGGACGGGGCTCGGCGGCGAAAACGACGCCGCGGTAGCGGGCCTTGACAGCATCGAGTGATACCGAGGAGCCGTTGTCGACGACGATGATTTGGGCGCGGCCGCGGTCGAGATGCTGTGCGGTGACGGAATCGAGGCAGCGGCCGAGCGATTCGGGGGTGTTGAGGTGCGGGATGATGACGGTGACGCGGGGTTGCGCGCTGTCGACCATGGCAGAACCTGAAGTCAAGCGAGCGGGGCCAGGTTTGCCGGGGTCGGGTGCCAGACCGATTCGGGGCTGCGGCGCACGAGGTCGGCGAGCGCCGCCTTGTCGAGCAGCCACCAGCCTGACGCTTCGATCGCCGCGATCGTTGGCGCATCGAAGCGATCGCGCAGCCGTTTCGCGGGCATCCCGGCCATGATGGCGTAGGGCGGCACGTCGCGGGTCACGACCGCGCCGGCACCGATGACCGCGCCGCGGCCGATCGATTTGCAGCCGGGGGTGATGATGGCGTTGTGGCTGATCCAGACATCGTCGGCGATATCGAGCCAGACGGAGTCGATGCGATCGGCCGGTACGACGCCGAAGCGGGCTTCGTAGAGGTAGGGGTGGGTGGTCAGCGCTTCCATCGGGTGGTTGGCATCGAGGATGCGTGCCGATTTCGCGATCGAGCAAAAGCGGCCGATCCGGGTCCGCGGCGGCACTCGCCACGGATCGAAGCAGCCATAGCTGTACAGGCCGACCTCGACCTGCCAGCGGCGCGCGAAATGTGCTCGCAGCGGCAGGCTTTCATATTCGTTGCGCCGCAATCGCCAGATCCGCAGCTTTTCGGCAATGCCCGAGAACATCTGCGTTCAGCGCGCCAATTGGCCCCGGCCAGCCGATGTCACGGGGTCATCCGCGCCATTGCGGCCGACATCAGCAACAGCGACGACACGCCGGGATAACGAAAGCGGAAGCGCACCTCGCTTTCGAATTCGTGGAGTTCGAGCAGGTCGTGCGGGTGGGCAAAACGCTTGAGGTCGCGCTCGATCAGCGGCGGCGACTGGGTGCCGCCAAGCTCGGTATAGACGTCGTCGACACCGAAATAGCCGTCGGCGGAGCTGCCGGCGCGGGCGGCAGCGATAAGCAGTGGCCATTGCGAGCGGGCTTCGTCGCGGCCGAGGCTGGCCTGGACGCGGCGGGGCAGCGAGGCGTTCCAGTCAGTCAACACGCGCTCGATGGCGGCCCGGCCGTGTTTTTCGTCGACGACGGAGCGCTTGTCGGTCAGCGCCGCCAGCCCGGCCTGGTGGGCGAGCAGGCGGACAAGGTAGGGCGAGCCACCGGCCATGGCAGTGACCATGGCGACGGCTTCGTCGGAGTAGCGGATTTCGGCGGCCACTTCTCCGATGGCGATGACTTCGCGAACTTCGGCAGCCGACAGCGGCCGCATCGGTAAGCCGACGATGTTGCGCCGAATCGACGGGGCATAGCCGATGAGCTCGTCGAGGTTCTGCGCGACGCCGGTCAGCACCAGCTGGACCCGCGCGGCGCGATCGGACAGGTTCTTGATGAGCTCGGCCACGTCGCGGCGGAAGTTGGGATCGAGGACCCGGTCATATTCGTCGAGGATGATGATGACGCGGGTGCCGGTGACGTCCGCGAACAGGTCGGCGAGTTCGCGCGGGCCGAAATGTTCCTCGAGCATGGTGTCAAAATGGTCGCCGCGTTCGGCTTCTGCGGAATTCGGAAGGACCGATTTGTGATAAAGCCGCGGGATGCGGGCCGCAAAGGCGCGGAACATCGCATCGAAATGGGCTTCGGTGCCGCAGCTGCCATACAGCACAAGGTAGCGGGCTTCACGCGCGGTTTCGGCGAAAACATGCGCCAGGCTGGTCTTGCCGATGCCGCGTTCGCCGTAGATGACGACATGGACGCGCTGCTGCTCGATGCAGCCGATCAGCTGCGCCAGTGCATCGTGGCGGCCGGCAAAGCTCTCACGGCCGATGACCGGCTGCGAGGCGCCCAGCGCATCGCGCAGCGCCAATTTGCGACGGGACAGCGACGAATCGGCGTCGGTGCTTTCGACATCGTCGGATGCCGATGCCGAGAAACGCGGCAGCGCCTGGTTGCGGGGGCCTTCCTCCGGCTCACGCCACAATGTGTCGAGGAACGCCGGGCGGGCTTCGCGGGTGCCATCGGCAGTGCCGGCAGCGAACACGGTCGGGCCGTCAGAAGCCGTCGATGTCGTGCCGGTCAGGCCGGGGTCGAAACGCGAGGCGTCGGACAAACCGGGGGCGAGCAGCGCCTCGGGGGCCGCCTCGGCTGTGGTCCGTTCCGAGCGCGACCAGCGTTTCCAGATCATTTCTGCTTCTCACTCTGCTCAATACGCGCAATCGAGCCCGGTCTATACAAGCCCGTGTTTTAATAACAGGTGCTTTTCGCAACAATACGCCATTCATCGAGTAGAAAGGCTTGAGTTCGCACATGCGGCGGACAGTTGCCGAAGCAAGTGCGGGCGTGTAGCAGCAGCCAACCAAGGGGTTTCGATATGATGCGGAAAATGATGTCCAGGTCTGTTCTGTTGGCCGCAGCGAGCGTAACCGTCGGGCTGTCGGCGACCGCGATCGCCGCACCCAATACGGCCGGCGATGACCCCAGCTTCACCGACACGGGGTTGACCTCGGTACCCGCTGTGGCGGGCCGTGGTTACCAGCTCGAGGCCAGCGTCCGGACATTGTACGACAGCAACATATTGCGCACCGGCGACGAGGTCCTGCAGCGTCCCGACAGCTCCAAGAGCGATTTCCGGATCTCGCCATCGGTGACGGCATCGGTCGGCGTGCCGGTCGGCCGGCAGCAGATCTATCTGGGCGGTATCATCGGCCGGGATTTCTACCTGCGCAACACGCGGCTGAACCGTAACCGGTACAATATCGGCGGCGGCGTCAACCTGGTTGCCGGCAACCGTTGCACCGGCGGCGTCGGCATTGATTTCAACAGCCGGCAGTCGCTGTTCTCGGAAGAGGCGGAAGTCGTGCCGAACGTCCAGGAGCGTCTGGCCCTTGGCGCTTCGGTGACCTGCCAGGGACCGATCGGCATCGGTTTCGGCGGCAGTGTCCGGCGATTCCAGACGCGCAACAAGAGCGCCGAGCGCAACCAGTTCGACGTCGACAGTCTGGCCGTCAGCCCGCAGATCAGCTATGGGCTGGGGAATATTGGCCGGTTCTCGCTGTCGGGAACGTGGAACCAGGTCAGCTATCCGAACCGCAACGTCTTTCTGCCGGGCGGCGGCGTGACGAACGACGGCGCCGAAATCATGAATGGCCGGTTCGGCTTCCAGCGCGAACTGGGGTCGCGGTTCTCCATCTCGCTCGGCCTGTCGTATCTCGAATCGATGCCCGATCCGTCGACAATCGTGCAGATTTTCCCGGCGCCGCCGCCGCAGGTCGGATTTGTCGGCACCGAGGTCGTCCGCGAGAAATTCTCGGGGCTGGGTTACGACGCCAATATTACTTACCAGCCGAGCCCGCGGATCACGTCGTCGCTGTTCGCAGGTCGTAATTCGACAGCGAGTGCCAACGTCGGGGCGCAATTCCAGGTGCAGAGCAATTTTGGCGTCGACGTCGATTATCGGCTGGGATCATCGATGACGGTCGGTGCCGGTGCCACGCATAATCGCCGACAATATTATAATAGTTTCATTAACGTTGGCGATGAAGGCCGGCGCCGCATCGAAGACAAAATCAATCGCGTATATGCAAGTATTGGCTATGCCCCGGTGAAGCTGTATTCCGTCAACCTGCTGCTTGCGTATCAGGATCGGCAATCCAATCCGGAAGATTTGTCGTTCAACAGCTTTTCCGCTCTTTTGTCCTTGCGCCTGAACTTTGGGAGGCAATCTTGATGTCCTTGGCATTCGTTCGCCGGCTTTTCACAACGCTGCTTCGAGTCGCAGCGATCGCCGGCATGGTATCCTTCGGTACGGCGGCGATGGCGGCCGACCCGACCGATGGTGGTTATATACTTGGTGCCGACGATACGGTGCAGGTCATTGTGTACGGTCAGCCCGAGGCCGGGATCACCACCCGGATCAAGTCCGACGGCAGCATCGTGATGCCGTTGATTGGTAACGTCAAAGCGTCGGGGCTGACCAACATCGGCCTTGCCAAGCTGATCACCGATCGGCTGACGCAGGGCGGGTTCCTGAAGGACCCGGTCGTCAACGTCGAGATCGGCGCCTATGTCAGCAAGTCGGCTAATGTTGCCGGCAAGGTCACCAGCCCCGGCATCGTGGCGCTCGACCGCCAGTACCGCGTGCTCGACGTGCTGCTCAAGTCGGGCTGGATCCGCGAAAACGGTGCGTCCTATGTCTATCTTCGCCGGCCGGGTAGCCCCGAGGTCCGCCTCGAGGCCGAGAGCCTGGTACGCGGCGAGACCGACCGGAATCCGTTGGTGCGGGATGGCGACACGCTGTTCGTACCCGATGCTGACCAGTATTATATCTATGGCCAGATCAACCGCGCCGGGGCGTTCCCGGTGCTGCCCGGGATGTCGGTCCGGCAGGCGATTGCGATCGGCGGCGGCGTGACGCCGACGGGCCAGTCCAACAAGGTCGGGCTGATCCGCGACGGCGCCAAGGAAGTCGACGCCGATCTTTTGCAGACAATCCGTAAGGGCGACGTGATTGTGGTAAAGGAACGGCTGTTTTGATGATTGCTGGTCGCTTGCCTGGAGTGTTGATGCAATGAGTATCGTGCAGTTCCTGCGCATCCTGATCGCGCGCCGGTGGATCATCGCCGCATCGCTGATAACCTGCGTCGTCGTGGCGCTGACGGTGGCGAGCCTGTTGCCCGAGCGTTACCCGGCGAGCGCGCGCGTGCTGCTCGATATCGTCAAGCCCGATCCGGTGACCGGGCAGTTGATCTCGGGCGGGGCGACGCGGGGTTACATCAAGACCCAGATGGAGCTCATCCAGGACTACCGGGTTGCCGGTGAAGTCGTCGACAAGCTTGGTTGGGCGGAAAACCCGGCGATCGTCGCGGCATGGCAGGCCGAAACCGGCGGTGCCGGCGATCTGCGGCGCTGGGGCGCCCAGCGCATCATCAATTCGACCGAAGTCAGCATCATCGACGGCTCCAATATCATGGAGATCAAGTTCGAGGCGCCGAATCCGGATACCGCCAAGGCGGTGGTCGGGCTGCTGCGGTCCTCGTATATCGATGCCAGCCTGCGCTTTCGCACCGATAGCGCTGGACGGACCGCGGACTGGTATCTCGACCAGGCCGAGCGGGCGCAGAAGGCGCTGGCCGCGGCCGAGCGGGCCAAATCGAAATTCGTGCAGGAAAACGGCATCGTCATCACGCCGGGCGGCACCGAGGCCGAGAGCACCAAGCTTGCCGGCCTGCAGGGTGCTTTGCTGTCGGCGCAGGGGGCCGAGGGCTCCCAGCAGTTCCAGGCGACGATGCGGGCGACGACGTCGGCGGTTGTCGACCAATTGAAGCTGCAGGTGGCGACGCTCAACGACCAGATGGAGCAGGCGGCCGAGAAGCTGGGCACCGAGCATCCGACCTACAAGGCGATGATCTCGCGGCGCCGGTTGCTGAATGAGCAGCTGTCGAAGGAAGAGGGCGCAGCGCGGGCGGCCGGAGCGGCGCAGAGTGGATCGTCGCGCCAATCGATTGCCCAGCTGCAGTCGGCCTATAATGCGCAGAAGAATGTCGTGCTTGGCATGAAGGACCAGCTCGACCAGCTGGCCCAGCTGCAGCGCGAAGTCGATCTGCGCCAGTCGCAGTATGAGAAATCGGCGGCACGGACGGCCGATCTGCGGCTTGAATCGAATGTTTCGGAGTCCGGGCTCGTCATTCTGGGCGATGCCATCGGTTCGACGGCACCGTCGTTTCCGAACTGGCCGCAGATCACCGGTCTTTCGGTGGCATTCGGGCTGGCGCTTGGCTTGGTGCTGGCGATCGTGACCGAGCTCCTGGCGCGCCGGGTTCGCGGCACCGAGGACCTGCACTTTGCCGCCAAGGCGCCGGTGCTGGCTGTCATTACCGACGCCGGACCGTCGCCGCTCCGCGAACGCATTCGCAAGCTGCTCAGCCGGGGCGGTTCAGCGGGCGGCGATCTTCAACCTGCCGAGTGAGTGATTATTTGATGGACAATCCCTCCCTCGCCGATCGGGCATCATCACGCGTGGACGATGGCCGGGACATTTTCGATGCACCGATCAGGGATGCGCTGCTGCGGCTGGGCTATCTGTCGGAAGACCAGACGGCGCGGGTCGCGGCACACCAGGCGGAGCGAGGCCTGGATTTCGACCAGGCGGCGCTCGAACTGGGGTTCATTACGACGGATGATCTCGACCAGGCGCGCGACCAGCTGATCAACAGCATGGCGTTGCAGGATGTGCGGCGCCGTGCGGTTTCGGCCGAACTGGTGGTGCTGAGCGATCCGTCGAGCGTGCGGGCGGAGTCTATCCGTTTGCTGCGGACCCAAATCATCGCCCAGCATATCCGTTCGGGGCGCCGCGGGCTGGCATTCGTGTCGGCGGTCGATGGCACGGGTTGCAGTTTCCTGGCGGCCAATCTGGCGGCATCGCTGTCGCAGGTCGGCATCAAGACGCTGTTGATCGACGCCAATATGCGGGCGCCGCGGATCGACCAGTTCTTCGGGCTCGAACCCGGCGCTGCGGGGCTGTCGAGCTTCTTGTCGTTGCAGGTGGCGCGGCCGGAGCGGGTGGTGAATGCCAACGTGCTGCCCAGCCTGTCGGTGATGACGGCGGGACCGCCGGTGACGAGGCCGCAGGAGCTGCTTTCGGGCAATCGCTTCCGCGACGGCGCCAACATGCTGTTGCGGGAATATGACCTGGTGATCTTCGATACGCCGCCGTCGAGCACGAACGCCGATGCGCTGACGATCGGTGCTGCGGCAGGCTACGCCTTGCTGGTGGCGCGCCGCGACCACAGCTATTTCAGCGACGTCCAGACGCTTGTCAGCCAATTGGCGGCAGCGCGCTGTCCGGTTATCGGCTCGGTTCTCAACGAATATTGATCGTGGCAACCATAGTTTCACAACCCCGGGTCGCCTGGCGGCAGGTAACCTTGCACCACTGGCCGCTTATTCTTGGCGTGCTCGCCATGGCGGTGCCGACGCTGGTGTCGCTGGCACGGGGGCCGTGGTCGCTCGAATCGGGCGTGCATGGCCCGATCGTGCTGGCGACCGGGCTGTGGCTGATCTTCCGGCGCCTGCCCGAGATCCGCGAGCAGATGGTGCCGGGCAATGTGTTGTTGACCGCGCTCGGGCTGGCGATCGGCGTGCCGCTTTATATCTTTGGCCGGGCGTTCGATTTCGTCAGTATCGAAGTCGCCGCGCTGCTGTTGGTGATGTTGTCGGTTGGCCATGCCTATGTCGGGGCGCGGGTCATCCTGTCGCTGTGGTTTCCGATCTTTTACCTGGGGTTCATGATCCCGGTGCCGGGCTGGGTGCTCGATGCAGTGACGCAGCCGTTGAAGCTGCTGGTGTCCGAGGTTGTTACCCAGGTGCTGGCATATTTCGGCTATCCGATCGGCCGTGTCGGCGTGACGATCTATGTCGCGAATTACCAGCTGCTGGTCGAGGATGCCTGTGCGGGGCTCAATTCGCTGGTCAGTCTTTCGGCGATCGGGTTGTTCTATGTCTACATGCTGCGCGGCAGTAACTGGCGTTATTCTATCCTGTTGCTGATGCTCGTGGTGCCGATCGCCATTGCCGCGAACATGGTGCGGGTGGCGGCGCTGGTGCTGATCACCTTCCATTTCGGCGACGCCGCGGCGCAGGGGTATCTGCATAATTTCGCCGGCATGGTGACCTTCACGACGGCGCTGCTGTTCATTTTCCTGGTCGACAAGATCCTGTCGCCGGTGCGCAACTGGCTGGCCCAGCCGGCGGAGGCTGGAGCATGAACCGGCGTGACCTGTTGATGGGCGCAGCGATGCTGTCGGCCGCGGGCGGCGCCTTTGCACTGACCCCGCGGACGCGGCTGGTCTTGCTTGGCGACCGCAAAATCGACGATGTCATTCCGGCGAAGATCGGCGAGTGGAAACATTATCCGTCGAGCCAGTTCGTGATGCCAAAGTCACCCGGCAGCCTCGCGGACCGGCTTTACAGCCAGACCATGTCGCGACTGTACGTGGCCGAGGGCAGGCTGCCAATGATGGTCGTCATTGCCTATGGCGCGGTCCAGAACGATTCGCTGCAGTTGCATCGCCCCGAGGCTTGCTATTCCGCGGTCGGGTTCACGATTTCCGAATCGCGAACGGCATTCGTGCCGCTCGGCGATGGCCAGAAGTTGCCGGTCCGCGAACTGACCGCGACCAGCAACGCACGGATCGAGCAGATTACCTATTGGACGCGGATCGGCGACGACCTGCCAACCGATGGCGCCGAACAGCGCCGGGTGAAGCTGCGCCAGCAGATGCGCGGGTATCTGGCCGATGGCATCCTGGTGCGGATCTCGACGGTTGCGGAAACGTCGCCGGAGGTCTTCGCCGAGCTATCGAATTTTGCGACGGCGTTGATCAAGGCGATGGCGCCGGGCGATCGCGATATCCTGATCGGACGGCCATTGGCCGCGGCCATGATTGCCTGATGACCGGGTCGGCGCCTGTGTGCGGCACCGTTGCCCGGCCAGGCGTGCCGTTCGCTGCCCCAATCGCTGCCCTAGTCGCTGGGTTCGCTGAACGGCCGCAGGGCAAACCAGATAAAGCCCAAGGTTGCGGCGCCAAGGGCGATGGCAGCCATGTGGTAAGCCGTGGAATCGAGCTTGAGGGCCTCGTTGCCGAGATAGTTGGTGGTGGCGCAGCCGACCGCGGCGACGAGATATTGCCACAGGTGATCGCGAGCGACACCTTGCGAACGTTGCAGGAAGAGCACGATAAGCCCGGCAAATATGATGATTGTGACCCAATCATAGGGTGTTTCCATGCTGTTTCCCCTGATGCGATACGTGTCCCTACAACAGTTCTTGCCCCCGGGGCCACTGCCATTGGTACAACTTCGATTTTCGTCGCATACGAGTTTGCGGCAACTGCTTTCGGTGCCGGGCCACGATGATGAAGGACGTTCGGCTGCAACCGCCTCTTGAAGCTCCGAAGACCAGCAAGCCGGGCGTTCCGCTCGACCTGGCGATCTTTGGCGTTCGTGTCCTCGAATTCCTGACCGTCCTTGCCAGTGGTGCGCTGGCAACCTTCCTGGTGCGTGACAGCCTGTCGGTCGAAGCCGTGTCGAGCTATGGCCGGGTCGTATTCGTGGCGGCGATCGCCTATGGGGTGCTCGCCGAAAGCCTTGGCTGTTATGACATCGACGCGCAGTTTTCGCTGCGCCGGGCCTGGCAGCGGGTGGCGACGACATGGGTGACGGTCGCGCTGTTCATGATCACGCTGGGCTTCTTGTTGAAGTCGTCGGACGTCGTGTCGCGCGGTTGGGCGCTGGGCTGGTTCGTCGCCGGTGGCCTGACGCTGCTGATGCTGCGCGCGATCTCGACGATATGGGTGCGGCGTCTGAAGAATCGCGGCACGTTCAACCAACGGGTGGCGATATTCGGCGCCGGGGCACAGGGCGCGCGCTTTGCCGATTACGTCCAGTCGCACGACCGCCTGACCATTTCACTGGTCGGGTTTTTCGACGATCGCCGTGACGGGCGGGTGCCGGCGGAAGCGTCGAACGTGCCGGTGCTGGGCAACTTGTCGGCTTTGGTGTCGATGATCCGCGATGGCCATGTCGACCAGGTCGTGGTGGCGTTGCCATGGTCGGCGGAAACGCGGCTGCAGCAGGTTGTCAGCCGGTTGGCGCTGACACCGGTGAAAATCCGCCTGGCGCCCGACCTGGCAAGTTTTGCATTTGCCCGCCGGCCGTTGGTGATGCTTGGCGAAATGCCGGTGATGACGCTGTTCGAGAGGCCGATTTCAGGGATGGATGCAGCGGTCAAATCGATCGAGGACAAGGTGCTGACGCTGTGCATCCTGGCCGTAATCTGGCCTATATTATTGATCGCCGCGATTGCGGTGAAGCTCGATTCAGCGGGCCCGGTGTTCTTTCGACAGCCGCGCGAAGGGTTCAACAACAAGCATTTCCATGTGCTCAAGTTCCGGTCGATGTACCATGACCGCGCCGAGGTCCATGCGATCAACCAGGCCAGCCGCGAGGATCCTCGCATAACGCGGGTCGGGCGTATCCTGCGGCGGACCAGCATCGACGAGCTTCCTCAGCTTTTCAACGTCCTGATGGGCGACATGTCGCTGGTTGGGCCACGGCCGCATGCGCCGCACACGCGCGCCGGCGGGCGGTTGTTCTCGGAAGTGGTGGCGTCTTACGCGGCACGCCACAAGGTCAAGCCGGGAATTACCGGATGGGCGCAGGTTTGCGGTTGGCGCGGCGAGACCGACACCGAGGACAAGCTGTTGAAGCGCTTCGACCATGACCTCCACTATATCGAGAATTGGTCGCTGGGTTTCGACTTTTACATTCTATTCAGGACGATCGGATCTGTCCTGCTGCCGAAGAATGCCTTTTAGACGCGCATGACGGCGCAGCGGCGACTGCGGCCAGTCTGCTCGAAGAACTTAGCCTTGGCCGGGTTGCAGGGCGTGATCGAGCATGCCGCGGGCGACGATGTCGATCTCGGGGTTTGCGGCGCGAGCCTGTTGCACGACCTGGCCGGCTTCGAAGCTGCCCGGAATGGCGACGAACAGGTGGCGCGCGGCGGTGATGCCGGCGGCGGTGAGCATGGCAGCCGACGAGGCGTTTCCGACCAGGCCTTCGTGACCCAGCGCAAGGACTTCGCGGATGCGGTCGGGGGATTCGTCGATGACGAGGATTTGCTCGCCGGCGGCGGTCAGCCCGGCGACGAGGGCTCGGCCGACGCGGCCATGGCCGATGACGATGGAATGGCCCGATTTGCGCGTCGGCACGAGATCGATGTCGGGGGTTTCGGCCTTGCCTTGCGGGATGGTGACGGCCGGAGCGGCGATGAGCGGAGTGAGTAGCGCGAAGACGGCGGGATTGAGAATGATCGAGAAGATGCTACCGGCGAGGATGAGGTCGCGGCCTTCGGGCGGAAGCAGGCCGAGGCCGACGCCGAGCGCTGCGAGGATGAACGAGAACTCGCCGATCTGGGCGAGGCTGGCGGAGACGGTTAGGGCGGTCTTGTCGGTGTGGCCGAACGCCCGGATGATGACATAGGCGGCGATCGACTTGCCGATGATGATGACGGTGATGGTGCCTAGCAGTTGCAGCGGCTGCTCGGTGATGACGGCCGGGTTGAAGAGCATGCCGACCGAGACGAAGAACAGCACGGCAAAGGCATCGCGGAGCGGCAGGGTTTCCTCGGCGGCGCGCTGGCTGAGCGGGGACTCGGCGAGGATCATGCCGGCGAAGAAGGCGCCGAGCGCGAAGGAGACGCCGAACAGCGTTGCGGCGCCGAAGGCTACACCGAGGGCGATGGCGAGGACGGCGAGGCGGAAGAGCTCGCGCGAGCCGGTGTGGGCGACATAGTGGAGCACCCAGGGGATGAGGCGCTTGCCGACGACGAGCATGAAGGCGACGAAGCCGGCGACCTTGGCAAAGGTGAGGGCGAGGACCGACCAGGGGCTGGTGGTGCCGGCAGCTTGCGGATCGAGCGCCTGGGCGAGGACGGGGAGGAGGACGAGGGCGAGGACCATGGCGAGGTCCTCGACGATGAGCCAGCCGACGGCGATGCGGCCGCGCTCGGTTTCGGTGATGCGGCGGTCCTGGAGGCTGCGCAGGAGGACCACGGTGCTGGCTACGGACAATGCGAGGCCGAAGACCAGCCCCGCCGGCCACGGCCAGCCGAACAACCAGGCGAGACCCATGCCCATCAGCGTCGCGCTGACCATCTGGACGATGGCGCCGGGGATGGCGATGGCGCGGACCGAGAGCAGGTCTTTCAATGAGAAATGCAGGCCAACGCCGAACATGAGCAGGATGACGCCGATCTCGGCGAGCGGGTTGGCGATCGACTGGTCGGCGACGAAGCCGGGCGTGAACGGGCCGACGGCGATGCCCGCGACGAGGTAGCCGACAAGCGGCGACAGGCGGAAGCGGTGGGCAACAAGGCCGAGCAGGAAGGCAAGCCCGATGCCGGCGGCGATCATGGCAATCAGGGGCGTGTCATGGGGCATTTCGCAGTCTTGCCATAATATCGCGGCAGGGGCGACCGCGGCAGGGTGGTCAGGTGAAGTGGAGCGAGAGCGGTGCGAAGCCTTCGATGCGGGCCTCGAAATGGTCGCCGGGAGCGGCGGGGAGGACGGGGCCGAGGGCGCCGGCGAGGATGATTTCGCCGGCGCGGAGAGGCTCGCCGCTGTCGATGGCGTGGCGGGCGAGCCAGGCGAGGGCGGTGAGGGGGTTGCCCATTGTCGCGCTGCCGAGGCCGGTGGATCCGATGTGGCCGTTGCGGGCGAGGGTCATTTTCAGGTTGGGCAGGTCGAGGTCGGCGAGGCGAAGATGAGGCCCTCCGATGACGAAGCCCCAGGCCGAGGCGTTGTCGGCGACGGTGTCGATGAGGACGATGTTCCAGTCGGCGATGGCGCTGTCAACGATCTCGATGGCGGGGACGACCGCGGCGATGGCGGGTTCGAGCGGGGCGTCGGGGTCGGTGATGTCGCGGGCGAGGATGAAGGCGATTTCGGCCTCGACGCGGGGAGCGATGAGGTTGGTGGTGGGGACTTCGGCGCCGTTGGCGAAACGGGTGTCGGTCCAGAGCCATCCGCTGTCGGGGGCGGTGACGCCGAGCTGGCGTTGGACGGCCGCCGAGGTCAGGCCGATCTTGCGGCCGGCGCTGGGGGTGCCGGCGGCGCGGCGGCGGTCGGCGTTGAGGCGCTGGACGGCGTAGGCGTCGGCAAGGGTCGCGATTTCGCTGCGTATGGGCGGGATTGGCACGGCGGTGCGGCGCGCGGCGGCGAGGCGGTCGGCGATGATCTCGATCAAATGGGCGTCCTTTCGGAAAGGATAGTATTCTAAGGACGTGAGCGGCGGCAAGTGATTGCCGTTCGGTGGTGAACATCCTAAGCTATCTATCCTTTGCGGATTGTACCTCCGCTGGCTTGGGGGTGGGCATGGCACAACGGTTCAGACATCCGGCCGAATATTACACCGATCCCGAGAACAGCATCGGCTATCTGGCGCGGGTGGTGTTCCGGTCGTTTTCGCGGTTGCTCGAGCGCGGCACGCTGACCCATGACGTGTCGGCGGGGCAGTGGCGGTTTTTGCGGCAATTGTGGCGGCAGGACGGGATCACCCAGCGCGAATTGAGCGAGCGGGTCGGGATGCGCGAGCCGACGACGGTGGTGGCGTTGAAGAGCCTGGAGGCGGCAGGATTCATCCGCCGCGAGAAGACCGACACCGACAAGCGCAAGACGTATATCTATCTGACGCCGCACGCGAAACGGCTTGAACTGGTGCTGGCGCCGATGAACGCCGAGATCCACGAGATCGCGACGCGTGGGATGACCGATGCCGAGGTGGCGACGCTGCAGGCAATGCTGCGGCGGGTGGTCGAGAATTTGGCCGACGAGACGCGGACGCTTTCGGTGCTTTCGGATGTGCAGGCTTAGGGGGGCGTTTTGTCCTCAAAGAAGAAACTGGGTCCCGGGTCGAGCCCGGGATGACAGGGTGAACTTCAGCGCGATGTAGTGGATTCGGGAACTGGCGGTTCTATGTTTTCGCCCCAGTCGGCTTCGAGAGTTGCGAGCAGGGCGTCGAAGCGGCGGCGGCCGAGGCGGCCGGCGACCTGGGCGCCGAGGGCATCCATGGCGACCTGGGCATCGTGGCGCATCTGTTCGCCGGCGGGGGTGAGCGAGACGATCTTGTGGCGGCGGTCGTCGGGGTCGTCGGTAAGCATTACCATGCCAAGCTGGGTCATCTGGCCGATGGTGGTGTGGATGGCCTGGCGCGAAAAGCCGAGGTTGCGGGCGATATCGGAGGGGCGGGCGACGCCGGTGACGATGTTGGTCATCACCATCGATTGCGCGCGGCTGACATCGGGCCAGCCGGCATTGTGGAGGCGCGCTTGCAGTCCCTCGTCCAGCCAGCAGAAGCGCTGGAAAAGCGCAATGATGAGCTGGTGGGTTTGCATGAAGCGGTGGTGTTCCTGCTGCGCTATTGCCAAAGTGCTAGGCCAAGCGCGTGTCGCTGGGAAGCGGGGGCTTGCGGACGGCCCCGTTGCGTGGACTTTTAGCTTAGAATACTATCCTTTTTCAAGAATGAATGCCGAAAGGGCCGGATATGCTTGGGTTGATGCAGGACGCGGCGCTGACGGTCGACAAGATTATCGACCATGCCGCCGAATGGCATGGGTCGCGTGAAATCGTGTCGCGCGATGCCGAGGGGCTGGTGACGCGAACCGATTATGTGGCGATGCGCGGTGTCGCCAAGCAGGTTTCGGGGGCGCTGGCGGCGGCGGGGATCGGGATGGGTGAGCGGGTGGCGACGCTTGGGTGGAACAGCGCTCGGCATATGGCGGCCTGGTACGGGACGGCCGGCATGGGCGCGGTGCTGCACACGCTCAACCCGCGGCTGTTTCTGGAGCAGATCGTCTATATCGCACGGCATGCGGGCGATCGGATCTTGCTGGCTGATCCGGCGGCGGCGGGGATCGTTGCGGAGCTGCTGGCGCAGGTGCCGTCGATCGAGCGGGTGATCTTTTTCTGCGATGCGGCGGGCATGCCGACGACCGAATATGCGGCGACGGCGTTCGACGACTGGATCGCCGGGCAGCCGGCGGAATATGCCTGGGGCGGGTTCGACGAGCGGTCGGCTTGCGGGCTTTGCTATACGTCGGGGACGACGGGCAATCCCAAGGGGGTGCTGTATTCGCACCGGTCGAACACGCTGCATTCGATGATGACGTTGCAGGCCGATGCGCTGGCATTGTCGGCGCGCGACACGGTGCTGCTGGTGGTGCCGATGTACCATGCCAATGCGTGGGGAGTCGTTTATTCGGCGCCGGCGGTGGGGGCAAAGCTGGTGCTGCCGGGGCAGCGGATGGATGGAAAATCGATCTATGACCTGATCGAGAGCGAGGGGGTAACCTACTCCGCCGCGGTGCCGACGGTGTGGCAGATGTTGCTTCAGCATGTGCGCGAAATCGGCGGGCGGTTTTCGACATTGCAACGGGTGACGATCGGCGGGTCGGCGTGCCCGGAATCGATCGTGCGGGCGTTTTGCGACGATTATGGGATCGATGTCATCCAGGGCTGGGGGATGACCGAGACATCGCCGCTGGCGACGATTTCGGTGCCGAATGCCGAGATCGCGGCGGCTTCGGACGATGTCCAGGTGGCGTACAAGCTGAAGCAGGGCCGGCTGATCTGTGGCTTGCAGATGAAGCTGGTCGACGATGCCGGCGCGCGGTTGCCGCATGACGGTAAGACGCCGGGGCGGCTGATGATCAAGGGGCCGACGATCGCGTCGGGATATTTCGGCGGCGATGGCGGTGATGTGCTCGACGACGAGGGCTATTTCGATACCGGTGACGTTTCGACGATCGACGGGCAGGGTTACATGCAGGTTACCGACCGCGCCAAGGACGTCATCAAGTCGGGCGGTGAGTGGATCAGCTCGATCGAGATCGAGAATGCGGCGATGGGGCATCCGGCGGTGGCGATTGCGGCGGTGGTCGGAGTGGCGCATCCGAGATGGGACGAGCGGCCGATTTTGCTGTGCCAGCTCGAGCCGGGGGCAAGTGCGGTGGCGGGTGACGTGCTGGGGTATTTGAAAGGGCGGATTGCCGGGTGGTGGATGCCGGATGATGTGCTGTTCGTCGAAGTGATACCGCTCGGGCCGACGGGGAAGATCGACAAGCGGGCGATCCGGGCGAGTTTGCAAGGGTATGAGCTGCCGTTTGAAGTGGCGCGTGACTTGATCGAAAGCGCGCGGGAGGTATAAAGGTTCGAATACTAAGAATATGCCTTTGGGGGATGTATGGACGGGAATTCGATAGACGGACTGGATGCGCAGTTTATCGGGCGAGTTTCGCCGACGGCGCCGCGGATCCAGGCTGGCGGGCATCCTTGCCAAGGCATTTATTGGACGAAAAGCGGCACGCGGCCGAAGATCGCGGTGATCGCGACGCATTATAACGTCGATTTTTCGGAGCATTACCTGGCGCCTTATTTTGCCCGGCGCGGGATCGGGTTCTTGGGCTGGAACACGCGGTATCGGGGGTTCGAGGACCAGTTCCTGCTCGAGCATGCGGTGATCGACATCGGGGTCGGGATGGACTGGCTGCGCGCGGAGGCGGGGGTCGAGGCGATCGTCATTCTCGGCAATTCGGGGGGCGGGTCTTTGATGGGGGCGTACCAAGCCGAGGCGATTGCGCCGACGCTGACCGACCGCTTGCCAGCTGCTGCACAGGATGCGCTGGGGGCGCTGCGCAAGGGCGATTTGTATGTGTCGTTCAATGCGCACCAGGGGCGGCCCGAGGTTTTGACCGACTGGATGGATGCCAGCGTTACCGACGAGACTGATCCGGTGGCGACCGATCCGGCGCTCGATCCGTTCAATCCCGATAATGGCCCGCCTTATTCGGCGGAATTTCAGGCGACGTATCGCGCGGCGCAGCGGGCCCGGAACCAGCGGATTACCGATTGGGCGAAGGTGGAGTTGCAGCGGTTGAATGCAGCGGGGATTCCGGACCGGCTGTTTCCGATGTTCCGATGCTGGGGGGATATTCGCTGCATCGACCCGGTGATTGATCCGTCGGACCGGGCGCCGGGGCAATGTTATCGGGGTGATCCGCGGATTGCCAACCGGACGCCGTCGATCGGGCGGGTGAATACGATCAAGACGTGGCTGAATATGTGGAGTTTGGAGACGTCGCCGTGCCGGGGGGCGCCGCATCTGGCGAAGTTCGATACGCCGGCACTGGTGGTGCAGGGGATGGGCGATACCGGGGTCTTTCCGAGCGATGCGCGGGCGATCTTCGAGTTCATCGGGTCGGTCGACAAGCGGATCGAGCTGATTGCCGGGGCGCATTATTTCGAGGATTTGGCGATCAATCGCGAGAATGCGGCGGATCTGGTGACGAGCTGGATTCGCGAGAAACTGTGATCGATGCGGCGATCCTTGGCGGGTTGCGGGCGGCGGGGCTGGTCGGCGAGGCACCGGTGGTGACGGCGCTGGCGGGCGGGGTTTCGTGCGATGTGTGGCGGGTCGAGACAGGCTCGCGGATGATTGTGGTGAAGCGGGCGTTGCCGAAATTGCGGGTGGCGGCGGACTGGTTTGCGCCCGTGGACCGGGTGGCGAGCGAGGTGCGGTGGTTGCGGCGGGCGCGGGGGATCGAGGCGCGGCTGGTGCCCGAGGTGCTGGTTGAACTGCCGGAATTGCACAGTTTTGCGATGGCGTTCGTCGAGGATGCGCCGGTCTGGAAGGACGAGCTGGTTGCAGGGCGGGTCAATGTTGAATTTGCGGCGGCAGTCGGGCGTGAGTTGGTGCGGATCCATGCCGCGACGGCGGGGAATGTGGCGGATGCGGCGGCGTTCCAGACCGGAGCGATGTTCGAGGCGCTGCGGATTGCGCCTTTCCTGCGGTATGTGGCGGAGCGCGATGCCGGGGTGGCCGAGGCGCTGGGGGCGATTGCCGATCGGCTGGCGGGGGCGCGGATTGCGCTGGTGCATGGGGACGTTAGCCCGAAGAACATCCTCGTGACGGCGGAGGGGCCGGTGTTTCTTGATGCGGAATGTGCGGTCTTTGGCGATCCGGCCTTCGACTTGGCGTTTTGTACGGCGCATTTGTTGTTGAAGGCGGTGTGGAAGCGCGATGACCGATATCGGGCGGCGGCGGGAGCGCTGGTTGCGGCGTATGCGGCCAAGGTTGGCTGGGAGCCAGTGTCGGGGTTGATGGAGCGGGCGGGGGCGTTGACGGCAGCGATCCTGCTGGCGCGGGTCGATGGCAAGTCGCCGGCGCCGTATTTGACCGAGGCAGGGGATCGCGAGGTTGTGCGGTTCCGCGCGCGGGATTTGATCAATGCGCCGCGATCGTTGGGTGGAATGGTTGCGGACTGGAGAGCTGAGGCATGAGTGTTATTGCGGCGGTCGTGGCTCGGCAATTGTGGGATTCGCGGGGGCGGCCGACGGTTGAGGCCGAGGTGACCTTGGCTAGTGGCGCTGTCGGGCGGGCGATTGCGCCGGCGGGGGCGTCGCGGGGGGCGCATGAAGCGGTCGATCTGCGTGATGACGGGGCGCTGTTCGGGGGATTTGGGGTTTCGCGGGCGGTGGCTGGCGTAGCGGCGGAGATCGCGCCGGCGTTGGTAGGGCGCGACATTGGCGACCAGGCGGCGATCGATCGGGCTTTGGTGGCGCTCGATGGGACGGCGGACAAGTCGCGGTTGGGAGCTAATGCGGTGGTGGCGGTGTCGATGGCGGTGTTGCATGCGGCGGCGGCGGATGTGGGAGAGCCGTTGTGGCGGTACTTGACCGGCGGGCGGAAGGTGCGGGTGCCCTTGCCCGAGATCCAGATTTTCGGTGGCGGGGCGCATGCGGGCAGGCGGACCGATATCCAGGATTTCATGGTGATGTGCCCCAAGGCGGGGTCGTTTCGGCGGGCACTGGAGATTACGTCGGATGTCTATCGGACGGCGGGGCGGTTGATGGAGGCGCGCGGGCCATTGTCGGGGGTTGCCGATGAGGGCGGCTGGTGGCCCGATTTCGTGTCGAATGAAGATGCGCTCGATGTGCTGACCCAGGCGATCGAGACGAGCGGGCATCGGCCGGCGGAGGATGTGTGGATCTCGCTCGATGTTGCGGCGAACGAGCTGGGGGATGCTTCAGGGTATGAGCTGGCGCTCGATGAGTTGCGGCTGTCGGGGGCGGAGATGGCCGAGCGGGTGATCGGCTGGGCGAACCGTTATCCGATTTTGTCGATCGAGGATCCGGCGGGGCAGGACGATTTTGCGACGATGGCGGCGGTGACGGCGGCGATAGGGGGGCGGGTGCAGATTATTGGCGACGATGTGCTGGTGACAAATGCGGCGCGGGTTGCGGCGGCGGCCGCGGCGGGGGCGTGCAATGCGGCGTTGATCAAGGTCAACCAGGTCGGGACGGTGACCGAGGCGAAAGCGGCGCTCGATGCGGCGGCGACGCTGGGTTGGGGGACGATCGTGTCGGCGCGGTCGGGGGAGAGCGAGGATGTCACGATCGCGCATTTGGCCGTTGGGTGGGATGCGGGGCAGTTGAAGGTGGGGAGCTTTACGCGGTCCGAGCGGATGGCGAAGTGGAACGAGGTGCTGCGGATCGAGGAGGCGATGGGCGGCGAGGCGGTGTTTGCCGGGGCGTCGTGCTTTGCGGCCGCGGTGGCGGCGGGATTGTGATCGTCCTGGAGGCGCGGCCTTCGCCGGGGTTTCGCGCTGAGGTCGATCGAGTGTTCGGGGCGGGGGTCGTGGTGCATGTCGACGAGGCGGCGTCGCTGGATGACGTGCTGCCGGAGATGACCGTGTTGCTGCATGTGCTGACGCCGGTGACGGGGGCGCATATCGGGAGAGCGCCGCGGTTGCGGCTGATCCAGAAGTTGGGGGTTGGGGTCAATACGATTGCTTTGG
Source organism: Sandarakinorhabdus glacialis (assembly GCF_014643455.1). Taxonomy (GTDB): domain Bacteria; phylum Pseudomonadota; class Alphaproteobacteria; order Sphingomonadales; family Sphingomonadaceae; genus Sandarakinorhabdus; species Sandarakinorhabdus glacialis. The sequence continues at coordinate 187,850 of NZ_BMJM01000002.1, forward strand.
CGGCGGCGCGGGAGGCCGGAGTGGCGGTTTGCAATATGCCGGGGACGAATAGCCAGGCGGTGGCAGAGATGGCGCTTTCGCTGATGTTTGCGGTGTTGCGGCGGACGTGTTTTTCCGATGCGCAGGTGCGGGGCGGGGAAGGGTGGACGGTTGATCCCGCCGAGCATGACAGCGTTGGGGAGATTGCCGGGCGGACTGTCGGGCTGGTGGGGTTCGGGAATTCGGCGCAGCGGTTGGCGGGGGTGCTGCAGGCGTTGGGGGCGCGGGTGATTTATACGGCGCGCGGGGCGCGGGATGTGCCGTTTGAATATGTATCGTTGGAGCGGTTGCTGGCGGAGGCGGATGTTGTTTCGCTGCATGCGCCGCTGACGGAGGAGACGCGGGGGATGATCGATCCTGGGGCGATGAAGGCGGGGGCGGTGCTGGTGAATACGGCGCGGGGTGAGCTGGTGGATGAGGGCGCGCTGGTGACGGCGTTGCGGTCGGGCCGGTTGCGGGGGGCGGGGCTGGATGTGTTTGCTGCGGAGCCTTTGGGGTTGGACAATCCGTTGCTGGTGCTGCCGAATGTTGTGCTCAGCCCGCATATTGCCTGGCTGACGCCGGAGACGCTGCGGCAGAGTTTGGTGGTGGCATTCGAGAATTGTCGGCGGCTTGGAGCTGGCGACGCGCTTTTGCATCGGGTGGTTTGAGATGAATCCGGTTGTGCTGATTACGGGTCAGTTGCTGACCAATGCTATTTGGGCGCCGATGCTGGGGGTTATGGCGGCGCGCGAGGTGGTGCTGGCGGATCATGCTAGCGACGATAGCATCGGCGGGATGGCGGAGCGGTTGCTGGCGGGGGCGCCGGCGCGGTTCGACCTGGTGGCGCATGCGATGGGCGGGTTTGTCGCGTTTGAGGTGATGCGGCGGGCGCCGGAGCGGGTGGGCAAGCTGGTGCTGATGTCGACTTTGGCGAACGCTGATGGTCCGGCGCAGACGGCGCGGCGGCAGGGGTATATCGACCTGGTCGAGGCGGGGCGGTTTAAGGACGTGGTCGAAGAGAGGATTCCGATCCTGTTTCCGGTGGGGAAGCGGGGGGATGCTCGGTTGCTTGGGCTGGCGCGGGATATGGCGGCGGAGACTGGGGCCGAGGTGTTTTTGCGGCAACAGCGAGCGATCATGGGGCGGGTGGATAGCCGGGGGTCGCTTGGCGGGATTGGGGTGAAGACGCTGGTTTTGTGGGGGGATGGGGATGGGATTGTTTCTCGGGAGCAGCAGGGGGAATTGCTGGGCGGGATTGCCGGGTCGCGGTTGGTTGTGGTGCCGGGGGCTGGGCATTTGACGATGGTTGAGGAGGTGGGGGTGGTTGCTGGGGCGGTCGAGGGGTTTTTGGCCGCGTAGAGGGTGTTTTCGGAGGGATTGGGAGATGGGCCCCGGCCTTCGCCGGGGTAACGATTTAGAGAAGACGCCCGGTGGTCAGGCTAGTTCGGCTCTTACGATCGCGGCGCCGTCTATCATGGCTTTTAGCTTGGCCTGGGCGTGGGGGCGGTTGTGGTATTTCATGCCGCAGTCGGGGGCGATCCAGAGGCGGTGGGGGTCGATGTGGCGTAGCGCGCGGCGGATGCGGTCGGCGACGATTTCGGGGGTTTCGACGATGGGGGTCGACAGATCGAGGACGCCGTACATGATGGTTTTGGTCGGCAGTTTTTCGAGGATGACCGGGTCGAGGTTGGGCTGGGCAGCCTCGATAGAGATGATGTCGATGTTCGAGGCTTCGAGCTCGGCCAGGAAGGCGTAGGCGTCGGGCTTTGTGGCCTGGTTGCCGTGGACCAGTGCGTATCCGAAGCAGATGTGGAGCGCGGTGGTGCCGTTGACGCCGTCGAGGGCGCGGTTGATCGCCTCGATGGCATAATCCTGTGCGGCGTCGGCGCGGGCCTGGAGATAGGGTTCGTCGAGCTGGACGACGTCGATGCCGGCGGCGAACAGGTCGCGGATTTCGGCGTTTACGGCGTCGGCATAGTCCATCGCGAGGGCGCGGGGGGTCGGGTAGAAACCGTTGTCGGCTTGCTGGGTCATGGTGAAGGGGCCGGGGAGGGTGAGTTTTACCGGGCGGACGGTGTGGCGCTTGAGGAAGGCGGCGTCCTGGACCTCGATCGGGCCGGTGCGGCGGATCGGGCTGGAGACCAGCGGCGCCGGATTGGCTTTTCCGGTGCGGTCCATCGCGGTGCCGTCGCGGTCGCGGTCGATGCCCGAGAGTGCGGTGGCGAGGCGGTTGGAGTAGCTTTCGCGGCGCATTTCGCCGTCGCCGACGATGTCGATGCCGAGGTCCTCCTGGTCGCGGATCGCCATCAGCGTGGCGGCTTCCTGCGCGTCGGCGAGCCAGGGTTCGGGAATGCGCCAGAGCTCGGCGGCGCGGACCCGGGGTGGCAGGCTGGCCTTCAATCGCTCGCGGTCGATGAGCCAGTCAGGTTGGGGGTAGCTGCCGACGATCGTCGTCGGCAGGATTTGATGGTCGAACATGGCGGGCCTTCTCGTTGCTGGCGAAAAGGATAGTTAGTATCCTAAGTTTATCCAGCTTTATTCGGCGGGAACCATCGTATCGACCAGGCTGGCGTCGTTTTCGGCGAGGGTCTGGCGGACGACGAGGCCGAGTTTCTTGTTGCCATCGGCCATGACCGGGTCGTGGGCGATGTCGCTGGCGTCGAAGACCTTGGTCCAGGCGGCGAATTCGAGGCAGACGCCGTCGGGATCGAAGAAATACACCGAGCGGACGAAGACGCCGTCGTGCATGTGGTCGGAGGACTGGGTCGGCGAATTGTCGTGGTTGAGAATCTGGGTGACTTCGATGCCCTTGGCGACGAGGCGATCATAATATTCGTCGAACTTGTCGGCGGGGACGTTGAGGGCGATGTGATTCATCGAGCCGTGCGCCGACATGAAACTGCCCTTGGTAGGCAGGAATGCGGGGGCGGAGATGCCGGGTGCGGCCTCGGGCGCTTGGGGGAACCAGAAGAAGGCAAGGCTGTCGCCGTTGCCCATGTCGAAGAAGAAATGCTGGCCGCGGCCACCGGGGAGATCGAGGGTTTTCACCAGCGGCATGCCGAGGACGTCGCGGTAGAATTCGACGGTCTTGGCCATGTCTTTGCAGACCAGCGCCAGGTGGTTGACGCCGCAGAACTGGAATTCCTTGTTGTTCGACACTGGGGTTCTCCTGTCTTAATTGCGCATGCTGGCGCTGAAGAAACTGGGTCCCGGGTCAAGCCCGGGATGACAGTTCGAAAATATGCCTGGCGGCAACGATTGTCAATTTGCTTGACGCTTTACTGCTTGGGTTTGGGGGCGCTGAGGAAGTCGGCGGCGACGAAGCCTTCGGGGGCCGCGACTTCGGTGATGGGGTCGGCGCGGTCATCGAATTCCATGCGCAGGGCGCGGGTGATGACGGCGTGCATGTCGTAAAGGCAGGTGATGTAGGTGAATTCGAAGATTTCCTCGTCGGTCCAGAAGGTCTTGAGCTTGTCGAAGACCGCCGTGGGGACGCGGCCGCCGGCTTGCGACAGGCAATCGGCATAGGCGAGGACGGCGCGTTCGGTGTCGTTGTAGCAGTCCGCGACGGTCCAGTGCGGGACGGCGGCGATCTTTTCCTTGCTGACCCCGAGGCCGCGGAGTGACTTGCAGTGCTGCGAGAAGACGAACTGGCTGCCCTTTACCCAGCCGGCGCGGGTCTGGCCGAGTTCGCGCAGGACCGGGTCGATCTTGCGATCGGGATGGCGATAGACAGCGAAACCGTCGACGGCGTGCTTGAAGATGTCGGGGGCGAGCGCGAAGACGGTCCACCAGTCGCCGGGGGTGCCGGTTGCGGTGCCGGGCTGTGCGACGGGATCGCGGTCCCCGAACAGGCGGTTGTAATAGGCGAGGACGGTGTCGTTGGTGACTTCGGCGCGGGGCACTTGGCGCAGGACGGGCATGGGAGATCCTTTTCAGACGGCGGCGAATTTGCGGAATTCGGTGACGTGGGCGGAATCGAAATATTCGTCGAGGCGAGTGATCTTGCCGCCCGAGACCTGGCAGATGATGGCGCAGGGAAGGCGGACCGCGGCGTCGTCGTGGACACGCTTGCCCTCGAGGACGTGCTGCTGGACGAAGCCGCCGGGAAAGGTCTGCAAGCGACGGTGGGCATAGACGCGGTCTTTGATGCGCGCGACCATGCCGGTGAGGGACTGGGCGGTCTGGGCTGGGGTGACGATCTTTTCGTCGGTGTTGTGCCAGATCGCCGCGTCGGAGGTGAAGCTGGCTTCCATCACGGCGATATCGCCCGCCTCGATGGCGTCGAAGAAGCGGATGGCGAGGGCGCGGATGCTGGCGTCGGTGTCCATATTCACTCCTGAGGGGCGCCGAACATGCGCCCTTTGTTGGCGGCGATGAGGCCGTCGATGTCGTCGCCGCGGTAGGATGCGTCGGCGGAGGCGCCGAACGCGGCGAGCATGTCGGCGGTGACGAGCTCGGCCATGGCTTTCCATTCAGGATGGGTGAAGATCCAGAATTCGTCGTTCTCGATGGCCTGGACGACGCGCTCGCCGACGCGGGCGGGGGGCATGCCGCCCGCGAGGACGTTCTGCATGGCGGCGCTGGTGGTGGCGGCTTGACCGGCTTCGATGGCGACCGGGCGGAGGTCTCGAGTGGTTTCGACGATGCGGGTGGCGGACATGCCGGGCATGAGCACCGAGAGGCCAACATTGGTGCCAGCGAGCTCGTTGCGCAGTGCCATGGCGATGCCGAGAGTGGCGTATTTCGAGCTGATATAGGCGACCGAGATCGGCGGCGGGACGATGGCGACCATCGACGAGGTGATGACGAGGTGCGCGGGCTTGGCGGCGGCCTTCATGGCGCCGAGGAAGGTCCGGCAGGCATAAAGGTGGGCATGGGCGTTGACGGCGTAGTTCCAGCGCCAGACTTCGGTGTCGTATTCCTCGAACGGACCCGAGCCGCCGCCGACGCCGGCGTTGCTGAACAGGATCGAGACCGGGCCGAAGGCGGTCGCCTGCGCGCCGGCGGTGGCCCAATTGGCTTCGTCGGTGACGTCGAGGGTGATGGCGAGGGCTTCGGCGCCGGATGCGCGGAGGTCGGCGGCGGCGGATTCGACGCGGGCCGTGTCGATGTCGGCGATGATGACGCGGGCGCCGGCGGCGGTGAGGGCTTGCGCCGTGGCAAAACCAAGCCCGCTGGCGCCGCCGGTGATGAAGGCGGTCTGGCCGGTGACGTTCATGCGGCGAAATCGCGGTCGAGGTGGCGCGACATGGCGAGTTGCGCGGCGGCGGCTGCGGCGGCGACGGGGACGAGAGCGAGTAAGGCCCAGCGCAGGCTGTCGGTGCCGTGGACGGGTTGCAGCGCGTCGCTGATCATGCCGATGAACAGCGGCCCGCCGCCGAGGCCGATAATGTTGAACATAAGCAGCAGGATAGCGGTGGCAGTGGCGCGGGCGCGGGGGGCGGTGAGGTTCTGGACGAGGGCGAGGGCGGGGGCGACATAGATGGTGCAGGCGGCCATCGGGATGAGGAGGAGGAGGAGCGACAGGCGCCAGTCCTCGACCCAGAGCGCTGCGATGAGGGTGGGTATGAGGATGAGGGTGGCGATGCCGGGGACGATGGCGTAGCTACGCGGCGACTTCAGCGCGCCGCGGCTGACGAGGGCGCCGCCGCCGAAGATGCCGATGCCGAAGGTGATGCCGGCGGCGGGGGCGAACCAGGTCGCCATGGCCGAAAGCGGCATGTGCTGGGTCCGCATCAGGAAGGCCGGGATCCAGTTTAGCATGCCATAGCTCACAAAAGCGGCGAGGCCGCTGGCTACCATCAGAAGGCGCAGGGACGGGGTGCGCAGGAAGGTGGTGAATACGGCGCCGAGGGGGAGGGCGGTTTCGGAAGGCTGGGCCTTGTCCATCTGGCCGCGGGCGGGTTCGCGGACGACGAGGATTAGCAAGGGCGCCAGGACGACGCCGACGAGGCCGATAGCTATGAAGGCGCCGCGCCAGCCGAACTGGGCAGCGGCCCAGCCACCGAAGGCGGCGCCGATGAAGACGCCGAGCGGGCCGTTGAGGGTGAACAGGCCGATGACCAGGGCGCGGCGCTCGGGCGGATAATAGTCGGCGAGGACCGAGACGGACGGGGCGGTTCCGCCGGCTTCGCCGACGCCGACGCCGAAGCGCAGCATGGCGAGCTGAGTGAACGAGGTAGCGAGGCCGCAGGCGGCGGTGAAGACGCTCCAGACGAGGCAGGCGGCGCCGATCAGCCGGACGCGGTTCCAGCGGTCGGCGATCATCGCGGCCGGGATGCCCATGGCGGCGTAGAACAGTGCGAAGGCGAGGCCGGTGAGCAGGCCGAACTGGGTGTCGGTGAAGTGCATTTCGGTGCGGTTCGGCTCGACGAGGACCGAGAGCAGTTGGCGATCGACGAAGTTTATGGTGCCGACGGCGAACAGCATCCAGAGCGCGACGGTGCGGCGGGCGTTACCGGAGGCGGTTGGTGGGGCAAAGGCGTCCGTCGTCGTCGGCATGTTTCTGGCTTTCCCCAATGGCCGGTTGTCCGGCTCAGAAAAACCTTAGGTCTTTAAGTATTACTGTCAACGTGGTTTACGGTTGAACGGTAACGGGGAGAGGCTGGATGAACATTCCGGGCAAGAGCGCGATCGTCACCGGGGCGGCTTCGGGGATTGGGCGAGCAAGCGCGGTGGCGTTGGCGGCGCGCGGGGCGGCGCGGATCGTGCTGGTCGATGTCGATGCGGCGGGGCTGGCCGGGACGGCGGCGGCTATGGCGAGACATAGCGCGGTGGTGGAGCAGGTGGTGCTCGATCTTGCCGATATCGGAGCGACGGCGGACTGGTTTGCGGGGCAGGGGGCGGTCGATATCCTGCACAATAATGCCGGCGTGGTCTCGGGCGCGCCGCAGTTTCCGGATGCCGATGCCTTGCGGTTGCACTGGATCATCGACGTCAATTTGACCTCGCTGGTGACGGCGACGCAGATCATGGCGCAGGCGATGCGGGACAATGGTGGCGGGGTGATCGTCAATACGGTGTCGACGGTGGCGCTGGGGACGGGGTTTCGTGATGCGATGTATGCGACGACCAAAGCGGGGGTGATGATGTTCACGCGCTGCTGTGCGCCCCTCAAGGACGATTGGAACGTGCGCGTGGCGGCGGTGCTGCCGGGGCTGACCGATACGCCGATCCTGTTCAAGACGGGGGCGGATGGGGCGGCCGACTGGATGGCGCCGGTGCTGGCGAACAATGAGCGGTGCTCGGCGGAGGATATCGCGGAGGGGGTGATCGACCTGGTCGAGGACGATGGGCTGGGCGGCGGGGCGTGGCTGGCGGTGCGGCGGATCGGGGGTGTGGTAGAGCGGCAGTGGGGGACGCATGACTCGCTATAGCAGGGAGTAACTGGGTCCCGGGTCGAGCCCGGGATGACAGGTATTTATGAGAGCGTTGGGGCGCGGAGCATGTTGTCGCCGAACAGGTTGGACCATTGTTCGGGGGTGAGCATGGGGCGGGCGCTCGAGAGGTTGGCGGTGTTGGTGACGCCGGTGCCGGCCTGGACGGCAGGGCGGGCGGCGATGGTGTCGAACCAGCGGCGGATTGACGGGTATTCATCGAGGTTGAGGCCGATGGCGCGGATGGCGCGGGTCCAGGGCCAGACGGCGATATCGGCGATCGAGTATTCCTCGGCGAGATATTCGGCTTCGCGGAGGCGGCCTTCGAGGACGTGGAGGAGCCGGATGGTCTCGTTGCGGTAGCGCTCGATGGGGTAGGCCTGGCCTTCCGGGGCGTAGCGGATGAAGTGGTGGGCCTGGCCCTGCATCGGGCCAAAGCTCGCCATCTGCCACATCAGCCATTGCTGGGCCTGGCTGCGGCGGCGGGCGTCGGTGGGGAGGAGTTGCCCGGATTTCTCGGCGAGGTAGAGGAGGATGGCGCCGGATTCGAAGACCGCGAGGGGTTCACCGCCGCCGATGGGATCGGTGTCGACGATGGCGGGCAGCCGGCCGTTGGGGTTTATCATCCGGTAGGCGGGGGTGAGGTGATCGCCCTTCAACATGTCCATGGCAATGAGCTGATGGTCGAGGCCGATTTCGGCGAGCATCATCGAGACCTTGTGGCCGTTGGGGGTCGGGGTGAAATAGACGTGGATCATGCGGGATGTCTTTCGGCGAAGATGGCGCGGGCCGCGGCGAAACAGGCGTCGAATGCGGGGCGCCCGGTCGGGTAGCCGATAACGGCCAGGGTGACGCCGGTGATCAGCCAGGCGTCGGCGGAGCGCCTGAGGTCGTGGCGGTAGCGGCCGATCAGTTGCGCGGACGGGGTGCCGGCGACGAAATGCTGGGCGTCAACGATGCTGGTGACGACGGCGGTGTCGCCGGTGATCACGGCGTCGAGGTTGTGGAGTTGATGCGCGGTGGCGTTAAAGCCTTCGAGGGTGCGGCAGCGATCGGTCCAGTCGTCGGCGGAGATCGTCGCCGTGATCGAGCCGATGGCGGCATAGTCGATGGCGATGGTGTCGGCGAACAGCGCGCGGTAGCCGGGCCAGTCGCGGGCGTCGAGCGCGGTTGCGTAGCCGGCGACGACCGCGATCGCTGCCTGCCTGTCGAGGAAGGCGGCGATCGCGGCGGCGTCCATGGTCAGAACTTGAAGCCGGCTTCGATGGCGATGTTCCGGGTCGGTTCGAGGTAGAGGATGACGCGCGGTACGGCGGTGATCGGCGCCGGCAGGTTGAAGGCGCTGCCGGTGGTGCGCTGGTTGGTCAGGTTCTTGCCGACCAGGGCGACGTGCCAGCTGTTGTCTTGCGCCGCCAGCTGCAAGCGCAGATCGACTTTGGCAAAGCCTTGCTGGATGCCGAAGACGGGGCTTTGATTGTCCGAATTATAGAATTTCGAGCGGCCGGCGACGATGCCGGTGGCGTCGAAGCGGAGGGTTTCCGACAGGTCGAAGCGGCCGTGCGCCTGGAGGTTGCCGGTGAACTTCGACGAATAGGCAGGGGCGACGCCGGCGAGATTGTTGGTGGCTGGCCGGCAGGTCGCCGGCTGGCTGGCGAGGCAGGCGGCGCCGGGATAATCGTCGTACTTGATGTCCTGGTACGACGCCGAGGCGGTGATATCGAAATTGGGGGCGGGGAAGACACTGAGCGTGCCTTCGATGCCCTTCGACGTGGCGCTGGCGGCGTTGCCGGTCAGGTAGGTCGAGCTGGCGGGTTGATACACCGAGACCTGCAGGTCCTCGAACTGGGTGTTGTAGATCGAGACATTGGCAACGACATTGCCGTCGGCAAAAGTCGATTTTATGCCGGCTTCGTAGTTGCGCGAACGCTCCGGACGGAAGGTGAAGGTGGCGTTGGTGGTGCCGAGCGTGTTGCTCACGAACCCGCCCGATTTCGAGCCGCGGCCGTAGGTTGCATAGACCATGATGCGGTCGTTGATGTCGTACTGGATGGTTGCCGACGGATCGGTGTTGCTCTCATCGATGGTGCCGACAGCGCTCGAGATCGGGCGGATGGCGAAGGGGCCATACACCAGCCGCGAAGCGAAATCGCCGTCCTTGTGGGTGTGGGTGTAGCGCAGGCTCCCGATCAGGCGCAGCTGGTCGCTGACATGGACGGTGGCCTGGCCGAAGAACGAATAGGATTCGGCTTCCTGGTTGAAGCGGCTGTCGATGCGGCCGAAATAGGGGCTGCCGAACAGGTTGAGGATATTGAAGCCCTGGAGCTGGTCGAGGGTGTAGTTTGATTTGTCGTAATAGGCGCCGACGATATATTCGAGCGTCTTGCCGGTCGGCGACAACAGCCGGATCTCCTGCGAGAACTGGTCGAAGCGTTCGGGGAATGAGTTGTAAACCGAATTGTTGGTAACGGTGCCGCCGCCGCCGGGAATTGTCTGGTCGAAGCCATTGACGGTGTTGGCGCTGAACCAGGAATAGCCGGTGACCGAGGTCAGGGTGAATTCGCCGAGCGCCAGGTTGCCGGTGCCCGAGACAATGACCGACTCGTTCTGGGTGCCTTCGGGTCCGAGGGCCGACTCCTGGAGGAAGCGTGTCGTGCCGGGCTTCTGCTCGGTGTTGATGGGGCTCGAGACGGTGATGCCGCCGACGATGTCGCGGTTGGCATATTCGACGCGGGCGGTGAAATCGAAGTTGTCGGAGGGCGCCCATGCCATAGTGAGGCGGCCGACCTGTTGCTTGGTCTGGGGTTCGTCCTGTTCGGTGGCGCGGTTGTAGATATAGCCGTCCTGGTCGAGGAACTTGAAGGCAAGCCGCACGCCGAGGGTGTCGGTAAGCGGGCCGGCGACCCAGCCCCAGACGTCGGGGCCCTTGAAATCGAAATTGTAGAGGCCGTTGACTTCGGCCTGGAAGGTCTTGGTCGGGCCGGCCGAGACAATGTTGATGGCACCGGCGGCGGTGTTCTTGCCGAACAGCGCGCCTTGTGGCCCGCGCAGGACCTCGACGCGGGCGAGATCGAAGAAGGGCGCCTGGGCCTGGCGCGAACGGCCGGCGTAGATGCCGTCGACATAGAGCGAGACCGACTGGTCGAAGGCGAAGTTGGCGGGTGGGGAGCCGAAGCCGCGGATGTAGATGACGTCGTTGCCGGCGGTCGATTGGACAAAGACGTTGGGGATGAGGTTCATCGCGCCCTTGATGTCGTTGACCTGGAAATCGCTCAACTGCTTGCCGGAGACGACGGAGATCGAGATTGGCACGTCTTGCAGACGCTGCTCGCGCTTTTGCGCGGTGACGACGATTTCGGCCATTGTCGTCGTGTTGTCGTCGGCGGCTGCCGACAGCGAGGAAGCTGGTGCCGGCGCGCCGGCTGCGGGGGCTTGCTGCGCTGTTGCCGTGCCGGCTGCCGCGATCGCGACGGCGAGTGCCGCGGTCGACACCATTATGTTGTTGATTGGCCGCATATTGTATCCCCCCATGTGTCGTCGGCTGCTCCGGATCGTTTGTCCGGGTTTGCTAACCGTCAATTTTATTGACCCTTAGTATACGAATGATATTCAGGGTTGTCTACAGCCGAGCGAGGGAAACTGCCTGTGAACGATGATCGCGCTTTCGCCAGCTTGCCGGGCCTGTCGGGGGAATTCCTGGCGACGGTCGACTTTGAGGTCGGCGGCGGCATCATGGACCTGGGCCGGTCGCCGTGGGGCAGCCGGCGCGTCGGCTATATCAGCGGCGGGCGGTTTTTGGGGCCGGGATTGTCGGGCATCGTGCTGCCGGGCGGAGGCAACTGGTCGCAATTGGGGGTGCTGGAAAACGGCGATTCGGTGGGGACGTTCGATGCGCGGGCGGTGTGGCGAACCGATGACGACAGCCTGATCTACCTGACCTATTCCGGGCGCAGCGTGGTGCCGGATGCGGTGCGGCGGGCGTTCGCCGATCCGGCGGCGCCGGTGGTCGATCCGGCGCTGTATTACCTGCGGATCGCGGTGGTGTTCGAGACGGCGAGCAGCGTGCATGGCTGGCTCAATGGGGTGCTGGCGGTCGGCATGGGCGAACGCACCGCGGCGGGCGTGCGGCACCAGCTTTTCAAGGTGTCGTGATGATCGACCTGCATTATTGCGCGACGCCGAACGGGCAGAAGATCGCCATCATGCTCGAGGAAACCGGATTGGCGTACCGGGTGATTCCGTACGATATATTCGATGGTGACCAGCTGACGGCGGCATTCGGCCGGATCAATCCCAATCACAAGCTGCCGGCGATCGTCGATGGGGGTGTTGCGGTTTTCGAGTCGGGGGCGATCCTGCAGTATCTGGCGGAAAAAGCGGGGCAGTTTTTGCCGGTTTCGGGATCGGCGCGGGCATCTGTGCTGTCGTGGCTGACCTGGCAGGTGGCGGGACTGGGTCCGATGGGGGGACAAGCGAGCCACTTCCTGCGCTATGCACCTGCCGGGCAGGATTATGCCGTGGAGCGCTATACGCGTGAGCTGGCGCGGTTGCTGGCGGTGCTCGAACGGCGACTGGCCGAGAGCCTGTATGTCGGTGGGGCAGAATACAGCATTGCCGACATGGCGATTTTTCCGGGACGGCGGTGTCGGGGTCGATCGGAGTCGGCGGCGGGGATTTTCCGGCGACGCGGGACTGGATGGAGCGGGTGCGGGCGCGGCCGGCGGTGGTGCGGGCGATGACGCGGGCGGACCTGGTGCCGCCGGCGAAGTATACGGGGCGGCAGCAGGTGCTGAGTGCGCGTGAGTGGTCGAACATGTTTGGCGATGCGATGCATGGGGCGGTGCGAGGGTTTTAGGGCCCGCCGGCGTTCGGGGTATGGCCGGCGAAAGCTCGCGTGGGGCGCGATGGAAACGAGTTCAGCATGACGGATTCCTACCTGTTGTGCTGGCGGTTGCCCCAGAGGATCGAGCGGTGTTCTTCGGTGAAGCCGGTGAAGCCGGTGAAGCCGCCTTCGATGGTTTCGGCGCGGGCGACGCCGACGGTCATGCCTTTGGCGACGGCGGGGCGGGCGAGCATGGCGGTGGCCCAGCGTTCGACGTTGGGGAAGCTGCCGGCATTGTCGATGAGCTGGCGGCGGAGATAGGGCAGGGTGGCCATGTCGGCGATGGTGTAGGTGTCGCCGGCGAGCCATTCGGCGACAGCTAGGCGGCCGTCGAGGACGCGCATCAGGCGGTCGACTTCGCGAGAATAGCGCTGGATCGAATATTCGTGGCGATCGGCGGCGTAGTGGGTGAAGTGCGCTTCCTGGCCGAACATCGGGCCGATGCCAGAGACCTGGAACATCAGCCATTGCCAGCAGATGGCGCGGGCGGCGGGATCGGCGGGCGTGAATTTGCCGGTCCTTTCAGCGAGGTAGAGCAGGGTGGCGCCAGTTTCCCAGAGGATGAACTCGCCGCCGCCCGGGCCGTCTTCGTCGACGATGACCGGCGTCTTGTTGTTGGGGTTGAGCGCGAGGAAGGCCGGGGTCAGCTGGTCGCCGGCGAGGATGTCGACGGGCTCGAGCCGCCACGGCAGCTCCATTTCGAGGAGCGCGATGGCGATCTTGCGGGCGTTGGGGGTCGGGCCGCCGTGGAGGATGATCATGCCGGCTCACCTTTTGCCGGGCCGAGCCAGCGTTCGAGAATGGCTTCGCTGTCTTCGCCGACGGTGCGCGGTGCCGGGCGGCGGATGCTGCCGGGGGTGCCCGACAATTTGGGGAATACGCCCTGCATGGTGACCGGGCCGAGTTCGATATCGTCGAGGGTGACGAGTGCCTCGCGGGCGGCGAAATGCGGGTCGGCCATCATGTCGCCGGGATCGAACAGGCGGCCGGCGGGCACGGCGGCCTCGATCATCTGGGCCTCGAGTTCGGCGACGGTGAGGGTTTGCGTCCAGGCGTTGATAAGCGCGTCGAGTTCGGCCTGATGCGCGCCGCGGGCGAGGTGGGTGGCGTAGCGCGGGTCGGCGGCGAGTTCGGGGCGGCCCATTGCGGCGGCGAGGCGGGCGAAGACGGCGTCCTGATTGGCGCCGATGAGATATTCGCCGTCGCTGCAGGCATAGACGTTGGAGGGCGCGATGCCCGGCAGGACCGAGCCGGTGCGGGTGCGCTTGTGGCCGCTGGCGGAATAGTCGGCGACGCTCGATTCCATGACCTGAAGGACGGCTTCGTACAGGGCGGAATCGACGACCTGGCCTTCGCCGGTGCGATTGCGGTGGTGGAGCGCGGCGAGGGCGCCGAGACAGCCATAGGTGGCGGCGAGAGTATCGCCGATCGAGACGCCCATCCGGGCCGGAGCGCTGCCTGGGTCGCCGACGATGCTGCGCCAGCCGCCCATGGCCTCGCCGATGCCGCCGAAGCCGGCCCGCGCGGCATAAGGGCCGGTCTGGCCATAGCCCGAGACGCGGACGACGATGAGACCGGGGTTGGCAGCGCGCAGGTCGGCGGGATCGAGGTTCCATTTTTCGAGGGTGCCGGGGCGAAAGTTCTCTATGAGGATGTCGGCCTTGGCGATCATGGCGCGGGCGATGTCCTGCCCTTCGGCGGCGCGCAGGTCGAGCGCGACCGAATATTTGTTGCGGGCGATGACGCGCCACCAGCTCGGGCGGTCGCCCTGGCCCCATTGACGCATGGGGTCACCGGTGACGGGCGGCTCGATCTTGACGACTTCGGCGCCGAGATCGCCGAGGAGTTGGCCGCAGAACGGCCCCGCGATGAGCTGGCCGAGCTCGACGACACGGATGCCGTCGAGAGGGCCATCCAGCCTGGCATCTTGTTTGTCGTGCTGCATTCCTGTCTCCCTCTGGAATGCTTAGACGACGAACCTTATTGCGTAAAGCCGGTGTCGTGACGCGCGTGCGTCTGGACGGGTGGTGCCGCGCTGCCTAGGACGGGGTACTGCTTTGTGGTGAAATGACGATGGCAAACGGACGACCGAGGATCCTCATCACCGGTGCGACGGGGCAGGTGGGCAGCAGGACGCTCGATCATCTCGCCGGGCGCGCGGATGTCGAGATTGTAGCGGCGGTGCGATCGGCGGCAAAAGCGGCGCCGCTGTCGGCGCGGGGGATCGCCACTGTGATCTTCGATCTCGACGACGAGGCGACGCATTTGCCGGCGCTGGAGGGTGTCGAGCGGCTGTTCGTGGTGACGGGATATACGGTCGACATGTTGCGCCAGAGCAAGGCGTTGCTCGACAATGCCAAAAAGGCCGGGGTGAGCCATGTCGTGCATTTGGGAGCGTGCGGGCGTGACGATACGACGGTGGCGCATTGGGCGTGGCACCAGCTGGTCGAGCGCTATATCGAGTGGTCGGGATTTACCTGGACGCATTTGCGGCCCGAGACCTTCATGCAGAATTTGCTGAGCTACGGCGGCAAGAAGGCGGTCAACGATGGCGTCATCAACGCGTTCGTGGCGGATGCGCGGCTGAGCTGGGTCGATGTCGAAGACGTGGCGCAGGTTGCGGCACTGGCGCTGGCGCATCCCGAGCTGCACGGCGGCAAGACGTACCGGCTGGGTTATGACGCCAAGGGATTTGGCGAGATTGCGGCAATGATGACGGCGATCATCGGCAAGCCGTTCCGGTATGAGCCACTGGCGCCAGAGGTGTTCCTGCAGTCGATGATCGATGCCGGGGCGGAGATGGCGTACATGGGCTGTGTGTACGAGCATTGGAAACGCTATGCGGCGGGGACGATCCCGGGCGCCGACGATGTGTTTGACAATTTTCCGGGGATTGCCGGGCGGCAACCGGTGCGGTGGGCGGACTTTATCGAGAAGCACCGGGGGGAGCTGGATTATTAAGGGCGGGGTGGCGCTGTTTCGTAGGGTTGGCTTGGCGGCGCGGTGGATGCTGAAACGAGTTCAGCATGACGATCGTTTGTGGGGTTAGTTGCGGCTGGCAATCATGCCGAGGCGGTCTTCGTCGGTGTAGACGTTGAAGCGCGCCAGTTGGACTTGGCCGAAAGTGTTGGTGAGCGCGACGTCGACGGCGTCGCGGCCCCGGGCCATCAGGATGCGGCCCTTGCGGGGGTAGTTATGGCGGGCGTCGAACGTGTACCAGCGGCCGCCGAGATAGGCTTCGAACCAGGCCGAGAAATCCATGTCGCCGACGATGGCGGGCAGGTCCATGTCGCCCATGTAGCCGGTGCAGTAGCGCGCGGGCACGTTCATGCAGCGGCAGAGCGCGACGGCGAGGTGCGCATAGTCGCGGCAGACGCCGACGCGCTCCTCGTGAGCGTCCCATGCCGATTTGGTGGGGCGCGCCTGTTGATAATCGAAGGTGATGCGCTCGTGGGCATAGGTGACGATGGCCTGGACGAGGGGCCAGCCCTTGGCGACGCCGCCGAACAGTGACCAGGCGATGTCGGACAGGCGATCGGTCTCGCAGAAGCGGCTGCTGAGCAGGTAGAGCATGGCCTCGTCGGGGAGGTCCTCGATGGGGACCTGCTGCGCCGATGTGTCGACGTCGTCGGGGAGGAAGGGGTCCTCGATGACGAAGCCGGTGGAGATGGTGATGCCGCCGGCCGGAATGGTGAGGCGGGTGCAGATGTTGCCGAAGCTGTCGAGGTAGTCGTACATCGGCACGTCGGGAGTCGTCATGATGCGCTGGGCGGTGCGCAGATCCTTGTTGCGCGAGGGATGGACGCTGAGGTTGGCCAGCATCGGGACGCTGTAATTGGTCGAGAAACCGATATCGTAGCCAGCCCGTATCAGCATAGGTCTCGCGCTTTCATGTGCCAGGCCGGGCAAGTACCTGTCCCTGACTGTTTACCTAGCATTGAATTCGACAAAACAGGAAGTTGAAACTCGGGCGGTGCAGGGAGCCGTTTATCGTGTTTGCCAAGCTGCGACATTTGCATCTCGCGGGGGATGGTGGCGGGGGGTAGGAATCGACGCTTTCACGTCGATAACCGCACAGGATTCCGCATGGACATCACCAGAGATACCGCCGCTGTCGTGACCGGCGGCGCGTCGGGGTTGGGCGAGGCGAGCGCGCGGGCCTTGGCGGCGGCAGGGGCGCGGGTGACGATTTTCGACCTGAATGCGGACAAGGGGGCGGCGATCGCGGCCGAGATCGAAGGGCTCTTTTGCAAGGTCAACGTAACCGACGAGGACAGCGTGGTTGCCGGCTTTGAAGCAGCGCGGGCGACGCATGGACAGGAGCGAATCCTGGTGCATTGCGCGCAGACGTCGCGTGGCGGCAAGACGGTGGGGCGCGACCGCGAGAATGGCGGGTTCAAGCGATTTTCGACGGTGGACTATGAATATTCGATCCTGGGGATCCTAGTGGCGAGCTATCGACTGGCATCGCTGTCGGCGCTGGGCATGGCGGGGCTGGAGCCGCTCGAGGACGGCGAGCGCGGCGTCATCACGCTGACGGCGTCAGCGGCGGCGCAGGACGCGCAGGTCGGGCAGGTAGGTTACGGATCGGGCAAGGCCGGGGTCAACGGTCTGGTGTTGCCGATGGCGCGCGACCTGATGGAGCTGGGCATCCGGGTCAATTCGATCATGCCGGGGATTTTTGCGACGCCGCCGATGTTGGGGGTCCCGGCCAAGGTGCTCGATGTGCTGTCGGCTTCGGTGCCGTTTCCCAAGCGGCCGGGCAAGCCGAGCGAATTCGGCAGCCTGGTGCTCGAACTGATCCGCAACAGCTATTTCAATGCACAGGCGCTGCGGCTTGATGGCGGGCTGCGCATGCCGCCGCGCTAGCTGCCGTTGCCATGATTTGAAGGCTGGTGATCCCTACGGGAATCGAACCCGTGTTTTCGCCGTGAAAGGGCGACGTCCTAGACCGCTAGACGAAGGGACCGGTCGGAGAGGGGCTGCTAGAGGTGTGGGCTCGCGGCGTCAAGGCATTGCTTGCAGGATAGGGCAATTTGATGCGACGGCAGGGTTGGAATTGTCATTCATGGTTAATCGAGTGACTTCACGCGCGACAGAAGCTTTCTAATAGGTTACGAACCGTCTTTAACCATCGGTTAAGGAATTTGCCGTGACGCCTGCTGCCGCCAAATTGCTCATGTGTGTATGTGCCGGATCGACCGGAGCGGCAGTCGTGCCGGCTGCGCAGAAGGTGCGTTCGGCGATGAAGCCGCGGCCGGCGGTGCATCGTATCGTGTCGAACCCTGGGCCCGTTGCAGCAGCCATAGGGGTGCCTTGCGTGCAGGTTGCGGGCGTTCCCGGCGGCGCCGGCGGCGGCGCGGTCGGGCTGGGGGATGCGGGTAGCGTGTTCCTCGCGACGCCGGGCGACAATGGCATGGGCGGTGGTGGCATCAGCGGCGGGCGCGGTGGCGGCTTCGATGGCGGCTCGGGTGGAGGCGGCGGCGGTTTTGGCAATGTCGGGTTTCAGCCTGGTACGCCGGGCCAGCCGATCGTATCGCCGCCTCCTCCGGGCGCGCCGGGCGTTCCTGCCCTGCCCGAATCAAGCCCGACGCCCGAGCCGGCTGTATGGGCGATGTCGATCATCGGTTTCGGTGTCGTTGGCGGTGCGATGCGTTGGCAGCGCCGGCCGGTCACGGCCTGATCTAGCAAGGATCGGTTACGGCCTGATCGAGCGGGGCCTCAGGCCCAGGCGAGATCGTCGACTTCGATTTCGGCGCTGGGTTCGCCTTTCCAGTCGTCGCGCTTGACGCGGCCGGCGAGGTAGAAGGCGCGGCCGCGAGCACCCGCGAGGGCGGCACCCAACGCGGTATCGGCGTGGCGGAAGGCGATGGCCTTGCAGCGCGCGCCGTCGGCACCGGACAGGACCAGCTTGACATGGTGTTCGCCGACGATGCGGCAATCGACCGCGGTCCACGGACCCGAGGCGACGCGGGGTTGTGACCAGCCTTGGCCGTAGGGGCCGGCGACTTCGAGGGTTTCGGCGAGCATGAGGCAGACGCCGCGCGGCGCGACGGCAGCGTCGAAGTGGAGTGCGCGGACGGTGCTGGCGGTGTCGACGGCGCCCGACAGATTGTCGTTGAGGAACAGGGTCAGGGCTTCGAGCTTGTCGGCGGCCACCGTGAGCCCAGCCGCCATCGCGTGACCGCCGCCGGCGATGAGCAGTCCGGCGTCCTTGGCAGCGAGGACGGCAGCGCCGAGATCAACGCCGGGCATCGAGCGGCCCGAGCCTTTGCCGGTCCCGTCTTCCTGGAGCGCGATGACGATTGTCGGGCGGTGCAGGCGTTCCTTGAGGCGCGAGGCGACGATGCCGATGACGCCGGGGTGCCAGCCTTCGCCGGCGATGACGGCGACGGCCATGTTGCTGTCGGGATTGGCCTTGGTGAGGGCGTCCTCGGTGACTTCGGCCTCGATGGCGCGGCGATCGACGTTGAGGCGATCGAGTTCCTGCGCCAGCGCCAGCGCTTCGGCGGGATCCTCGGTGGTCAGCAGGCGGACGCCGAGATCGGATTTGCCGACGCGGCCGCCGGCGTTGACGCGAGGTCCGAGCGCGAAGCCGAGATCGCGGCAGGCAGGGGGCCGAAAGAGGCCGGCGACGTCGATGAGCGCGGTCAGGCCGATGTTGCGGCGGGCGCGCATGACCTTGAGGCCCTGGGTGACGAAGGCGCGGTTGAGGCCGGTGAGCGGGACGACATCGGCGACGGTGCCGAGCGCGACGAGGTCGAGCAGGTGGGTGAGCTTGGGTTCAGGGCGGTCGGCGAAGTGCCCGCGGGTGCGCAGCGTGCGGTTGAGTGCAACGGCAAGGAGGAAGGCGACGCCGACGGCTGCGAGATGGCCGTGGGCGGCGGCTTCGTCGGTTTCGTCGAGGCGGTTGGGGTTGACCAGCGCAAGAGCGAGGGGAAGCTGTGTGGCGGCCTTGTGGTGATCGACGACGATGACGTCGAGCGCGGCGGCGCGGGCGGCGGCAAGAGCCTCATAGCCTTGCGTGCCGCAGTCGACGGTGACGACGAGGTCGGCACCGCTCGATTTGAGCGCGACGAGGGCGCCGGCGCTGGGGCCATAGCCTTCGAGCAGGCGGTCGGGGATGTAGTGGCCGACTGTCGCGCCGACGCTGCGGAGGTAGCGGATGAGGACGGCGGCGGAGGTGGCGCCGTCGACGTCGTAATCGCCGAAGATGACGATGGTTTCCTGTGCGGCGATGGCGTCGGCGAGGCGGGTGGCGGCGACGTCCATGTCCTGGAAGATCGATGGGTCGGGAAGCCAGTCGCGCAGGGTTGGGGCCTTCAACCGCGCGAAGTCGTCGGGGTTGGCGCCGCGGGCGCGGAACAGATGGTGGAGGAGTTCGTCTTCGCCGCGGCCGTCGAGATCGCCGCCGGGCGTGACGTTGCCGCGCCAGCGCCAGGGTTGGCCGAGGATGGAGGTGGTTACGTTGAAGACGTGGGTCATTTTAAGGAGGTAGTACCCCTCTCCCTGCTCGCACAAGGGTGCGAGTCGCCCTCTCCCTCGAGGGGAGAGGGAAGAAGATTATGCATGATTGTGGGCGCGGTGTTCGCCGTCGACCCAGCGGACGGTGCCGGAGGAGGCGCGCATGACGACCGACTGGGTGGTGATGACGCCGTCGCGGCGGCGCTTGACGCCCTTGAGAAGCGAGCCGTCGGTGACGCCCGTTGCGGCGAAGATGACGTCGCCGCTGGCGAGGTCGTGGAGGTCGTAGATGCGGTCGAGATCGGCGATTCCCCAGCGCCTGGCGCGGGCGCGTTCGTCGTCGTTGCGGAAGATGAGCTTGCCCTGGAGCTGGCCACCGACGCAGCGCAGCGCGGCAGCGGCGAGGACGCCCTCGGGCGCGCCGCCCGAGCCCATGTAGACATCGATGCCGGTATCGGGATCGGCGGTGGCGATGACGCCGGCGACGTCGCCGTCGGGGATCAGCATGATGCCGCAGCCGAGGCTACGCAGCTCGGAGATCAGGGCTTCGTGGCGGGGGCGATCAAGGACACAGACCATCAGTTCGTCGGCGCGGACGCCCTTGGCGGCGGCGACGGAGTTGATGTTGTCGGTGGCGGATTTCGACAGGTCGATGACGCCGGCGGGGAAGCCGGGGCCGACGGCGATCTTGTCCATATAGACGTCCGGGGCGTTGAGCAGGCCGCCTTCCTCGGAAATGGCGAGCACGGCGAGGGCGTTGGGGCCGGCCTTTGCGGTGATGGTGGTGCCTTCGAGCGGATCGAGGGCGATGTCGATGCGCGGGCCGGTGCCGACGCCGGTCTCGGCGAAGCCACGGCCGACCTTTTCGCCGATGAAGAGCATCGGGGCTTCGTCACGCTCGCCTTCGCCGATAACGACGGTGCCGTCGAAATCGAGCTGGTTGAGGGCGTCGCGCATGGCTTCGACGGCAGCGGCGTCGGCGGCTTTTTCGTCTCCGCGGCCGATCAGCTTGGAGCAGGCGATGGCGGCGTTTTCAGTGACCCGGACCATTTCGAGGACGAGCACGCGATCGAGGACGGAGCTGCGCGGCGTGGCGCTTGGGGGTGTGCTGGACATGAGGGCTCCGGGGTGGCGGTTTGGCCGGGGTGTAGGGCCTTACCGGGCAGGAGTGCAACCCCTCACCCCCCTCGCGCAAGGGCGCGAGTCACCCTCTCCCGCAGGGGGAGAGGGGGCTCAAAAGTCCAGGATGTGCATCATTACGGGGGCGTCGGTGACGGCGTCGCTGCGCTCCATCTGGGCGAGGCTGGCGAGGACCTGGGCTTCGGTGGCGGTGTGGGTGACCATGACGACAAGGGCGTCGCCGGCCGACGAGTGGCCGCGCTGGAGCAGGCTTTCGATCGAGACGCCGTGATCGCGCAGCGCGGCGGTCAGTTCGGCGAGGACGCCGGGGCGGTCGGCGACGGTAAGGCGCAAATAATAACGGCCGCGGCGGGTGGCGGCGTCGGCGGGCGGCAGGGCGGTGAGCGATGCGACCGGCATGCCGAAGGCCGGGCCCTGTATGCCGCGCGCGATATCGATCAAATCTGCGACGACGGCGCTGGCGGTGGGGCCTTCGCCGGCACCGCGACCCTGGAAGAATAGCCGGCCGACGAAATCGCCCTCGGCAGCAACCGCGTTGAGAGCGCCGGATGCGGCGGCAAGTGGGTGACCGTGCGGGACGAGGGCGGGGTGGACGCGCTGGAACAGGGTGGCGCCGTCATGTTCGGCGAGGCCGACGAGCTTGATGCGGAAGCCGAGGGCGGCGGCCTGGTCGATGTCGGCGAGCTCGACGGCGCGGATGCCCTGGACGGCAACGGCGGCGAAGTCGATGCGGGCGCCGAATGCTAGCGCGGCGAGGATCGACAGCTTGTGGGCGGTGTCGATGCCGTCGATGTCGAAGCTGGGGTCGGATTCGGCATAGCCGGCGGCCTGGGCCTCGGCGAGGACGACGGCAAAGTCGAGGCGTTCGGTTTCCATGCGGGTCAGGATGTAGTTGCAGGTGCCGTTGAGCAGGCCATAGACGCGGTTGATGCTGTTGGCGGCCATGCCTTCGCTGAGCGCCTTGATGACCGGGATGCCGCCGGCGACTGCGGCTTCGTATTTGAGCGCGGCGCCTTTGGTTTCGGCGAGCTGCGCGAGGTCGAGGCCGTGATGGGCGAGCATGGCCTTGTTGGCGGTGACGAAGGATTTGCCGGCCTGGAGGGTGTGCCGCGCCAAGGTCAGGGCGGGGCCGTCGGAGCCGCCGACGAGTTCGACGACGACATCGACATCGTCGCGCTGGCTGAGCTCGGCAGCGTCGTCGACCCAGGTGTAAGACGACAGGTCGGCGCCGCGGTCACGGTTGCGGTCGCGGGCGGAGACGGCGGTGATGGTGATCGGGCGGCCGGCGCGGCGGGCGATGAGATCGGCGTTCCGGGCGAGGAGCTTGACGACGCCGGCACCGACGTTGCCGAGACCGGCGAGGCCGATATTGAGGGGTTCTGGCATTCTGGACTCCGGCCGAATATGCGAGGTTCTTCGCGGGGCCGGCGCGAAAGTGCAAGGGGGACCCCTCACCCCGTTCGTAAAGACGCGATTCGCCCGCTCCGTCCGGGGGCGGGGGACGTGGCGCGCGAATGTTTTTTGGCGTCGGGGTGTTTTTTGGAATATCCTGCGTTTAGAGTAGGTTGACCACGAGAAGTTCACTGGGACGCGAGGCTCGATCCGCGTTGTTTAGCTTGATGACCTGTTGTAACCTGTTTGGTTAAATTGGTCAAGCTTGCGGAGCTTCCCCTCTCCCGGCTCGCGAAGGCGCGAGTCCGACCTCTCCCTCGAGGGGAGAGGTTAAGAGTGGCTAGTTTGCAGCTTTTGCGGGGGTGTTGACGCCCATCGATTGCAGGTATTTGCGGACATTGCGGGCGGCCTGGCGGATGCGGTGCTCGTTTTCGACAAGGGCGATGCGGACGAAGCCTTCGCCGTCCTCGCCATAGCCGACACCCGGGGCGACGGCGACGCCGGCGTGGGTGAGGAGCTGCTTGGAGAATTCGAGGCTGCCGAGGTGCTCGAGAGAGGGGGGCAGGGGCGCCCAGGCAAACATGGAGGCGCGCGGCGGGGGGATTTCCCAGCCCGAACGGCCGAAGCTTTCGACGAGGACGTCGCGGCGGCGGTGGTAGAGCTGGCGATTGCTTTCGACGCAGTCCTGCGGGCCGTTGATGGCGGCGACGGCAGCAGCCTGGATCGGGGTGAAGGCGCCGTAGTCGAGGTAGGATTTGACGCGGGTGAGGGCGGCGATGAGCGTCTTGTTGCCGACCGCGAAGCCGATGCGCCAGCCGGCCATCGAATAGGTTTTCGACATCGAGGTGAATTCGATGGCGACGTCCTTGGCGCCGGGCACCTGGAGGATCGACGGGGTCGGCTTGCCGTCGAAGTAGATCTCCGAATAGGCGAGGTCGGACAGCACCCAGAGTTGATGCTTCTTGGCGAATTCGACGACGCGTTCGTAGAAGGCAAGGTCGACGGTCTCGGCGGTCGGGTTGGATGGGTAGCCCATGACCAGCACCGAGGGCTTGGGCACGGTGAACTTCATCGCGCGCTCGAGCGATTCGAAATAGCGTTCGTCCGGAGTCGTTGGCACGCTGCGGATGGTGGCGCCGGCGATGATGAAGCCGAAGGTGTGGATCGGGTAGCTCGGGTTGGGGGCGAGCACGACGTCGCCGGGGGCGGTGATGGCTTGGGCGAGGTTGGCGAGGCCTTCCTTCGAGCCGAGGGTGACGACGACTTCGGTTTCGGGATCGACGTCGACGCCGAAGCGACGCCCGTAATAGTTGGCCTGGGCCTTGCGCAGGCCGGGGATGCCCTTGGAAGCCGAATAGCCGTGCGCGTCGGGCTTGGCGGCGACTTCGGCGAGCTTGGCGATGACGTGCGCCGGTGGGGGCAAATCGGGGTTGCCCATGCCGAGATCGATGATGTCGTCGCCGCGGGCGCGGGCGGCGGCGCGCATCGAATTGACTTCCGCGATCACATAGGGCGGCAGGCGGCGGATGCGATAGAAATCGTCGTTCATATTCAAGTCTTACCATCAGAAACGAAAAAGGACGAGGTCCACTGGACCACCGCGAGATGCGGTTGGGCAAGCGGGCCTCGTCCTTCCCGCTCGCCGGACCCGGCGAAGCGGGCGACTTTATTTTTTCTTTCTGGCGGCGGCCGCGGGAGCCCGCGCGATATCGGGGGTCCAGACGCCGGCGGCGTCGCGCTTGTCGACCTGGGCACCGGTCATGGCGCGCGCTTCCTGCCTGGCCGTCTGCTGGCAGCCGTCGGTTACGGTCGCGCTGCACGGCGGCAGGGTCGGAGCGGCAGCAGGAGCGGCGGCGGCAGCGGCAGCAGGGGCAACGGCAGCAGGGGCAGGGGCAACGGGGGCAGCAGCGTCCTGCGCCAGCACCGGGGCCGCGATCAGGGCGGCGGCGATGATCATAAACTTCTTGATCATATTGAATCTCCGTGTGGTCCCGGACGATACCGGCCGGGGCACATTAGCCAAAGCCCCGCGCATCCGAAAGAGGCGTATGAAAAGATGTTGCGTCGGCGGAATGCAAAAGACGTTGGAACGTGGCGGCTTCGCGTCCAGAATGGCGGTAACGAATAGTCTTGGGAAATCGTGATGGCCGAAATGCCGACAGAGCCGAAAGCGCCAGAGTCGAAAGCTCCGGAGCCGCAGGCGCTCCAGCAGTTCCAGCAATGGACCGACCTGGCGGGGCGGAGCCAGCAGCTGATGATGGAATTCTGGGCGAAGGAGCATGACACGATGCCGGCGACCGATCCGCTCGGCATGATGGCGACGTGGCAGCGGGCGACGGCGGCGGCGTTGGCGGATCCGAAGAAGCTGCTCGATCTGCAGGCGCGCTACATGACCGATGCGATGGCGCTGTGGCAGTCGTTCGTGACGCCGGGGACGGCGAAAAGCCCGGTTGCCGAGGTGAAGGACAAAAGGTTCGCCGGCGAAGGCTGGCAGCAGGCGCCGGCGTTCGATTTCCTGCGCCAGTCTTATCTGCTGACATCGAGCTATGTGCTCGAGGCGACGGCCGGGATCGATGGGCTCGATGCCAAGGAAAAGGCGCGGGCGAATTTCCTGGTGAAGCAGTTCGTCGATGCGATGTCGCCATCGAACTTTGCGCTGACCAACCCCGAGGTGCTCAAAAAGACGGCCGAGAGTGGTGGGTCCAACCTGTTGAAGGGGCTGGAGCATCTGCTCGACGATCTGAAGGCCGGGCGGATGCGGATGACCGACGAGGACGCCTTCGAGGTCGGGCGCAACGTCGCGATCACGCCGGGCAAGGTGGTGTTCGAGAACCGGCTGTTCCAGTTGATCCAGTATGCGCCGACGACCGAAACCGTGTTGACGACGCCGCTGCTGATCTTTCCGCCGTGGATCAACAAATTCTATATTCTCGATTTGACGGCGGAAAAGAGCTTCATTCGCTGGGCGGTCGAGCAGGGACTGACGGTGTTCGTGGTGTCGTGGAAAAGCGCCGATGCGACGACTGCCGATGTGACGCTCGACCATTATGTCGGCGAGGGCCAGTTGACGGCACTCGATGCGGTGCTCGAGATCTGCGGGACGCCGAGCGCGCACACGATTGGGTATTGCGTGGCGGGGACGACGCTGGCGGCGACGCTGGCGGTGCTGCAGGCGCGCGGCCAGGCGGGCAAGGTGGCGACGGCGACCTTCTTCACGGCACAGGTCGACATGAGCGAGTGCGGTGATTTGGGCGTGTTCGTCGATGATGCGACGATGAGCACGTTGGCCAAGCTCACGGCGGACAAGCCCTGGCTCGACGGGCGCAACATGGCGATGACCTTCAACATGCTGCGGTCGAACGATTTGATCTGGAGCTATGTGGTTAATAACTATTTGATGGGCAGGGACTATTTCCCGTTCGATTTGCTGTACTGGAACAGCGACGCGACCAATGTGCCGGCGCTTTGGCACCGGTCGTATCTCGAGGACATCTACCGCGACAATCTGCTGGTGGTGCCGGGCGGGATCACCGTGCTCGGCGTGCCGATCGACCTTGGGACGGTTTCGACGCCGTCGTATATCCAGGGCGGCAAGGAGGATCACATCGCGCCGGCGCGGTCTGCCTATAAATTGACGAGCCATTTTACCGGCGACAAGCGGTTCGTGCTGGCGGGGTCGGGGCATATCGCCGGGGTGGTCAATCCGCCGTCGCTGAAGAAGTACCAGTATTGGACGAGCGAGACGCTGCCGGCGCGGTTCGATGATTTCGTGGCCGGGGCTTTGGAGACCAAGGGTAGCTGGTGGCCGGACTGGATTGCGTGGTTGACGCCGCGATCGGGCGGGATGACCGCGCCGCGGCTGCCGGGCGAGGGCCGGGCGCAGGGCAAATATGCGGCGATCGAGGATGCGCCGGGGCGGTATGTGAAAGAGCGGATCTAGTGCTTTTTACGGGAAGATGGAGACCCCCACCCCGCTCGGCTGGGGCCGAGTCGCCCTCCCCGCAAGGGGCAGGGAGTAGAGGGTGACTGTGTTTCGCGAGGCGATGCGGCGGGTGGTGACCGGGGACGATGCCGGTGGGCAGTCCGTGGTCATCCTCGACGGCGGGCCTTCGGTGTTCAGCGGCGATCCGGAACTGGGTGGGCTGTTCGAGATCTGGGAGGATTCGACGACGGCGACGCTCGACCCGCGGGTGCATGACGATCTGGGGACGACGCGCGCGGTCTTGGGGCCGCGGCCGGGCAATGTGCAGGTGCGCTGGTTCGTGGTGGCGCCGTTGCCGGAAGGCGTGCCGAAACCGCAGCTCGATGCCGTGGTGCGGGGGGTGTTTGCCGGGTTCGATGGCGAGCGGCACATCATCGACCAGACGCGGCATCCGGCGATGCACGAGACGCATTCGATCGACGTGATCTGCCTGCTGCAGGGTGATGCGTCGCTGGTGCTCGAGGGCGGCGAGACGCGGATCAAGCCGGGCCAGGTGGTCATCCAGCGCGGCACCAACCATGCGTGGGTGGCGCATGGTGGTCCGGCTTTGTTGCTGGCGGTGCTGATCGATCGGCCGATGGCCTAGGTTATTCGGCGGCTTCGGCGAGCAAGGGGGCCTGTGCAGCGATGGCTGGCGCGGCGCGGGTGAATTTGAGTTCGCCGTCGTCGACCTTGCCGAAGCGGAGCTCCATTGTGTCGAGGGCGTAGTTGGCGGTGACCTTCCACGGCGCGCGGTTGCCCGAATTTGGCAGGGCGTCGGCGCCGCGTTGGACGTAGCCGGAGGACAGGTCCATCGACAGGCGTTCGGAGACGACGTCAGGGCCGGGGACGGGGGTGGCGATAACGGTGCCGGTCGATTTCATGTGGTTGAGGATGCGGCCGACGTAATAGGCGATGAGGTCCGAACGCAGCGTCCACGAGGCGTTGATATAGCCGAACGACACGGCGAGGTTGGGGATGTTGGAGAACATCATGCCCTTGTAGGACAGGCAGTCGCCAGGATTGACGGGCGTGCCGTCGACGCTGACCTTCATGCCGCCCAGCGCGATCAGCTTGAGACCGGTCGCGGTGATGATGACATCGGCGGGGAGGTGCTTGCCGGATTTGAGCTGGATGCCCGACGCGTCGAAACGGTCGATCACGTCGGTTTCGACCGAAGCGCTGCCGGACTTGATCGAGGCGAACAGGTCGGCATCGGGAACGAGGCAGAGGCGCTGGTCCCAGGGGTTATAGCTGGGGGTGAAGTGTTTCTCGACGTCGTAGTCGGGGCCGAGCTCGGCGCGGACACCGTCAATAATCTGGGCCTTGATCTTGGCGGGCCGGGTGCGGGTCAAATGGTAGAACAACATGCCGAGGCTGACGTTCTTGAAGCGGATCAGGCTGTAGGCGAGCTTGGCCGGCAGGATGTTGCGGAGCTTGTCGGCGATGGCGTCGTGGCCGGGGCGGCTGACGACATAGGTCGGCGAGCGTTGCAGCATGGTCACGTGCGCGGCGGTCTTGGCGAGGACGGGGACGAGGGTTACGGCGGTGGCGCCGCTGCCGATGATGACGACCTGCTTGCCGGTGAGGTCGAGGTTTTCGGGCCAGAATTGTGGGTGGATGACCTGGCCGGCGAAGTCTGCCTGGCCGGCGAAATCGGGGGTGTGGCCCTCGGCGTAACTGTAGTAGCCGCTACACATGTAGAGGAAGTTGCAGGTGATTTCAGTGCTGGTGCCGTCGGACTTCTCGGCGGTTACGGTCCAGCTGGCGGTCTCGGAAGACCAGGCGGCGGCGCGGACTTGGTGGCCGAAGCGGATGTGGCGCTCGATATCATGCTCGGCGGCCGCTTCGTGGATGTAGCTGCGGATGCTGGGGCCATCGGCGATGGCCTTGGCGGCGGTCCAGGGTTTGAACTTGTAGCCGAGAGTATACATGTCGCTGTCGGAACGGATGCCGGGGTAGCGGAACAGGTCCCAGGTGCCGCCGATGGCGTCTCGGCCCTCGAGAATGGCAAAGCTGCGATCCGGGGCGTCGTTCTGCAGGTGGATGGCGGCGCCAATGCCGGACAGGCCGGCGCCGACAATCAGCACGTCGAAATGATCTTGGGTCATGACTCGCCTCCCCAGCGATTGATGGGCAGGTTAAGGTTTGGGGAGGGGGAGCGCAATGGGTTGGGGTGATAGGTGTGCTGTTGCGGGCGAGGGGGGACACCCCCACCCGCTCGCCGAAGGGCGAGTCGCCTCCCCCCCTCTAGGGGGAGGACAAGGAGCGTTAGCGGCGCGGCATGCCTGGCATCTGGGGGGGAGGGCGGCGGTCGCGGTCGCGGCGGGGTAGCTGGGCCTGGTAGGCGAGGAGGCAATGTTCGGTGCAATAAGGGAAACCGGCTTGCGAAGCCTTGCCGCAGAAGTGGAAGTCAGCGTCGCCAGGGTGGCCGAGCGGCCATTTGCAGATTTTCTCGTTAAGATCGAGGAGCGTGGTGCGGGCGGCCTTGCCGGTGCGGACGGGCTTTTTGGCGACAATCGGGCGCGGCGCGAGGGTCGCGGCGACCGCGGCGGGCGGGCTGTTGGGCGGGGGCGCGACCGGGGGCGCGGCGACTGCGGCCGGAGGTGCGACGACGCCGGGGTCCTCGCTGCCTTTGACGGGGGAGGGACGTGCCTCGAGCCCGAGACGATGGGCCTTGCCAATGACAGCGTTGCGGGTGACGCCTTCGCCGAGTTGTTCGGCGATCTGGCTGGCGGTCATGCCGCCTTCCCATCCGGCTTTGAGCTGGGCAATGCGTTCGTCGGTCCAGGCCATCGTTTTTCGTCCCTGTTGCCGCGGCGGGTTGCAGTCCGCGGGGTCGCGGCATTAAAGCCGTCATATGCTGTCCCCCCCAAATCCTGAAGCCCGCCACCCCGAACCCGGTGTGGTGGTGATCGCCTCAGTCAACTGGCAAGGGTTGAAGACACTGTATCTGAAGGAGGTGCGCCGGTTTTTCAAGGTGCAGTTGCAGACGATCTGGGCGCCGGCGATCACCACGCTGTTGTTCCTTGTCATTTTTTCGATCGCGCTGGGCGGGCAGAAGGGTGATGTGCTCGGTGTGCCGTACGCCGATTTCCTCGGGCCGGGGCTGATCGTGATGGGCATGATCCAGAACGCCTTTGCCAATTCGTCGTCGTCGCTGCTGGTGGCGAAGGTGCAGGGATCGATCATCGACGTGCTGATGCCGCCACTGTCGGCGGGCGAGTTGCTGGTGGCGTTCGTCGGCGGCGCGCTGACGCGGGCGTGGCTGGTCGGGATCGCGGTGTGGCTGGTGATGGCGATTGCGCCGGGTGTGGATGTGCCGATCGATAACATCTTCCTGGTGCTGTATTTCGGTACGATGGGGTCGATCATGCTCTCACTGCTCGGGGTGCTGACCGGGATCTGGGCCGACAAGTTCGATCACGCCGCGGCGGTGACCAACTTCGTCATTCAACCACTGACGCTGCTGTCGGGGACATTCTATGCCATCGACAAGATCAACCCGGTGATGGCGACGATCAGCCATGCGAACCCGTTCTTTTACGTCATCGACGGATTTCGCAGCGGCTTTATCGGTGTGTCGGACGGATTGCTCGTGCAGGGCGCGGTCGTGCTGCTGGTGGTCGATGTCGTGCTGTGGCTGGTCTGTTACCGCGTGTTGCGCACCGGGTGGCGACTGAAGGCGTAACGTTATTATCAAGAGCGACCGGGTGATGGTCGTCGTTCCAGGCGTATGCGGATTAAGATGCATTTATGAGACCTGATTCCCGTTCGCGCCTGATGGGTGCCGCCGTGCTGGTGCTGGCGCTGGCCGGGTGCGGCCGCGATGAGGACAAGGCGGGCAAGGCGCGCCCGCCGGCGCTGGTGGGCGCGATGGCGGCGGCGAATGCCGATTTCGCGCCGCGGTTGACGGCACTGGGCACGGTGACGCCGCTGCAGTCGGTGGCGGTGCGGCCGCGAACCGACGGGCAGATCACCGCGATCCTGTTCCGCGAAGGCGATAATGTTCGCAGTGGGCAGCAATTGTTCAGGCTCGACGACCGGGCGGCGCGGGCGGAACTCGCGCAGGCGCGGGCCAATGTGGCGAGCGCGCAGGCGTCGGCGGTGCAGGCGCGGGGTGATTTCACGCGCGCGGAACAGTTGGTCGGCAAGGGATTCGTGTCGGCGGCGGTGCTCGACCAGCGGCGGGCGTTGGCGGGGTCGGCCGAGGCGGCGATCAGCGGGGCGCTGGCGCAAGTCAAGAGCGCCGAGACCGCGCTCGATTATTTGACGATCCGTGCGCCGGTAAGCGGGCGGACGGGCGAGATCGGCTTTCGGCTAGGCGCGACGGTGCGGTCGAGCGACGCCGTGTCGTTGGTGACGGTGAACCAGCTGTCGCCGATCCAGGTGCGGTTCCTGGTGCCGCCCGAGCAGATCCAGCATGTGCGGGCGGCGATGGCGGGGCCGGGCCTGACGGTGACGGCACTGCCGCAGCAGGGCGGCGGGCCACCGATTGCCACGGGGCGGCTGGCGTTCCTCGATAACAACGTCGATCCGGGCAATGGATCGGTCACGGCGAAGGCCGAGTTCGTCAATGTCGGCGATGTGTTGTGGCCGGGTGCGATCGTCAACGTGCAGTTGCCGCTGGGGGCGTCGGCGCCGCGGATCGCGCTGCCGGAATCGGCTGTGCAGACCGGCCGGGATGCGCCGTTCGTCTGGGCGGTGGGCGGCGACGGCAAGGTCGTCATGCGCGACGTGACGGTGGCCGGGCGAGCGGATGGCAGGGTGTTCCTCGCCAGCGGAGTCAAGCCGGGCGAGACCATCGTTGTCGATGCGCTGTCGAAACTGAAGCCGGGCGACAAGGTCAGGACACGGGCCGGCGCGCCGCGGGTGGCGTCTGCTGCACCGGCAGTTGCCGGCTGATGTCGGTCGTGCGCCTCGCGGTCGAGCGGCCGGTGGCGACGATGTTGCTGAGCCTGGCGATCATCTTTGCCGGCATTTTTGGTTATCGGTTGCTGCCGGTGTCGGCGCTGCCCGAAGTCGATTTGCCGACGATCCAGGTGAGTGCGAATTTGCCGGGCGCCAACCCCGCAACGATGGCGTCGTCGGTGGCAACGCCGATCGAGCGGCAGCTGGCGACGATTTCGGGGATCGACCAGATCACCTCGACGTCGTCGACGGGTTCGACAAACGTCACGGTGCAGTTTGCGCTCGATCGCAACATCGATGCAGCGGCGCTCGACGTGCAATCGGCGCTGTCGGCGGTGGCGCGGCGGTTGCCGGTCGAGATGCCGTCGCCGCCAACGTTCAAGAAGGTCAATCCGGCCGACCAGGCGGTGATGATCCTTTCGGTGCGCGACAAGACACGGCCGGCAAACGAGTTGCAGACGATTGTCGACACGCTGATGATCCCGCGGATCTCGACCATGTCGGGGGTCGGCGAGGTCGTGACCTATGGCAGCCGGCGCTATGCCATTCGTATCCAGTTCGACCCGGCGGCGTTGACGGCACGCAGCCTGACGCCGGGCGATATTCGCGAGGCGGTGGCGGCGGCGAACAGCAATGTCGCGGTGGGGGCGATCACCGGCGGCGAGCGCAGCTATATCCTCGACGCCAGTGGCAATTTGCAACGTCCCGAGGATTTTGCGCAGATCATCGTGGCGTCGCGGGGCGGCCTGCCGGTGCGGCTGGGCGACGTGGCGAAGGTCATCAGCAGCTATGAACAATTGCGCGGCGGGGCGAAGTTCAACGGCGAACCGTCGCTGACGGTGGCGATCACGCGCCAGCCGGGCGCCAATGTGGTCAAGCTGGTCGACGACGTGACGGCGATGCTGCCGGCGATCCGCGAGTCGCTGCCGCCCTCGGCCGAGATCGAGATCATCGTCGACCGGTCCGAATCGGTGCGGGAATCGGTGGCGGACGCGCAATATACGCTGGTCGGGACGGCGTTGCTGGTCATTTTGGTGATCTACCTGGTGCTCGGCGATGCGCGCGCGACGATCATCCCGGCGGTCGTGCTGCCGCTGGCGGCGGTGGGCACGTTCGCGGGCATGCACTTGTTCGGGTTCAACCTCGATAATCTTTCGCTGCTGGCGTTGACGCTGGCGACGGGGTTCGTCGTCGACGATGCGATCGTCGTGCTCGAGAATATCGTGCGGCATATCGAGGACGGCGAGCCGCCGCGCGAGGCGGCGGTGACCGGGGCCAACGAGATTGCCTTTACCGTGATGTCGATCTCGGTGTCGCTGGTCGCGGTGTTCATCCCGCTGCTGTTCATGGGGGGTGTGATCGGGCGGCTGTTCTTCGAGTTTGCGGTGACGATGACGATCGCGATCGGCATTTCGGCGGTGCTGTCGCTGACGCTAATCCCGATGATCGCGGCGCGGGTGCTCAAGCCGGGGCACCAGGAGCCGAACAGCCGGGTGGCGCGGGCGTCAACGCGGGCATTCGGCAAGATGCAGGACGGCTATATGCGGGCGTTCGATGCGACGTTGCGGCATCGCAAGCTCGTCGGTCTGCTGACAATCCTGTCGGTAGGTGTGGCGATCTGGGGCTTTACCGTTGTTCCCAAGGGATTCTTTCCGATCGAGGACAACGGCGCGATCTTCGTCGGCACCGAGGCAGCGCCGGATATCGGCTATGAGCAGATGCTCGCCAAGCAGGACGCGGTGGCACAGATCGTGCGCGACGATCCGGCGGTGGAGCGGGTCAACAGCTTCCTGGGCGGGGGCGGGTCGAACATCGGGCGGATGTTTGCGCCGTTGAAGCCGCGTTCGGAGCGCGACGCCGCGGACGTGGTGCAGGCGCGGTTACGCAAGAAACTAGCGCAGGTGCCCGGCATCCAGGCGGTGCCGAACGTGCCGCAGAACCTGACCCTGGGCGGCCGGGCGTCGTCGTCGAATTACCAATATACGATTTCGGCGGTCGACAAGGACCAGCTTTATGCGTTCGCGCCGCAGCTCGAGGCGCGGCTGCGGTCGACGCCGGGGTTCGAGGACGTGACGTCGGATTACCAGCGCGGCGCGCGGCAGGCGATGATCGAAGTCGATCGTGATGCGGCGAGCCGGTTGGGCGTGCCGGTCGCGGCGATCCGCCAGACGCTGTACGCGGCCTATGGCAACCAGCAGGTGTCGACGGTCTATACCGATGTCGACAGTTACCAGGTCATCCTCGAGATTTCGCCGGACCAGCAGATGACGCCTGACGGCATCGGACAGTTGATGGTGCGCGGCAGCGCCGCCGGGGGCGAAGTCGGCCGGATGGTGCCGTTGTCGGCGGTTACGCGGATAGCGATCGGGGGCGCGCCGAGCGTGGTCGCGCACCAGAGCCAGCTGCCGGCGGTGACGATCTCGTTCAACCTGGGCAAGGGCGTGGCGCTGTCGCAGGCCAAGCCGATGATCGATGCGGCAGCGGCCGAACTCGGGCAGCCGGCAACTATCAGCGGGGCATTCGGCGGCAATGCCCAGCAGTTCGAATCATCGACTGAATCGATGCCGCTGTTGTTCATCGCGGCGATCATCGTGATCTATATCGTGCTCGGGGTGCTGTACGAGAGTTTCGTCCATCCGGTGACCATCCTGTCGGGGCTGCCGGCGGCGGGGATCGGGGCGGTGGCGTTCCTGTGGTTGTTCAACATGCCGCTCGATGTCATTGGCATCATTGGCGTCGTGCTGCTGATCGGCATCGTCAAGAAGAACGCCATCATGATGATCGATTTCGCTTTGGCCGGGCAAAGAAAGCATGGCTGGACGCCGGTTTATGCGATCCGCGAGGCGGCGTCGAAGCGGTTTCGGCCGATCATGATGACGACGTTTGCGGCGATGGCGGCAGCGGCGCCGCTGGCGCTGGGGATTGGCGCGGGAGCGGAGTTGCGCCAGCCTTTGGGTATTGCGGTGCTTGGCGGATTGATGGTCAGCCAGGTGCTGACGTTGTTTATCACGCCAGTGGTTTACCTGGGGATCGAGGGGTTGAGTGCACGGGTTCGGCAGCGGCGCGGGGCGGCGGAGGTGCGGGATTTGCCGGTGGCTGCCGGTGAGGCCGAGCGGGTTGCGGCGGAGTAGTTTAGGCGTCGGGCTGGGAGGGCCTTGCGGCGCGGTGGATGCTGAAACGAGTTCAGCATGACGAACCCTTTTTAGGAACCGCTCTTACGGAAGCCGGGTCAGGGCGCGTTCGACATCGGTCCAGAGCGACGACAGGGCCTTGGCGGCCGGCGATTTTGGGGCCTTGACGAGGACCGGGAGGCGGGTGGTGGCCATGGCTTCGATCGCGGCGGCGTAGGGGATCGAGGGGCGATCGAGGGCGGCGGCGATGGTGACGCGGTGCAGCGCTTTGCGGCGATCGACCATGGTGAAGACCGGCAGGACGACGGGGGTGTTGCCCTTGTGGTGGCGGGCGAGATGATCGATCAACTGATCGAAGGCGCGCATGCTGAGCGGCGACGGGAGCATCGGGACGACGAGCAGATCGACGGCGCGAAAGACCTGGTCGGCGAGTTCGGTCAGGCCGGGGGGGCAATCGAGGATGACGCGGTCGTAGTCCTTGTCGAGCGACTTGATGAGCTTTTTGAGCAGCTTGGCCTTGTCGCTTTCGACGAGCTGTTTTTCGAGCTGGCGCAGCGATTTGTCGGCGGCGAGCACGTCGAGATTGGGAAAGTCGGAAGCCTGGATGAGCGTCGATAGCTCGCCTTCGGCGATGCCCTTGCGCGCCGACAGGCGCGGGCTGGCGGCGAGGCGCAGCGTGTAGGTCGCGGCACCCTGGGTATCGAGATCCCAGAGCAATGTCCGGCGTGCCGATAGTGTCGCTGCGGCATGGGCGAGATTGACCGCCAGAGCCGTCTTGCCGACGCCGCCTTTGACGCTGAAGACCGCCAGGCTGCGCATGGTCAAGCCGCCAGGGCGGTGCGCAGCCGGTCGCGAATCTGGATCAGGGCGGCAAGGTCGACGATTTGCGCAGTCGGCGATGACGGTTCGCGCGGGATGCTGGCCATCGGCGGCGTTGGTGGCGTTGGGGCCGGGGCCGGCGCTGTGACTTCGGGGTCCTTGGCGCGGACCCGTTCGCGGCCGCCGGCGAGCGCAAGCTGGGCACCGCGGATGGTCAGCCCTTCGTCGTGGAGCATGGCGCGGATGGTTTCGAGCAGCGCCATGTCGGCAGGACGGTAATAACGGCGATTGCCGCCCCGCTTGAGGGGTTGCAGTTGGGTAAAGCGGGTCTCCCAGAAGCGGAGCACATGCTGGGGCACGCCGACGACTTCGGCCGCTTCGCTGATCGTGCGAAAAGCGCGTTCGGATTTCTCGGTCGAAGGTGCCTGCGGTGCCATGGTCAGGCCTTTGACGGCCGGTTGATGGCTTCGCGGAGCAGTTGGCTCGGGCGGAAGGTCAGCACGGTGCGCGGTTCGATGGGGACTTCGACGCCGGTCTTGGGATTGCGACCGATGCGCAGGCCCTTCTTGCGCAGGACGAAGCTGCCGAACGAGGAAATCTTGACGTTATCGCCGGCCAGCAGGGCATCGCCGATCCGATCGAGCACGGTTTCGACAAGGGCGGCCGATTCGGCGCGTGAAAGCCCGATCTCGCCGTGTACCGCATCCGCAAGGTCTGCCCGAGTAAGACTGCCGGCGGCGATGCTTTCCGTCTTTGCCATGTTCTTCCCCTCTTGAATGATATTCGCCCGTGCGGCGAGTCGGCGTACGTTAACGCAGCTGCAACTAATACGCTACCTTACGGTTACTGTCGGCAGGCCGCCATCGGCATTAGGTATGCCACTACCAAATGTATCGGGAAAGACTACCAGCGAACTGCGGCAGCGCCCCAGGTGAAGCCGCCGCCCATGGCCTCCAATAGCACTAAATCATTGGATTTGATACGTCCGTCGCGGACGGCGACATCGAGAGCGAGGGGGACCGATGCCGCCGAGGTGTTGGCGTGGCGATCGACGGTGACGACGATGCGGTCCATCGAAAGGCCAAGCTTGCGGGCAGTGCCCTCGAGTATGCGAAGGTTGGCCTGGTGGGGAATGACCCAGTCGACATCGGTGGGTGCGAGGCCGGCAACGGCGAGAGTCTCGGTCATCACGCTGGCGAGATTCGTGACGGCGTGGCGGAAGACCTCGCGGCCCTTCATGCGCAGCTTGCCGGTGGTGCCGGTCGAGCCGGGGCCGCCATCGACATAGAGAAGGTCGTTGTAGCGGCCGTCGCTGTGCAGGCGGTGGGCAAGGATGCCGCGATCGGCGGGCGAGCCGGTGCCGGTTTCGGCGCGCAGGACGACGGCGCCGGCGCCATCGCCGAACAGGACGCAGGTGCCGCGGTCTTCCCAGTCGAGGATACGCGAGAAGGTCTCGGCGCCGATGAC
Organism: Sandarakinorhabdus glacialis; assembly: GCF_014643455.1. Lineage (GTDB taxonomy): Bacteria > Pseudomonadota > Alphaproteobacteria > Sphingomonadales > Sphingomonadaceae > Sandarakinorhabdus > Sandarakinorhabdus glacialis. Next base: position 224,414 of record NZ_BMJM01000002.1, read on the forward strand.
AAGCGCGGTGCGGTGGGCGCCCGAGGTCAGCATCGCGTCGGCGACCGACAGTGCATAGAGGAAGCCCGAGCAGACCGCGGCCACATCGAAGGCGACGCCGTGGATCATGCCGAGCTTGTGCTGGATGACCGTGGCACAGGCGGGGAAGGTCTGGTCCGGGGTGGCGGTGGCGACGATGATGAGGTCGACGTCGGTCGCGGTGATGCCGGCCGCGTCGAGGGCGCGCTGGGCGGCGGCGAGGCCGAGGTCGGAGGTGAATTCACCTTCGGCGGCGATGTGGCGCTGGCGGATGCCGGTGCGCTCGATGATCCATTCGTCGCTGGTATCGACGCGGGCGGCAAGCTCGGCGTTGCTGAGGATGTGGGCGGGCAGATAGCTGCCGGTGCCGATGATGCGGGCGCGGATCACTTGGCGACTTCGACGGCCGACGTATCGGGCCGGTGTGCCCGAAAATTGGCGAGATCGTGGAGAATGCGTTCGCCGACATTATCGGCGATCAGGTCGTGGGCGACACCGATGGCATTGGCGATACCGCGGACATTGGCCGAACCATGGCTTTTGACGACGATGCCGTTGAGACCGAGAAAGACGGCGCCGTTGTGGGCGTTGGGATCGAGGTGGGCGCGCAAAGCCCGCAGAGCACCACGCGACAGGAGATAGCCGAGCTGCGTCAGCCACGATGACTTGAAGGCGGCGGTGAGCAGGCCGACGACGAGGCGGCCAGTGCCTTCGGCGGTCTTGAGCGCGATATTGCCCGAGAAACCGTCGGTGACGATGACGTCGACATTGCCCTGGCCGATCTTGTCGCCTTCGACGAAGCCTTCGAAGATCATCGGCAGGTTTGCACCGCGCAGCAGGGCGGCGGCCTCCTTGAGCTCGTCGGTGCCTTTGAGCTCCTCGACGCCGATGTTGAGCAAGGCGACGCGGGGGCGTTCGAGGCCCAGCACGGTGCGCGCAAAGGCGGCACCCATGACGGCGAACTGGACGAGATTTTCGGCGTCGCATTCGGTGTTGGCGCCAAGATCGAGGACGACCGAGTCGTTCTTGAGGGTGGGCAGCAGCGCGGCGAGGGCAGGGCGGTCGATGCCGGGCATGGTGCGCAGCGCGAACAGCGCCATCGCCATCAGCGCGCCGGTATTGCCGGCGGAGACCGCGGCATGGGCGAGGCCGTCCTTTACCGACTGGATCGCCATACCCATCGACGAGGTACGCGAGCGGCGCAGCGCCTGGCTGGGCTTGTCGGTGCCGAGGACGACTTCGTCGGTGTGGACGACGGTTGCCGTCGCTGCGAGGCGCGGACAATGTGGCAGTTCGGCCCGGATGCGATCCTCGGGGCCATGAAGGCGGAAGACTAGCCGGGGATAGCGTTCGGACGCGACTTCGGCGGCAGCCATCACGTCGGCCAGCCCGGCATCGCCGCCCATCACGTCGAGCGCGATGGTCGGGGAATCCAGCCTGGGCTTTATAGCGAGGGGCCTGACGGTCATGATGTCGTCGCCTGCCCCCCGGAAGCCTGTTCAGTCAATCGAATGCAGGCCTGGCTCAGGCCTGAATTTCGACGACTTCGCGGCCGTTGTAGTGGCCGCAACCGCCGCACAGATGGTGGGGCTGCTTCAGTTCGCCGCAATTAGGGCATTCCTGGAACGGCGTCGGCGAAAGCGCGTGGTGGCTGCGACGCATATTGCGGCGTGAAGGCGAAGTCTTGCGTTTAGGAACGGCCATGCGGCACCTGTCATCTTGGCTTGCGGTTTAAGCTTAGCGCATTGAGGCTGAGCCTGCGTATTCCGGCAATTTCTTGCCGCGGCACGCCCCGGGTTGAGTGAAGGAGCGGCGTATAGGGATTTTTGGGTTTCGCGCAAGTGGAAAGGGCAGGATGGATCGCTGCGCAGCGGGGGAGACCTTTCGCAAAAGCGGTTGTAAGGATGCGCTGTGCTGACCCTGCTCGATATCCGCAACGTGGTGCTCATCGAAGCGCTGGCACTCGATTTCGCCGATGGGCTGTCGGTGCTGACCGGCGAGACCGGCGCCGGCAAGTCGATCCTGCTCGACGCGCTCGGGTTGGCGATGGGAGCGCGCGGCGATGCGGCGCTGGTGCGGCACGGGGCCGATTCGGCGCGGGTGACGGCGCAGTTCGACGTCGGTCCGGCGCATCCGGCGCGGGCGTTGCTGGCGGCAAACGACATCGAGGCCGATGGCGACATCATCCTGCGGCGCCAGGTCAAGGCCGATGGCGGCAGCCGCGCCTTTATCAACGACCAGCCGGTTTCGGCGGTGCTGCTGCGCGAGGCCGGCGCGGCGCTGGTCGAGATCCACGGCCAGTCCGACGATCGCGGCTTGCTGGCGGCGCGGGGGCACCGGGCGCTGCTCGATGGCTTTGGCGGGCTGACGGGGCAGGTCGCGGGCGTACGCGCGGCGTGGAGTGCGTGGCAGGCGGCGGCAGCGGCGGAGACGATTGCAGCGGCGCAGCTGGAGGCCGATGCGCGCGATCGCGAATGGCTCGAGCATGCGGTCAAGGAGCTTGAAGCGCTGAACGCCAAGCCGGGCGAGGAGGCCGAGCTCGCCGAAGACCGGGCGTCGATGCAGAAAGGCGCACGGCTGACCGATGACCTGTCGGCGATAGAGGTGTTGTTGACCGGCAAGGATGGCGGGGTCAGCCAGTTGGCGCAGGCGGCGCGGCGGCTCGACCGGATCGGCGCCGAGCATCCGTTGCTGGGCGAGGCGCTGGAGAGCCTCGATCGCGCGCTGGTCGAAGCCGGTGAGGCGGAGGATCGCCTTCTGGCAGCGGTACAGGCACTCGATGCCGATCCGGCGCGGCTGGAGGCGACCGAGACGCGGTTGTTCGAATTGCGGGCGATGGCGCGCAAGCACCGTGTCGAGGCGGATGCGCTGGCGGAGCTTGCCGAGACATTGCAGGCGCGGGCCGAGGCGCTGGTGGCGGGGACGAGCAGTTTGAAGGCCCTGGCGGCGGCGACGACGGCGGCGCGGAGTGCGTATAGGACCGCGGCGACGGTGCTGGGCAAGGATCGGCTGGCGGCAGCGGTGCGGCTCGACAAGGCGGTGGCGGGGGAATTGGCACCGTTGAAGCTCGATGCGGCGAAGTTCCGGACGGTGGTGGCGGCGCAGGCGGAAAGTGGCTGGGGACCCGAGGGCGCCGAGCGCGTCGAGTTCGAGATTTCGACCAATCCGGGAGCGCCGTTTGCGCCGCTGATCAAGATCGCGTCGGGCGGCGAGCTGTCGCGGTTCGTGCTGGCGTTGAAGGTGGCGCTGGCCGAAACCGGGAGCGCGGGCACGATCATATTCGACGAGATCGACCGCGGCGTCGGCGGCGCGGTGGCAAGCGCGATCGGTGAACGGCTGGCGCGGCTGGCGGGGGGCACGCAGGTGCTGGTGGTGACCCACAGTCCACAGGTGGCGGCGCGCGGCGCGCACCAGTGGCGGATTGCCAAGGCGAGCGACGGCGCGGTGACGCGGACGGCGGTGGTGCCGCTGTCGGCGAACGAGCGCCGCGAAGAGATTGCCCGGATGTTGTCGGGCGCGGATGTTACGGACGAGGCGCGGGCACAAGCGGCGGTCCTGCTGGCGCATTAGGGGAGACTGGGGATGACGATGGAATTGAGCCGGCGCGGGATGCTGGGCACGATCGCGGCGACGGCGTTTGCAGCGCCGGCGCTGGCGCGCGCGAAGACTGGGTTTGGCGCGGTGCAGACGCTGATCGAGAGCTATGTCACGTCGGGCAAGGTGCCTGGCGCGGTGGTGGCGATCGTGCGGCCGGGGGCGTTTCGGCCGGAATATCTGATGGCGGGCAAGGCGGCGTTCGGCGCCGATTCTAAAGGGGGTGGCGCGCCGGTGTCGCCGGATACGCTGTGGCGGATATATTCGATGACCAAGCCGGTCACGGCGATGGCGGTGATGCAGCAAGTCGCGGCGGGCAGGCTGGCGCTCGACATGCCGATTTCCGCGGTGATGCCGGAATTTGCCAACATGCGGGTGCTGGTCGATCCGGCGAAGGGGCTCGAATCGCGGCCGGCGGCGGGGCCGATCACGGTGCGGCACCTGCTGACCCACACGGCGGGGCTGACGTATACGATTGTTGGCAACGGGCCATTGGAGAAGGAATACCGCCGGCTCGGGCTGTTTCCCGGCAGTGCCACGTCGGGCACCCAGCCGGGGGATGGCAAGGTGCCGAACTTGCAGGGTTTTGTCGCCGGGTTGGCGAGCCTGCCGCTGTATGGCGAGCCGGGCAAGAGCTGGCGCTATTCGGTGGCGCTCGATCTTGCAGGCGGAATGCTCGAGCGGCTGACGGGCAAGAGCTTCGACGCGGTGCTTGATGAGCAGCTGTTTCGGCCTTTGGGAATGGCCAATACCGGCTTCCAGGTGCGGCCAGGGCAGTTGCCGAAACTGTCGTCGAACTATGCCTGGGTGAAGCCCGATCTGACGCCGCTGAATGCGCCGGTGCTGATCGATGGCCCGCTTCGGAGCGACTGGATCGGGCCGCCGAAGCTGTTGGCGGGCGGCGCGGGGCTGCTGTCGTCGGCGCGGGACTATGCACGCTTCGGGCAGATGTTGCTCAACGAGGGGCTGTTCGAGGGGCGGCAGGTGATGCCGCGCGGGGTTGCCCGGCTGGCGACGTCGAACCTGTTGCCGGTCGGCGTGTTCCAGGACGGCACCAACGGCTTCGGCGCCGGCGGGCGCGTGACGTTGTTCGATACGGTGGCAAAGCTGCCGGAAGGTAATGCGGTCGGCACCTATGGGTGGGGGGGAGCGGCGGGGACGTTGTTCCAGGTCGACCGGGTGCGGCAGATGGCGGTGATCGTGATGCTGCAATATCTGCCGCAGCAGCGGTTTCCGCTCGGCAAGGAACTGCAGGCGGCGATCAATCGGGATGTGGCGTGACTTTGCGCCGCCGCGAACTGGTCCGCGCCGGGCTGCGGTGGGTGCTGGCGGTGCTGTATTTCACTGTCGGGGTCATCCATTTGCGGTCGCCGGATTCGTTCCTGGCGATCATGCCGGGGTGGGTACCGTCGCCGCGCAACGTCGTGCTGTTTACGGGGGTTTGTGAGATAATGGGCGCTGTTGGGCTGATGGTTCCGAAGTTGCGCTGGTTCGCGGGGGCGGCGCTGGCGGCTTATGCTGTTGGGGTTTTTCCGGCCAATATCAAGCACGCGATGAATAGTGTTGCCATTGGGGGTGAAGTGCTGGGATGGGGATATCATGCGCCGCGACTGCTGTTTCAGCCGGTGTTTGTTTGGTGGGCGCTGTTTGCTGGCGGGGTGGTGGATTGGCCGTTTGGACGGGTTCGGGATTAGCTTGAGGGGTTCGCTGATGGCTTTTGTTTCGACGGGGGGACACCCCCACCCGGGCCGCGCAAGGGCGCGTCTCTCGCCTCCCCCCTCTAGGGGGAGGATGAAGGTTAGCGTAGGCCGTTGGTGATCAGGTCGGCGGCGACTTTGGCGACGGCTTCGGGGGTGAGGGTTTCGTCCCAGACGCCGAAGCGCAGGCCGAGGAAGACGTTCATGCCCATGATGGCCCAGGCGCGGATGGTCATGTCACTGTCACTGATCTCGCCGCGGCCGAATGCGGCGGTCAGTGAGGCTGCATAGCCTTCGGCGATGTCGTTGTAATGCTTGCGGTATGCGTCTTCGGCGACAAAGGCGCTTTCGTCGATGATGCGGTACAGCGCCTTGTTCTGGCGGACGAAGGCGACAAAGGCGGCGATGCCGGCGCGTTCGCCCGACAGGCGGTCGGGAGCGGCGAGGATGACCGGCGCGACGGTTTCGCGGACCTGGGCGCTCATGTCGCCGACAAGCGCCCGGAAGACCGCCTCCTTCGATTCGAAATAGGTGTAAAAGCTGCCGATGGCGACGCCGGCGCGCTGGGCGATGCGGGCGATGGCAGCCTCGTGGAAGCCGCGTTCGCCGAACTCCCCGGCGGCCGCATCGAGCAGCAACCGCAATGTCTTGTGGCCGCGTGCGGTCTTTGGAGTCTTGGTAAGGCCTTGCGTCTTTTGGGTCACATTCATGCGCAGTTTCTGCCGCCTAGTTGAATAGTGGTTCAGGTTTCAGTATTGCATCGGTCAACGACGCGCAACTAGCGCGCTGCCCCTTGGGAGATTGCCGGTGGATACGACTGTTTCGATGTTTCGGAAAACCCTGGTGCTGGGTGTCGCCATGGGCGCGCTGGTGCCGATGACGCCGGTCATGGCCCAGGTTGCAGCGGAGACGTCGGTGTCCGAGGATTCCGAAATCATCGTTTCGGCGCGGCGGCGCGACGAGCGGCTGATCGATGTGCCGGTCGCGGTTTCGGCGTATTCTGCAGCAGATTTGCAGCGTTTGCAGGCGGTTGACCTGTCTGGGCTGCAAGGCACGGCGCCCAACGTCAATATCGTCCAGGGCCGCGGTTCGGCGGCGAGCGCCAACATTTTCATTCGCGGCATCGGCCAGCCCGATGCCTTGCAGACTTTCGATCCGGCCGTCGGCGTCTATGTCGATGGCGTCTATCTCAGCCGCATCCAGGGCGCGCTGCTGAGCCTTGGCGATGTCGAGCGAATCGAGGTGCTGCGCGGGCCGCAGGGGACGCTGTATGGCAAGAATACCATCGGCGGCGCGGTCAGCATCGTTTCGAAGAAGCCCGATCTCGGCGTGCTCAAGGCGGCCGGCTCGGCGCTGTATGGCAGCTATAACCAGATCCTTTTGAACGGTTATCTGTCGGCGCCGATCGTTGCCGACAAGGTCGCGCTATCGCTGGCGGCGCAGTACGACAAGCGCGACGGGCTGGTTACCGATCCGCGCACCGGGCGCGCGTATAACGACCGGGATTCGCTGACCGGGCGGGCGATTTTGCGCGCCAAACCGACCGAGGCGGTCGAACTGATCCTGTCGGGCGATTATACGCGCCAGCGCAATGCTCTGACTCTAGGCTATGCGACGGCGCCGCTGTTGCAGACGAGCCTGTTTCCAGCGGGCGTCAAGACGCTTGTGCCGGCGCAACCCTATGGGAAGTATGACTTCAAGGCGTCGACGAGCTTCAAGGGCGATGAGGGCCAGCGGCTCGATCACTGGGGCGTTTCGCTGACCGCCAACTGGGATTTATCGGATGCATTTACGCTGACGTCGATCACCGCGTATCGCAAGCTGCGGCCTGATTTGTTTATCGACATCGATGCGACGCAGTTCGAACTGGGCGATGTATTCGTCGGTATCGACCAGCATCAATTCAGCCAGGAAGTGCAGCTGAAATGGGACATGGACAAGTTCAAGGGCGTGTTCGGGCTCTACTATCTCAACGAGACGATCGCTTCGCGCCAGGAAGCCTATGCCGATGATTTGTTTACGTTCCTTGGCGGTCCGGTAACGTTCACACGGTTCATCGACGACGCGCAGAACACCAAATCCTATGCGGCTTTTACACAGGGCACATATGATTTCACCGACAAGTTGTCGCTGACTGCGGGGCTCCGGTACACCAAGGAAAATCGCCGTTATGACCGGTTGACGACGACGGTATCGAACCTTCCGGCATTGAATGGCCGCTTTGCCTTTCCGGGTAGCCTGCCGGCGCCTTTCAACCTTGATAACACAGCGAGTTTCGACGCCTGGACGCCGATGGTGACGCTTGGATACAAGCCGACGCCGGATACGCTGGTTTATGCCTCGGCGAGCCGCGGGTTCAAATCGGGCGGTTTCAATGGCCGGGCCAATTCGATCAATGACTTGACCTTCGTGGTCAATGGCGTGCCGACGTTGCTGACCGAGTTCGAGCCCGAGACGGTGTGGACATATGAGGGCGGCGCCAAGGGCAGCTTCTTGGATGGCCGGGTGCGGTTGTCGGGAACGGCGTTCCTTAGCGATTACAAGGATTTCCAGGCGCGGGTCGGTGGCGGCACCGTGGCGGCGTTCCCGGTGCTTAATGCCGGCAAGCTGCGGATCTGGGGTGTCGAACTGGAGGCGACTGTCCGCCCTGTCGATGCGTGGAACCTGCGGGTTGCGGCAGGTTATCTGAATGCGGAATACAAGGAGTTCAACGATGGCCGGCGGCCGCCGACGTTCTCGTGTAATCCTACTGGAAACAAAGTGACTTGCGAGCCGGCGTTCACACCGCCTCTCACCCTTTCGGTGGGGACGGACTATGCTATTCCGCTCGGGAATGCAGGATCGGTGACGGTTGGCGGCGATGCGCGCTTCGTCGACAAGCATTTCCTGTCGGTCGACAATCGGGCTGGGCTGATGGAGCCGGGTTATTGGCTCGCCAACGCCTATATTCAGTATGATGCGCCGGGCGGGAGCTACTATGTTCGTGGCGGGGTCAAGAATTTGGGAGATGCGCGGTATCGGACCGATGGGCAGGAATTCTCGTCGGTGGGGAATATTCAGACGGTCTATTATGGTGATCCGAGGACGTGGAGCGGGACTGTAGGGTTCCGGTTCTAGGGGGCGATTTTGGGTCGTTTTTGGGGGTGTGGCGGGGCTGTTGCCGGGTGGTCCGGGGGCCGTCTCGACCGCGGGAGCGGGGATGGCGGGGTTGTCAGCGGTATTTCGGCGGGGATTTGGTTTTTCGTCGACGTTTTGGAGATGGGACCCGGCCTTCGCCGGGGTGACGATTCAAAGTGGGTGCTGGGATTTCAAGGCCGGCAATGCTTCGGCGAGGCGGGTGATCGCGGCGTCGAGGGTTTCGTCGTGCTTGGCGAAGCAGAGGCGGAGCGTCGTGGTGACGGGGGCTTCGGCGTAGAAAGCGCTGACCGGGATGGTGGCGACGCCGGCATCGAGGAGGCGGTCGGCGACGACGGTGTCCGTGTGGCGGATGCCTGAGGCGGCGAGGTCGATCGAGACGAACCAGGTGCCGGCGCTGGGGAGCATCTTGTAGCCGGCGGCCGTGAGCCCGGTGACGAGGTTGTCGCGGGAATTCTGGAAGCCGGCGCGCATATCGGTGAACCAGGCGGCGGGCTTGGCGAGGCCATGGGCGACGCCGGCCTGGAGGTTGGGCGGGGTGGTGAAAGTCAGGAACTGGTGCGACCGTGCGAGTGCCGCGGTGAGTTCGGGGGCGGCGCACATCCAGCCGACTTTCCAGCCGGTGAGGGCGAAGATCTTGCCGGCCGAGCCGATCTTTACGCTGCGATTGCGCAAGGCCGGGATGGCGAGGACGCTAGTGTGCTGGGCACCGTCGAAGATGACGTGTTCCCAGACCTCGTCGCTGATGACGATGGCGTCGTGGCGGTTGGCGTAGGTCGCCAGCAGTTCGAGGCTGGCTCGGTCGAAGATGCTGGCGCTGGGATTGAGCGGGTTGTTGATGAGGACGACGCGGGTTTTTGGCGTGAAGGCGGCGGCGAGCATGGCGTCGTCGAATTGCCAGTGCGGCGGGGCGAGGGGAACGAGGCGGGGGATGCCGCCGGCGCGGCGGACGAGCGGCAGGTAGGCGTCGTATAGCGGCTGGAAAAGGACGACTTCGTCGCCGGGGGTGATGAGGGCGAGGAGCGCGGCGGCGAGGGCCTCGGTGGCGCCGGAGGTGACGGTGACTTCGGTTTGCCAATCCAGGTCGATGTTTTGATGGGCACGGTAGTGGTCGGCGATGGCGCGGCGGAGCTCGGGGGTGCCGGGCATCGGGGGGTATTGGTTGGACGCGGTGAGCAGCGCGGTGGCGGCGGTTTCGAGGACGTCCTGCGGCCAGCCGCTGTCGGGGAAGCCTTGGCCGAGGTTGATGGCGCCAGTGGCGCGGGCTCGGGCGGACATGGTTTCGAAGATGGTGGTGGGAAGGGTGGTGTAGAGGGGGTTCATGGAGGGATAGGGGGTTTGGTTGTTGGGGGTGTCAAGGTTGGGATTTTGATTGAGAGGGCGGGAGATGGGCCCCGGCCTTCGCCGGGGTGACGGGGTAGAGAGGGGTGACGTGGAAGAGAGGGTGGCGGGGTAGAGAGGGGGTGACGGGGTGGAGAGGACCGATACCAATTGCTCGGCGGGGCTGCTATCGACCCGGCATGGCAGAGATCGAGTTTTCCGAGGACGAGGCGCGGGCTGAACTGGCGCGGTTGGCGGCGGTGATTGCCGGGCATGGCGGGCTTTATCATACCGACGATGCGCCGGTGATCTCGGACGCGGATTATGATGCGCTGGTGAAGGAAAATGCTGCGATCGAGGCGCGGTTTCCGCATCTGGTGCGCGAGGATTCGCCGAGCTGGCGGGTGGGGGCGCCGGTGGCGGCGGGGTTCGGCAAGGTCGTGCACTCGAAGCCGATGTTGAGCTTGGACAATGTGTTTTCCGATGACGAGGCGCGGGAGTTCGTCGGGCGGGTGCGGCGGTTCTTGGGGCTGTCGGTCGAGGAGCCGGTGGCGTTGTTGGCGGAGGCCAAGATCGATGGGCTGTCGGCGAGCCTGCGGTATGAAAAGGGCCGGCTGGTGACGGCGGCGACGCGCGGGGACGGGGCTGTCGGCGAGAATGTCACGGCGAATGTGCGGTATGTGTCGGGGCTGGCCAGGGAGTTGCCGACGGGAGCGCCGGAAGTCGCCGAGGTGCGCGGCGAGGTTTACATGACCAAGGCGGCGTTTGCGGCGTTGAATGTTGCGCAGGGGGCAGCGGGGGGAAAGATTTTTGCCAATCCGCGCAATGCGGCGGCGGGGTCTTTGCGGCAGCTCGATGCGGGGATCACGGCAAGCCGGCCTTTGGCGTTCCTGGCGCATGGGTGGGGGGAGATGAGTGCGGTTCCCCGGAGCGGAGGCGACCAAAAGAATGGCAAAACCCAGTCCGACGTGATGGCGGCGATTGCCGGATGGGGGTTCGATATCGGCGATTTGCGGGCGTCTTGCGCGGATATCGAGGCGGCGCTGGCGTTTACGCGGGGGATCGAGGCGCGGCGGGCGGATTTGCCGTTCGATATCGACGGGGTGGTCTACAAGGTCGAGCGGCTCGATTGGCAGGCGCGGCTGGGGCAGGTGGCGCGCTCGCCGCGGTGGGCGACGGCGCATAAATTTGCGGCGGAACAGGCCGAGACAACGCTGCTGGCGATCGATATCCAGGTCGGGCGGACGGGATCGCTGACGCCGGTGGCGCGGTTGGCTCCTGTGACGGTGGGCGGGGTCGTGGTGACCAATGCGACGCTGCACAATGAGGACGAAATCGGGCGGCTGGATGTGCGGGTCGGCGACCGGGTGCGGGTGCAGCGCGCCGGGGATGTGATTCCGCAGATTTTGGGAGTGGTGGCATCGGATGTAACTGGCGATGCGCCGCGCGGGGCGGCGTTCGTGTTCCCGGATGTGTGTCCGGTGTGCGAGTCGTCGGCGGTGCGCGAGGAGGGCGGCGTCATCAAGCGCTGCACCGGTGGGCTGACGTGCGCGGCGCAGCGGGACGAGCGGTTGCGGCATTTCGTGTCGCGGCTGGCGTTCGATATCGAGGGCATGGGATCGGAACGGATCGAGCTGTTTGCGCGCGAGGGGTTGATCCGGACGCCGGGGGATATTTTCCGGTTGAAGGCGCACCGCGAGACGATTCTGGGGTGGCGGGGATTCAAGCCGGTTTCGGTCGATAAGTTGCTGGCGGCGATCGAGGCGCGGCGATCGGTTGGGCTCGATCGGTTTTTGTATGCGCTGGGGATCCGGCATGTCGGGGAGGTGACGGGGCGTGACCTGGCGCGAGCGTTCGGGTCGGCGGCGGCGCTGCGCGATGCGGCGGTGGCGGCGGTGGGGGATACCGAGGCGTTGGGGCGGTTGACCGACATCAACGGCATCGGGCCGATTGTGGCGGAAGCCTTGGTCGATTTTTTCGGGGAGCCGCACAATCTGGAGGCGTTTGCGGATTTGCTGGGCGAGGTGAAGCCCGAGGCGCTGGCGGCGGCGCGGCAGACGGCGCTGACGGGGAAAACGGTGGTGTTTACCGGGGGGCTGGCGGGGCTGACGCGGGATGAGGCTCGGGCGCAGGCGGAGGCGCTGGGGGCGAAGGTGGCGGGGTCGGTGTCGGCGCGGACGGATTTGGTGGTGGCGGGGGCGGATGCGGGGTCGAAGCGGGCGAAGGCTGAGGCGCTGGGAGTGCGGGTGGTGGATGAGGCGGGGTGGGCGGCGATTTTGGGGGAGGCTGGCTGATCCGGGAAAGTCGTTCATTTGGTCGCAGAGAAGCAACTGGGTCCCTGGTCAAGCCCGGGATGACAACAAGGTAGGGGTGCCACGGGGCCATCGCTGCCGAGGGCTTTAGAACGGAAAGAACCTCTGGATGGCCAGGATCGCGACCGCGAAGGTGATCAGGTTTAGCGGAAGGCCGACGCGCACGAAGTCCATGTAGCGATAGTTGCCCATCTGATAGACGATGACGTTGGTCTGGTAGCCGAACGGCGTTGCGAAGGCTGCGCTGCCTGCCATCATCACGGCGACAAGGAAGGGGCGCGGGCTGACACCGAGGCTGTCGGCCAGGGCGACCGCTATAGGCGTGACCAGCACGGCGACCGTCGCGTTAGACAGCAACTCGGTGAGGATCATCGTTAGGGCGTAGAGGACGATAAGAGCCGTCAGGGGCGCGAAATCATGGAGCGAACCGACAAGCGCCGTGGTGGCGGTCGCGGCCAGTCCGCTCACCTCCATGGCGATGCCGATGACGACCATGCCGGCGATGAGGATGAGGATTTGCGGCCGCAGCCCGCCATAGGCTTCATCGGCGGTGACGACGCGGAGCAGGATCAGCAGCACGGCGCCGGCAAAGGCCGATGCCGCGATCGGCGCGATGTTGAGGGCGGCCATGGCGATGGCGCCGATGAAGACCGCAGCCGCCAGCGCCGCCTTGACCGGCTGGAACGGGCGTGGCTCGGCGAACAGCGCGGCGTCGCCGATCTGGATTCCGCGGCCCTGGATATTGCCGTCAAGAACCTTTGGTCCTGGCTCGGCGGCCGCGCGGCCCAACAGCTTGCCGCTGAACAGGAACAGATACAGTCCGCCCGCGAGCGCCAGCGGCACGCCGACCGGCGTTATTTCGAACATGCCAAACCGCGGTTGGCCGGCAACGCGCGCCATGTCGTCGACGAGCAGGTTGGTCGAGGTGCCGATGAGGGTGCAGCAGCCGGCCAGCACCGTGATGTAGGACAGCGGCATCAGATAGCGTTTGGGCGGCAGCTTTAGCGCGGTCGCCACATCGCGGACGACGGGCGCGCCCAGCACGACCATCGGCGTGCTGTTCAGGAAACAGGAAAATACCCCGATAATTGCCAGTAACAGCCACAGGCCGGCCGCGCCCATGCGCTGGCACATCGTGACGGCAGCGGCGATGGCGCGATCAAGCAGACCCGAAAGCTCGAGCGCATAGGCAATGACGAACAGCGAGGCGAGTGCAATGATCGCCGGACTGGCGAAGGCGCCCTGGACCTCGACCGGCTGGACGACGCCGGTCATCAGCAGCACTGCGGCGCCGCTGAGCGCGACGACGTCGGACCTTACCTTGTCCCAGATCAGCGCCGCCACGACGGTAACGAGGACGATGAGCGTCAGTATCTGGTCGACGTTCACCCGGGTATCGGGGTGTGAAAGCAGGTGCCTGGCGGCTTCATGATGGAGCTATTGCCGGAATTTGCTATGTCTTGTCCATGCAAGACCCGAGCCCACGCACAAGTCGACTCATCCTCACCGCCGGTTTTGGTGTGGCGATCGCGATCGGCGGCGTCGGCTTTACGCTTGGACAGCGCGCAGCAACGGACCGCTTGGCTGTGACGGCGGAGGCGCCGGCGAGTGCGCCCGCACCTGTGCCGATGTCGTCGCCTCCCGAAACCGTCAGTCGCGTGCTGGGCCGTCAGGACGTGGTGATGCTGGCAGCAAAAGCCGCCGATGCCAAGGCGCGCGGGGTCGCTATCGGTGCCGCGACGGGCGGGACTGCTATCGATGCCGCGACGCGCGGGACTGGGCCGGCAGAAGCCGGTGTTGCCGTGGGCAGGCGATTTTCGATAGAGTTGCCGTTTGGATGTGGGGGGCCGTCGACTGCCGACAGCGATGCGGCGATGCGTTGGCGATACGACGAGAAGGCTGGCGCGCTCCGCCTGCATGTGGCCCCGATTGCCTGGTCACCGGGCGAATGGTTGGCGGCAGGTCCGGTAACAGATGGCGAAACCATTGAAGGTTTCTGGATCGCCAGGCCCTGGGCAAACAGCGAGGCCTGCCCGACAAATGACCCGGTGGCCGCCAGCGGTGTTTATCCGGTGCTGTTGCCGGGGCAAACGCTCGCCATCGGCGAGTTTTTCGGCAGCGAGGATGTTCGCCAGGGTCGCCGCGACGGACGGGCATACACGAGTGTTCTCCGCATGACCGCGGATGCAGTTCGCGGCGAGCAGGGCTTTCGCGTGCGATTGAGTGGGCGCATTGCGGCCGCGCCGGACGGAAGCCTGGTCGCCTGCCGGCAGCCAGGCGGCGCGGAACAACGGCCGATCTGCATTGTGCTGGCGACGTTCGATGAAGTGGCGATCGAGAATGCGGCAACCGGCGAAACGCTGACAATTTGGGATGTGGCGGGGACCGGGCGGATCGAAGAGCGGGTGCGTGGGACGGTGGGGAATGGCGCGAACTGAGTTGGCGGGGTTCAGCCGACGCCATTCTGAGAAGACGGACCGGAAGGTTCTGTAATCGTTTCGCCATGCGGTTTTTGCATGGCTGGTGTTATTTTTTGTGCAGTGCACAATTTCACAGGATTGTCATATATCCTACTTCGTCGCTGGGGATTGACCCGGTGGCTTGTGAGGAGAGCAGCGATGAAGGTTATTCTTCAGGACTATGAGCCTCAGGTTCGGGCGATCGGTGAAGCCGTCGTCAAGCCTGTGGTTCGCAAGTCGCGCCTGCGCTTCAACCCGGTGAAGTCGGAACTCCGACTGTTTCACGCGCTTTAGGCGCTAACGTGTTGAGGCCTGCGCGGTGAGCGTAGAGGCCGTGTCAACACCAGGTGGGGCCATTCGCTCCGCCGGTGTTGACCGAGCGGCACCAATCCATGATTTCGATAGGCGGCGCGCACGCGGCGCGCCTGGGACTGCAGCAACCCGGCGAGGACCAAGGTTCCGCCGGGCGCGAGTGCGCGCGCGACGTCGCGGCTGATGGCGATGAGCGGGGCGGCGAGGATGTTGGCGATGATAAGGTCGTAGGGGGCGCGGGCGGCGAGGCGGAGGTGGCTCATGCCGGTGGCCTCGGCGAGCTCGATGTGGCCGGCGGCGCGGCCTTCGGGGACGTGGTTGTCGCGCAAATTGCTGCGGGTGACGGCGACCGAGATCGGGTCGATGTCGGTGGCGATGGTGGCGGCCTTTTTCCAGCGTTTGGCGGCGGCGAGGGCGAGGACTCCAGTGCCGGTGCCGAGATCGGCGATCTTGTGGAATTGCCGGCGTTTGGCGAGGGCGTCGAGGGCCTGGAGGCAGCCGTGAGTGGTGGCGTGCTGCCCGGTGCCGAAGGCGAGGCCGGCTTCGATGGCGATGGCGATGTCGCCGATGCGGATGGCGTTTGCGTGGGCGGCGGTGTGGACGAGGAAGCGGCCGGCGCGGACGGGGTCGAGGTTGCGCTGGCTGAGAATGGTCCAGTCTTCGTCGGGGAGGGGGGCGAGGGTGATTTCGGTCGCCGAGGGGAAAAGGGCGGTGATGCGGGTGACGAGATCGGGAGTGGGGTATTCGTTGAAATAGGCGGTGAGAAGCCAGGCATCGGGATGACCTGGGTCGGGTTCCTCGACGTTGAGGGTGGGGGGATCGAGGAGGTCGGGGAAGATGTCGCCGATTTCGGGCATGGCTTCGGCGTCGGCGCGGTTGCAGGCGAAGGTTAGGGCGTGAGGGGTCATGATTGCCTTGGAAGTAGGAAGTAAGGAACCCGCCCCCGACCCCTCCCTAGAAGTAGGGAGGGGGGAGTTCTAGCGGACGTAGCTGGCGCCGTTGATGTCGAGGGTGGTGCCGGTGAGGGAGGCGGGGGCAACGGCCGCGAGCCAGCGGATGGTTTCGGCGACTTCGCAGGGGTCGGCGACGCGGCCGAGGGGGATGTCGGCGAGGAGTTTGTCGCCGCCGCGGGAGGAGAGGTATTCCTCGGCCATGCCGGTCATGGTGAAGCCGGGGGCGATGGCGAAGGCGAGGATGTTCTGGCTGGCGTAGGCGCGGGCGATCGACTTGGTCATGGCGAGCATGCCGCCTTTTGCGGCGGCGTAGTGCCAGTGCGCGGGACTGTCGCCGCGGTGCCCGGCGCGGCTGGCGACGTTGATTATGCGGCCTCCACCCGATTGCTGGAAATGCAGGACGGCGTGGCGGCAGAGGTCGGCGGCGGATTGGAGGTTGATGGCGTGGCTGCGCGCCCAGGTCGCGGCGAAGGCGGCGGGGTCGGCGATGTCGACGGGCTCGAAGACGCCGGCGTTGTTGACGAGCACGTCGATGCGGCCGCCCGCAAGGGACAGGGCCTGTTCCCAGAGCGCGTCGGCGGCGTTGGGGAGGGCGAAATCGGCGGCGAGGAGCCCGTCGCCGCCGGCGGTGGAATGGCCGATGACGTTGTGGCCGGCGGCGGTGAGCGCGGTGCGGGCGGCGGCGCCGATGCCGCGCGAGGCGCCGGTGAGCAGGATATTGGCCATCAGGCGAGCGATCCTCGTGAGCGAAGCAGGGGCGCGATGGCGGCGACGGCGGTGTCGAAGCGTTGCTGCCAGGGGCCGGAGATGTTGACCGGGCGGATACCGCGCAGGGCGAGTTCGTCGGCGACGATGGCGTGGAAGCGCGCGCGCTTGGGGCCAGCGAACATGCGGGTGCCGTCGTCGATCCACGGGGTGTCGGGGGCGAACAGCAGATAAAGATTGGCGGTGGCCGGGACGGCGGTCAGCAACGGGTCGCGAGTGCCGTGGAGCATCTGGGCCCAGGCGCTGGTCATGACGATGTCGGTGTCCTCGATCAGCAGGTCGGGGCCGGTCGCGATGAGCTCGTCGCGGGCGACGATATGCCCGGCGGCGATTTCGCGGAGCGCGGCGATGTTGAAATCGGTGCCGTGGAGTTCGGCCCAGCTGCGGCCGAGCTCGGTCATCACGACCGCGACGCGCTGGCTGTCGCCGGCGCCGGCACCGCCCGCGCCGAAGTGCTTGGCGAGCTCCCATGACAAGGTCGATTTGCCGGTGCTTTCGACGCCGGTGAGGCAGATTCGGATCATTCGGGAAAGCTCATCAGCGGCTGGTAGCAGCGCGGCGCCATTGGTCCCAGCCCCAGCAGGCGATGCACAGGAAAATTGCGTAGAGGCCGGCGGTGGCGAGCAGGCCTTGCGAGGCATAGAGCCAGACCGAGAGGATGTTGATGCCGATCCAGAGCGGCCAGCTTTCGGTGTGGCGGCGGGCGGTGAGGAATTGGGCGACCATGCTCCAGCCGGCGTTGGTGGCATCCCACCAGGGTGCGGCGGCGTCGGTAAAGCGGCTCATGACGAGGCCGAGGCCGAGAGTGGCGAAGATGCCGGCGGCGAGGGCGATGGCGCGGCCGGTGGGGGACATCGGGGCGACGGGCACGATGTCGGTGCCGGTCGCCGATTGGCGCCAGTACCACCAGCCATAGATATTGGCGCCAAGGAAAAACACCTGGAGCGCGGCGGCGCTGTAGAGACGGGCATCGAGGAAGACGCCGAAATACAGGCACACCATGATGATGCCAAAGGGAAAGTTCCACACCGTGCGCCGCGCGACCAGCACGAGATTTACCAGGCCGAAGCCGGCAGCGAAAAGCTCGAGAAGGGACATCGTCGCGGTGGACCGGGGCCTTTCTGGAGCCTGGCGTGCCCCTCGCGCCGGTTGGCACGAGGGGCGTGATCATCAGAAACGGTAGCGGAGGCTGCCGCCATAGGTGCGTGGCTGGTTACGATATCCCGACAGGCTACCGGCCTGGACGACCGATGGGAAGATGGTGGTCAGATAGGCGGCGTCGGTCAGGTTGCGGCCCCATGCGGTGACTTCGAGGCCGTTGCCGAGCGCCAGCGTGACGGCGGCGTTGAGCGATTCGACTTCGCGGCTGATGTTCGAGCCCTGCGCGATGGCGACGTTGCTTTCGTGGTTGAAATCGACGTGGAAGATCATCTTCGCGGCTTCGGTGATGGCGGCCGTGTAGGTGGCGCCGACCGCGATCGAGAACTCCGGGATGCCTGCCGGACGCTGGCCGCTGAGATCGGTCGGCGACGTGGTGAAGCCGGGGTTGAGGGCCGAGCCGCCGGTGAAGCTGTCGAACTTTGGATCGAGGTAGGTCAGCGACGCGGTGACGTTGAGCGCCCGGATCGGGGTGAACGACGTGTCGATCTCGAAGCCGAAGGTCGATTGCTTTTCGGCGTTGGCGAGGACGAAGCCGGTGCCGGTGAAGATATTGCCCTGGAAGCCCTCGAGCGCCTGCTGGAAGACCGCGAGGTTGAAGCCGAAGCCGGGGAATTGGCCCTTGAGGCCGATTTCATAGACTTCGGCGTTTTCAGGGCCGGCGAAGCGCGTGCCGGTGGACAGGTTGTTGACGGCGAGGCCGGCGTCACGGATCGGCGAACCGGCGGGCGCGGGGACCTGTGCCGGCGAGCCGGGGATGAAGTTGGCAGGAGTGGGCCGGCTGTCGCGCGACAGGTTCCACGACGATGCCTTGAAGCCGGTCGCATAGGTTGCATAGGTGCTGAGGTTTTCGCTGACCTTGTAGGCAAGGCGCAGGGTGTACGACAGGTCGTCGTCGCTGGTCTTGCCGTCTTCGACCGCGTTCGGGAAGTTGAGGAACGGCGGCAGGAACTGCAACGGCCGCAGCGCCAGCAGCGGGTTGAACTGCGGGTTGGCAGCAAGCGTCGGCGGCACGCCGATGCGCGTACCGAGGGCGATCAGGTCGAGACCCGAGAAGACATCGGTGCTGACGACGTTCGCGCCGACATCCTTGCGATCGCGGGTGTAGTTGAACCCGGCGGTGAAGGTCAGTTGATCGGTGATGGCGAAATCGCCCTGGCCGAAGGCCGAGATTGCCTGGTTCCTGTAGTCATATTGTTCGAAGATGCCCTGGCCGCTGCGGCCGAACGTGCCGGTCGGGAAGCCCAGGAGGCGCTCGACGTTGAGGAAGGCGCCGCCGGTGAGGGCGTTGGCATAGTTGCGGAAATCGGCGCCGGTCGTCAGCGTGGGGCGGTAGTCGATCTTCTCGTTGAAATAATAGGCACCGAGCAGGAAGTTGAAGAAGCCGTCGAAGTTGGAGGCGACCCGCGCTTCGCCGGTGAAGGTATCGATGTCGGTATCGGCGCGGTTGGCGCTGATCAGGTCGGCGCTGGTGAAGTCCGAGTCCTGGTTAGTGAAGCTGCGCACGCCGCGATACGAACCGATCAGGGTGACGTCGAAATCGCTGACGTTCCAGTCGGCCTGTGCCGAGACGCCGAAGTTTTCGATCTTGTTCTCGGAATCGAAATTGGTCGTGCTGCTGAGCGCGAGCAACTTGTTCGAATCGATCCGGCCGCCGAGGCCGCGGACGATGGCGCCGGTCCGGCCATCGACGACGTTGACGACGGCGCAGCAATTTTCGTCGAGCTTGTCATAGTCGGCGATGAAGCGGATCTTGAAGTCGTCGCTGGGCCTGAACAGCAGCGAGCCGCGGACGCCCCAGCGGTCGCGCTCGTTGAATTCGGAGCCGGTGACGAGGTCGGTGGCATAGCCGTCGCGCTTGTTGATGTTGCCGGCGAGGCTGAAGGCGATCTTGTCGGTGATCGGGCCGGTGACGTCGGCGCGGGCGATGATGGCGTTGTAGTTTCCGTAGGAAACTTCGGCCTGGCCGCCGAATTCGAACTGCGGCTCGCGGGTGACGATCGCGATGATGCCGGCCGACGCGTTCTTGCCGAACAGGGTCGACTGCGGACCGCGCAGGACTTCGACCCGCTCGAGGTTGGGCAGGTCGCCGATCTGGGCAGCCGAGCGCGACCGGTAGACGCCGTCGATGAAGACGCCGACCGATGGCTCGATGCCAGGGTTATTGGCGCCGTTGCCGAAGCCGCGGATGATGAAGTTGGTGTTCGCCGAGCTTTGCAGCTGCGAGACGCGGAGCGAGGGGACCAACGTCTGCAGGTCGAGGAGATCGCGGACCTGCGCCTGCTCGATGACGGCGCCGGTGGTGACGGCAACCGAGATCGGCGTGTCCTGGAGGGTGGCGGCACGCTTGGAAGCGGTGACGATGATCAGGCCTTCGTCATCCTGGGCCGAACCAGCGGCTACGGCTTCGGGAGCGGCGGCTTTGGGAGCTGCGGCTTCGGGCGTGGCCGGGGCGGTCTGAGCCGCGGCAAAGCCGGTGAACGATGTGGCGGCGATCGATGCGAGCAGGATAGTCTTCAGCTTTGGCGTGGCAATACGCATGCGTTTGTCCTCCAAGGAGCGAGATGGATGCCGCGATGGTTTCGCAGTCACGATGCAGGCGCCGGTTTATCCGGTCGCATGCGCTGTTGGTCGGGTGACGGTCCGGGGCGAATCCCCGTCGTTTGCTATAAAGCGTCGGTGAGTCGTGAGGCGGAACGCAAATTTCCCGAACGACACGAGCACGGTGATGCGGCGTCTGCACGGAAAATCGGGGAGTGGCAAGCTGTCCGGCACGGGCGGCGGGCGATGCGTTGAAAATGCAACCGGTTTACCGCGAATTTGCACGAATGTGCCGGAATGCCGCCGCTCGGCACGTGAAATGAAGACATTCGAAGCCGAAAAGTTCTATGCCGTCCGAATGGCTACGATGCGCAACGATCTCCCGACCGATTTTGTCTGGAACCTGGAAACGGCAAGGCTTTGGGTGCGGCCGATCCGGGTGTCCGACGCCGATGCCTATCACCGGGTGCGTGGCCTGATGCCGTTCGACCCGCAGAACCGCAGCCTCGATGAAAGCCGCGCGCTGGTGGCGGCGATGGTGACGCGGCCGGCAGTCGATGCCGAGGGCTGGGGACAGTTCGCCATCATCGACAAATCCGACGGCAGCTTTGTCGGCGACATCGGGGTCAATTTCGACACGCCGCGGGTGCGGCAGGCGGAGATCGGCTTTGCGCTCGACCCGGTGCGGCGGAGCGAAGGCCTGGCGGTCGAGGCGTGCACGGCGATGATGGCGGCATTGTTCGCCAGCGGGCGGGCGCGGGTGACGGCGTTGACCGATGCGCGCAACCTGGCGGCGCAGCGGCTGCTCGAGCGGCTGCGGTTTCGGCGTGAGGGACATTTCGTGCGGAGCTGGCAGGACGGCGACGAATGGTTCGATGAATTCTGCTACGCCCGGCTGCGCGAGTAATCCGGGACTGACTGCGGGATTGAACAGGGGTGCCGGTTTTCGATTGGCGGCGCCGGATACGCTGTCATAGGCTGGCGGCATGAATGAAGATGATGTCCAGCGGCTGACGGCGGTTCTCGTTCGGGCCGGTGGCGTCGGGGTTTCCGTCGAGACGGTGACCGTGCTGACCGGCGGGGCGTCGTCGGCGACCTATGCGGTGGACGCGGTGCGGGATGGCGCGGCGTGGCCGCTGATCCTGCAACGCGCGGCGGCGGGCGAAGTTGTGGCCGGCGGCTTTCCCAAGGCCGACCAGGCGGCGTTGCAGATGCTGGCGGGGCGGCGGGGCATCCCGGTTGCCGATGTGGTCGCGGTGCTGACGCCCGAGGACGGGCTGGGGCACGGGTTCGTGATGACGCGGGTGGCGGGCGAGGCGTTGGCGCCGCGGTATCTGCGCGACGAGAAATACGCAGCGGCACGCGCGGCGATGACCGGGCAATGCGCGGCGGTGCTGGCGACGCTGCATTCGGTGCCGCTGGCGGAGGTTGCCGGACTGGCGCTGGCGGGTGGACGGACGGCGGCGGCGCGGGAGCAGATGTTTGAGCGATATCGGGCCTATGGGGTCGAATCGCCGGTGTTCGACATGGCGTTTGCCTGGCTGGCGGAGCGTTGCGGCGATGCCGAGCCGACGTCGGTGGTCCACGGCGATTTTCGCAGCGGCAATTTCATCGTCGATGAGCAGGGACTGGCGGCGGTGCTCGATTGGGAGCTGGCGCATCTGGGGGAGGGGGCCGAGGATCTGGGCTGGTTGTGCGCCAACGCCTGGCGGTTCGGCAATTGGCAGAAGCCGGTCGGCGGCTTCGGCGAGCGCGAGGAGCTGTACGACGCCTATGCGGCGGCGGGCGGCGCGCGGATCGACCGGGCGCGGGCGCATATG
The DNA here is from genome assembly GCF_014643455.1 of Sandarakinorhabdus glacialis. Lineage (GTDB taxonomy): Bacteria > Pseudomonadota > Alphaproteobacteria > Sphingomonadales > Sphingomonadaceae > Sandarakinorhabdus > Sandarakinorhabdus glacialis. The sequence goes on from NZ_BMJM01000002.1 coordinate 246,498, forward strand.
TGGGAGGTTTGGGGGACGCTGCGCTGGGGGCTGTCGTGCCTGCAGCTTGGGCATGACCATGTTTCGGGGCGGGTGATCTCGGTCGAGAGGGCGGCGATCGGCCGGCGGGTTTCGGAGGTCGAGCTCGACCTGGTGCATTTGATCCGGTTTGGGGAAATCTGATGGCCGAGCAGATCGAAGCGGCGGCGCTGGTGGCCGTAGTGGCGGATTTCCTCAAGTCGATCGAGCCGGCATTGACCGGGCAGCAGGCGTTTCATGCCAAGGTGGCGAGCAATGCGATGGCGATCGTGGCGCGCGAGTTGACGCTGAAGCCGCGCGAGGCCGAGGCGGCGGCGCTGGGTGGGTTCCTGGGGCATGAATCGGGGCTCGATGCACTGCGCGCGGAACTGTGCGGGCGGTTGCGGATGGGGCAGTTGACGCCGGAAACGCCGGGCTTGCTCGAAGCGCTGACGACGGCTGTGCTGGCGAAGGTGGCGGTGGATAATCCGCGGTATTCGACGTTCAAGCGGCTGGCCGGGGGTTAGTGCGACGTTTACGCGGAGGTCCGTGATGGCGGCGGGAGCAGGGCTGTTGGGAGCCGGGCTGCTCGGGGCCGCGGCGCCCGGCGGCGTGCGGATCAGGCCCGATTTCGAGATGATGGTGCCGGTGCCGGGGGGCAGGGTCTATGTGCGGGTCAATGGTGACCTGAAGGGACCGCGGCCGCCGATCGTGATGCTGCATGGCGGGCCGGGGAGTTCGCACTGGTATTTCCTCAATGCGACGGCGTTGGCGGATGAGCGGGCGGTGATCCTGTATGACCAGCTTGATAGCGGGCGATCGGAAGCGCCTGGCGATGCGGCGAACTGGGTGGTGCCGAGGTTTGTGGCGGAACTGGAGTCGGTGCGGGCGGCGTTGGGGGTTGCGCGGTGGCATGTGCTGGGGGCGAGCTGGGGGGCGACCGTGGCGCTGGAGTATGCGGCGCGAAGGCCCAGGGAATTGGCCGGACTGGTGCTGCAGTCGCCGCTGGTGTCGACGGCGGCGTGGCTGGCGGATGCCCGGGCGTTGAAGGACGCGATGCCGGCCGGGGTGCGGGAACTGCTCGACAAATGCGACGTGGCGGGGGCGGCGCCGCAAGCGGATTGCGATGCGGCGACGGCGGCCTTTTATGCGCGGCATGTGCGGATGGCCGAGCCGACGGCGGATATCGCTGCGTACAAGTCGGCGCTGCCGCGCAGTTTCAGTGACGATATTTATCATCATATGTGGGGGCGGGCGGAGTTCACCGCCTCGGGGACGCTGAAGGACTATGATGGACGGGCGTTGTTGAAGCGGCTGGATGGGCGGCGGACGCTGTTCGTCGCGGGGCAGCATGACGAGGCGCGGCCGGGGACGGTTGCGGGCTTTGCGCGGGATGTGCCGGGCGGGGCGGATTTTGCCGAGATCGCGGACGCGGCGCATTCAGTTATGAACGACAATCCGGAAGCGTATCTGGCGGTGCTGCGGGGGTGGTTGTTGGGGCTGGATTAGCGGGCTTGGTCCGGGACCCGGCTGCTTTCGCGGCGGAGAAGCAGCTGGGTCCCGGGTCGAGCCCGGGATGACGGGGATATCAGGCGCGCGGGGCGCCGGGGTGCTCGCGGGGGGCGGGGACGTCGTGGCCCTGCTCGGCGTTGTTGTAGCGATCGATCGATTCGAGGATCAGGCGCTCGGCGGTGGCCTTGCCTTGCCAGCCGAGGAACTTGGTCCACTTGCCGGGCTCCAGATCCTTGTAGTGGGTGAAGAAATGCTCGATCTGGTTGAGAAGAATGTCGGGCAAGTCGGTGTATTCGCTGACGTTGTTGTAGTAGGGGTGGACCTTGTTCACCGACACGCAGAGCAGCTTGGCATCGCCGCCGGCATCGTCTTCCATCATCATGACGCCGACCGGACGGACGCGGCTGATGCAGCCGGGCACGAATGGCGTGCGCGCGACGACGAGGGCGTCGATGGGGTCGCCGTCCTCGGCGAGCGTGTGCGGGATGAAGCCGTAGTTGGTTGGATAGCGCATGGCGGTGTGGAGGATGCGGTCGACGAAGAGCGCGCCCGAGGCCTTGTCGAGTTCGTATTTGACGGGTTCTCCGCCGAGCGGGCATTCGATGACGACATTGACGTCGTAGGGCACGTTCACGCCGATGGGGATTTGATCGATCCGCATTCATAGTCTCCTGTTCCGCGGTGCGGGGTAAGCGACCCCCTGCGATTCGTCTATGGGAAGGATGAGGTTATGGGCTGGGCCGCATTGGTACTCGGCGGGTTGTTCGAAGTGGGGTTCACCACGTCGCTGCGGTTCGTCGACGGGTTTCGAAATTGGCCTTGGGTGGCGGCGTTCCTGGTCTCGGTGACGCTGAGCATGGGATTGCTGGAATATGCCGGGCGGACGATCCCGCTGGGGACGGCTTATGCGATCTGGGCGGGGATCGGGGCGGCCGGGACCGCGGTGGTAGGGATCGTGTTTTTCGGGGAAGCGGCGGGGCTGGTGCGGGGGCTGCTGCTGATCGGGTTGATCGGGTGTATCGTGGGGTTGAAGCTGTTGAAGGGGTAGGGAGAAAGCGACCCGCCCCCGACCCCTCCCTTGAAGAAGGGAGGGGGGAAGCGAAGTCAGGGCCTTGGCATCAGTAGTTTGTCGAGCGAGGTGTCGGTGCTGCCGGTCTTTTCGAAGCGCGGGTAGCGGAGGCCGCCGTTCCAGGCGAGGTCGACGGTGCGCAGGCGGTCGCCGGTTTTTACCAGCAGGCGGATCGGGGCTTTTTGGCCCTTGGCGTCGGCGATTTCGGCCTTGATGAGGTCGTCGGTGAAGGGCTTGTCGTTGACCGCGATGATGGTGTCGCTCACGGTGAGCCCGGCCTCGAAGGCGGCGCTGTTCCAGATGATTTGGTCGATCTGGCCTTCCTTGCCGATCAAGATGCCACCCGAATAGCTGAGGTTGTTGTTCTTGCCGGTTCGCATACCGTCGGCGAAGGTGGCAGTGGGCGTGTCGGTGTAGATGAGCTTGTAGCCCGAAGTGGTGAAGCCCGCGAGCGGTGCGCCGGCGGCCTTTTCGGTCAGGCGTTTGGTGAGGAAGCTGGCCCAGTCGTATGGAGTTACCGCGTTAAGGCCGGCCACGAGCGTGTTGAAATCATAGGGAACGACGCCCCAGTCGCCTTCGCCGGTGCCAAAGAAGCTGCGGGCGAAGTCGTCCATGCCCTTGGCGCCGCGGGTAGCGGTGCGGATGATGTTGTCGGCCTCGAGCCAGATCAGCATGCCTTCGGCGTAATAGTCCTCGCTGCGCTGCTGACTGAGCCAGGCCTTGGGGGCGCGGGCGGCGATGACCGGGTCGTTGGTGGTGTCGTCGAGCGAGCGCCAGCCGCGCGCCGGGCGATTGTCGAGGCTGGCGGCGGTGGCGGCGAAGCTGTCGAGGGTCTCCTGCTTGCTGAACAGCCCCGAGCGCGCGCCGAGGACGAAGCCCCAGAACTGGGTCTGGCCCTCATAGACCCAGAGCAGCGAGTTGCGCAGCGGGGTGTTGAAATTCGGAACGATCGAATCGGCGCCGCGGCGGTGCTTGCCGTTCCAGCTATGGGTGAATTCATGCGGCAGCAGGTTGCGGCGGCCGGGACCCTTGTCCCATTCGGTGAAATACGCCGCGTTGACGCCGTTTTCGCTGCTGCGATGATGTTCGAGACCGATGCCGCCGAGGTTCTCGGTCAGCGACAGCAGGAAGTCGTAATGGTCGAACTGGCGGGTGCCGAACAGCTTTATGGCCTGGTCGACGAGCTTGCGATGGGCCTCGATCTGGGCCGGCTTGGCCTCGAGGTAGCGCGGGGCGTCGGCGACGACATCGAGCATGACGTTGTGGCCGAGATCCCATTGCTTGAACCAGCGGCCGGCGAGGAAGGGGCTGTCGACGAGGGTTTCGTAGTCGGTGGTTTCGTATGTGATGGCGTTGCCGGCGCGTGACTTGATGCGGAGCGCGCCGCCGGCCTGCCAGTTGGATGGCCAAGTGATGGTGGTGGCCACGGGTATCTGGCGGGTGAACCAACCGGCGGGGTAGAGCGAGACCTGGTTGGGTTGCAGGCTGATCATGTCGGAGGTCGCGACGATACGCCCCTGGTTGATGGCGGTCGGCGACAGGAAGTCGAAGCGCACATCGAGGGCGCGGGCGCCGGCGGGGACATCGATGTGAAAGGCGTAGACGTCGATCTCGTCGCGCTTCCAGGTCAGTTCCTTGCCGCCGGCGGTGATGACGAGGCCGGCGAGCTTGGAGATTTCACCGCGTGGGCTGTGGTTGCCGGGGAGCCATTTGGGGAACAACAGCGTCATCGGGCCGGATGCCGGGACGGGGATGGTCTGGCGCACCTTGAAGACGCCGCGGAGGTTGTCGGTGGCGTCGACTTTCAGGGTCATGGTGCCGGGGAAGGGCAGGTCTTTTGCGACCGGGATGGTGTTGGTGAACGGCAGCGGCGTGGGCCGGGAAAGTTCGGCGGCGTGCGCGGACGTGGCGAGGAGGCCGGCGAGCAGAAACGACTTGAGCATGGAATCCCCTTTGGACCCTTGATAATCGTCGGCGTGCGCTGATGACAAGCGCGCGTGTGTCGCCTATCCGCGCCGGAGTATGACGAAACAACAACGACCACGCGGTACCCAGGACATGATCGGCGAGCAGGCGGCTCGGTTCGATCACGTCGTCGAGACGTTCAATCGCGTTCGCAAGCTTTATGGCTTTGGGCGGATCGAAGTGCCGGTGTTCGAGGCGACGTCGGTGTTTGCGCGGTCGCTGGGTGAGACCACCGATGTGGTTTCGAAGGAAATGTATTCGTTCGAGGATCGCGGCGGCGACTCGCTGACGCTGCGACCGGAATTCACCGCGGGGATTGCGCGGGCGTATATCGAGAATGGCTGGCAGCAGTTGGCGCCATTGAAGGTGACGACCTGGGGGCCGCTGTTTCGTTATGAGCGCCCGCAGAAGGGGCGGTTCCGGCAGTTTCACCAGTTGGATGCCGAGGTGATTGGCGCAGCGGAACCGGCGGCGGATGTCGAGGTGATCGCGCTGGCGGCGCAGGTGCTGGCCGAGCTTGGGGTCGATGACCGGGTGGTTTTGCAATTGAATACGCTGGGGGATGCGGAGACGCGCGGGGCCTGGCGTGAGGCGCTGGTGGCGCATTTTTCGGGGCATCTCGATGTGCTGTCGGCGGAAAGCCGGGAGCGGTTGGAGAAGAACCCGCTGCGGATTTTGGATTCCAAGGCGGAGAGCGATCGGGCGCTGGTTGCGGATGCGCCGCGGATCGATGCGTTTATGACCTCGGAAGCTGGGGCGTTTTTCGAGGCTGTGCAGAAGGGGTTGCAGGCTTCGGGGGTTGGATTCGTGCGGGCAGCATCGCTCGTGCGCGGGTTCGATTATTACCGGCATACGGCGTTCGAATTTGTGACCGATGCGCTGGGGGCGCAGGGGACGGTGATCGGCGGCGGGCGGTATGACGGGTTGATTGGGGCGATGGGTGGGCCGGAGACGCCGGCGGTGGGCTGGGCCGGGGGAATTGAGCGGCTGGCGATGCTTATCCCTGACTTGGCTCCAGATTTCGCGCGGATAGTCGTTGTGCCGGATTCTCCAAGTATGTTGGAGGAAGCTACTGCTATTGCCTACAATTTACGGCGCGGTAAACTCAGCACTACGATTGATATTGCATACAAAGGCAATGCTAAACGACGCGTCGAACTGGCGAAAAAGTCGGGATACGATGCAATTCTTTTTGTTCGTGAAGGATCGCGTGCGAAAGATCGACTACATTTGACCCATATTGGTGGCACCGAAGCAGCATCCATGTTGTTGCTCAAGGTTCTTGAATGGCTTCCTGGGCCTTATCGTGAACTTTCGGGTGATGACGCGTGATTATTTCTGCTGAGCGGATTGGGCAGTTGGAGCGGCGGCATGCCGATCTGGCGGCGCAGATGGGCAACCCGGATTTGGCGGCGGACAAATTTGTCCAGCTTTCGAAGGATTATGCCGAGTTGAGCCCGGTGGTCGAGGCGGCTGGGGCGCTGCGAGCTTTGCGCGAGGAGGCCGCTGACTTGCGCGGGATTCCGGCCGGCGACGAGATGTACGAGATGGCGCAGGAGGAATTGTCCGCGATCGAGGACAAATTGCCCGCCGCCGAGCGTGCGCTGGCGCTGAAATTGCTGCCGCGCGATCGTGCCGATGCCAAGCCGGCGATGCTTGAAATTCGGGCCGGGACTGGCGGCGATGAGGCGGCGCTGTTCGCCGGCGACCTGTACCGGATGTACGAGCGTTATGCGGTCAGCCAGGGCTGGCGGGTCGAGGCGATCTCGATGTCGGCGGGCGAAATGGGCGGTTTCAAGGAGATCATCGCCAATGTGAACGGCGAAGGTGTGTTCGCCAAGCTGAAGTTCGAAAGCGGCGTACACAGGGTGCAGCGCGTGCCGGCGACCGAGCAGCAGGGCCGCATCCATACCAGCGCGGCGACGGTCGCGGTGCTGCCCGAAGCCGAGGAAGTCGATGTCCAGATCGAGGACAAGGATTTGCGGATCGACATTTTTCGTTCTTCTGGTCCGGGTGGGCAATCGGTCAATACGACCGATAGCGCGGTGCGGATCGTCCATATTCCGACGGGGCTGATGGTCCAGCAGCAGGACGAAAAATCGCAGCACAAGAACAAGGCCAAGGCGATGAAGGTGCTGCGCTCGCGGCTTTATGATCTCGAGCGCAGCAAGGTCGACCAGGCGCGGTCGGCGGATCGCAAGGCCATGGTCGGCAGTGGCGATCGGTCGGAGCGGATCCGGACGTATAATTTCCCGCAGGGGCGGGTGACCGACCACCGGATCAATTTGACGCTGCACCGGCTGCCCGAAATTCTTGAGGGGCCGGCGCTCGACGAAATGATTTCGGCGCTGATTTCGGAGGATGAGGCGGCGCGGTTGGCGGAACTGGGGTGATTGTTGCCGAAGCGCTGCGAGCGGCGGCGCTGCGGATCGACCGCTTCGATGCCGAGGTGCTGCTTGGGTATCTGCTCGGGGTCGACCGCGGGGCATTGCTGTTGAGCGGCGATCGCAGCATCGACCCGCAAGCCTATGACCTACTTGTGGCGCGGCGTGAGGTTGGTGAGCCGGTGGCGTATATCACCGGGCGGCGCGAATTCTGGTCGCTCGACCTGGTGGTGACGCCCGATGTGCTGATCCCGCGCCCGGATACGGAGACGTTGATAGAGGCGGCGCTGGCGGTCTGCGCAGCACCGGCAACGATACTCGATCTGGGGACCGGGAGCGGGGCGCTGCTGCTGGCAGCGTTGAGTGAATGGCCTGCTGCGCGGGGGTTAGGCGTCGACAGGTCGGCGGCAGCGCTGGCAGTGGCGCAGGGTAACGCCGAGCGGCTGGGGTTCGGAGGGCGGGCAGATTTCCTGGTGGGTGACTGGGGGCAAGGGATCGATCGGCAGTTCGATCTTGTCCTGAGCAATCCGCCGTATGTCGAGTATGACGCTGAACTATCGCTTGATGTTCGTGATCATGAGCCGGGCGAGGCACTGTTCGCCGGACCCGATGGCCTCGAAGATTATCGGCGCTTGATCCCGCAACTGCCGGGGCTGCTTGCGCCGGGCGGGACCGCCATCATCGAGATCGGCTGGAAGCAGGCGGCGGCGGTGCTGGCGCTGGTCGCCGATGCCGGGCTGGCCGGCGAGGTGCGCCGCGACCTTGCCGGGCGTGACCGCTGCGTGGTGCTGCGTCAGGCGTCGCGCCGCTCATAGGTACGGCCCGAGAATATCGCGATCTGCGGGCGGCCGCCCACAAAGCCGCCGAACCCGAGGCGCTCGGGATTCCAGTCCGGCGCCTCCAGCCGCCAGACGTCGTTGCCGATGTCGATGAGCGGGTCGGTGCCGCCGAATATCAGCCGGTCGCCGCGCGCGACGAGCGTGAGACCGCCGAGCCATGGGTCGTCGCTTCGATAGCAGCCGGCGCGGGCGGCGATATGCGCCGGGGTGGCGGCGAGGGGGGCGCTGGCGCCGTCGCGGACGAAACGGTGTAGCCCGTGGTCGATGGCGACGACCTGGGCGTTGCTGCGGACGAATAGCAGCGCGAAATCGGCGAAGGCCGGGTGGGAGGTGGCGAACTGGTCGGTGCCCTGGCTTTCCAGCGCCGCGGTCGTGCCGGCGCTGGTGACGCCGAGCGCGGGACTGCCACCGATGGTCAGTGTTCCTGCCGGTCCTGCATAGCGACCGGCGAAATCGGCGGGCTTTTCGAGCGGCTTGGGGCCGAGCGCCGGCGGCACCGGGATGGGCTTGCCCTCGCGCGCCAGGCGCAGCGCCTGGACGGCGAAGCGGGTGAGCAGGCGCGGGCGATAGCCGGTGCCGCCGATGGCGCAGCTGGCGAAGGCGCCGGTGCCGGCGGCCGGGTCGACGTGGAAGGATGAGGAGAAACTGACCATGCCGCCCGTGTGGTGGAGCAGGGCGCGGCCGTCGTCGACGCGGTGCATCAGGCCGAGGCCATAGGTTTCGGTGGGTGCCTCGGGGTCCTGGCGGGCGGGCCGGGCCAGCCAGAGTTTTGCCATTGCGTCCGAGATCAGGGGTTTGCCGGCGCCGGTGCCGACACCGATCAGGAAGCGCAGGTAGCGCGCCATGTCGGGCAGCGTCGCGGCGACTGATCCGGCGGCGAGGTTGGCGTCGACCCAGGCGGCGGGGACGAGGCGGTTCTGGCGGAGGACAGGGAGGTCGGGGCGTAGCGTGCCGAAGCGGGCCGGATAGCGGCTGCGATCCGGCCAGCGGATGGCGCCGTCGCTGTCGGCCATGCCGAGCGGCTTCATGATGCGCGCGATGATCGATTGGCGCAGGGGTTTGCCTTCGATGCGCTCGATGGCCTGGCCGACGAGATTGTAGCCGACATTGCTGTACGACCAATGGGTTCCGGGTTCGAAGCCGCGCCAGAGCGGGCTGCCATCGATGGCGAAAACCGGTGCGAAATCGGGCAGGCCGGTGGTGTGGTCGAGAAGGTCGCGGATGGTGAAGGGGGCGCCGGGAGGGAGCGGCGCTTCGGGCAGGATGGTGCGGATATCGGCTTCGAGGTCGAGTTTTCCTTCGCTGGCGAGTTGCAGGCAGACCAACGCGACGAAGGACTTGCTGATCGAGCCGATTTGCCAGAGCTCCTTGCCGGTCAGGGGGTGTTGCTCGTGATAGGTGGTGCCGGACTGGATGATTGCGGTGAAGTCGCCGTCGGTGACGACCATGCCGATTGCGGGGAGGGCGAACCAGGTGCGGTGGGCTTCTAGGTAGGCTGAGATGGCTTTTAGGGCGACCTGTTGGACGGGGGTGGCGTTGGTGGCGGTGATTGCGGCGCGGGCGGCGGTGGGGACGGCGAGGGCGGTGGCGGCTGTCAGGAACAGGCGGCGATCGATTGGCATGATGGGGTCCCCTTTGGCGGCAAGGTGCTGGGGCGGAGAGGGGGAGTCAATCGGGGAGGGGGAACACCCCCACCCGCCGCACCAAGGGGTGCGAGTCGCCTCCCCCCTTGAGGGGGAGGACAAGGTTAGAGCCTTACCATCGCCATCATGGCTGGGGAGCCGTAGCGGTCGCCGGCTGTCGTGCCGGGGGGGAGGGCGGCGTCGAGGCGGGCGAGGTCGTTGGCGGTGAGAGCGAGCGCGGCGGCGCCGGCGTTGTCGTCGAGGGTGACGCGGCGCTTGGAGCCGGGGATTGGCACGACGCCGTCGCCCTTGGCGAGCAGCCACGCCAGCGCGACCTGGGCGGCGGTCGCGGCGTGGATGTCGGCGATGGATTTGACGATGGCAACGGCGGCCATGTTGGCGTCGTAGTTGGTGCCCTGGTAGCGGGGATCGCGCTTGCGATAGTCGGTTTCGGGGAGGTCTTCGGCGCGGGGTTGATTGCCGGTCAGGAAGCCGCGTCCGAGCGGTGAATAGGGCACGAAGCCGATGCCGAGCTGCTGGCACAGCGGCCAGATTTCCGCTTCGACGCCGCGCTCCCACAGCGACCATTCGCTTTGCAGTGCGCTGATCGGGTGGACGGCGTGGGCGCGGGCGATAGTGCCGGGGCCGGCCTCGGACAGGCCGAGATAGCGGACCTTGCCTTCGCGGACGAGGTCGGCCATCGCGCCGACGGTATCCTCGATCGGCACGGCGGGATCGACGCGGTGCTGGTAGAACAAGTCGATATGGTCGGTGCCGAGGCGCTTGAGGCTGGCTTCGGCGACGGCGCGGACGTTGGCCGGGGTTGAATCGGTGCCCGCGACCTTGCCGTCTTTGATGCGGAAGCCGAATTTTGTGGCGATGATGGCTTGTTCGCGGCGGCCGGCGAGGGCGCGGCCGATGAGTTCCTCGTTGAGGAAAGGCCCGTAAACCTCTGCGGTGTCGAAGAAGTTGACGCCGTTCTCGAGCGCGCGGTGGATGGTGGCGACGGCTTCATCGGTATCGACGATACCGTACATCGCCGCCTGGCCCGCGGTGCCGGCCATGCCCATGCAGCCGAGGCCAAGCGCCGAAACGGTGAGGCCCTGGGTGCCGAGTTTGCGTGTCTGCATGTGTATTTCTCCTCCTCGGCGGGTCAACGAGCCCTTCGACAAGCTAATCCTGCTGGCGTAAACAGCAACGCATGAAGAGGGCAAAGCCAGCATGACACGCAGATATTTCGGTACCGATGGCATTCGCGGGCTGACCAACAGTGCCCCGATGACCGCGGCGATCGCGATGAAGGTCGGGCAGGCGGCGGGGACCAAGTTCCTGCGCGGCAGCCACAAGCACCGGGTGGTGATCGCCAAGGACACGCGGCTGTCGGGCTACATGATGGAATCGGCGCTGACGGCGGGGTTTACCTCGGTGGGCATGGACGTCATCCAGGCCGGTCCGATCCCGACACCGGCGGTGGCGCTGCTGACGCGGTCGCTGCGGGCCGACCTGGGGGTGATGATTTCTGCGAGCCACAACGCCTATCAGGACAATGGCATCAAGTTGTTCGGGCCGGATGGCTTCAAATTGTCGGATGCCGACGAGGCCGAGATCGAGGCGATGATCGATGCCGAGGTGGCGCTGGCGGAGCCGCAATCGATCGGGCGGGCCCGGCGGATCGAGGATGCGCGCGGGCGGTATATCCATTTTGCCAAGGCGACGTTCCCCGAGGATCTGCGGCTCGACGGGCTGAAGGTGGTCATCGATTGCGCCAATGGCGCGGCCTATGCGGTGGCGCCCGAGGCGCTGTGGGAGCTCGGCGCCGAAGTCGATGCGATCAGCGTTACGCCCAACGGTTTCAACATCAACGACCAGTGCGGATCGACCTATCCCAAGGCGCTGCAGATGCGCGTGCTGGAGACCGGCGCCGATATCGGCATTGCGCTCGATGGCGACGCCGACCGGTTGATCGTCGTCGATGAAAAGGGCCAGATCGTCGATGGCGACCAGCTGATGGCGCTGGTTACCGGGCGGGCGCAGGAGGCCGGCACGCTCAAGGGCGGTGGGCTGGTGGCGACGGTGATGTCGAATTTGGGGCTTGAGCGCTGGCTTGGCGGGCGCGGGTTGGCGCTGCACCGGGCGGGCGTGGGCGATCGCTATGTGCTCGAGGCGATGAAGGCCGGCGGCTTCAATATCGGCGGCGAGCAGTCGGGGCATCTGATCCTGGCCGATCATTCGACGACCGGCGACGGGTTGGTGGCGGCGTTGCAGGTGCTGGCGGCGCTGGTGGCGAGTGGCCGTCCGGCGAGCGAGGTGCTGCATTTGTTCGACCCGCTGCCGCAAGTGCTGCGGAGTGTGCGTTTTGCCGGCGCGCCGCTCGATAGCGACCGCGTCAAGGCGGTGATCGCCGACGGCGAGGCGCGGCTGAATGGTAGCGGGCGGTTGCTGATCCGCAAATCGGGAACCGAGCCGGTAATCCGGGTCATGGCCGAGGGCGAGGACAAGCGGCTGGTCAAGGCGGTGGTCGACGACATCTGCGCGGCGGTGGTGGCTGCATGAGCCTCGATATGCGCCCGGATTGCGAGCGGTGCGGGATTGATCTGCCGGCGGATGCGGCGGGGGCGATGATCTGTTCGTTCGAGTGCACCTTCTGCGCCGCTTGCGTGACGGGGCCGTTGGAGGGTGTTTGTCCGAACTGCGGCGGTGGCTTCGAGGCGCGGCCGCTGCGGGTGGGTGCGGCATTGGCGCGGAACCCGGCGTCTTCGGCGAGGCGGTTTCGTGGATAAAGTGGCGCGGGTGCTGATTATTGCCGGGTCGGATTCGGGGGGCGGGGCGGGTATCCAGGCCGATATCAAGACGATCACCTGCCTTGGGGGCTATGCGATGACGGCGGTTACGGCCGTGACGGTGCAGAATACGCTCGGCGTGACGGGTATTCATGCGGTGCCGGCCGAAATTGTCGCGGCGCAGATGCGGGCGTGCATCGAGGATATCGGCATCGATGTCGTCAAGATCGGCATGATCGGGTCGGCGGAGACGGTGCGCGCGGTGGCGGGGGTGCTGGCCGAGGTGCGGGTGCCGATCGTGCTCGATCCGGTGATGGTGGCCAAGGGCGGTGCCAATCTGCTCGAGGACGATGCGATCGCGGCGTTGATCGAGTGCCTGTTGCCGTTGGCGGCGGTGGTGACGCCGAATACGCCCGAATTGATGGCGCTGGCGGGGACCGAGATCGAGGATGTTGCCGATGCGCTGCTCGCGGCGCAGGAATTGTTGTTGCAGGGGCCGGGGGCGGTGCTGGCCAAGGGTGGTCATCTCGAGGGCGATGTCATCACCGACTGGCTAGTGACGCGCGGTGGGCATGTGGCATTTACTGGCCCGCGGGTGGTGACGCGGCATACGCATGGCACCGGGTGTACGCTGGCGTCGGCGCTGGCGTGCGGGCTGGGGCAGGGGATGACGCTGGAGGAGGCGGTGGTGCGGGCACGAGCGTTCGTCATGCAGGCGATTGCGCGGGCGCCGGGGCTGGGCGGGGGGCATGGGCCGCTGGGGTTTTTTCCGCTGTGATCAAGAAAGTTGCCCCTCACCCCGCTCGCCGCAAGGGCGCCGAGTCGCCCTCTCCCGCAGGAGAGGGGATCAGTTTTCGGCATGAGATCCGGATTGGCGGGCGGGTTGCTGGCGTCGACGAGGCCGGGCGTGGGCCTTTGGCGGGGCCGGTTGTCGCTGCGGCGGTCGTGCTCGATCCGGACTGCTATCCTGACGGGCTTAACGATTCCAAGCTGCTGACCCCCGAACGGCGCGCGGCGTTGCGACTGCTGCTCGAGGATTGTGCCGAGATCGGTGTCGGCATGGCGTCGGTCGAGGAGATCGACACGCTCAACATTCACTGGGCGACGATGCTGGCGATGGAGCGTGCCATCGCGGCGTTGCCGAAGCCGTGCGGTCATGCGCTGGTGGATGGAAATCGCCTGCCGCGCTGGTCGCATCCGGCGACGGCGATCGTCGGCGGCGATGCGCTGTGCTTGTCGATCGCGGCGGCGTCGATCATCGCCAAGACCGTCCGCGACGCGATCATGGAGGGGCTTTGCCCCGAGCATCCCGGCTATGGCTGGCGCACCAACAAGGGCTATGGCACGCCCGAACACCAGGCAGCATTGGCGGCGTTGGGGGTTACGCCGCATCACCGCCGCAGCTTCGCACCGGTGCGTGCCCGACTTTCGATCGGCTAGAGTCTTTTCGGCAACACGCCAACGCTGGGGGGTCGGTAGAGACCGAGACTCAACCCCTAGCGGTTTCCAGTCGTTTCGTACCCGATCGCTACAATCGGTTGATTCGATGGACTCTTGACGGCGAATCACTTGTGATTCATGGCGATTCTACGTGGCAACCCGGGAACGCGCCTTGCAGATCGATCGCATCATCATGGGGGACTGCATCGCAGCCATGAACGCCATGCCCGAGGGCTGTGCCGACCTCGTCTTTGCCGATCCGCCGTATAATCTGCAGCTGGCGCACAACCTCCACCGCCCCGAAGGCGGCAAGGTCGCCGCGGTCGACGACGATTGGGACAAGTTCGCCAGCTATGCGACCTATGACGAGTTCACCCGCGCCTGGCTGACGGCGGCGCGGCGCATCCTCAAGCCCGACGGGGCGATCTGGACGATCGGCAGCTATCACAACATTTTCCGCGTCGGGGCGGCGCTGCAGGATGCCGGCTACTGGATCCTCAATGACATCGTCTGGCGCAAGGCCAACCCGATGCCGAACTTCAAGGGCACGCGCTTTACCAACGCGCACGAGACGCTGATCTGGGCGTCGAAATCGGAGAATTCCAAGTACAAGTTCAACTATCACGCGATGAAGGCGATGAACGAAGAGCTGCAGATGCGGTCGGATTGGCTGATCCCGATCTGCACGGGCGGTGAGCGGCTGAAGACCGATGGCGTCAAGGCACACCCGACGCAAAAGCCCGAGGCGCTGCTGTATCGTGTGCTGCTGGCATGCACCGAGCCGGGCGACCTGATTGTCGATCCGTTCTTCGGCACCGGCACCACCGGCGCTGTCGCCAAGCTGCTCGGCCGGCATTACATCGGCATCGAGCGCGAGGAGAAGTACGTCAAGGTCGCCGAGGTGCGGATCGCGTCGCTGCTGCCCTTGTCGGGCGGTGACATGACCGTGACGCAGGGCAAGCGCGGCGAAACACGCATCCCGTTCGGCTCGCTGGTCGAATCGGGGCTGGTCCGTCCGGGCACCCGGCTTATCGATCCGCAGCGCCGCCACCAGGCCGAAGTCCGCGCCGATGGCTCGCTGAGCATGGGCACCAAGACCGGATCGATCCACCAGCTCGGCGCCGCGGCGCAGGGCCTGCCGAGCTGCAACGGCTGGACGTTCTGGCACATCGAGGAAGCCGGCAAGCTGGTCCCGCTCGATGCCAAGCGCGACGTCTATCGCGCCAGCGTCGGGACCGTGTGACCAACATTTAAGGCAGCAGACAGCCTTTACACCAACCGTATTGACCGGATAACACGCCTCCAGTGAAATATCCCGGGGAGTCGTAATGTCTCGTTCCATTCTACTGTGCGCATCGGCAATGGCGCTGCTGGCCGCCGCGGCGCCGGCCTTTGCCGCATCCGCCAAGCCCGAACTGGGCAGTTTCGGCTTCGACACCGCCGGCATGGACCGCAGCGTCAAGCCCGGTGACGACTGGGTACGCTTCACCAACGGCGGCTATACCGACAAGCTCGTCATCCCCGCCGATCGCACCAACTTCGGCATGTTCACCAAGCTGCGCGATCTCAGCCAGGAGCGGACCCGCAAGATCATCGAGGGCTCGGCGACCGCGGCCAGCACCGCCGCCAAGGGCACCGAAACCCAGAAAGTCGGCGATTATTATGCCAGCTTCATGGACGAGGCTGCTGCGGAAACGAAGGGCATTACCCCGATCAAGCCGATCCTGAGCGGTATCGATGCGATCAAGGACCGCAAGGCGCTGGCGGCGGAAATGGGCACGCTCGGGCGCGATGGCATCGACATGCCGATCGGCGCGCAGGTCATGGGCGACCTGAAGAACCCCGATGTCATTACCGCCTATGTCGGGCAGGGCGGGCTGGGCTTGCCCGATCGCGACTATTACCTCGACACCAAGAACCCCAAGTTCGCCGAAGTTCGCACGAAATATGTCGAGCATATCGGCCGCATGCTGGCGCTGGCGGGGCTCACGAATGCACCGGCGCGCGCTCAGGCGGTGTACGACCTCGAGCGCAAGATTGCCCAGGTGCATTGGAGCCAGGTCGAGCAGCGCCAGGTCGAGAAACTGTATAATCCGGTGGCGAGCAGCGCCATTGCCACGACGTATCCGGGCGTCGACTGGGCGCCGCTGCTGGCGTCGCTGGGGCTGTCGGCGCAGAAGGAGCTGATCGTCGCCCAGCCGAGCGCGGTGACGGGCATCGCGAAATTGATCGCCTCCGAGCCGCTGCCGGTGTGGAAGGATTATCTGACGATGCGGACGCTGGAGTCGACCGCGCCGCTGCTGTCGAAGGCCTTTGTCGACGAGAATTTCGCCTTCAACGGCACGGTGTTGGGCGGCCAGCCCGAGAACCAGCCGCGCTGGAAACGCGCCACCGATGCGACGTCCAACGCGCTCGGGGAGGCGGTCGGCAGCCTGTACGTCGCGCAGTATTTCCCGCCCGAGGCCAAGGTGAAGGCCGACGAACTCGTCAAGAACATCATCGCGGCGATGGACGAGCGGCTGTCGAAGCTCGAATGGATGGACCCCAAGACCCGCGTCGCGGCGCGCGAGAAGCTGGCGGCGTTCACGCCCAAGATCGGCTATCCGGAAAAGTGGCTCGACTATTCGAAGCTCGAGGTCGTTCGCGGCGATTCGGTCGGCAATGCCATGCGGTACCGGCGGTTCGAATACGACCGCCAGCTCGCCAAGATCGGCAAGCCCGTCGACCGCACCGAATGGGGCATGACGCCGATGACGGTGAACGCCTATGCCAACCCGCTGTGGAACGAGATCGTCTTTCCGGCCGCCATCCTGCAGCCGCCGTTCTTCGATGCGAATGCCGACGCCGCGGTCAATTACGGCGGCATCGGCATGGTCATCGGCCACGAGATCACCCACCATTTCGACGACCAGGGCCGCAAGTTCGACAAGCGCGGGCGTCTGGCGGACTGGTGGACGCCCGCCGATATCACGCGTTTCAAAGCGTTGACCGACAAGGTCGTCGCGCAATATGGCGCCTATGAGCCGCTGCCGGGATCCAAGGTCAACGGCGAGCTGACACTGGGCGAGAACATCGCCGATCTCGCCGGGATCACCATCGCCTATGACGCCTATCAGCGATCATTGGGCGGCAAGCCCGACAAGGTTATCGACGGCTTTACCGGCGACCAGCGCTTCTACCTCGGCGCCTCGCAGATCTGGCGGCAGAAGTACCGCGATGCCGCGATGCTGCGCGGGCTGACCACCGATCCGCATACGCCGGGCAATTATCGCCCCTATGTCGCACGCAATTTCGACACCTGGTACGCCGCGTTCGGTGCCAAGCCCGGCGAGAAGCTGTACCTTGCCCCGGCCGATCGGCTGAAGCTCTGGTAGGCGCCTGGTATCGTCCCACCGGGCTGGGCGACGGGCTGCCGCTTGCCGGCGGCCCGCTGCGCTTTGCGCGGGTGGAGATACTGGCGCGGGGCGAGCCGCCGCGCACGGTGCCGGCAGAAAGCCTTGGCGACGCGGTGCTGGGGCCGTTGACGCGGGCGCGGCTGGGCGTGGCCGGGCTGCCGGGCGATCGCACTGCGATAATGGGCATCTTGAACGTGACGCCCGACAGTTTTTCGGATGGCGGCCGGCACGCGGCACCCGCTGTTGCGATGGCGGCGACGCAGGCGATGGTGAGGGCAGGGGCCGACATCATCGACGTCGGCGCGGAATCGACGCGGCCAAGGGCGGCGACGGTGGACCTCCAAACCGAGACGGCGCGGCTGGCGGCGGTGCTGCCGGGGCTGGTCGGGCTCAACTGGAGCATCGACAGCCGCAAGGCGACGGTGATGCGGCAGGCGCTGGACGGCGGCGCGGCGCTGGTCAACGATGTCTCGGCTTTGGGGCATGATCCGGCGGCACTGGGGCTGGTCGCGGCGCGGGGTTGCCCAATCGTGCTGATGCACGCGCAGGGGTCGCCGGAGACGATGCAGGACGCGCCGACCTATGTGGACGCGCTGACCGATGTGTATGACTGGCTGGCGGCGCGGATTGCCGACTGCGAGGCTGCGGGGATCGATCGGGGGCGGATCATCGCCGATCCGGGGATCGGTTTCGGCAAGACGCTGGCGCACAACCTGGCGCTGCTGCGCGGGTTGACGCTGTTCCACGGGCTCGGTGTGCCGCTGCTGCTGGGGGCGAGCCGCAAGGCGCTGATCGCCCGGATTGCAGGGGACGCGCCGCCGGATCAGCGTCTGCCCGGCAGCCTGGCGCTGGCGTTGCACGCGGCGGCTTGCGGGGTGCAGATCGTGCGCGTCCATGATGTGCCGGAAACGGTGCAGGCGCTGACGGTGTGGCGGGCGGCTCAGAATTGACCCAAAATCGTCAGCTATGCGTTGCCGCGTGACATCTTCACACCAGTGTTGCATCTGCTATCAGGCGTTGGCGCAACGGGGCGCGGTTTCATGACTAATGGATCGACAATGGCGAACGACAAGCCGAACGGCGATATAGAAACGGTCAAGACCGACCACCGCTCGACCTATGACAATTTCATGTCGGTGACGAAATGGGGCGTCGCGGGGGTTTCGGTCGTGCTGATCCTGATGGCGATCTTTCTCGCCTGAAGACGAATCGGGGCGATAGTTTCGCCTGAAGACGCAAGATTACGATTTGGGGATGGGCACATGAAAATCGCCGTGCTTCGCGAGACCGCGGACGCTGAATATCGCGTTGCCGCCACGCCGGAAACGATCAAGAAACTGATCGGCCTTGGTGCCGAGGTTTCGGTCGAGGCAGGGGCCGGGGTCGGTGCGAATATCTCGGACGCCGCCTATGGCGATGCCGGCGCGAGGGTTGCAGATCGCGGTGCCATTCTTGGTGATGCGGATCTGATCCTGGGCGTTCAGGGGCCGGTTGCGGCCGATTTGCCCGGCACCAAGGCCGGCGCGATGCTCGCGGCGATCCTGTCGCCGTTGGCTGATCGGGCGCGGATCGACGGCTATGCGGCGGCGAATTTGACCGCGTTGTCGATGGAATTCATGCCGCGCATCAGCCGCGCGCAGTCGATGGACGTGTTGTCATCGCAATCGAACCTCGCCGGCTACAAATCGGTGATCGACGCGGCGGAGGCTTATGGCCGGGCTTTTCCGATGATGATGACGGCGGCCGGGACGATTTCGGCGGCGCGGGTGTTTGTCATGGGCGTCGGTGTCGCCGGCCTGCAGGCGATCGCGACGGCGCGGCGGCTGGGGGCGCTGGTATCGGCGACCGACGTGCGTTCGGCGACGAAGGAGCAGATCGAATCACTGGGCGCAAAGGCGATTTTCGTTGCCGACGTGAAGGGCATCGAGGGCGAGGGCAGCGGCGGCTATGCCACCGAAATGTCCGACGAATACAAGGCGGCCCAGGCGGAACTGGTCAGTAGCCACATCGCCAAGCAGGACGTGGTCATCACGACGGCGCTGATTCCCGGCCGCCCGGCACCGCGACTGATAACCGATGCCCAGATCGCCTCGATGCGGCCTGGCAGTGTCATCGTCGATCTTGCGGTCGAAAGCGGTGGCAATGTCGAGGGCTCGCGGGTCGGCGAGACGGCGGTCGTCCACGGCGTCAAGATCATCGGCCACAAGAACGCCGCGGCGCGGTTGGCAGCGGATGCTTCGGCGCTTTACTCGCGCAATTTGTTCAACCTGATCAATGCTTTCTGGGACAAGGACGCGAAGACTGTCGCTTTTCCCGCCGATGACGAAATCGTCATCGGCATCAAGCTGACCGAGGGTGGCAAGATCGTCCACGAACGGCTGCTGGCCGCCCCGGCCACGACCGCAGCGACGGCTTAGGAGCAGGACCATGGGTTTCATCTCGATCCTTTCCATCTTCGTGATGGCCTGCTTTGTCGGCTACTACGTCGTCTGGAGCGTCACGCCGGCGTTGCACACGCCGCTGATGGCGGTGACCAACGCGATTTCGTCGGTGATTATCGTCGGCGCGCTGATCGCGTCGTCGGCGGCGGTTGGCGGCTCCGAGATCTCGAAGTGGCTCGGCCTGCTCGCGGTGGTGCTGGCCAGCATCAACATCTTTGGCGGCTTCGCGGTGACGCGCCGGATGCTCGCGATGTACAAGAAAAAAGACAAGAAGCCGGTCACGGCCGCGGCGAAGTAAGGGGCAAGCATCACCATGGAACACGCCGTCGCCGCCACCCCCGCCTGGGCCGAACTGCTCTACCTCGTCGCGGGCGTCCTCTTCATCCTGTCGCTCCGCGGGCTTTCGTCGCCTGAATCGAGCCAGCGCGGCAATCAATATGGCATGGTCGGCATGGCCATCGCGGTCGTGACGACGCTGATCGTCCACCCGGTTGGGCTGCCATTGATCATCGCCGCGATCGCCATCGGTGGCAGCATCGGCTGGTTCATCGCGCAGAAGATCAAGATGACGGCGATGCCCGAGCTTGTCGCCGGTTTCCACAGCCTCGTCGGCCTCGCGGCGGTGCTTGTCGGCGCGTCGGCGTTCCTCAACCCCGACGCCTTCGGCATCGTGGACGGCGTCACCGGGCTTATTCACCCGGTCAGCCGCATCGAGCTCGGCCTTGGCGTCGCCATCGGTGCGATCACCTTCTCGGGGTCGATCATCGCGTTCCTCAAGCTCTCGGGCCGGATGAGCGGATCGCCGATCCTGCTGCCGGGCCGCCATGTCATCAACCTCGGGCTGCTCGCCGGCATCATCGGGCTGATCGCTTATTTTGTCACCGACCAGGCCGAGTGGATCTTCTGGACGGTGATGGTGCTCGCCTTCATCATCGGCTTCCTGCTGATCGTGCCGATCGGCGGCGCTGACATGCCGGTCGTCATCTCGATGCTCAACAGCTATTCGGGTTGGGCGGCGGCGGCGATGGGCTTCACGCTGCAGAACACCGCGATGATCATCACCGGCGCGCTGGTCGGTTCGTCGGGCGCCATCTTGTCGTACATCATGTGCAAGGCGATGAACCGCAGCTTCATCAGCGTCATCGCCGGCGGGTTTGGCGCCGAGTCCGACGCCGGCGGAGCCAAGGCTGGCGGCGTCGCCAAGGCTTACAAAGCCGGGTCGGCCGAGGACGCCGCATTCATCATGAAGAACGCCGAAAGCGTCATCATCATTCCGGGTTACGGCATGGCGGTGTCGCAGGCGCAGCACGCGCTCCGCGAAATGGGCGACCTGCTGCGCAAGGAAGGCGTCTCGGTCAAATACGCCATCCACCCGGTCGCCGGGCGCATGCCGGGACACATGAACGTCCTGCTCGCCGAAGCCAATGTGCCGTATGACGAGGTTTTCGAGCTCGAGGACATCAACGGCGAATTCGCCCAGGCCGACGTGGCGTTCGTCATCGGCGCCAACGACGTCACCAATCCGGCGGCCAAGACCGACAAGACTTCGCCGATTTACGGGATGCCGGTGCTCGACGTCGAAAAGGCCAAGACCGTGTTGTTCATCAAGCGCTCGATGGGCGGCGTCGGTTATGCCGGGGTCGACAACGAGGTGTTCTACATGGACAACACCATGATGTTGCTCGCCGACGCCAAGAAGATGGTTGAGAACATCGTGAAAGCCCTGGCGCATTGATCCGAGCGTCTGCGCTCGCGCTGCTGGTCGCCACGTCGGCAACGGCTGCGCCGACGGTGCACGTCACGTCGCCTGAATCGATCGCGCTCAACCGGCCGTTTTCGGATGCAACCGAGGTCGGCGGGGTGCTTTATCTGTCGGGCCAGATCGGCGCCGAACCGGGGGCAGACAAGGTCGTTTCCGGCGGTCTGGAGCCTGAAACCCGGCAGGTCATGGCCAACATCGGCGCGGTGCTGGCCAAGCGTGGCCTGACCTACGACGATCTGTTCAAGTGCACAGTCATGCTTGCCGACATGAAGCAGTGGGATGCGTTCAACCGGATCTATGTGACATATTTCAAGCCGGGGCGGTTTCCGTCGCGGAGTGCGTTCGGGACGAATGGGCTGGCGCGCGGCGCTGCGGTCGAGCTCGAATGCTGGGCGAATATCGCGCGCTGAACTTGGGAAATTCGATTGTCATGCTGAACTTGTTTCAGCATCCACCCCTCAGCAAAGTCAGCCTGTGCCGACCCCGCGACGGATGCTGAAACAAGTTCAGCATGACGAATCCTTAAGGGTTCAAACCGCCGGCTTGTCGCTCCACAATTGCGGAAACCGCGCCTTCAGCCCCTCGACCTTGGGCACATCGTTGATCGCGATATAGGGCTCGTTCGGATGCGCCCGCAGGTAATTCTGGTGGTAGGTCTCGGCCGCGTAAAAGGATTTCCCCGGCTCAAGCGTCGTGACGATCTTGCCCGGCCAGGTCTTCGCCGTCGTCAGCTGCGCCACATACGCCTTCGCCAGCCGCGCCTGCTCGGGCGTCTGCGGGAAGATGGCGCTGCGATATTGCGTGCCGCTGTCGGGACCCTGGCGATTGAGCTGCGTCGGGTCGTGCGCCACCGAAAACAGTATCCGCAGCAACGTGCCATAGCTGACGCGGGCCGGATCGTAGCGAACCTCGATGGCCTCGGCATGGCCGGTCATTCCCGACCCGACGATTGCGTACGACGCCGTGCGCCTATCGCCGCCGGCATAGCCCGAGCGCACCGATTGCACGCCCTTGATGCGCTCGAAGACGCCTTCGAGGCCCCAGAAACAGCCGCCGGCGAACACGGCGGTCTGCACCGGGCCGGCCTTGAGCGAAGTATCGGCGGCGGGTGCAGGGGCGCTCACCATGCGTTCGGCAGCGAGCGAGCAGCCGGCAGTGCCGAGCAAGACGGCGGCGATCAAACTGCGAACGATCATCGATCTATGCCTTTGCAGGAATAAAATTGAGCGAGACGCCGTTCATGCAATATCGCAGCCCCGTCGGCTTGGGGCCATCCTCGAACACATGCCCGAGATGCCCGCCGCAGCGGCTGCAATGGACCTCGGTGCGCTCCATCATCAACGCCGTGTCGGTCGTGGTGCCGACGGCTTTCGGCAGCGGTGCGTAGAAACTCGGCCAGCCGGTGCCGCTGTCGAACTTGGTCTTCGATGCGAACAGCAGCAGCGCGCAGCCCTTGCAGGTGAACGTCCCGGCGCGGTGCTCGTCGTTGAGCGGCGAAGAGAACGGCCGCTCGGTCGCTTCGTGGCGGAGCACGTCGTAGGACCTGCCCGGCAGCTTCGCGCGCCACTGGGCATCGGTCAGGGTGTAGGGGAACTTGCCCTTGGGGACCGGCGCGGCAGCAAAGCTGCGCGCTAAGGGCAGGGCGGCGGCGGCACCAAGACCGGCGATGAGGAGTGTGCGGCGGTTGTTCATGACTGCATATACGTGTGGAGATGCGCTGCGGTTACAAGAGGATCGGCAGCATGTCGCAGTATGCCAGGTGAAGGCCGCGGCAAAGCCGCGGCTGACGTCAGACGGGTTCGGTCGGCTTTACGCCGACCGCCCCGCTGGCCGAGCTTGCGCCTGTCGGCGAGCAACGCGCGGCGTTGCGCGCTCGCGGCGCGGCGCTAGAACCCCGCCTTCAACCGCGGTGACACATCCATCCCCATCCGCTCCAACCCGGCGGCGATCTTCTCGCGGCCGGCGTCGTTTTCGGCCCAGAACATCGGCCCGCCGCGGTACACCGGCCAGCCATAGCCGTTGATCCAGACAATATCGATGTCGCTCGCGCGCTGCGCCATGCCCTCGTCGAGGATCTTGGCGCCTTCGTTGACCATCGGGTACAGGCAGCGCTCGAGGATTTCCTCGTCGCCGATCTCGCGGCGGTTGATGCCCTGTTCGGCGGCATAATCGAGGATGATCTGCTCGGCGACCGGCGACGGTGTGCGGTTGCGCTCCGCGTCATAGTCGTAGAAGCCCTTGCCGTTCTTCTGGCCGCGCAGCCCGGCCTCGCACAGCCGGTCGCGCACGGTCAGGCCCTTCGACGTCTCCGCCGACCAGCCGATATCGAGCCCGGCCAGGTCGCTCATCTGGAACGGCCCCATCGGGAAGCCGAAATCCGTCAGCACGCGGTCGACGTCCGAAGGCCGTGCACCCTCGAGGATCAGCTTGTTGGCCTGTTCCTGCCGTTTGCCGAGCATGCGGTTGCCGATAAAGCCATGGCAGACGCCCGAGACGACGCCGATCTTGCCGATCGCCTTGCCGGTCGCCATCGCCGTGGCCAGCACTTCGGGTGCCGTCTTCGCCCCGCGCACGACCTCCAGCAGCTTCATGACATTCGCCGGCGAGAAGAAGTGCATGCCGACGACGCTTTCGGGCCGCGACGTGCTCGCCGCGATCTCGTCGACGTTGAGATAGCTGGTGTTCGACGCCAGGATCGCGCCGGGCTTGGCGATGGTGTCGAGCCGCCCGAAGATCTGCTTCTTGATCTCCATGTTCTCGAAGATCGCCTCGACGATCATATCGGCGTCCTTGAGGTCCTCGAGCGCCAGCGTCGACGTCAGCCGGCCCATGCGGGCTTCGACTTCCTCCATGCTGAAGCGGCCCTTCTTGGCGCTGTTTTCGTAATTGCGGCGGATGACCGCGACGCCCTTGTCGAGCGCTTCCTGCTTGGTCTCGACGATCGTCACCGGGATGCCGACCGACAGGAAGTTCATCGCGATGCCGCCGCCCATCGTACCGGCGCCGATGATGCCGACCGACTTGACCGGCAACAGCGCGGCCTTGGGGTCGAGCCCGTCGATCTTGGCAGCCTGGCGCTCGGCGAAGAAGACGTGACGCTGGGCCGCCGATTGCAGCCCGCCCATCAGCTTCATGAATTCGCTGCGCTCGACGCGCATGCCTTCCTCGAACGGCAGCGCAACCGCGGCCTCGATGCACTTGATATTGGCCTCGGGGGCCTCGAACCCGGCAAACTTGCGGGCGTTGGCCTTGCGGAATTCGGCGAACATCGGCGCCAGCGATGCTGCATCACCGCCGAGCCGCGAGCTGTCGTCGCGAACCTTGGTCAGCGGCCGGCCCTCGGCAACGACCTTCCGCGCGAATGCCACCGCGCCTTCCGTCAAATCGCCCTCGACGATGGCGTCGACCAGCCCGGCGGCGAGTGCGGCCTTGGCCGGCATCGGGTCGCCGCTCGTGGTCATCTGGACGGCTTTGGCGGCGCCGACGATTCGCGGCAGCCGCTGGGTGCCGCCGGCGCCGGGGAGCAGACCCAATTTGACCTCGGGCAAGCCAAGCCGCGCCTTGGCATCGGCAACGCGGTAGTGCGCGCACAATGCCACTTCGAGCCCGCCACCGAGTGCGGTGCCGTGGATGGCGGCGACGACCGGCACCGGCGAGGCTTCCATCGCATCCTGGACGCCGTGGAGCGAGGCACCGCGCGGCGGTTTGCCGAATTCGGAGATGTCGGCGCCGGCGATGAAGGTCCGCCCGGCGCAGACGAGCACGACGGCCTTGACCGACGCATCGGTCGCCAATGCCTTGAACGCGCCGTCGAGCCCGTCGCGGACATCCGCCGACAGCGCATTCACCGGCGGCGAGTCGATCGTGACGATGGCGATGTCGCCATCCTTGCGCAGGTCGACGACACTATTGATGGCGGTCATGCTCGCTCTCCCAAGGCTGTTGTTTGGGACGGTCATAGCAGGCTGGCGGCAGGAGGGAACAGGCGAGGCCCTCTCTTGAATGCGAGGGGGAGGGGGGCTAATGCTGAGATATGGAAAATCGCGCCAGCCTGATGAACTATCTGCGCCGCGCCGCGCTGCCGGCGATCTGCATCCTGTTGATCGGCTATTTCGTCTCGCACGCCATCACCGGTCCGACCGGCGTCATCGCCTGGAAGGACTATAAGGCGCAGCGTGCGGCCCTGGCCAAGCAGGCCGAGCAGAGCGCCGACGCCAAGGCCGCGCTCGATCGGCAGGTGCAATTGCTCGATCCGCGCAAGGTCGACCCCGATCTCGCCG
Source organism: Sandarakinorhabdus glacialis (assembly GCF_014643455.1). Classification (GTDB taxonomy): domain Bacteria; phylum Pseudomonadota; class Alphaproteobacteria; order Sphingomonadales; family Sphingomonadaceae; genus Sandarakinorhabdus; species Sandarakinorhabdus glacialis. The sequence continues at coordinate 271,984 of NZ_BMJM01000002.1, forward strand.
ACGAACTGGTCCGCAAGAACCTGAATGTCGTAAAGCCCGACGAGGTCATAATCCCGCTCGATACCAAGTAGCCCCGAACTAGCGCTTGAAGCGGCGGGGGTCAGGCTCCTATACGGGAAACCGGTTTCCGGAGGTGTTCAATTGGCTCGTCCCGCTTCGACTAAGGCGCCCGCGCCGTCCAATACGGTTCCCGTGACCAACTGGCCACGCCCCGGGGAACCTATACGGCACAAGCCGACCCGCACCGAGCTGCTCGATTATTATCGCCAGATGCTGCTGATCCGGCGGTTCGAGGAACGGGCCGGACAGCTTTACGGCATGGGGATGATCGGTGGTTTCTGCCATCTTTATATCGGCCAGGAAGCTGTTGTCGTCGGCATCCAAGCGGCGCTACAGGCAACCGATTCGGTTATCACCGGTTACCGTGACCATGGCCATATGCTGGCGGCAGGTATTCCAGCCAATGCGGTTATGGCCGAGTTGACCGGCCGCGCCGCCGGCATCTCCAAGGGCAAGGGCGGCTCGATGCACATGTTCAGCGTCGAGCATGGCTTTTACGGCGGTCATGGCATCGTCGCGGCGCAGGTGCCGCTGGGGACGGGTTTGGCGTTCGCGCATAAATATCGCGGCGATGGCGGGCTTGCGGTGACCTATTTCGGCGATGGCGCGTCGAACCAGGGCCAAGTCTATGAAAGCTTCAACATGGCCGAGCTGTGGAAGCTGCCGGTTATTTTCGTGATCGAGAACAACCAGTATGCCATGGGTACGAGCGTCAATCGCTCGTCGAGCGAGGACCAACTCTATCGCCGCGGCGAAAGCTTCCGGGTGCCGGGCCTCCAGGTCGACGGCATGGACGTGCTCGCCGTTCGCGGTGCCGCCCAGACCGCGGTCGAATGGGTTCGCGCCGGCAAGGGGCCATTGCTGCTCGAAATGAAGACGTATCGGTATCGCGGCCACTCGATGTCCGACCCGGCAAAGTATCGCAGCCGCGAGGAAGTCGCCGCGATGCGCGAGAAGTCCGACCCGATCGAGCACGCTAAGCGCGAGATCATCGAGGCCGGTTACGGCGACGAGGCCTCGCTCAAGCAGATCGACAAGGAAGTCCGCGAGATCGTCACCGCCGCTGCCGATTTCGCCGAAGGCGCGCCCGAGCCCGATGCCGCCGAGCTTTACACCGACGTCCTGGTGGGAAAATACTGATGCCCGAGATCAAGCTCCCCGCCATGTCGCCGACGATGGAAGAAGGCACGCTGGCCAAATGGCTGGTCGCCGAGGGCGATACCGTCAAGCCGGGCGACGTGCTGGCGGAAATCGAGACCGACAAGGCGACGATGGAACTCGAGGTCGATGACGGCGGGGTGGTGGCGAAGCTGCACGTCGCGGCGGGGTCGGAAGGCGTCAAGGTCGGCACGCTGATCGCGACCATTTTGGGCGAAGGCGAGGAAATGCCGGCGGAGAAGCCTGCGGAACCAGCCGCACCGGCAAAAGCCGCCGAACCGGAGCAGGCGCAAGCAATTACCGCCGCCGCGCCGCCCGCTCCCGAACCACCACAGGCGCCGCCCAAGGTGAGCCCGCTGGTCCCGGCCGAAGGCGTGCCCGTCGTCGCCGTCGCCGCCGGGCCGACCAAGCGGCAGACCGTCCGCGAGGCGCTTCGCGATGCCATGGCCGAGGAAATGCGCACCACGTCCGAAGTGTTCGTGATGGGTGAGGAAGTCGCCGAATACCAAGGCGCCTACAAGGTCACGCAAGGGTTGCTCGAAGAATTCGGCCCGCAGCGCGTCGTCGATACGCCGATCACCGAATATGGCTTTGCCGGGCTTGGCGCCGGCGCGGCGATGGGCGGATTGAAGCCGATCGTCGAGTTCATGACCTTCAACTTCGCCATGCAGGCGATCGACCACATCATTAATTCGGCGGCCAAGACCAATTACATGAGCGGCGGCCAGATGCGCTGCCCGATCGTCTTCCGCGGCCCCAACGGCGCTGCCTCGCGGGTCGGCGCCCAGCACAGCCAGAATTATGGCCCCTGGTACGCCAGCGTGCCCGGCCTGATCGTCATCGCACCGTACAGCGCCGCCGACGCCAAGGGGCTGCTCAAGGCGGCAATCCGCTCGCCGGATCCGGTGGTGTTTCTCGAAAACGAGCTGCTCTACGGCCAGAGCTTCGACGTTCCCGAAGGTGACGATGTCGTCGTGCCGATCGGCAAGGCGTCGATCGTTCGCGAGGGCAAGGACGTGACGTTGGTCAGCTACTCGATCGGCGTCGGCGTTGCGCTCGAAGCGGCGAAAACGCTGGCGGAGGAAGGCATTGAAGCCGAGATCATCGATCTGCGCACCTTGCGGCCACTCGATACCGCCACCGTGCTCGCCTCGCTCAAGAAGACCAACCGCATGGTCGTCGTCGAGGAGGGCTGGCCGACTTGCTCGATCTCGTCGGAGATCATCGCGGTGGCGATGGAACAGGGTTTCGACGACCTCGACGCCCCGGTACTGCGCGTGACCAACATCGACGTGCCGCTGCCCTATGCCGCGAACCTCGAGAAGCTGGCGCTGCTCAAGGTCGAGGATGTCGTCGCGGCAGCCAAAAAGGTCTGCTACAAATGATCGACATCAACATGCCGGCCCTGTCTCCGACCATGGAGACCGGCACCCTGTCGAAATGGCTTGTCGCTGTCGGTGACGTGGTCAAGTCGGGCGACGTGCTTGCCGAAATCGAGACCGACAAGGCGACGATGGAAGTCGAGAGCATCGACGAAGGTACCGTCGCTGAACTCGTGGTCGCCGCCGGCACCGAGGGCGTTCCCGTCGGGCAGGTGATCATGCGCCTTGCCGGGGAAGGGGAGGATGTTGCTCCCGCGGCCAAGGCAACCCCGGTTGCTCTGGAAGCGCCGAAGCTTTCGCTGGTGACAGCCGAGACGCCGCCAGCCGCCGCGCCGACAACTCCGGCCGCGCCTGTTGCGCCGGCTGCCCCGGCCGCCGCCGCGCCTGCGGCGCCGCCCGCTGCTGCAGCCCAGCCCGCCGCAGTTCCCGATACGGGAGCCCGCGTCAACGCCTCGCCGCTGGCGCGCCGGATCGCCGAGGCGCAGGGCATCGCGCTCGCCGGCGTCACCGGGACGGGACCCAATGGCCGCATCGTCCGCGCCGATGTCGACGCTGCTGCCGGCAAGCCCGCCGCCGCCGCTCAGGTTGCTGCCGCTGCAGCGCCAGCAACCGTCATCGCCGAAGCCCCGGCGCCCAAGCCCGCCGCAACGCCGGCTCCCGGCTTTGCCGACATCCCGCAAACATCCGAAAAGCTCGGCAATGTCCGCAAGGTCATCGCCCGCCGCCTGACCGAGGCCAAGCAGACCGTTCCGCATTTCTACCTGACCAGCGACATCCGCATCGACGCGCTGCTCAAGCTGCGCGGCGAGCTCAACAAGGCGCTCGAACCGCGCAAGATCAAGCTGTCGGTCAACGACATGGTCATCAAGGCGCTCGCCCTCGCGCTGCGCCAGGTCCCCAAGGCCAATGTCTCGTTCGCCGGTGACACGCTGATCAGCTACTCGCGCGCCGACATTTCCGTCGCCGTGGCGGCACCGTCGGGCCTGATCACGCCGATCATCGTCGGCGCCGACTTGAAGCCGATGTCGGTCATCGCCACCGAGATGCAGGCGCTCGCTGCCAAGGCTCGCGAAGGCAAGCTGCAACCGCATGAATACCAGGGCGGGACGGCGAGTGTCTCCAATCTCGGCATGTATGGGATCAAGCAGTTCGATGCGGTGATCAATCCGCCGCAGGGCATGATCCTGGCGGTTGGGGCGGGTGAGAAGCGGCCGTATCTCGTGGATGATGCGCTGGCGATTGCGACGGTGATGACGGTTACGGGGAGTTTTGATCACCGGGCGATCGATGGCGCCGACGGCGCGGAATTGATGAGCGCGGTGAAAGCGTTGATCGAGAGCCCGCTTGGGCTCGTGGCGTGACCCGCCCCTCTCCCCCCGCGGGAGAGGGCGACTCGCCACTTGGCGAGCGGGGTGAGGGGGGCTCACCCCTGCAATTGCACGCCCGCTCAATGCGCAAGGAAATGACAGTCGCCGAACGATTGCTTTGGTCGATCCTGCGAGACCGCCGTTTCTCGGAATACAAGTTCCGCCGCCAGGTCCCGGTCGGCCGCTTCATTGCAGATTTCATGTGTTACTCGGCGCGCCTGATCGTTGAAGCCGACGGCGGCCAGCACGCGGAAAGCGCCTACGACGAAAGCCGAACCTTATGGCTTGAAGCGCAGGACTTTCGCGTTCTTCGATTTTGGAACAGTCAGATTCTGACCCAGCGCCGCACGGTCCTCGATACGCTTCATGCCGCGCTGGCCGACCCCTCACCCCGCTCGGCGTTGCCGAGTCGCCCTCTCCCGCAAGGGGAGAGGGAAGAAAGTCGCGCACCATGACCGCTGAATCCTTCGACCTCGTGATCCTCGGTTCCGGCCCCGGCGGCTATGTCGCCGCCATCCGCGCTGCACAACTCGGCTTCAGCGTCGCCATCGTCGAGCGCGAGCGCCTCGGCGGCATCTGCCTGAACTGGGGTTGCATCCCGACCAAGGCCCTGCTCCGCACCAGCGAAATCTACCATTACATGCAGAACGCCGACGCCTATGGCCTGTCCGCCACCGGCATTTCCTTCGACCTCGCCAAAGTCACCGAACGCAGCCGCAAGGTCGCCGGCCAGCTCAATTCCGGCGTCAAATCGCTGATGAAGAAGAACAGGATCACCGTCGTCGAGGGCAACGGCACGCTCACTGCCGCCACCCAGGTCACCGTTACCACCGGCCAGACCCGCGTTCTCGATGGCAAGAACGTCATCGTCGCCACCGGCGCCCGCGCGCGCGATCTGCCCGGCCTCGTCGCCGACGGCAAGCGCATCTGGACCTACCGCCACGCCATGGTCCCCCCCGAAATGCCGACGAAACTGCTGGTCATCGGTTCGGGCGCGATCGGCGTCGAATTCGCCAGTTTCTACTCCGACATGGGCGCCGAGGTGACCATCGTCGAAATGCTCGATCGCGTCCTGCCGGTCGAGGACGAGGAGGTCTCCGCCTTCATGCAAAAGGCGCTAACCAAGCAGAAAATGCGGCTGATCACCGCTGCCAAGGTCAGCGACGTGACCCCCGGCGCCACCGAAGTGAAAGCCACCATCACCACCGTCGACGGCAAGGCCACCATCGAAAGCTTTTCCCACGTCATCGTCGCCATCGGCATCGTCCCCAACACGGAAAACATCGGCCTCGAGGCGCTCGGTGTCGCCACCGATCGCGGTCATATCGTCAACGATGGCTTCGGCCGCACCAACGTCCCCGGCCTGTGGGCGATCGGCGACGTCACCGGCGCCCCCTGGCTGGCGCAGAAGGCTAGCCACGAAGGCATCATCGCCGTCGAGACCATTGCCGGGCACCATGTTCACCCGCTGGACAAGGCCGCCATCCCCGGCTGCACCTATTCGCGGCCGCAAGTTGCCAGCGTCGGCATGACCGAAGCCAATGCCAGGGCGGCGGGCTACGACGTCAAGGTCGGCAAATTTCCCTTCATCGGCAACGGCAAGGCGATCGCACTCGGCGAGGCCGAAGGCTTCGTGAAGACCGTCTTCGACGCCGCCACCGGCGAGCTTCTCGGCGCCCATATGGTCGGTGCCGAAGTCACCGAGCTCATCCAGGGCTATGTCATCGCGCGGCAGCTCGAAACCACCGAACAGGAGCTGATCAACACAATATTCGCCCACCCGACGCTGAGCGAAATGATGCACGAAAGCGTCCTTGGTGCGTACGGCCGCGCGCTGCATTTCTAGCCTGTGGGCCATCGCCGTGTTCGCGCAAATCGCGTCCGCACAAATCCCGGCGCCCAGGTTTGCGGCGGTCCCGCCGTCGCTTAGCGCCTTGTGCCCGAAGGCCGCGCCCGGCGAGATCGTCGTCTGCGCCGATGTCGAGCGCCCCAAGTCACCCTACCGCCTGCCGCTCCCCCTCGAACCCGACCCCGAAAGCCGCAATTCGATCAGCATCTCGCGCGAACGCAACGCGCTGTTCGACCATGACGCCGGCGGCATGCACAGCTGCTCGACAGCGGGTTCGGCCGGCCAGTCGGGCTGCGGCTTCAAGCGTCACAAATCCTGGGTCGAACAACGCGCCGGCGCCAGGGACCCTCGCGGCCGCATTTTCGACGCGGCCCGCGAATGACCTCATGCCGTCCCCGCATAGGTCGCATGCGCCCCGTGCCGCATTGGCATCGCGCCCAGCAAAGGCTATCTGCACATCATGAGTGAATTTGCCGCCAGTCCGATCGCGACCCCGATCGTTACCCTCCCCGAAGTCCGCGCCCGCAAGCCCGACTGGCTCCGCGTCCGCGCCCCAACCTCGCCGACGTTCGCCGAAACCCGCGCGCTGATGCGCCGGCTCAACCTCAATACCGTCTGCGAGGAAGCCGCCTGCCCGAACATCGGCGAATGCTGGAGCCAGAAGCACGCTACGGTGATGATTCTCGGCGACACCTGCACCCGCGCCTGCGCCTTTTGCAACGTCAAGACCGGCATGCCCGGCCCCGTCGACATGCTGGAACCGATGCACGTCGCCGAAGCCGCCGGCGCCCTTGGCCTCGAACATATTGTCATCACCTCGGTCGACCGTGACGACCTGCCCGATGGCGGCGCGCGCCAGTTCGTCCGCGTCATCGAGGAACTGCGCAAGCACGCACCGCGCACGACGATCGAGATCCTGACCCCCGATTTTCGCAACAAGGCCAAGCTCGCGGTCGAGATGATCGTCGCCGCCGGGCCCGATGTCTACAACCACAACCTCGAAACCGTGCCGCGGCTCTACCCGACGATCCGCCCCGGCGCGCGTTATTACCACTCGTTGCGCCTGCTCGACCAGGTCAAGTCGTTGAACGACCAGGTCTTTACCAAGTCCGGCGTCATGGTCGGCCTCGGCGAAACCGCGCAGGAGCTTCACCAGGTCTGGGACGACATGCGCTCGGCCGGCGTCGATTTCCTCACCGTCGGCCAGTATCTCCAGCCGACGCCGCGCCACGCCAAGGTCATCGATTTCGTCACCCCGGCGGCATTTGCGGCCTATGGCTCGGTGGCGCGGTCGAAGGGCTTTCTCCAGGTGGCGGCGTCGCCCCTGACGCGCTCGTCGTATCATGCCGGCAAGGATTTCGCCGAGATGCAGGCGAAGCGCCGAGCGAAGGCGAGCACGGCAGACAGCGCTAAATTCGCTGCTGTGACGCCAGCCTGATGCCGCGCCATTCCGAAACCCGGCATTTGTCCTGGTCGCAGGAACAGATGTTCGACCTTGTCGCCGACATCGGGAAATATCACGAATTCCTGCCATGGGTGCAGGCGATGCGGATACGCAGCATCGAGGGCAATGTCGTCACCGCGGACATGGTTGTCGGCTTCAAGATGGTCCGCGAGCGCTTCACCAGCCGGGTGACGCTCGATCGGCCGCGCCGCGTCGATGTCGATTATATCTCGGGGCCGCTGAAATACCTGACCAACGACTGGATTTTCCGCCCCGCACCCGGCGGTGGCTGCGATATCGATTTCAGCGTCGATTTCGAATTCAAGAACAAGATGTTCGAGCGTCTCGCCGGCATGTTCTTCGCCGAGGCCTTCCGCCGCATGGTCGCTTCGTTCGAAACCCGCGCCGCCGCGGTCTATGGCCCCGCGGTCGCTGCTGTGTCGGGCTCGGGCATCAGCAGTTCGAGCGCCACCAGCGCCGCCTGACGGCGGATTTCGCTGCGGCCGAGGTCGCCGAAATGGCGGACGTCGGCGGTCACCCGGTCGGGATCGCCGCCGCGAATGGCGCGCGCGAACACTACCGTGCCGACCGGCTTTTTGGCCGTGCCGCCGCCCGGCCCGGCGATGCCGGTGATGGCGACTGCCGTATCGGCGACGCTGTGCTTCAGTGCGCCTTGTGCCATCGCCCAGGCCACCGCGATCGAGACCGCGCCGAAGGTTTCGAGAATGTCCTGGTTGACCCCGATGGCGTCCAGCTTGGCCTCGTTCGAATAGGTCACGAAGCCGCGATCGAAGACGTCAGATGCGCCCGCAATCTCGGTGAGGGCGGCGCTGACCAGCCCGCCGGTGCAGCTTTCGGCAACCACGAGCATCCGTCCGGCGATGCGGTTTGCGTCGAGGACGCGTTCGGCGACGGCGAGGAGTTCAGGGTCCATGGCGCCCGCCTTACGCCGGAAGTCGCACGCTGGCGATGGCCTGTGCGGCAATACCTTCGCTGCGCCCGGTAAAGCCCAGCAACTCGGTCGTCGTCGCCTTGACGCTGACCTGCGCCACCGGGATTTCGAGGATCGCGGCGATACGCTCGCGCATGGTCAGGCGGTGCGGGCCCACCTTTGGCCGCTCGCAGATCAGTGTCACGTCGACATGGTCGATGACCCCGCCGGCCTCGCGCACGAATTTCGCTGCGTGGGCGAGGAAAATGTCCGACGCGGCGCCTTTCCACCGCGGATCGCTGGGCGGGAAATGATCGCCGATATCGCCCGCCGATATCGTGCCGAGCAGCGCGTCGGTCAGGGCATGGAGCCCCGCGTCGGCGTCGCTATGGCCGACCAGGCCGTGGCTGTGGGGGATCTGCACGCCGCACAGCCAGACATGGTCGCCGGGTCCAAAACGATGAACATCGAAGCCGCTGGCGGTGCGCGAGGTGAGGGGGATGACGATCATCGCTGCAGCCTTGGCAAAATCCTGTGGCCCGGTCACCTTGAAAGCGCGTTCGTCGCCCGGCGTGATGGCGACGCGCAGCCCGGCGGCCATGGCGATGGCCAGTTCGTCGGTAGCGCCGTCGGGAGCATTGCGGTGCGCGGCGAGCAGTGGCGTGTACCGGAACGCTTGCGGGGTCTGGACGCGCCACAGGCCGTCGCGATCGACGGCCGCGTCATAATGGTCGTTGCCACGGCGCAAGCTGTCGATGACCGCAAGCGCCGGCACCGCTCCGTCGTTGGCCGGGATGGCAAGCGCCGCGAGCAGGCCGTCGATCACAGCGCTGGGCAAGAAAGCGCGCGCCGCGTCATGGACAAGCACAAGGGCAGGGGGGGTGCCTGCCAGTGCCTCCAGCCCATTGCGAACCGAAACCTGCCGTGTTGGCCCGCCCGCCACCGGCTCGGGAAGCGCCAGACCAGCGACAGCGGCGTCATAAAGCAGCCGGTCCGCCGGATTGATCACGACCGTCACCGCGTCGATCGCGGGGTGCGCCAGCAATCCCTCGATCGCATGGCGTAGCAGCATCTGGCCGCCCACAAGCTGATATTGCTTGGGCACATCGCCGCCAGCGCGGAAGCCCTGACCAGCAGCGACGATAAGGGCATGAACGTTCACCATCGCCGTCTAGCGCGCCGCAAGCTTGCCGAACAGGGGGAAAGCCGATATGGGCCGTGCCTGTTTTTTGGGCATAATCGTGTCGCGCATCCATCCCATCTCAATCGGCCCTGTCAGGCTCGAAATGCCGGTTATCCTGGCGCCGATGACGGGCGTCACCGATCGGCCATTCCGCACCCTCGTCAAGCGCTTCGGTGCCGGTTTGACCGTTACCGAGATGATCGCCAGCGAGGCGATGATCCGCGAGACGCGCCAGTCGCTGCAAAAGGCCGCCTGGGACCCGAGCGAGGACCCGGTATCGATGCAGCTTGCCGGTTGCGACCCCGATCGCATGGCCGAAGCCGCCAAGCTCAACGAAGGCATGGGCGCCGCGATCATCGACATCAACATGGGCTGCCCGGTGAAGAAGGTCGTCAACGGCCATGCCGGGTCGGCGTTGATGCGCGAACCAGAACTGGCGGCCCGGTTGATCGCGGCGACGGTCAAGGCGGTCAAGGTCCCGGTAACGCTCAAGATGCGGATGGGCTGGGATCATGCCAGCCTCAACGCCCCCGAACTGGCGCGCGTCGCCGAGGACCTCGGTATCCAGCTGATCACCATCCACGGTCGAACGCGCTGCCAGCTCTATTCGGGCACGGCCGACTGGGCCTTTGTGCGGTCAGTCAAGGATGCCGTCAAAGTCCCTGTAATCGTTAATGGCGATATCTGCTCGATTGCCGATGCCGAGACTGCGCTCGACCAATCGGGCGCCGACGGCGTGATGATCGGCCGCGGCGCTTATGGCAAGCCATGGCTGATCGCACAGGTCATGGCGGCGCTCACCGGCCGCCCGGTCCCCGGCGACCCGTCGCTTGTCCAGCAGCATGCGCTCGTTCGCGAACACTACGCTGCGATGCTCGATCTCTACGGCACCGTCATCGGCGTCAATCTCGCGCGCAAGCATCTCGGGTGGTACACCAAGGGCCTCCATGACTCAGGGCAGTTCCGTAACGCCGTCAACCAGTTGGCCGACCCGGCGCAGGTTACGGCAATGATTGACCGCTTTTACGACGAGCAGATGCAGCTGGAAGCGATCGCGGCCTGATGGCCGGCGCCGCCGAGCTGCTTGCCGGCCTTGCGGTTCCGGCGGTCCTCATCGATCCCGGCGGCATTCCGGTCCAGGCCAACCTCGCTGCCGAAATCTTCCTCAACGCCAGCCAGCAGGCGCTAGCCGAGCGCGGTTGGAGTGCTGCCTTCGGCCATGACAGCGTCGTCGACGACCTTGTCCTCCGCGCCCGGGCCGACGGCAGCGGCTGCGCGGCGTATGACCTGCCGCTACATTTCGCAGGCGGCCGTATTGCCCGCGCCGACGTGCTGGTATCGCCTGTCGGCGAGGCCCCCGACTGGCTGACCGTCGCCTTCCAGACCCGCTCGGTCGCGACGCTCGTGGATCGCCAGGTCCACCAACAGGGCGCGGCGCGGTCGGCCGTCGGCGTCGCCGCCATGCTCGCGCATGAAATCAAGAACCCGCTGTCGGGCATCCGCGGCGCCGCGCAGCTCCTCGCCAGCGGCTCCGACAGCGCCAACAGCCTCGAGGATCGGCGCGAGCTAACCGACCTCATAGTCGCCGAGGTCGACCGCATCGCCAAGCTTGTCGACCGGATGGAGAGCTTCACCGACACCCGCCCGATGACGCTGCGTCCCGAAAACATCCACGAGATCCTCGGCCATGTCCGCAAGCTTTCGGAACAGGGTTTCGGCAGCGGCATCGCCATCACCGAAAGCTACGACCCGTCGCTGCCCCTCGTCGCCGCCAACCGCGACGCGCTCGTCCAGGTCTTCCTGAATCTTTTCAAGAATGCCGCCGAAGCGACTGGCAACACCGGCCGTATTCGCATCACCACCGCGTTCCGCCCGGGCCTCAAATTCCGTCCCGAAGGCGGCGGCCCGCCGATCTCGCTCCCCCTTGAAGTCCGCATCATCGACAATGGCCCCGGCGTCGACGACGACCTTGTCGACCATGTCTTCGAACCGTTCGTGACCACCAAGCGCGGAGGTACGGGCCTGGGGCTCGCGCTGGTCGCCAAGATCATCGCCGATCATGGCGGCGTAGTCGAATATGAACGCACCAGCGAAGTTGCGGAAACCGTCTTCCGCGTCCGCCTGCCGGTCGCACGCACCTCGGGAAGGGCCGCATGACCGCAACCGTGATCGTCGCCGACGACGACGCCGCCATCCGCACCGTTGTTCGCCAGGCATTGACCCGCGCCGGCTACCAGGTTCGCCTGACGGAAACCGCCGCCGGCCTCGTCAAGCTGGTCAGCGAGGGCCGCGGCGACGTTGTCGTCACCGATGTTATCCTTCCTGACGCCAATGGCCTCGATACCATCCCCAAGCTGCTCGCCTTGCGCCCGGGCCTGCGCGTGATCGTGATGAGCGCGCAGAACACCCTGTCCACCGCCGTCCGCGCGACTGAGCAAGGCGCCTTCGACTATTTGCCAAAACCGTTCGATCTCAAAGAATTGACGCGTTCCGTTGCCGCCGCACTCGAAGGTCGCGCCCAGACCGACACCGGCGAATTCGGCGGCGACGACACCCCGCTCATCGGCCGCTCGCCGGCCATGCAGGAGGTCTATCGCCTCATCGCCCGCGTCGTCCCGAACGACCTGACGGTGATGATCCTTGGTGAAAGCGGCACTGGCAAGGAGCTGGTTGCCCGCGCCATCCACGACATGGGCCCGCGCGCAAACCGGCCGTTCATCGCCCTCAACATGGCCGCCATCCCGCGCGAACTCATCGAAAGCGAGCTGTTCGGCCATGAACGCGGCGCCTTTACCGGTGCCGCCGCGCGAGCTTCGGGCAAGTTCGAACAGGCACAGGGCGGCACATTGTTCCTCGACGAGATCGGCGACATGCCGCTGGAAGCCCAGACGCGGCTGCTCCGCGTCCTGCAGACCGGCGAATTTACCACCGTCGGCGGCACCCGGACCCAGCGCGCCGATGTCCGCATCCTGACGGCAACCAACCAGGATCTCCACGCGCTGACCCAAGCCGGGCGCTTCCGCGAGGACCTGTATTACCGGCTGAACGTCGTCCCGCTGCAACTCCCCCCCTTGCGCGCCCGCATCGAGGACGTCGCTGCGCTCGCCCGGCATTTTCTCGAAATCGCTGCTTCCGAAGGCCTGCCCCGCAAACAGCTCGACCCGCTCGCGATCGACGCGCTCCGTGCCCATGCCTGGCCCGGCAATGTTCGCGAGCTCGAAAATCTCATGCGCCGCCTCGCCGTCCTCGAGCGCGGCGACACCATAACCGCCACGGCCGTCAGCGCCGGTATCGGCCAGCGGACCCCGCCGCCGGCCCCCGCCGCTGAAAGTTCCAGTCTCGGCGAGGCGGCCGCTGTCCATATCGCGCGCTATTTCGCCGATTTTGCCGGCAATCTGCCCCCCGATGGGGTCTATGATCGCCTGCTCGCCGAAGTCGAACGGCCGCTGATCGCCGCCTGCCTCGATGCCACCGGCGGCAACCAGCTCAAAGCCGCCAAGCTGCTCGGCATTAATCGCAACACCCTGCGCAAGAAACTGACCGATCTCGCGGTCGAATCCCGCCGCGTCTAATTACCGCCCAAATCTGTCACATCGCCGCAACGCCTGTGTTCCTTCTGCCACTATTATGGCATAGGATGTGCTGTTGATGCTCGATACCACCGCCTTGCACGTCGCCGACGCATCGCCGTCCATGCGGTGGCGAGTGCTGCGCCGACGCTACAGCCGCTGGGTCAAGCGCGTCGATCTTTATCCCCGGCTCGAAATCATCGCAGCAGTCCTGACCATCGTCCTTGGCTGGTCGAGCTATGCGCTCCTTACCGGCCAGGCCGCGCCGGCAAATGGCGTTTCGCCGCCGCTAGTGACGCTGCTCCTCGTCGCCAATCTGCTCCCGGTCATGGTCCTCGTCGTGCTCATCGCTCGCCGTGTCGCCATCCTGCTCGCCAATCGCCGCAACGGCCTTGCCGGCGCCCAGCTCCATGTCCGCATGGTCGCGCTATTCGCCGGCATCGCCGCCGTCCCCACCATCCTCGTCGTCATCTTCGCGTCGTTGCTGTTCCAGTTCGGCGTCCAGTTCTGGTTCTCCGACCGTGTCAAGACCGTGCTCGACAGCTCGAATCAGGTCGCACAGGCCTATGTCGAGGAAAACCGCCAGCGCGTCGGCGACGACATCACCGCCATGGCGGGTGATATCGACAGCTATGCCCGCGAATTCGGCCTCGGCACGCCAACTTTCGCCGAAGGCCTCGAACGCCAGAAACTCGGGAGGAACCTCACCGAAGCCGCTGTTTTCAAACGTGTCGGCGATCGCGGCATCGCACCCGTCTCAGCGAGCGGCATCTCGGTCACCGAGCTCGCGGACCGCCTCGCCGTCGTGGATCTCGGCCGCGCCAGCACCAGCGCGGCAACCGTCGTCGCCAAGGGCAGCGACCGTATCGAGGCCATCGTCGGCGTCGCCAACACCCCCGGTCTCTACATCTATGTCAGCCGCAAGGCCGATCCCGCGGTCCTCGCTCGCGCCGACCGCGCCGCCGGAGCGCTCGATGAATATCGCTCGCTCGTCGAGCGCTCGCGGACCATGCAGCTGCGCTTTAACCTCGTCCTGATGGGCGTTTCGCTGCTGACCCTCGCCGTCGCCATCTGGTTCGCTTTATGGCTCGCCAACCGCATGGTCGCACCGATCGCGCGCCTTGCCGTTGCCGCCGAGCGCGTCGGGGCAGGGGACCTCGATGCCCGTGTGCCGGTGCGCGGCTCGCCCGACGAGATCGGCACTTTGGCGCGCGCCTTCAACCGCATGACGGCGCAATTGAAGACCCAGCAACAGGCGCTGATCGGCGCTAACAGCCAGCTCGACGCGCGCCGCCAGTTCACCGAAGCGGTGCTTTCGGGCGTATCGGCCGGCGTCCTGTCGATCTCGCCGGCCGGCGACATCCGCGTCGCCAATCGGTCGGCCGCGGCGCTGCTGCAATCCTCCGAAGATCGCCTGATCGGCCAGCCGCTGCGCACCGCCGTGCCCGATCTCGCCGTGCTACTCGAACAGGCCCAGCACAGCGGTGACGCCGCCGGCCAGGTCCGCATCGTCCGGGGCACCGAAACGCAAACGCTGTCGGTTCGCATCGCCGCCGAAACCGGTACCGATGGCGGTTACGTGCTGACCTTCGACGATATTTCAGCGCAGCTCGCCGATCAGCGCCGCGCCGCCTGGGCCGATGTCGCTCGCCGCATCGCCCATGAGATCAAGAACCCGCTGACCCCGATCCAGCTTGCCGCCGAGCGTTTGCAACGCAAGTTCGGCAAGCAGATCAGCGAGGATGCCGACACCTTCGGCGTGCTGACCGGCACCATCGTGCGCCAGGTCGGCGACCTGCGCCGCATGGTCGATGAATTCTCCGATTTCGCCCGCCTGCCCAAGCCGATTTTCGGCGCCGAAAGCCCCGAGCGCATCGCCGCCCAGGCGCTCGTGCTTCAGGAAGTCGCCTTCCCGGCGATCGTCTTCACCCTCGAGGGCACCACTGTCGAACCGATGGTCTGCGATCGCCAGCAGATTGCCCGGGCGCTGACCAACCTCATCAAGAATGCCGCCGAATCGGTGATGGCGCGCATCGCCCGGCAAACCGCCGCCGGCGAGACGCCCGCCGAGGGCCGCATCCACATCCTCGTCGCCGACGCCGCCGATTTCGTCACTATCACCGTCACCGACAACGGCATCGGCCTGCCCGCCGAGGGCCGCGACCGGCTCACCGAACCCTATGTCACGACCCGCGCCCGCGGCACCGGGCTCGGCCTCGCCATCGTCAAGAAGATCGTCGAGGACCACGGCGGCACTCTCGAATTAGGCGACGCGCCTGGCGAACCCGGCGCCTTTGCCGCCGCACGTTTCAGCCGCGCCATGGTCGCCGACAGCATCGGCAGCGATGGCCGCATGGCGCTTCGCATCACTGCATGAGGAACGGATAAAGCATGGCCCTCGATATCCTCATCGTCGACGACGAAGCCGACATCCGCGATCTCATCGCCGGTGTCCTCGGCGACGAGGGCTACGACACCCGCACCGCCGGCGACAGCGACGGCGCCCTCGCCGCGCTCGCCGAGCGCCGGCCTTCGCTGATAGTCCTCGATGTCTGGCTACAAGGCTCGCGCCTCGACGGCATCGAACTCCTCGACGAGATCAAATTGCGCGAGCCGACACTGCCGGTGGTCGTCATTTCGGGCCATGGCAACATCGAAACCGCTGTCGCCGCAATCAAGCGTGGCGCCTATGACTTTATCGAAAAACCGTTCCAGGCCGAACAGTTATTACTCGTTGTTCGCAGGGCCACTGAGACCGAACGTCTCAAGCGCGAGTTCGAGGCGCTGAAGGAGCGTGTCGGCTTCGACACCGAACTGACCGGCTCGAGCGCACTGATCAACGGGGTCCGCGCCACGCTGAAACGCGTCGCCGCCACCGGCAGCCGCGTCCTCATCACCGGGGCCGCCGGCTCCGGCAAGGAAGTCGCCGCGCGCCTGCTTCATCAATGGAGCCCGCGCGAAGCCTCGCCCTTCGTCGTCGTCAGCGCCGCGCGCATGACTCCCGACCGCGTCGAGGAGGCACTGTTCGGCGTCGAGGAAGGCGGGCATCTCGTCCATTCCGGCCTGTTCGAACAGGCGCACGGCGGCACACTGTTCCTCGACGATGTCGCCGACATGCCGGTGCCGACCCAGGCCAAGATCCTGCGCGTCCTCACCGAACAGATTTTCCAGCGCGTCGGGGGCTCGCGCTGGGTCCGCGTCGACGTTCGCGTCATCAGCGCCACCTCGCGCGATCTTGTCGCCGAAATTGCCGCCGGGCGTTTCCGTGAAGACCTTTACTACCGCCTCAACGTCGTCCCGGTGCGCTTGCCGTCGCTGTCCGAACGCCGCGAGGATGTCGCTGAACTCGTGCAGTATTTCCTCACCCGATACGCCGCCGAACGCCGTGTCGCCACGCCGGCGCTCAGCGACGACGCCATCGCCGCGCTGCAGACCTACGACTGGCCCGGCAACGTCCGCCAGCTCCGCAATGTCGTCGAGCGCACCATGATTCTCGCGCCTGCCGACCGCATCGTCTCGATCGACATCGACATGCTGCCTTCCGAGGTCACCGCCGAACCGGCGCGCCTCGTTCCCAACCAAGCCGTTCGCTCGATCATGGGCACGCCGCTCAGGGAAGCGCGCGAGGCCTTCGAGCGCGAGTATCTCCGTGCCCAGATCCGGCGCTTTTCCGGCAATATTTCCAAGACAGCAGCCTTCATCGGCATGGAACGCTCGGCATTGCACCGCAAATTGAAGGCACTGGGCCTCAGCGACGATCACGGCGAAGAGGCGGAAGCCGAAGCCTAGATCGTCGGCGAGGAAACGCGCTCGCATGCCAAAGCCCATTGAGAACTATGCTGCGGCGCACTATCCTTCGATTGTCGCACCGGGAAGGTGCGGTCGCCGACGCCGGGCAACGAGGTGATCGCGGGGCAACCCGACGATAAAAGATCGGAAAGTGGTTCTAACATGGCCGACAAAGCAAACAACTTGCAGGATATTTTCCTGAACGCGGTCCGCAAGACCAAGACCCCGGTGACAATGTTTCTCGTCAACGGCGTCAAATTGCAGGGCATCATCACCTGGTTCGATAACTTCTCGGTGCTGCTGCGCCGTGACGGCCATTCGCAACTCGTGTACAAGCACGCCATCTCGACGGTTATGCCGGCCAGTCCGGTGCAATTGTTCGATGCTGAAAAGATTGAAGGCGAAGACGATGACGCCTTGCCCGAAGATATGCGGATGCCGCCGTTCCATCTTGTCGCAAATCGCCGCCACCACATCGTCCAGCGCGAAATGCCCGGCTTCCTCGGCGATCCGCGAATGAAACACCACCTGGAGCAACAAGTCGCCCAGTTCGCCCTTCAGCTCGCCCATGTCACCCACGGCAATCGCCTCGGCAACCTCATAGGCCTCCTCGATCGTATAGGGCGCGATCGTCGCAAAACTCTGCGCCCGGTCCCACGGGCACCCGTCCACCGGATCACGCAATCGCGCCATGATCGCAGCCAGTCGGGAAAGCGTCGGTGCAGGAGCCATCGAAAGCGTCTGCCGCAACACTGCGGCGATGTCATCACTCACGGTGCAATCGAAAGCGGGGCAGGCCCTTTCGTCGTTAATCTCATATCCCGATAATATATATTATGTTAAATAACCAACGGGGCTTGGCCAAACCCCCCCGTTGCAATAACGCTTCAACGATGCGCTCAGAGCCCCGTCCTTCGCAAATGCCCCAGGCCGCCGACCTGTTCGGCGATATCGAGGCAACGCCCAAGGTTCGCCTGCGCGATTATCTCCCCGGCCTCACTGTCGCCGTCCTCGCCACGCTCGCCGCCGCCAGCCTCACCGATCGCTATGGCGTGCCGCTCACCCTGATGGCGCTGCTCATCGGGCTGGCACTCAACTTCCTGTCCGCCGACCACCGCCTCACACCTGGCCTGACGCTCGCCGCACGCGAGCTGCTCCGCTGGGCCATCGTCCTCGTCGGCGCCCGCATCACCTTCGCCCAGATCGCCGCGCTCGGCCCGGAGGCCTTGCTGATGGTCATTCTCACCGTCGCCGTTACCATCGGCGTCGGTGTCCTCGCTGCCCGCGCGCTCGGCTTCACCTCGGCGTTCGGCGTCCTTGCCGGCGGCGCCGTCGCCATCTGCGGCGGCTCGGCGGCAATGGCGCTGTCGGCCACGCTCGGCGAACGCCGCGTCCGCCAGGCCGAGCTCACCGTCGTCCTCATCGGCATCTCGGCGATGAGCTCGCTCGCGATGGTGCTTTACCCCGCCGCCGCCCATGCCCTGGGCTTTTCCGACGCCCAGGCCGGCTATTTCCTCGGCGGTTCGATCCACGATGTCGCCCAGGCGCTCGGCTCGGGTTATGCCTTCTCGCCCGCCGCCGGTGAAACCGCCACCATCGTCAAACTCGCCCGCGTCGCCTTGCTCGCCCCAGCGCTCGGCGTCATCGCGCTGATGTTTCCCGCCCACCTCGAAATCACCGGCGCCAAGGCCCGCGCCGCCGTCATACCCTGGTTCGTCATCGGCTTTTTCATCGTGGCCGGAGTCAATTCGACCGGCTTCATCCCCGATCGCATCTCGACATTTGCCGCCGACACCGCCGCCTGGATGCTCGCCATCTCGGTCGCAGCGACAGCCATCCGCTCGCCGCTTGCTGAAATCATGAAGACCGGCCCCAAGCCCCTGCTCGTCATCGTCGCCGCCAGTGCCGCCGCCTTCGCCCTCGCCCTGCTCTACGCCGGCCTGCGCATCGCCTGACCCCTTCTCCCGCTCTGTCATGCCAGCGAAGGCTGGCATCCAGATTCGGACGTAGTGGAGCACCCTACCCCAACTCCACCACCAACCCATCAAACCCCGGCTCCACCCCCGCCGGCAGTTCCGCCACCAGCCCCGCATAATCCATCGACTGGTCCATATGCGTCAGCACCGCCCGCTCTGGACGATATTCCGCAATCCATTCAAGCGTTTGCGCCAGATGGCTATGCGACGGATGCGGCGCGCGCCGCAGCGCATCCACCACCCAAAGATCAAGCCCCGCCAGCATTGCATACGCCCGTTCGTCGAGCGTCTTCACATCGGTCGAATAGACCAGCGCCCGCCCCGCCGCCTCGATCCGATACCCGGTCGAATCGATATTGCCATGGTTCTGCTCGAACCCGGTGACCAGCATCTCCCCTACCCGCATCGGCTCGACAAGATCGGCCGCCGTACACGTCGGCGGATAAAATTTCGTCCCCGCAAACACATAGCCGAAGCGCTCGCGCAGTACGCCCCAGGTCGCCGCCGAGGCAAAGCACGCCACCGGCTCGCCCATCGCATGGAACACCTGCCGCAGATCGTCGATGCCATGCGAATGATCGGCATGGTCGTGCGTCAGGAACACCGCATCGAGATGCCGGACCCGCGCCGACAGCAATTGCTCGCGCAAATCCGGCCCGGTGTCGATCAACACCGTTTTGCCGCCATGCTCGATCAGCAGCGACACCCGCCGCCGGCGGTTCTTCGGCTCGGCCGGGTCGCACGCCCCCCAATCCCCTGCCCCATCCGGCCCACCGATCCGCGGCACGCCGCTCGATGTGCCGCAACCGAGGATGGTGATCTTCACGCCGGGCGCACCGCCTTGGAGAACAGCGCAAAGAAATTGTCGCTGGTACTCGCCGCCAGCGCTTCGACCGTCTCGCCGCGCAGCCCCGCCACGAATTTCGCCGTATGCGCCACGAACCCCGGCTCGCACGTCTTCCCGCGCATCGGGATCGGCGCCAGGAACGGCGCATCGGTTTCCACAAGCAACCGATCGCCCGGGATCGTCATCGCCGAGGCCTGCAGGTCCCTGGCGTTCTTGAAGGTCACGATACCTGACAGCGAGATATAGAAACCCAGCGCAAGTGCCTGTTCAGCAAAGTCCTGGCTCGCGGTGAAACAGTGGATGACACCGCGCAGGGCCCCTTCCCCCGGCTCGCGCAAAAGCGCCAGCGTATCGGCCTCGGCCTCGCGGGTGTGAACGATCAGCGGCAGCCCGGTCGCCCGAGACGCGAGGATATGCGCCCGAAAACTCGCCCGCTGCCGTTCGCGGTCGCTCTTGTCGTAATAATAATCGAGCCCCGTTTCGCCGATGCCGATCACCCGGCCGTGCCGCGTCGCCTCAATCAAGGTCGCCGCATCGGTATCGGGATGGACATCGGCCTCGTGCGGATGGATGCCGACCGTCGCCCAGACGTCCGCCTCGGCATCGGCAAGCGCGATGACCTCGTCCCACTCGCTCTGCCGCGTCGATATCCCGAGAAACCCGCCGACCCCCGCCGCGCGAGCCCGATCCAGAACGCCGGCAACGTCCTCGCGCAGGCCCGGATAATTGAGGTGGCAGTGGCTGTCGATCAACATGCCCCCTGCCCTACAGCGCCTTGCCCATCCGGACCAGAGGCACCGGCATCGCACCATTGGTGTCGAGGATCCGTTCGATCGGCACATAGCCCGCCGCGAGATACAGCGGCTGCCCCGACAAGGTGCTCATCAATTCGGCACGCGCAAAGCCGGCGGCCCGCGCGGCGTCCTCGCACGCTGCCAGGACCGCGCGCCCGACGCCGCGCCGGGCAAACCCCGGCTCGGTGTACATCGCCCGGATCCGCGCCGCCTCGGTCGCCGGATCGAGCAGCCGCGCATCGCGCCCGGAGCTATGGTCGCCGCCGTACAAAGTCGCACGCCGGCTCCAACCGCCGCTGCCCGCCAGTTCGCCGCCTATTTCCGCCATGAAATAGCAGCCGTCCGCGATCAACTGGCTATCGAGCCCCATCATCGAGGCGCTGGCAACGATCTCGTCGGGACTGAGGAAAGCGACCTGCAGCTCGGCGATTGCTCGGGCCATCATCGCCCGCAGCGCCGGCAGGTCCGCCGCTGTCGCCAGTCGAAGAACCGCCTCGCTCAAACCGCCTCGCTCCACCGCGGAAACACGCCCTGTGGTACCGGTAGTTGCGTTCCCGTATCGACAATCACCCCGATATCCTTGAAATCACGTGCATCGCTCGCCACGCCAAGCAGGTCGAGCAACCGCGCCGAAGCCTCGGGCATCACCGGCTGCACCAGCAAGACGATCCGCCGCGTCGCATCGAGCGTTGCATGAAGGACATTGGCCATCGCCCCGACATCGGTCTTGGCCAGGCTCCACGGTGCATTCTCGGCAAAGAAGCCGTTGGCGGCCGCGACCATGCCCATCACCGCCTCGAGCGCCTTGTGAAGCTGCAAGCCGTTCATCGCGGCAAAATACGCTTCAGTCAGCATTTCCAGGCTATCGTTCAGCGCATCCAGCCCCGCGGCCTCTCCCGGCCCCGGCATCGCGCCGTCCAGATTCTTGCCGACCATCGACAGCGACCGCTGCGCCAGATTGCCGATGCCGTTGGCAAGATCGGCGTTGGTCCGCTCGATGATCGCCTCGTCGCTATAGCTGCCGTCTTCGCCGAAGGCGACCTCGCGTACCAGGAACCAGCGCAGCCGGTCGACGCCGAAACGCTCGGCCATCGCCGCCGGATCAACGACATTGCCGACCGACTTCGACATCTTCTCGCCGCGGTTGAGAACGAAGCCATGCCCGAACACGGCCTTCGGCAAGGCGATGCCCGCCGACATCAGGAACGCCGGCCAGTAGATGGTGTGGAACCGCACCACGTCCTTGCCGATGACATGCAGGTCCGCCGGCCACCATTCGCCCTCCAGCCCACCCGCACCGGTCAGGTAATTCGCCAGCGCATCGACCCAGACATACATGACATGGCCGGGACTGCCCGGCACCGGCACGCCCCAGTCGAAACTGGTCCGCGACATCGACAGGTCTGAAAGTCCGCCGGCAACAAACGAGCGCATCTCGTTGAAACGGCTGATGGGCTGGATGAAGTCAGGCTGTTCAGCGTACAGCTTGAGCAGCGGTTCGGCATAGGCCGACAGCTTGAAGAACCAGCTTTCCTCGACCGTCCATTCAACGGGCGTCTGCTGCGGCGACAGCTTGATTGGCTTGCCAGCGGCGTCCTCGGCCACCACCAGCTCGGCTTCGTCATAATAGGCTTCGTCGCGAACCGAATACCAGCCCTCGTACCGCCCAAGGTACAAATCACCCTGTTCCGCCATCCGCGTCCACAATTCCTGGCACAGCGCCTTGTGATCGGCATCGGTCGTCCGGATAAACCGGTCGAAGCTGATCCCCAACTGCCGATCGAGTGCGATGAACGGCTGCGACATCCTATCGACATAGGCACGCGGCTCGACATCTTCGGCGCGTGCCGCCTGGGCGATCTTGAGGCCGTGCTCGTCGGTGCCGGTCAAAAAGCGCACGTCGTAACCGTCAAGTCGCTTGAAACGCGCGATAACGTCGGTGGCTATGGCTTCATAGGCATGGCCCATGTGCGGCTTGCCATTGGGGTACGCGATTGCCGTGGTGATATAGTAACGCTTGGTCATGGCGCAGGGAATGCGGGAGTTTTCGCTGCGGTGCAACTCGCCAGTCGCGCTAATGCGCTTCCGCCAGCGCCGCGATCCTGCCGGCCAGGTCAAAGGCGACCATCTGCGGGTCGAGCGACAGCGCCACCGCCCCTGCCGCGAGTGATGACGCAGCCTCCCAATCGGCGATGACATGCGCCAGCGCCGGCCCCGATCGGGTCTGCGCCGCCTTGGCGAGCATCGCTGGCGCCAGTTCGAGAAATGCCTGGTAGCGCGGCAAAGCCGCCTTGCCGGCGAGACTGCGCGCCAGCGCCAGCGCCTTGGCCGGAGCAGCCGCGCGCGGTGTCACCGACAAATCCTCCATCTGCTCGACCAGCGCCGCGATACCGCTCTCGGCAAACCGCAGCGCCCGCCCCGGCGCCCCTTCGGCGATCTGCACCAAAGTCGCCCGGTCATCGTCATCGAGCGAAGCATCGGCCGTCGCCGCCAGCACCGCATCGACCTGCACGTCCGAAAGGCGTCCGAACCGCAAAGACCGACACCGCGAGCGGATCGTCGGCAGCAGCCGCCCCGGCGTGTGGCTGACGAGGAAGAACAGCGTCTGCGGCGGCGGCTCCTCGAGGTTCTTGAGCAGCGCATTTGCGGACGCGACATTCATCTCGTCGGCGCTGTCGACGATCACCACCCGCCAGTCGGCGATCGACGGCGTCTGGCGAAACAGCGGCTGCAAGGCGCGGACCTCGTCGATCCGGATCACGCTGCGCAGCTTGCCCTTGTCGTCCTCGGTCCGCACCAGCCGCCGAAAATCCGGATGGCTTCCCGCCGCCGCCAGCGATGCCGCCGCGGTCCCGGTGCCGCCAGCGAACCCCTCCCCCGCCGGCTTGCCGGCCAGCAACCAGATCGCCGCCGTTTCGGCAAACAGCGCCTTGCCCAGTCCCTGCGGCCCGGTCAGCAACCAGGCGTGATGCGGGCGGTCGCCGTTGAATGCGGACTTGAACGCAGCGACCTGCTCGTCATGCCCGATCACGCGGAAACTCTCGCGGCAATCGCGGCCGCAAGCGCCTCGACCGACTGGTCGGCATCGAATCCAAAGCAACGCTTCGGCTCCATGTCCGGCAACATGCCGAAAAAGTCCGAAACGCGGGCGTGAAATGCCCCGTCATGGGCCTCGAACCGCCCCTCGACATCCCCGCGACCACCCGCCCGGGCCAGTCCCAGCACCGGGTTTACCCGCAGCACCAGCGTCAGGTCGGGCCATAGATTATCGGTCACCCGGCCATGAAGCTCGCACAATTCGGCATCGGCAATTCCCTTGCCTGCACCTTGGTAAGCCCGTGTCGAATCGACAAACCGATCACAGATTACCCACTCGCCGCGGTCCAGCGCCGGGCGAATGACCCGCGCCACATGGTCCGCCCGCGCTGCATTGACCAGGCAGGCTTCCGCCCACGGCGTCCACCGCCCCGGATCGCCCGTCACCAGCAAGTTCCGGACCGCCTCGGCGCCCTCGGTCCCGCCAGGTTCACGCGTCAATACAACGGTTTGCCCGGCATCCTTGAGCCGGGCAGCGAGCAACCGCGCCTGGGTGGACTTGCCGCTCCCCTCCCCGCCCTCGAACGTGATGAAGCGGCTGGTCACGCGCGGCTCAGCTTCCGGTCAGCGATTTCAGCCAATTCCAGAACTGCACCACCGGCCCGGCTTCCTCGACAGCAGCAGCAGCCACCAGCGGCAACCGCGTATCCGGCAGACCCTTCACCGACACCACGAGATCGCCAACCCGCGCCCCCTTGGCAATCGGCGCCTCGAGCCCTGCCTTGGCGACGACCTTGGTCGTCTTGTCGCTGCTGAAGCCGCGCGGCATGGTCACGAACAAAGCGCGCGCCGCCACCATGCCGACCGCCGGCTCGGCGCCGCCCGAAACCTTCGCCTGTCCAAGCACTTGACCCTTTTTGGCAACAGGTACCGCGCTCCATGCATTGAAGCCCCAGTTCATGAAATTGACCGAAGCACCGATGCGCTCGTTGAACGATGCCAGCCCGGCAACAACCATCACCAACCGCCGCCCACTCTGGATTGCCGACCCTGTAAAACCATAGCCGGCCTCCTCGGTATGACCGGTCTTCAGGCCATCGGCGCCGCTGATCTTGCCGAGCAGCGGGTTGCGGTTGGCCTGCGTGATCGCCTCGCCCTTGCCGAGCGTCTTGCCCCAAGTGAAACTGTCCTTGGAATAGAAGCGCTTATAAAGATCCGGAAAGTCGCGAATTGTGGCCTCGGCAACGATCGCCAGGTCGCGCGCGGTGACGTGCTGCTCGGGATCGGGCCAGCCATTGGTGTTGGTGAAGTGCGAGTTCTTCATGCCGAGCTTCTTCGCAGTCGCGTTCATCAGCGCGACGTAATTCTCCTCGGTCCCGCCCAGCCCTTCGCCAAGAACGACACATGCATCATTGCCCGAAAGGGTCACGATTCCATGGAGAAGGTCATCGACGCTGACCTGTTCGTTCACCGACAAAAACATTGTCGAACCCTGAGAATGCCATTTGGTCCAGGTTTCCGGACGCACCAGAATCTTCTGCTCGAGTTGTGCCTCGCCGCGCTTGATCATCTGGAACGCGACATAGACCGACATCATCTTGCCCATCGACGCCGGCGGGATCTGCGTGTCGGCATCCTTGGCGTAAAGCACCTGCCCGCTCGAAACGTCCTTCATGAAGGCATAGGCGGCCGGCGTATTGAAGCTGGGAACTTCGGCGCTGGCGGCAGAAGCCGAGATCAGCAGGGCGGCAAACAGGAATGAGCGCATCGGCAGGAATACTTTCGCGAGAATCAGGGGGTCTATCTTGACGGAATCAGCACGGCTTCGCTGTAACCCGCAGCCCGCAACTGCGCCAGCGCGGTATTGGCCGAATTGCTATCGGCATAGGGCCCCAACCGGATACGCGTCAGGCCCGACGGGGCGCGTTCGGTGACGACGCTGCCGAAGGTGGCGAGATAACCCGAAAGCCAGGCGATGCGACCGGGATCGGACAGCGCCGCGACCTGGATAAAGCTTTGCTGTAACGGCGCGGTCGGCGTCGGCAAAGCGACTACCGGCGGCGGCAGCGGAGTCCGCGAGGGCGCGAGGCTGTCGACGGTCGGCAGGTCGGGGTAGACGCGGCGGACGCGAACCTTGGCGACGCCGGGGCTATCGACGCCGAGTAACTGGGCGGCACGGCGTGACAGGTCGATGATGCGGCCCTGCACGAACGGCCCGCGATCGTTGATGCGGACGGTCAGCTTGCGGCCGTTGTCGAGGTTTTCGACCTCGACATAGCTTGGCAGCGGCAAGGTCTTGTGCGCCGCGCTCAGGCCATCCTGCTCATAACGCTCGCCATTCGCCGTACTCAGCGCGTGAAATCCCGGCCCGTACCAGCTGGCGATGCCGCGCTGGTCGTATTCGCGGTCATCAGACGGGTAATACCAGACACCGAACACCTGATACGGCTTGGCGATCTTGACGGCGCCCTGGACAGGCGCAGGAGGCTTGCGGTTCGCGGACGTGGAACACGCCGCGAGCAGCAGCAACAGCAGCAGTTCAGCGCGGCGACGTCGCAACCGCATCGCCGAGCAGCGCCACCGAGAGTGCGTAGAAATTGGAGCAGTTATAGTCCATCAACGACCGGTAGTTGGCCGTCGTCAGATAGGCCACTCCATCGGGTCCATCGGGTTCCACCAATGACATCGGCGTGGCTTCCGCTGGCCATGGCAGGCTGCTGGCGATGCCCATCTTTCTCCATTCGCCGGCCGGAATCCAGCGGCTGTGGCGCTCCATCGGCTTGATGCAGATGGTCGGCCGCGCCGGGTTGACGATCGCCCCGCGGTCGAAGCCGGCGGGCACGACAACCCGTTGGCCCCAGCGAACGCCGCGTTGCCAGCCGTGCTTGACCAGGTAGTTGGCGATCGACGCCGCGGTATCGGCATCGGAACTCCAGATGTCGGCACGGCCGTCCCCATCACCATCGACGGCGTATTCGAGGTAGGACGACGGCAGGAATTGCGGCTGTCCCATCGCGCCGGCCCAGCTGCCCTTGAGCATTTCGCGCGTGGCAATGTTGCGATCGAGGATGGTCAGGACAGCGTCGAGCTCCTTGGTGAACAAGGCGCTGCGGCGGCCATCCCAGGCCAGGGTGGCGAGGCTACGGGTGACGTCGAAATCCCCGGTGATGCGGCCGTAATTGGTCTCCATTCCCCAGATCCCGACGATGATCGCGGCCGGCACGCCGGTTTTCGCTTCGACGGCGGCAAGCTGGCTCGACAAGCGGGTGGCGGTTGCCGTGCCGCCGTTGATGCGCGCGGCGTCGAGACGGCGTGCCAGATAGCTGTCGAAGCGCGCCGGAGCGCCGCCGGTGTCGCCGGGTTGGCCGCGATCGAGTTCGATGACCCGATCCGACGGGGTCAGGCCGGACAGCGCCCGTTCGACGATCTCGGGACGGATGCCGCGTGCGAGCGCAGCGCTGCGATAGGTTGCCAACCAGGCGTCGAAACCGGGAGTGGCGGCCATGTGAGGCTGCGGCGCCAGAACCTGGGCGGCGACGGTCACCGGCAAAATGGACGTTGCAAGGGCAAAGGCGATAAGCATGATACGCGACATCGGCTCCTGATGGCACAGCCGGGCCGGCCCGGCCAGATATTCCGGGCGTTGGTTTACGCGCGGACTTGCGAAGGCGGCGCTGCAACGGCATTACGCCCCCACCGGAAGGGTGGCCGAGTGGTTTAAGGCAACGGTCTTGAAAACCGTCGTGGGGGAAACTTCACCGTGGGTTCGAATCCCACCCCTTCCGCCACACGGCATCGATCAGCGCGACGAAGATCAAGGACGCGCCGAGCATGGGCATGAGGATGCCGGCGACGACCAGCACGGCGAGGGCGACGCCGAGGCGGGCGTCCGACACCGCGGGCGGCGCGGCGAGCTTGCCAGAGGGCCGGCGGCGCCACCACATCGCCACGCCGCTGACGACAAGGACGACGATCGCGAGGCAGGGAACGAGCATCAGCAACTGGTTCGCGCGGCCGAAATAGCGGCCCATGTGGATCTGGACACCAAGCTCGATCGCCTTGCTGCCGATGCCATAGCGGGACCAGTCGTTTTCGCCGATAAGCGTGCCGGTCCAGCGGTCGAAGTGCCGAGTCCACTGCGCCTCGGGGCGGCCCGGCGAGACGAGTGCGGTGTAGACGCCAGTGGGGCCAGCCGGGAGGTAAAGGCGGTAGCCACCGGTAAAGCCGCCGGCGGCGATCTTCGCGGCAATGGCGTCGGCGCCCGTTATGGCGGAGGGGTCGGCGGCTGCTGGTGTGTCGGCCGGTATAGCAGGCATGTGCTCGGCGTGCGCCGGGTCGGAGGCCGGCATGGGCGTCGCCGCCTGCGACCAGCCGATGCGGCCCAGCGCCTCGCCCATCGGCTGGCTTTTGGGCGGAGAATAGCCCCAGCGCTGAGCTTGGTTGCCGATGCCCAAGGCAGTCACCGCACCGCGTACCAATGGCCCTTGGACGATGGACCAGGGCAACCCGGTGACCAGCAGGAAGGCGATGAGGGCGACGGTCCAGACGCCGGTGACGGCGTGGAGATCGCGCCAGAACAAGCGGCCGCGGGCTCGGAGGCGCGGCCAGAGCACACCGGCGAGCGAGCGGCGGCGCCTCGGCCACCACAATATCAGGCCGGTCGTGATGAGCACCAGAGCCCAGCAGGCGGCAAGCTCGACGACGACGCTGCCATAATCGCCCAAGGTCAGCGAGCCGTGCATGGAATCGGCGAAACCGACGAGGGTGCGGGTGTAGATAAAACTGCCGAGGACGCGCGCGGTGGCGGGATCGACCATGACCTGGCGCGGCTCGCCTGCCTTGGTGCGAAGGTAGACTTTGGCGGGGCGGTTGGGGGCGTCGGGCAGATCGATTCGCGAGGCTGTGCCGGGATAGGCGGCGACGGCGGCGGCGATGAGGTGCGAGGGCGGCATGGCCTGCGCTCCCGGCGCGACGAACTGCAGGCCGGGCATCGTCAGGTCGTTGAGCTCGTCGTTGAACAGGTAGATCGCGCCGGTCAAGCTGAGGATCAGCAGGAATGGCGCGACAATCAGCCCCGCATAGAAATGCCAGCGCCAGATGGCGCGGTAGCGGCGGGACATGAGCTGTGAGTCCGGACAGGCGGTGCCTGCGGTTGCGGTCGGGTTCATGGCGGATTCCGGGAGTGGGTCGGCCAGGTCGCGGGCCGATACGTGCAGGATCTGGTGGCGGCTGGGCGCGAGGCGCGCACTGGGCATTGCAAGCAAGCGCCGGCGCTCCTCACATACGCTTCTACGCCGTTGCCGGAGGTCCGCGCGTTCGAGGGCGAAGCTGGCCTTGCCCCGTGCTGGTCCGGGGCGTCGTTGCAGCAAGGCCCGAGGCCATGACGAAGGCGATGGCGACGAGCAGCAAAACCGGGTCAGCACCGGCGAGCATCGGCGCTGCAAAATTGCCGAATGCGCAGGGTTGCGGAGCCTTTTCCTGGCCTTTGTCGGAGTCGGACTTGCCGGGGACTGCGATCGTGACAATGCGCTGCATCGTGCCGGAGCAGACGACCATCGTCATGGTGCCGTTGGACAACGACGGCATCAGGCCGGCTGGCATGACCATCTTCATGCACAGCACCGCCATGAGCAGCACAAGGCCGAGCCAGCAATTCTGCCTGATGTGGGTGCGCAAGGCCTTCACGACGCCGGGGTATAGCGATGCGCGCCGTTTGTCACGATGCCAGATGGGCGCGCTATGACCCGAAGCTCAGGCTCACGAAGATCGTTTCGAACTCGGCGCGCGTTTCGGTGATCGAATAGCCCCAGACAGTGCTGATCTTGTAGGCGCCCTGCCCGGAGTCGCGAAGCTGACGCGGCCCTCGCGGAATCAGAGGAACGGATGCATTGCGTTGGTCGGCGGTTGCTTGGCTGTTTGGAACGAACTGGCCCCCGGCATGACAGCTTGGCGCT
This sequence comes from Sandarakinorhabdus glacialis, assembly GCF_014643455.1. Classification (GTDB taxonomy): domain Bacteria; phylum Pseudomonadota; class Alphaproteobacteria; order Sphingomonadales; family Sphingomonadaceae; genus Sandarakinorhabdus; species Sandarakinorhabdus glacialis. The sequence goes on from NZ_BMJM01000002.1 coordinate 301,323, forward strand.
TAGTCCCGGACCGACAGAATGATCTTGCCGGGGGTCTTGCCGGCGAGACCTGCCTCGAGTGCCGGCCCGAAATCGGCCCAGTCGAAAATCTTGCCGACGGCGGGGGCGACGCGGCCGCCGCCGAGCCAGGCAGTGAGTGTGTCAAGGTGGCGGGCCGCGGCCGCTTTTTCGAAAAGCTGGAATTGGCGGACGTCGACGCCGATCAGCGCGGCGCCTTTCATCAGGGTCAGGTTGCTCGGCAGCGCGGGGATCGGCCCGCCGACGAAACCGACGACGAGATGGCGGCCGCCCCAGCCGAGCGATCGGAAGGCGGACTCGAATAGCGGGCCACAAAGCGGATCGAAGACCATGTCGAGCTTGCGGCCGGCAAGGAGCGCCTTCAACCGGTCGCGCCAGCCGTCGACGTCGGTATCGATGACCGCATCGGCGCCGCGAGCTAGCGCGAAGGCGTGTTTTTCGGGCGTCGAGGCGGCGGCGATGACATGGGCGCCATGGGCCTTGCCGACATCGATTGCAGCGCTGCCGACACCGCCGGCGGCGCCGAAGACCAGCATCGTTTCGCCGGACGTCAGCTGACCGCGATCAGCTAGGCCGTGGAGCGCAGTGAGGTAGTTGAGCGGAAACGCGGCGCCGGCCTCGAAGCTGGCGTTGACGGGCAGGTGGCGGCTCGTCGCGGCGGGAGCGAGGACCTGCTGGGCGAAACCATGGACGGTCATGGCAACCACGCGGTCACCGATCGACCAGCCGCTGACGCCGTCGCCGATGGCATCGACGACGCCGGCGACCTCGCTACCGGGGATGTGCGGAAGCGGCGGCTTGACCTGATAGCGCCCGAGCGCGACCAGCGCATCGACATAGCCGATGCCGACCGCCGCGACGCGGATGCGGAGCTGGCCGGCGCCGGGTTCTGGAGTGGGCAACTCGACCTCGGCATAGTCGGCGAGCGAATCGAGGCGAGCGGCGGAAATGGCTTTCATCGGGCGATCCTACGCCATCGGTGCAGCGGGACGTCCTGTCATTCTAGTCGATGCTGCGGCGGAAGGTTTCGGGCAGCAGGATCATGCCCGCGACGAAGCAGATGCCCGCGGCGAGGACGGGATACCAAAGGCCATAGTAGATATCGCCGGTAGCCGCGACCATGGCGAAGGCGACCGTCGGCAGGAAGCCGCCGAACCAGCCATTGCCGATGTGATACGGCAGCGACATCGAGCTATAACGGATGTTGGTCGGGAACAGCTCGACGAGCAAGGCGGCGATCGGGCCATAAACCATTGTCACGTAAAGGACGAGAATGAACAGGATGCCGACAACGGCAGGCTTGTTGATCGCGGCTGGATCAGCTTTTTCGGGATAGCCAGCGGTGGTAAGCGCGGCCTTGGCCTGGGTCTGAAAGGCGGCGATGGCGACCGCGCGTGCGGTCGGCGACAGGCCGGCGGTGACGGGGACCGGGACGACGGCGCTGCCGATACGGATACTGGACTCGGCGCCGGGGGTGGCGGCGTTCCGGTACGAGACGCCGGCCTTGGCAAGAAAGCTCTTGGCGATGTCGCACGTCTGCAAGTCGAACTTGTTGGCGCCGATTGGATCGAACTGGACCGAGCATCGTGCCGGGTCGGCGTTAACGACGACGGGTGCCGACTGTACCGCAGCGTAGAGCGCCGGGTTGGCGTTGCGGCTGAGCGCGTCGAACAGCGGGAAGTAGGTCAGCGCCGCCAGCAGGCAGCCGGCCATGATGATCGGCTTGCGGCCGATGCGATCGGACAGCCAGCCGAAGACAACGAAGGCCGGGGTCGCCAGCAGCAGCGCGATGGCGATCAGGATGTTGGTCGTTGCACCGTCGACCTTGAGCATCTTCTCGAGGAAAAACAACGCATAGAACTGCCCGGTGTACCAGACCACCGCCTGCCCCATGACGGCGCCAAAAAGCGCGATGAGCACGATCTTGAGGTTGCCCCAACGGGCGAAGGCCTCGGTCAGCGGCGCCTTGGAGATCTTGCCCTCGGCCTTCATCCTGGTGAAGGCCGGGCTTTCCTCGAGCTGCATGCGGATCCACAGCGAGACGCCGAGCAGGATGGCGGAAATCAGGAACGGGATGCGCCAGCCCCAGGCCTTGAAGGCTTCCTCCCCCACCCCGTAGCGCACGCCGATGACGACGAGCAGCGCCGCGAACAGTCCGAGGGTCGCGGTCGTCTGGATAAAGCTGGTGTAGAAACCACGCTTGCCGTCGGGCGCATGCTCGGCGACATAGGTCGCGGCACCGCCGTATTCGCCGCCTAGCGCCAGTCCCTGCAGCAGTCGCAACGCCACCAGCATCAACGGCGCCGCCACGCCGATCGTAGCATAATTGGGCAGCAGGCCGACGAGGAAGGTCGACAGGCCCATGATGCCCATGGTGACGAGGAACGTGTTCTTGCGGCCGAACATGTCGCCAATGCGGCCGAAGAACAGCGCGCCGAACGGGCGGACCGCAAAGCCGGCGGCGAAGGCGGCAAGGGCAAAGATAAAGCCGGTGGTTTCGTTGACGCCGGAGAAGAACTGGGCGGTGATGATCGTGGCGAGCAGGCCGTAAAGGTAGAAATCATACCATTCGAAAACGGTGCCGAGCGACGAGCCGAGGATGACGAGCTTTTCGTTGTGGGTTGCCTTGTGCTGGCTGGGCAGGCCGGCGGCATCGTCTGCGGTGATCTCGGGTATGCCGCTCATCTTCGTCCCCTTTTCCCGATCACTAGGGGCATTCACGCCGGCTTCCAATCCATTCGTTGCCGATCTGTCTGGCAACTTCCCAGGCCTGGACGCGGATATCGGGGACAGCGGTGATTTCGAGGAAGGCACCGCGAGTCAGGGGGCCGAGGGCGTGAAAGTTCGGGTGGGGCGTGCCCGACCGGTCGCGCAGCACCGAATTCTCGTCGACGTCGAGGCCCATGCCCGATGGACAGGCGCGGGCAATGCCCGATGCGAGCAATCGGGTCACGAGGGGATCGGTTCCGGTCAGGCCGGGGGCTGCCGGGCCCGAACAATTGACGATGCGCTGGACGGTCATCTGCCGGTCGGTGCCGGCATGGCGTAGGCGCCAGCGGACTTCGACGCCCTGGTCGGTGGGCGTGAAGCCCCTGGTGCGGCCCGCCACGACGGCAAGCTGGCCGCTGGCGCGAAGGGCGGCAAGCCGCTCGGCGACTTCAGGAGCGAGCCGGTGCCGGTGAATGTCCCACCAAGGCCGCAGGTGGCGCAGGAAGCGAGCACGGTCGGCACGGCTGGCGCGCTGCCACAGCGCCCGGGTATGGGGCCGAAGTTCATCAATCGCGGTGCGCCAGTCGATCTCGCGGGCGCGGACGCGGACCTCGCGCAGCAGTGCAACCAGGCCGGTCGCGGTCGGTATCGAGGTTTTCGAAGCGTGTGGCCCGGCAGCATGCGCATGAGGCACCAGCCCACGGCGGGACAGGGCGACCATCTTTCCCTCGAAGCCGCTGCCGGCGACCGCGAGCGCCGCGTCGACCATGGTCAGGCCGGTGCCGATCAGCATCAGCACATCGTCGCTGCCGAGCCCGCTGGCGGCGCCTTCGGCCCAAGGATTGCCGCTATAACGGTCGCCAAGCAGGGCAACGTCGAGTTCCGGAGGTGGCAGCGGCATCTGGTTGCCCGTCGCGAGAACGACGCTGTCGGCGGTAATGCGGCTGCCGTCGGAAAGTGTTAATTCAAGGCCCCTGCCCTTGTCCCGACGGGCAACGTCGGCACAGACGAGTTGCAGGCGACCCTTGGCTTGGGCATGCCCCTCGGCGAGAATGCTGCCGAGGTAATCGCCATAGCTGCGACGGGGCACGAAGCCCGGCATTGTACCGGGGTGTTGGTCGAGGATGCCGCGCAGCCGGCACCAGTCGATGAAATGATCCGGCTGGTCCGGAAAGGCGCTCATATTGTGGGCGCGGACATTGAGCAGGTGAGCGGGATTGGTCGCCGAATAGGCCACTCCCGGCCCGAACAGCGGGCGCCGGTCGACCAGGACGACGCGCAGCCCCGGCTGCCGCAGCAGGTTGATGGCGATCAGCGTGCCCGAGAAGCCGGATCCGATGATGGCGACGAGCGGCGGTTCAGTCATGCAGCCACAATGCGGGAAATGCACCGCGCGCGCCATCGCACGCTTGGGATCTACCGGCGCTATTGCCAAGCGATTCCGAGGGGTGCGCGATGGTTCGTTTGCATTCCGGAGACATTGATCGGAGCAGAGTTTCCAGCGGCGGAAGAGTGTTGGTTACCCTTCGATGGCAACAACCGCCTTGCCCGCCAGGCGGCCCGCCGCCATGGCCGAAAAGGCTTCGGCGGTTTCGGCGAGCGGCACGATCAGCCCGATATGCGGCCGCAGGACAGCAGCGCGCGCGTCGATGGCGGTTATGTGGCGAACGCCGGCGGCGGGGTCCTGACGCGCGAATTCGCCGGCGCGGACGCCAAGAATCTCGATTTCCTTGAGCAGCGCACGGTTGAGAGGAAATGGCGGCGAGCGGCCGCCGGCAAAGCCGATGATGAGATAGCGGCCGTGGCGGCGCAGCGCGCGGATCGTCGGCAAGGCGAGCGCGCCGCCGACCGGGTCAAATACGATGTCGATGTCCCGCATGGCGATTTCGGGGGCGGTGCGGTCGATGCGGACGAGCTCGTGCGCGCCGGCGGCCTCTGCGATCGCAAGACGCTCGTCGGACGAGGCAACAGCCACGACATGCGCGCCCTCGTGAACCGCCAGCGCAACGGCGGCGAGGCCCATGCCGCCCCCTGCCCCGGTGACCAGCACGCGCTCGCCGGGTCGCAGGCGCCCGCGGGTCATCAGCCCGACCCAGGCCGTCAGCGCGCCGACGGTGAATGCCGCCGCCTGCGAATTGTCGAGACCATCGGGGATGGCGCGAACACCGGTCGCCGCCAGGGTCATGCGCTCGGCGAAACAGCCTGAACGGCCACCGAGGAGGACGCGTTTGCCGAGCCAACCCTCCGCGCCGGGGCCGGTGGTGATGACTGTGCCCGATCCCTCGGTGCCAGGGATGAACGGCACTTCGGGGCGGAACTGGTATCCACCCGACAGCATCAGCAAATCGGGAAAATTAAGCGCGGCGTGCGAGATGGCGACGGTGACTTCGCCGGGGCCGGGCGGCGCGGGGTCGGGCCAGTTCGGCTCGAGCGCGAGGCCGGAGCGATCTTCGGCAAGGTGGTGGCAAACGATTGCGCGCATTGTCGGGTTTTCGCTGGATCAAGGCACCGCGGCTAGGGCCGAAAACGATAGGGGGCATTAAAGTGGTTGCGGTCCCTTACCCCAAAACCGCGCCATAAGGAGCCCGGCGATGAAGCCGCCGATATGCGTCCAGATGGCGATCTGGCTGCCCGAGCCATTGTTGAAGACATAGCCGGTGAGCAGCTGGAGCCCGATCCACGTCGCGGCATACCAAAGCGCGGTGAGGGTCTCGCCCGAAATGGTGAACCCGAGAATCCGCCGTGGTTCGGCGCGGCTACTGGCGAATGCCACCGCATAGGCGCCAAAAACCGCCGCGATGGCGCCGCTGGCACCGATCACCGGCACCATCGAGCGCGGATCGACGGCGACCTGGAGCATGCCGCCAGCGATGCCGCCGACGAAGAACAGCGCGATCAACGACCAGCGTCCGGCAACCCATTCGACGTAGCGGCCGACCCAGGCGAGGAACAGCATGTTGAGGCCAAGATGCGTCCAGCCCGAGTGCAGGAACATGTGCGTGACAAAGGTAAACGCCGCCGGCAAGGGCGCCGCATTACCGGCCAAGGCTGCCGTGATACGCGCCGGGATCAGTCCCGCCGTCAGGTGCAACGCCCGGCCGAAGTCGTCGCCGCCGACGAGCACCGCTGCCTGCACGGCCACGCACACGCCGATAAGCGTGTTGGTGGCCATGGGTATGGGCGGCTTGAACGGCTTCATGGGGCGATAAGGATCAGGATCGAAGCCGGGTGGGCCCCGATCCGATCAGATGAATTCGACGCTTTCGATCGTGTAATAGCGATCGCCCGATGGCGTCGTCACTTCGACTTCCTCGCCGATCCGGCGGCCGATAAGGGCACGGCCGAGTGGCGAATTATAGCTGATACGGCCGCGGCGCGCATCGGCTTCGGACTGGCCGACGATCTGATAGACGATCTTCTTGTCGTCCTCGTCGATCAGGTGGACCGTGGCGCCGAAGACGACCTTGTCGCCCGACAGCGTCGTCGGGTCGATGATGACGGCGCGCGCCAATTGATCCTCGAGATCGATGACCTGGGCTTCGATCTGGCCCTGGCGTTCCTTGGCGGCATGATATTCGGCGTTTTCCGAAAGATCACCGTGGGCGCGCGCGACCTCGATCTGTTCGACCACCTCGGGGCGTTCGATTTCCTTGAGGCGCTTCAACGTCACGGTCATCAAAGCATGACCTTCCGCCAGCATGGGCAGCTTCTCGACCGTCGCCATTCTCGTTACTCAACCTTCTAAACCGCGAAATCATTCCGGGCCGCTCAAAGACGCATGGCCGCCGGTGGAAGTTCCACCGCCGGTCCCTCAGGCCTGCGCCTTGGATTGCAGATGATAGTCTTGCAGCGGCCGCACTTCAAGCGGGCGTCGCCGCAGTGCGGCAATCGCCGCGACCGAGGCGATCGAAGCCGCGGCCGTGGTGAAATAAGGGACGCGCCCGTAAAGCGCCGCGGTCCGGATCGACGCCGAGTCCTTGAGCGACTGGACACCTTCGGTGGTGTTGAAAATCAAGGCGATATCGCGATCCTTGATACGGTCGACGATATGCGGCCGGCCCTCGGCGACCTTGTTGACCAGCGCCACCGGCACACCCGCCGCCTCGAGCACGCGCGCCGTGCCGTCGGTGGCGATTATGGTGAAGCCCATCGTGATAAGGTCGCGCATAGCTGCAACGATCAGCGGCTTGTCGCTGTCCTTGACCGAAACAAACACGTTTCCGGCCTCGGGCAGCACCGATCCGGCGCCAAGCTGCGCCTTGGCGAAAGCGGTGGCGAAATCGCCGTCGATGCCCATGACTTCGCCGGTCGACTTCATTTCCGGCCCGAGCACCGGATCGACACCGGGGAAGCGCGCGAACGGGAATACTGCTTCCTTGACCGCAATGTGGCGGCCAACGCCGCGCGGGCTGAGGTCGAAACTGCTCAAGGCCTCGCCGGCCATGACCCGGCTGGCGATCTTGGCGACCTGGATGCCGGTGGCCTTTGCGGTGAACGGCACCGTCCGGCTGGCGCGCGGATTGACCTCGATGAGGTAGACTTCGTCGTCCTTGACCGCGAACTGGATGTTCATGAGCCCGCGGACGTTGAGGGCCCGCGCCAGCACTGCCGTCTGGCGCTCGATCTCGGCGATGATCGGTGCCTCAAGACTGTACGGCGGCAGCGAGCACGCCGAATCACCCGAATGAACGCCGGCTTCCTCGATATGCTGGAGGACGCCGGCGACATAGACCGTCTCGTCATCGGCGACAGCGTCGACATCGACTTCGATTGCATCGCGGAGATAGCGATCGATCAGCACCGGCGAATCGCCCGATACGACGACGGCTTCGCGGATGTAGATATCAAGCTGTGCCGGGGTTTCCACGATTTCCATGGCGCGGCCGCCGAGCACGTAGGATGGCCGCATCAGCACCGGGTAACCGATGCGAGCGGCGACGGCGATGGCCTCGTCGCGATTGCGGGCGATGCCGTTCTCGGGCTGCTTGAGGCCGAGGCGCTCGATCAGTGCGGCGAAGCGCTCACGGTCCTCGGCGAGATCGATGTTGTCGGGGGCGGTGCCGAGGATCGGAATGCCGGCTGCCTCGAGCGCACCCGCCAGCTTGAGCGGCGTTTGCCCGCCTAGCTGGACGATGACGCCGGCTAGCTTGCCGTTCTGCATTTCCTTGTGGAGGACTTCGAGGACGTCCTCAGCGGTCAACGGCTCGAAATACAGGCGATCCGAGGTGTCGTAGTCGGTCGACACCGTTTCGGGATTGCAGTTGATCATGATGGTTTCATAACCGGCGTCGTTCAGCGCGAAGCAGGCGTGGCAGCAGCAATAGTCGAACTCGATGCCCTGGCCGATACGGTTGGGTCCGCCGCCAAGGATGACGATTTTGGTCGCCGCGCTAGGCTCGGATTCGCAGTCAGGAATACCGAAGCTGGGGGCTTCGTAGGTCGAATACATGTAGGGTGTTTTGGCGGTGAATTCGCCGGCGCAGGTGTCGATGCGCTTGAAGACCGGGCGCACATCGAGGGCGCGGCGCGCGGTGGCGACGGCGGCCTCGGTCTGGCCGGTCAACGTCGCGAGGCGCGCGTCGGAAAAGCCTTTGGCCTTGAGGCGGCGGAAGCCGTTGGGGCCGAGTGGCAGGCCCCCTGCCCTGATGCTGGCCTCGATGGCGATGAGCTCCTCGATCTGGCGGAGATACCAGGGCTCGAACTTGGCGATGTCGTGGATGCGCTCGACCGACATGCCTTCCCGCAGGGCCTGGGCAGCGACGCGCAGACGATCGGGGGTAGCGCGGGAAAGTTCAGCCTCGATTTCTTCGTGACTGGCGCCGACGAGCGCCTCGACCTCGTCGAAGCCGGTCAGCCCGGTCTCAAGACCACGCAGCGCCTTCTGGACGCTTTCCTGAAAATTGCGGCCGATTGCCATGACTTCGCCGACGGACTTCATTGCGGTCGAGAGGAGTGGCTCGCTGCCCTTGAACTTTTCGAAGGCGAAACGCGGGATCTTGGTGACGACATAATCGATGGTCGGTTCGAACGACGCCGGCGTGGCTCCGGTGATGTCGTTCATCACTTCGTCGAGGGTATAGCCGACCGCCAGCAGCGCCGCGACCTTGGCGATCGGGAAGCCGGTGGCCTTGGATGCCAGCGCCGACGAGCGGCTGACGCGGGGGTTCATCTCGATGACGAGAAGCCGGCCGTCCTTGGGATTAACCGCGAACTGAACATTCGAACCGCCGGTCTCAACGCCGATCTCGCGCAAGCAGGCAATGCTCGCGTTGCGCATGATCTGGTATTCCTTGTCGGTCAGCGTCAGCGCCGGCGCCACGGTGATCGAATCGCCGGTGTGGACGCCCATCGGATCGACATTTTCGATCGAGCAGACGATGATGGCGTTGTCCGCGCGGTCGCGAACCACCTCCATCTCATATTCCTTCCATCCGAGGACCGATTCCTCGACCAGGACTTCGGTGGTCGGGCTGGCATCGAGGCCGGTAGCGACAATGCGCGCGAATTCTTCCTTGTTGTAGGCGATGCCGCCGCCGGTTCCGCCCATCGTGAAGCTGGGCCGGATGATCGTCGGCAACCCGACGAAATCGAGCGCGATCATCGCTTCCTCAAGTGAATGAGCGATCTGGCTACGCGGACTTTCGAGGCCGATCTTGTCCATGGCGTCCCGGAACTTAAGACGGTCCTCGGCCTTGTCGATCGCCTCGGCGTCGGCGCCGATGAGCTCGACATTGTATTTCTTGAGCGTGCCGTCGCGGTGCAGCGCCAGCGCGGTATTGAGCGCGGTCTGGCCGCCCATCGTCGGCAGGATCGCGTCTGGGCGCTCCTTGGCAATGATCTTGGCGACGATCTCGGGAGTGATCGGCTCGATATAGGTCGCGTCCGCCAGGTCGGGATCGGTCATGATCGTCGCCGGGTTCGAATTGACGAGGACGATGCGATAGCCCTCGGCTTTCAACGCCTTGACCGCCTGGGTGCCCGAATAGTCGAATTCGCAGGCCTGGCCGATGATGATGGGGCCGGCGCCGATGATGAGGATCGATGAGAGATCGGTGCGTTTTGGCATTATGTCGTGGGTCCAGTTTCGGCGGCGCAGCCCCAGCCGTCGAATTCGACGTCGTGGGAGAGCTCGATTTCGAGGGCGCGGGTGATGAGGGCGGTGAGCGCCGGGCGGGTGACGGGGCCGTCGACTTGCAGGTCCGCGGCCCAGTCGCCGTCCTCGAACTCGCCAAAATCGATGAAGCGGAAGCCGAGGCCCTGCGCGTCTTCGGCGACGTTTTCGATAGCGTCCTGCGGACCCTTGAAGTGGACGTCGATCGTCCGCAGCAACTCGGCGATGTCGCCATTAGCTTCGAGCGCGAGCAGGACCTCCTCATTGGCCTCAAGTTCTTCGATGAGGCGAGCGGGGTTGATGGCAGTAGCTGTCATCGAACTAGCGAGCGACCGAAAAATGTGCAGTCCCGCGCAATACCAATTCCTCGAACGCTGCTTTCGTCAATCTCATATTTTGCGAAGGGGCGCCGACATTCACACGCTCTGACGAACCATAGCTATTAAGCTGCACAAATCGTTCTCCATTGATCTTAAGCAGAACAAGCGATGCTTCTGAGTCATTCTGTTCCCGTTCTTTGTCTTGAACGAGAATGTCAAAGGTGCGGATCGTAGCCATCACAATCCCTTCACAAATTTTTCGAACAAATAGATGCTGTCCTGCGGCCCGGGGCTGGCCTCGGGGTGATATTGCACCGAAAACGCCGGCTTGTCGGTCAATTCGAGGCCGGCCAGCGAGCCGTCGAACAGCGAGATATGCGTGGGACGCGCCGTATCGGGCAGGGTCGCGGTCTCGACGGCAAAGCCGTGGTTCATCGAGGTGATCTCGACACGGCCGTCGGAGAGGCGCTTGACCGGGTGGTTGGCGCCGCGGTGGCCCTGCTGCATCTTGACGGTCTTGGCGCCGACCGCCAGCCCTAGGAGCTGGTGGCCGAGGCAAATGCCGAACAGCGGGATACCGCCGTTTAGCAGCGCCTGGATGACTGGGACGGCATAGACGCCGGTGGCGGCGGGGTCGCCGGGGCCGTTCGACAGGAAGATGCCGTCGGGCTTGAGGCTCATGATTTCCTCGTACGACGCCATCGCGGGAACCACGGTGACGCGGGCGCCGGCGGCGACGAGGTTGCGCAGGATGTTGCGCTTCATGCCGTAGTCGACGGCAACGACGTGCGGCCCGGTCGGGTTGGCTGAATGGACGGCATAGCCGTTCTGGAGTGTCCACAGGCCGTCGTCCCAGCTGTAGTTCTGGGTGGTCGAGATCACCGAGGCGAGGTCCATGCCCTCGAGGCCAGGCCAGCCGCGGGCCTGCGAAACCAGGTTCTTGATGTCGAAATCGCCGACGCGGTTGTGCGCGATGACGGCGTTGGGGGCGCCGCCCATGCGGATACGCTTGGTCAGTGCGCGGGTGTCGACGCCCGAAATGCCGATGCGGCCCCAGGCACGCATCCAGTCGTCGAAATTACGGTCCGAACGGAAATTGGCGGCGGGGGTGATGGCCTCGCGGACGACGCAGCCCAGCGCGTGCGGGTTGGGCGATTCGATGTCTTCGATGTTCGACCCGACGTTGCCGATGTGCGGGAAGGTGAAGGTGATGATCTGGCCGGCGTATGACGGGTCGGATATGACCTCCTGATAGCCGGTCATCGCGGTGTTGAAACAGACTTCGCCGACCGCAACGCCCTCGGCGCCGAAGCCTTGTCCCCAGACGACGGAACCATCGGCGAGGACCAGGACGCCGGTCGCGCCTTTTGGTTGGGCAGGCGCAGGCACTGCGGCCATTCTTGGTCCTTCGCGGTTGGGCGGTGGGTCGTATCGTGCGTCTGATGCGCAAACGGCTGGCGAATTAGGGGCGGGTTGGGTTCCCGTCAATCTATTCTTTATTGCGTCGAAGGGCTAGACTCGGCCCTGTCGAACTCCAGGGAATTACAATGATCCGCGACGATATCAAGACTGCAACGATTACCTCGATGAAGGCCGGCGATTCGGTGCGTACGGGCACGCTGCGGCTGATCTCATCGGCGTTGAAGAATCGGGACATCGAGTTGCGCACCGGGACACCGCCGGCCGACGATGATGTGCTGGTGGCGGAAGTCCTGTCGAAGATGGCCAAGCAGCGCCGGGAATCGATCGAGATGTTCGTTGCGGGCAATCGGCCCGAGCTGGCGGATATCGAGCGCGCCGAGCTGGGGGTGATCGAAGGGTTCATGCCGGCGCAAATGTCGGCTGGGGAAGCCCAGGCAGCGATCAGGGGGATCGTCGAGGAGCTGGGGGCGACGTCCTTGAAGGACATGGGGCGGGTGATGGCGGCAGTGAAGGAGCGGTTTGCCGGGCAGATCGACATGGGCAGCGCAGGGGCAATGGTCAAGGTCGCCCTGGCGGTCTGATGCCATTGTAATCAAACGGCTTTTTTTGGGCCAGGACGGTTCATCCGAATCGTTAACATTTTCCGCTTTTTCCGCTTTCGCCCGGTTTTGCCGGTGCAGTGTTAGGCGGGATGCACGGGTCTCGAAGGGCTGCTCTCCTTTTGGCAGAATTGCGACGTGTAGGACAGCAATGGCCAATGCCGGCGCTGCGCGATAGGAAGGCCGGCCATGAGTTTGCCCCCGGCCTTTCTCGACGAATTGCGCGCCCGGGTGCCCCTCGCCCCGGTCGTCGGTCGGCGCGTAAAGCTTACGCGGGCGGGGCGCGAGTGGAAGGGCTGTTGCCCGTTCCACAACGAGAAGACGCCCAGCTTTTACGTCAACGACGACAAGGGCTTCTACCATTGCTTCGGCTGCGGCGCCCACGGCGACGTCATCAAGTTCCTGACCGAGCAGGAGGGGCTGGGCTTCATCGACGCCGTCAAGCAACTTGCCTCGCAAGCCGGCATGGAAGTGCCCAGCGAGACCCCTGAGGCACGGGCCCGGGCCGAAGTTGCCGACACGCTGCAATCGCTCGCCGGTCGCGCGGCGGACTGGTTTACAGCCCAGCTCAAGTCTCCGGCCGGAGCCGCAGCGCGTGACTATCTGGAACGCCGCGGCGTCTCGGCCAAGATGGTCAAGGATTTCGCCATCGGCTTCGCACCCGACGGCAAGACCAGCCTCAAGACGGCGCTCAAGGACGCCGGTGAGGACCGCCTTGTCGAAGCCGGGCTTCTGGGGCGCAGCGACAACGGCGAGACCTACGACCGTTTCCGCGGGCGGCTGATGTTCCCGATCCGCGATCGCCGCGGGCGGGTCGTCGGCTTCGGCGGCCGGGCGCTCGGCGACGTGCAGCCCAAATATCTCAACTCCGCCGATGGGCCTTTGTTCGACAAGGGGCGCCTGCTCTACAATCTCGATCGCGCCGGGCCGACCGCGCACAAATCCGGGCGGCTGGTCGTCGTCGAAGGCTATATGGACGTCATCGGCGTCGCGCAGGCCGGCATCGCCGAGCTGGTGGCGCCGCTCGGCACGGCGATGACCGAGGCGCAGCTGGCACTGGCGTGGCGGCAGGTCGACGAGCCGATCCTGTGCTTTGATGGTGACGGTGCCGGGCAAAAGGCGGCGCTGCGCGCGTGTTTGCGCGCGCTGCCGCTGCTCGCCCCGGCAAAATCGCTGCGTATCGCGACATTGCCGCACGGCGAGGACCCCGACGATCTCGTCAAGCGCGGCGGTGCGACGGCGTTCGAGGCGGTGCTGGCAGGCGCCCTGCCCCTCATCGAATATCTGTGGCGCAGCGAGACCGAAGGCATCGACACCGCCACCCCCGAGCGCCGGGCCGCCGTGCGACAGCGGCTTAGAGCGCATTCCGACGCCATCGCCGAGCCGTCGGTGCGGGCACTGTACGCGGCGGACTTTTCGGCGCGCTTCGATGCCCTTTACTTAGCGCGGCCCGAGCGCGTGCGAAAGCCGTTCGTGCCCGGCCAGAAGTTCGTTGCACCCAAGGCTGGGGCGTCGGCGGCGCTGCGGGCGTGGGGCGGCATCGCGCAATCTGGCAGCGGTGAGGTTACCGCGATCCTGGCGGGTTTGCTGGTCCGTCCGGCGCTCGCCGACCGCTACGGCGAGACGCTGGCAGCGCTGCCGCTCGCCGATCCGCGGCAAGCGGCATTGCGCGACGCGATCCTGTCGGCGCTGGCCATGGCGCCGGACCTTGAAAGTGCCGACCTCGCACATGATCTAGGGATTCGCGGCGTCGGCGAATTGGCGTCGGCCGCCGTCAACAGCAATCGATTGCGATTTTCGTTTACCCGTGCCGAAACGCCGGCCGATGTTGCGGCTCGCGATTTCGGGATGCTCATCGATACGATCGCGGCGCGCACACGCATCGAGATCGAACTGGCGGCGGCAACGGCGCGGTTTCGAGGCAGCATGGATGACCGCGACTTTTCACGCCAGCAAGCGTTGCTGGCAGAACGGGTTGAGGTCGATTCGGCGATGATGCGACTGGCGGAATCGCTGCGCGGCGACTAAGGCGATATGATTCGCCCGAGCGTTGCCTAATTGATCTGGGCGGCAGCCTGGACGGACAAGGGATTAAAGATGGCAAAAGCGAATGTGGCTGCGGCAGAACCCGAAGCCAAGGCCGACGGCAACGATGCGCCTCTGCTCGATCTCAACGAAGCCTCGGTCAAGAAGCTCCTCGCCCGTGCCAAGAAGCGTGGGTACATTACCTATGACGAGCTGAACGAGGCATTGCCGCAGGACCAGATGTCCAGCGAGCAGATCGAAGACGTCATGGCGGCGCTGTCCGAAATGGGCATCAACATCATCGAGAACGATGAACCCGCCGATGACGGGGTCGAAGCCGTGCGCAAGGAAGACGAGGACGAGGACGAGCCCGAAGCTGTCGAAGGCGATCTCGGCACCGCGCCGGTCGCTGTCGTCACCAAGGCGCCGCTTGATCGCACCGACGATCCGGTCCGCATGTACCTGCGCGAGATGGGCGCCGTCGAGCTGCTCAGCCGCGAAGGTGAAATCGCCATCGCCAAGCGCATCGAGGCCGGCCGCAACACCATGATCGCCGGGCTGTGCGAAAGCCCGATGACGTTCACCGCGATGATCGACTGGTCGAACGCCCTCAACGAAGGCCGCATGCAGCTGCGCGAGATCCTCGATCTCGAAGCCATGCTGGCGAAGGACCCCGCCGAAGCCGCCACCGACGAGGATGGCGAGGCCAAGGACGGCAGCGACCTGCCGACGGTTCAGTTCAAGGAAGAAGAAGACTCCGATAGCGACTCGCCGACCGCGCCCGACGAGGAAGACGGCATGACCGAGCGGCGCATGCGCCCCGACGGCAAGCCGGCCATTCCCGATGACGACGAGGAAGACGCGACGCTGTCGCTCGCTGCGATGGAGGAGGTGCTCAAGCCCGCCGCGCTCGAGAAATTCGCCGAGATTACCGCGACCTACAAGAAGTTCCTCAAGTTGCAGGAAACCCGGCTGTCGGCGCTCAACGCCAATACCGCGTTCCCCGGCACCGACGAACGCAAGTATCAAAAGCTGCGCGAAGAGCTGACCCGCGCCGTCCAGTCGATCCATTTCAACAATGGCAAGATCGAGCTTCTGGTCGACCAGCTTTATACGCAGAACCGGCGCCTGCTGGTGCTCGGCAGCCAGATGATGAAGCTGGCCGACAAGCACAAGATCAACCGCAAGGCGTTCCTCGACGATTACATGGGCAGCGAGCTCGACGAGGGCTGGCTGGCGCGCGTCGGCGGCATCGACAAGAAATGGGCCGCATTCGCCGCCGCCGAGCATGGCACCGTCGAATCGATCCGCGGCGAGATCGCCAACATCGCCGATGCCACCGGTGTCGAGCTGGGCGAGTTCCGACGCATCACCAACATGGTGCAGAAGGGCGAGCGCGAAGCCCGGATCGCCAAGAAGGAAATGGTCGAGGCGAACCTGCGCCTGGTCATCTCGATCGCCAAGAAATACACCAACCGCGGGCTGCAATTCCTTGATCTCATTCAGGAAGGCAATATCGGCTTGATGAAGGCGGTCGACAAGTTCGAGTATCGCCGCGGTTATAAATTCTCGACCTATGCGACCTGGTGGATCCGCCAGGCGATCACCCGCAGCATTGCCGACCAGGCGCGGACGATCCGCATTCCGGTCCACATGATCGAGACGATCAACAAGCTGGTGCGGACGTCGCGCCAGATCCTGCACGAGATCGGCCGCGAGCCGACCCCCGAGGAGCTTGCCGAACGGCTGTCGATGCCGCTCGAAAAGGTCCGCAAGGTGATGAAGATCGCCAAGGAGCCGATCAGCCTCGAGACGCCGATCGGCGACGAGGAAGATTCGCATCTGGGCGACTTCATCGAGGACAAGAACGCCGTTATTCCGGTTGATGCCGCCATTCACGCCAACCTCAAGGAGACCGTGACGCGGGTTCTGGCCAGCCTGACGCCGCGCGAGGAACGCGTCCTGCGCATGCGTTTCGGCATCGGCATGAACACTGACCATACCCTCGAGGAAGTCGGCCAGCAGTTCAGCGTCACCCGCGAGCGCATCCGGCAGATCGAGGCCAAGGCGCTGCGCAAGCTCAAGCATCCATCGCGCAGCCGCAAAATGCGCAGCTTCCTCGACGTCTGAGGTTTGCCGCTGTTGCCCGAACGCCACCGGTGGCGACGTAATTCCGTCGCCGCCGAAGCGTCACTTGTGACCAATGACGCCGCGCGGTAAACCGCGCGAATGGCAGTTCCTTACCTCGTGCTGATGACTTCGGCGATGCTCCTGGCGGTGACCACGACGGCTATGGACCCTGTACGCAACCGGATCGTTGCCGACGCCGGCGCCATGACCCCGGCATCGCTGGCGTTCGACCGGACGACGAAATCGGTACGGACCGGCGGTGGGACTACGACCAACACGCTCAAGGTCGAGCGCTGGGACGGGCATAAATGGGCGCTGGTCTCGATTAACGGCCGCAACCCCACCGGCGGCGAGCGCGCCGAGGCCGAGAAGCTTGCCGCGGCAAGCCCGGTACCCGGCTATCACCGGCTGGCCGCGCTGCTCGCCACCGCGACAGAATCGGTCACCGACTCGCAGGGGCGCACCGTGATCAAGATCCCGGTATTGCCGGCCGG
Source organism: Sandarakinorhabdus glacialis (assembly GCF_014643455.1). Lineage (GTDB taxonomy): Bacteria > Pseudomonadota > Alphaproteobacteria > Sphingomonadales > Sphingomonadaceae > Sandarakinorhabdus > Sandarakinorhabdus glacialis. The sequence goes on from NZ_BMJM01000002.1 coordinate 318,151, forward strand.
CACCGTCCGCACCGACTCATCCGACATTTCCGGTCATCTCAAGGCCGAGGTCGTCCTCTCGAGCCGGGATGACAAACCTTGGGCCGAACGCGTCAAGGTGACGGCGCGCGAACCGTTCAAGATGAACATGCTGATCAAGGTGCTCAGTTTCGAACAGGTCAGCGAATACAAGCTCGACGCCGACGGCAGGCCTCGGCTCGATCGCCAGATCGCCGATTCGGCCGGCACGATGTTCGGTTTTCCGGGCGGCGAAAAGAGCGAGATCACTTACGCCTATCGCTAGTTGCCCGCACGCTGCCGCGCCTCTAGCGTCAGCCGATCTCACGCGAAAAGGCTCTCCATGTCATCGATCCGCTTCCAGGGCACGTCCGGCTATGTGGCCACCGAAGATCTCAAGGTCGCGGTAAACGCCGCGGTCACATTGCGGCGGCCTTTGCTCGTCAAGGGCGAGCCAGGCACTGGCAAGACCGTGCTGGCGCAGCAGATCGCCGATGCGTTCGACGCGCCGTTGATCGAATGGAACGTCAAATCGACGACCAAGGCGCAGCAGGGCCTGTACGAATATGACGCGGTCAGCCGGCTGCGTGATTCCCAGCTTGGCGACGAGCGCGTCCACGACATCTCGAACTATATCCGCAAGGGCAAAATGTGGGAGGCATTTACCGCGCCCAAGCTGCCGGTGCTGCTCATCGACGAGATCGACAAGGCCGATATCGAGTTTCCCAACGATCTGCTGACCGAGCTCGATCGCATGGAATTCGACGTCTACGAGACCGGCGAGCGCGTCAAAGCCGCCATCCGGCCGATCGTCATCATCACGTCGAACAACGAAAAGGAATTGCCCGACGCGTTCCTGCGCCGCTGTTTCTTTCACTATATCAAGTTCCCCGATCGCGACACGATGCAGGCGATCGTCAACGTTCACTTCCCCGATATCCAGAAGACGCTGGTGTCGGAGGCGCTCAACATCTTCTTTGATATCCGCGAAGTGCCCGGCATGAAGAAAAAGCCGTCGACCTCCGAGCTGCTCGACTGGCTCAAGCTGCTCATGCACGAGGACCTGCCGATCGAGGTGCTGCGCAACCGGGATACCAAGTCGCTGATCCCGCCGCTTCACGGCGCGCTGCTGAAGAACGAAGCCGATGTGATGCTGTTCGAGCGACTGGCGTTCATGAGCCGGAGGAACAACGCCTGATCCTGGAGCGAATCTTCATGCTGAACTCGTTTCAGCATCCATCGTGCCCCACGCCAGCATCAGCCGGCCGCTCGATGGATGCCGGAACGAGCGCTTGCGCCCCTAGCGCAGCAACAGCCCGCCATCGATCGCGAGCGACTGCCCGGTGATGTAGCTGGCGGCCGGCGAGGCCAGGAACAGGATGGCGTCGGCGATCTCCGAAGGCTCACCCCAGCGGCGCATCGGAATGGCCTTGAGCAGGCGCTTCTCGCGATCGGCGTCGACCCGCATCCGTGCCGTCATGCGGGTGGCGATGAAGCCCGGCGCGACGAGGTTGACGCGGACGCCATCGGTTGCCCATTTGTCGCCCAGCGCGCGCGTCAGGCCCAGCAAGCCGGCCTTCGACGCCGTGTAGGCTGGGCCTTCCTTGATCGCGAGGAACGACGCCAGGCTGCCGATATTGACGATGCTCCCCTGCCCCGCCTTCAACCACGGGAACAGCCGCACGCTCAGGTCCATGACGGCATTGAGGTTAAGGTCGACCGTCGCCTCGAACTGGTCCTGGTCATATTCGTTGGCGCCGCCCGATCCTGCATTGTTGACCAGGATATCGAGCTTGTCGAACCTTGCCGCGAGCTCGGCCCGCGCTGCCGGCACAGCCAGGTTGGACTGGAAATAGGCGACGCCGGGCAAGGGCTGGTCATAATCCTCGAAACGGCCGCGCGTACCGGTAACGGCAACATGCGCGCCAAGCGCCTGCAGGGCCGCCGCCGTTGCATGGCCGATCCCCTGGCTGCCACCGGTGACCAGTGCGGTCTTGCCCGATGCCCAGCTCATGCGCCTGTCCCCGCAAGGCCGGTTCCGGTGCCGGTTGTCTCTGCCAAAAGCGCGGTCGTGCCGCTGAAATCGAACCTGTCCAAGCCATCCTCCTGCATTCTCAGGAAGTGATGACCATGGCATCGGCCGGCGGCAAGGTGGCGGTTATGACAGGCGTCGTATCGCGGTGCTGGTATCCGGACAGGCAAAAGGGGCGCAGCTTTCGCCGCGCCCCCGCCATGCCGGCAAAGTTCAGGCGGTGATGGCCCGAACGCCGCGGCGACGGACCGAATAGCCGATCAGCCCGAAACCGACCATGAGCATCGCCCAGGTCGCAGGTTCCGGAACGGCACTCACGCGAACAATGAAATCATCATGATTGTCGTCGGCATTATTGATGAAATCATCGAGGCCGATATAGAGGACGTTGCTGCTGTAGCTCTGGATGCCGCGCGGCGTGAAGACGCCGAAGCCGTCGCTGCCCGGCGACACGCTACCGCCATTGAAGCCGACGCCGGTCAGCACGCCCGCCAGGAAGTTACCGGACCCGATCAGCTCCGGACCCCATGTGGACTTGTTGTATTCCGCGAACGCCGGGAGGCTGCCGAACTGGAACGAATTGACGTTTCCACTTTCGCTGCCCATGTAATCGAAGCGCAGCCGGCGGTCGGAATTCAATGTGATGACAGTTCCGCTGGTACGATACCGGTACAGCCCAAGATTACCCAGGTCGCGGGCGAAATCGTTGCTCTCTCGAATGACGAATTCGGTCCCGGGAGAGACCGTAAATGCCGCTGCGAAAACCGGCGTCGTCGCCAGCAATACCGCAGTCAATGCGGCGCCGATAAATTCCTTGCGCATGGATAGCCCTTCCTGTTCGGACGGCGTTATGCCGCAACATCAGGATGCCGATTTCTTGATCCAAAGTTAATGAAGCATCGGGAGTAGAGGCTGGCTATTCCGAACAGACAAAAACGTCAGGTCGCCGGGGTACCGAGAACACTGGCGGCGCCGCCGCCGCTGGGGTAGCTTCAAGCCATGTTCCTGACCTTCCTGAACGAGCTGCGTGCAGCCAAGATCCCGGCTTCGCTCAAAGAGCATCTGCTGCTGCTCGAAGCCCTGCGGGCCGATGTCATCGACTGGTCAATCGAGGATTTCTACTATCTGGCGCGCGCGACCTATGTGAAGGACGAGGGCCTTCTGGATCGCTTCGACATGGTGTTCGGCAAGGTCTTCAAGGGCCTGGAATCGAGCATCGAGACCGGCACGGCGGAAATTCCCGAAGACTGGCTGCGCGCCATGGCCGAGCTCAACCTGTCGCCCGAGGAGATGGCCGAGCTCGAGAAGCTGGGCTGGGACAAGCTGATGGAGACCCTCAAGGAGCGCCTCGAGGAGCAGAAGAAGCGCCATGAAGGCGGCAACAAATGGATCGGCACCGCCGGCAAGTCGCCGTTCGGGGCGCAGGGTTCGCATCCCGAAGGCGTCCGGATCGGGCAGGACAAGGGCCGCAACGGCAAGGCCGTCAAGGTCTGGGACAAGCGCGAATACAAGAATCTCGATTCATCGGTCGAACTCGGCACCCGCAACATCAAGGTGGCGCTGCGCCGGCTGCGCAAGTTCGCCCGCGACGGCGCCATGGACGAGCTCGATCTCGACGCGACGATCTCCGGCACCGCCAAGAAAGCCTATCTCGACATCGTCATGCGCCCCGAGCGTCACAACGCCGTCAAGCTGCTGCTCATGCTGGATGTCGGTGGCTCGATGGACCCGCATATCAAGGTTTGCGAGGAACTGTTCTCGGCGGCGCGCTCCGAATTCAAGCATCTCGAATTCTTCTACTTCCACAATTGCCCCTATGAAGCGCTGTGGAAGGACAACAAGCGCCGCTGGGCTGAACGCACCCCCGTCATGGAATTGCTCCACAAATTTCCCCACGACTACAAGCTGGTCTTTGTCGGCGACGCTTCGATGAGCCCTTACGAGATCAACTATCCCGGCGGCTCGGTCGAACATTGGAACGAGGAAGCCGGCGACGTCTGGATGACCCGGATGCTCGACATCTATCACGCCGCGGCCTGGCTCAACCCCATCCCCGAAAAAAGCTGGGGCCACAGCCAGTCGATCCAGATGATCAAGACGATCATGGAAGACCGGATGTTCCCGCTGTCGCTGGAAGGGCTCGATCGTGCCATGCGCGAGCTGACCCGCTCGCGCTGAGTCAGCTTTTATAGTCGAACTTCTCGGTCCACGGCGCCAGGATCGGCAAGATCGGCGCCATCTCGGCCTCGAATTGCCGCCACTGGCCGCCGCCGTCGAACAGCCCCTTGCGGACCTGGCCGACGCTGGCGGTATTGACGTCGAGCCCGCGCGCCGCCGTGCTGAAGTCCCGAAGCGCCTCGGACCATGGTAACCCGAGGAAATCGCACAGCTGCCGTGTTACCGCGTCGAAATCATTGACAAGTTCTTCATATCGGATTTCGAGCACGGGGTTCGGCAGCCGGGCCAGGCAACTTGCCTGCAACCGCATCACAGCGTCGTAATGGCGCGCGCAGTCCTTGAGGCTGGTGAACGCCAGTGCCACCGGGCTCGCCGCAAAGTTCTGGCTGAAACAGCTCAACACGACATCGCGCGGATCGCGGCGCATGACGATGATCGGGGCGGCCGGGAACAACCGCGCAATCAGCGGCAGGTCGAGCGTCTTCAGCGGATCCATGTCGAGAAAAAGTTTTGCGTTCGCTCCGACGCCGAAATCGGCAACACGCTGCCAATAGGCCCTGCGAAATGGCTCGAGGGTCGCTGCGTCAGCACTGTCGAGCCGCTGCAGCCCGTCCGCATCCTTGAGGAACGCCGCCTGCGATGCCGCAAGTGTCGGCAGTTCCTCGAGCGCCGCCACGCCCTCGATGCCTGCCAGAATAGTCTCGACAAGGGTCGTTCCCGAGCGCTGATAACCGAGCAGGAAGGCGTGGCGCCGCGTTTCGCCGGCCGCAACGACCGGCCACGGCCCCGGCCCGGCGGCGACGATATGCTGATCGAGCCGGTCGGCAAGCTGGCGATGGCCTTCGAGTGCCACCAGATACGGAAACTGCGCGGCGAGTTTCGATTTTGCGTCGGCGTACGCCACAACAGCCGCAGCGGTCTCACCGATCCTGGCCAGTCCATCACCCAATAGCGACGCCGCCGCGCTGTGATTTTCGGCATTCAGCGCCGGCTCGGCGAGAAGTTCGCGAAGCTGTGCCACCGCACCGGCAGCAGCCCCCTCGGCGATGTCGCACCGCGCCACCGCACACCGCGCCACCGCATCGCCCGGATCGATCGCCAGCGCGCGCCCGGCAAACACCCGCGCCGACGCATATTCGCCCTGCGCCGCTGCGATTGCCGCAACCCCGGCCAACGCCTGCGACCGCCCCGGATCGAGTGCAATCGCCCGATGATAGCTGTTTGCCGCCATGTTGAGCGAACTGCCCTGGTGCAGTGCAAAGCCGCGCTCGAGCCACGCCACCGCATAGCCGGGCGCAACCGCGATTGCCGTGTCGAACACTTCGAGCGCCTCGCTCAGCCGGTGCTGGCGCCGCAGCGCCAGCCCGAGCGTCGTCAGCAGATGCGGGTCGCCGGGGCTATGCGCGAGCGCCTGCACGAGGCTCAGCTCGGCACCGCGCGGGTCGCCGTCCTCCACCATCTGCCAGGCCATGAGATTGTGCAGGAACGGGTCGCGCTCTCCCGCGGCGACCGCCTGCCGCGACAGTCGCACGGCATTCGCCACGTCGCCGGCGGCTAGTGCCGCATCGACCTGGCTGGAAAAATCGGGGTTCGTCGGAAGTCCGGATGGCTGCATGGCCGCGACGATAGTCCATGGCCGCAATTGCTGCCAGCTATCGCCGCGTCGTTCCTACTTTCCAGTCGACCCCTTCGCCGCCAGTTTCGCGCCATCCTCAGTGGCGAGGAACTTCGCCTGCACGCCGACATAGGCCCGCACCGCCTCGATCTCATCCTTGGAGAACCACTTGGCAAAGCTGACCATGCCCTGGTCCTTGAGGATGCCGCCGTGGACAACCGCCGCCCAGGTGTCGCGATCCGCCAGCGCCGATGCACGGCGCAGGTCGGGCACCAGCCCGCTCGAACGTGCCCCGGCACCGTGGCAGATGCCGCAATTGCCCTCGAATATGCTCCCGCCCAAGGCGATCTGCGCCGGGGTAAAGGTCTCCGTCGGCGGGTTCGCCGGCGCCAGTTCGGGCGCTTCATACGGTGGCAGTTTGGCAGTACCGCCCAGCTTGAAGACGAGGACGCGACCGTTCGGTTGAATGCGCTGCGGCCCGTCGGGATACCCGGTCGACAGCGGATAGGCTCCGCCATAACCAGCCATCACCGCCACATATTGCGTATCGCCGACCTTGAAGCTGATCGGCCCCGCAACCACGCCTGTCTGCGCGTCGAAGCTCCACATTGTCTTGCCGGTTGCCGCGTCGAACGCCTGGAAACCGCCCTTGGCATTGCCCTGGAACACCAGATTGCCAGCAGTCGCCAGCGCGCCGCCGTTCCACGGTCCATCATACTGGACGCGCCAGGCTTCCTTCTGCTTGACCGGATCCCAGGCCAGTAGCTGACCCTTCAGGATCGCCCGGGTCGCGCGCGTCGCGGCAGCGTCGTTGGGCGGCGCATTGATCGCTGCGATGACGGCGATATTCCAAGCCCCCTGCTTGTGAACATATTTCGGATCGTTCTGATAGGCGAAAGGCACCTCCTGCGCCGGAAGGTAAACCAGCCCCGTCTTGGGGCTGAACGCCATCGGATGCCAGTTATGCGCGCCCAGCGCCGATGGCGAGACCAGTGCCGTCGCATCCTTGCGGAACCGCTGCCCATCGACTTCGATAGGGCGTCCGGTCGCCATGTCGACACCGCTCGTCCAGGTCTGCGGCACGAACCCCTTGGCGCTGATCAGCTTGCCGGTCTCGCGGTCGATGACATAGAAAAAGCCGTTCTTGGGCGCCTGCATCAGCACCTTGCGCGGCTGGCCGTCGATCGGCAGCGTCGCCAGGATGATCGGCTGGGTCTGGGTAAAGTCCCACGTCTCGCTCGGCGTCCCCTGGTAGTGCCAGATGTACTTGCCGGTATCGGGGTTGAGCGCGACAACCGACGACAGGAACAGATTGTCGCCCTTGCCCTCCGATCGCACCTGGTGATTCCACGGGCTGCCGTTGCCAACGCCGATGTACAGGCGATCGAGTTCCTGATCATAGACGATCGCGTCCCAGACCGTCCCGCCGCCACCGGCCTGCCAGTATTTGCCCGACCAGCTTGCCCCCGCCTTGGCCTTAAGCACCTCGTCGGATGCTTCGCCGTCGGGGCCTTTCGCCGGGTCGCCCGGGATGGTGTAGAACCGCCATGCCTTCTTGCCGGTCTCGGCGTCATAGGCGGTGATATAGCCGCGCACGCCCAGTTCGGCGCCGCCGTTGCCGATCAGCACCCTGCCCTTCACCACGCGCGGCGCGCCGGTGATCGTATAGGGCTGCGACTTGTCGAACGTCTGGGTCGTCCACACCGGCTTGCCCGTAGCGGCGTCGAGCGCGATCAGCCGGCCATCGAGAGCACCGAGGAACAGCTTGCCGTCATAAGCGGCGAGCCCGCGGTTGACGACATCGCAGCATGCCGCATGGCCGCGATCCTTGGGGACTTCGGGATCAAAGGTCCATTTGACCTTGCCGGTCGCTGCATCGAGCGCGACGACTTTCGACCATGCCGTCGTCGTGTACATGACGCCGTCGATGACCAGGGGCGTCGCCTCCTGCCCGCGATTGGTGTCGAGGTCATAGCTCCACGCCAGCCCCAGCCTGGCCGCATTGCCGGTATTGATCTGTTCAAGGTTGGCGTAACGCTGCTCGGCATAGGTGCCGCCGTGCGTCATCCAGTTGCCGGGCTCCGAAGCCGCATTGGCGAGACGAGCGGCATCGACGCTGGCGCCGGTGCGGCGCGGGCTCGCTGCATCGCCATGGTTGACCGGCACCATCCAGAGCGCGCCGGCCAGGGCCAACACACTCGCACCCGCAGTAAATTTCATATGCCGTCCCCAACGCGTGTTCTTGTTGGTAACAGATTATCAGTGATCATCGGCTGAACAAGCGAACGATTGTCTCAGGTCGGGATCGGCACCGGCAGGCTGTTGATCCAGCCGTTGAACAGGATGACGACACCGGCGACCATCATCAGGATCGCCTTCATCCGATTTCCGCCGGGTTGCCGGAACAGCCAGATGCCGGTGACGATCAGCGCGAACGCCGCGGCAGCCGACAGGCCAAGCAGGATCGAGGGCGGGTTGTTCATGGCTATGGAACCAATGTCTGGCGAACCGCCCGCGCCCAGCCGGCACGGCGCGCGGCGCGGGTTTCGGGAGCGGCAACGGGCGTGAATGTGCGATCGGGCGCCGCCATGGCGGCGGCTGCAGTATGGAGGTCGGCGAACAGTCCGGCGCCGACGCCCGCCAGCATCGCGGCACCCAGCGCGGTCGTCTCGATGACGCGCGGCCGTTCCACCGCGATGCCGAGGCTATCGGCGAGGTCCTGGCACAGCCAGTCGTTGGCCACCATGCCGCCATCGACGCGCAACTTTTCCGCCGGCACCCCGTCCGCCGCCAGCGCATCGACGAGGTCGGCAGTCTGTTGCCCCATCGCCTCGAGTGTCGCCCGGACGATATGCGCGCGGGTGGTGCCGCCGCTCAGCCCCGTCAGCGTGCCGCGCGCGCCGGGCTGCCAGTGCGGCGCCCCCATTCCCGCCAGCGCCGGCACGAACACCACGCCGCCGCTATCGGGAACGCTCTGCGCCAACGCTTCGGTCTCGCGGCTGTCGCCGATGATGCCGAGCCCGTCGCGGAGCCATTGCACCGCAGCGCCCGCGGTGAAGATCGACCCCTCCAATGCATAGGCCGGCACCCCGGCCAGCCGCCATGCCACCGTCGACAGCAGGCGGTGGGCGGATTTCGCCGCCACCGGGCCAGTATGCGCCAGCAGGAAGCAGCCGGTGCCATAGGTCGCCTTTAACTGCCCTGGCGACAGGCAGGCCTGGCCAATCGCCGCCGCCTGCTGGTCGCCCGCGCTGCCGGTGATCGGGATTTCCTGGCCCAGCAGCGCCGTCGTCGCCAAAGCCCCGGCGCAATCGGTGATCTGCGGCAGGATCCCGGCCGGCACGCCGAACAGCCCGAGCAATTCCGGGCTCCATTTGCACGCCGCCAAGTTCATCAACAGCGTCCGCGAGGCATTGGTCGCATCGGTGATATGGCGCGTGCCCGCGCTTAGCTTCCAGATCAGCCAGGATTCGACGGTGCCGACCAGCAAGCGCCCGGCCGTTTGCGCCGCTGCTACAGCCGGCCAATTGTCGAGCGCCCAGCGGATCTTGGTCCCCGAAAAATACGGATCGAGAATGAGCCCGGTCACCGCCTGCACCATCGCCTCGTGCCCCGCCGCCTGCAGCGCGGCACAGGCCTCCGCCGTCCGCCGGTCCTGCCAGACGATCGCCGGTGCCACCGGCTCGCCGCTGACGCGATCCCAGAACACGACCGTCTCGCGCTGGTTGGTGATCGCGATGGCGGCGACCCGCGGCACGCCGACAATATCGGCGACCTCGATCAGGCAATCCCGGCTGGCCCGCCAGATCTCGCCGGCGTCGTGCTCGACCCAGCCGGGCCGGGGGTAGTGCTGGGTGATCGGTTTGCCCAAATTGGCGACGATCTCGCCGCCCTGCGTGAAGGCGATCGCGCGCGTCGAGGTCGTCCCCGCATCGAGGACGAGAAGGAGATTTGCGCCGGGGGGTGTGGTCGCCATGCCGCCTTCCCTAAACTGCCAGCGAGGACTAGTTAAGCCCGCCTGTCATGACATCGCCCCCGATCCCCGATCACCCGTTCGACCTGCTGATCATCGGCGGCGGCATCAACGGTGCCGGCATCGCCCGCGACGCTGCCGGCCGCGGGCTGTCGGTTGCCCTTGCCGAAGCCGGCGACCTTGGCGGCGCCACCTCGAGCGCATCGACCAAGCTCATCCACGGCGGCCTGCGCTATCTCGAATTCTATGCCTTCGGCTTGGTTCGCAAGGCGCTTGCCGAACGCGAAGTCCTTCTCGACATCGCCCCGCATATCAGCTGGCCGCAAAGCTTTGTCCTGCCGAGCGCGCCCGAACAGCGGCCCGACTGGATGCTGCGCGCCGGGCTTTTGCTCTACGACAATCTGTCGCGCCGCAAGGTTGTCCCTGGCTCGGAGCGCATCGACCTGCGGCAGGACCGCGCCGGGCAGGCCTTGGCGGCACGCTACACCCGCGCCTTTCGCTACTGGGACGGCTGGGTCGACGACGCCCGGCTGGTCATCGCCAACCTTCAGGATGCCGCTGCCCGCGGCGCGCTGATCCTGCCGCGTACCCGGGTCGTGCGCGCCGAATTCGCGGACGATGTCTGGACGGTTACGCTGGGTGACGACCGCAAATTGACGGCGAAACAGGTCGTCAACGCCGCCGGCCCCTGGGCTGAAATCGTCGCCCGCACCGTACTCGGTCGCAACGACGCACCGGCGCTGCGGCTCGTCCAGGGCTCGCACATCGTCACCCGCCGCGTCCATCTCGGGAAGGACGCCTTCATGCTGCAACAGCCCGATGGCCGGATCGTCTTCGTCATCCCCTATGAGCGCGATTTTTCGCTGATCGGCACCACCGAACGCGACATCGACACGCCCGAGGCTGCGCGCATTACCGAGGACGAAACCGAATATCTACTCGGTGCCGCCAACCGCTATTTGTCGCGTCCGCTGACCCGCGCCGATGTCGTCCATAGCTTCGCCGGCGTGCGGCCGCTGATCCTCGAACCTGGCAAGGGCGACCGCGAGACAACCCGCGACTTCCGGCTGGTCGATCACGACGGCGTCCCCGCGCTGACCGTCGTCGGCGGCAAGATCACCACCTACCGCGTCCTCGCCGAAGACGTGATGAAGACGATCGCGCCGAAATCGAAACCCTGGACCGGCAAGGCGCCGCTGCCCGGCAGCGATATCGAGCGCCTGCCCGGTGAGAACGGCCAGGAGGCCTTCAGGCGCTGGACGGCAAACCTCGTTGCCGCTCAGGAGAACTACGACCCCAGGCTGGTCAAGCGGCTGGCGATCACCTTGGGAACTGCTGCCGAGCCGCTGCTCGAAAACGGCCTCGGCGCCAACATCGGCGGCATGTTCGAGGCCGAACTCGAACATTATGTCGCCAAGGAATGGGCCACGACCGCAGAAGACGTGCTCTGGCGCCGGACCAAGATGGGCCTCCACATCGGCAACGCCGGCCGCGCCGAAGTCGCCCGGTGGTTCGGCGAGGCAGTCACGACACCCGACCAAGTCGACGACCCCGTCGGCCACCGCTTCGCCGTCCCCGGCCAAGCCTGACGCTCAGGCCGCCAGACACTCTGCAAACACTTTCGCATCGACATTCCCGCCCGACAGCACCACGATCGCCGTCTTGCCTTTCAGGTCGACAACCCCAGCCAGCGCCGCCGCCAGCGCCACCGCGCCACCGGGCTCGACCACGAGCTTCAGTTCCCGAAACGCAAACGCCACAGCGCGCGCCACCTCGGCCTCGGTCACCACACCTGCGACGGCATGATTGGCGCGCAGCGTCGCGAACGTCAGCTCCGACATCCGCAGCGTCTGCAGCGCGTCGCACCGCGTCGGCTGGGGGTCGCTGACCGGCACGATGACCCCGCCCGCCAGGCTGCGCCCGACATCGTCCCAGTTGACCGGCTCGATCGCCACCACCGGCAGCTTCGACCCTACGGCGAATCCGCTCGACAGCCCGCCGCCGCCGCAGCAGACCAGCGCGAGATCCGCCGTGATCCCCATCGCCGCCAAATCGGCCACCGCCTCAAATCCCGCCGTTCCCTGCCCGGCAATCACATGCCGGTCGTCGAACGGCGGCACAATCGTCGCGCCGCGCTCTGCTGCCAGCGCTGCGCCGATGGCCTCGCGCTTCTCGGTCAGCCGGTCGTAGAAGATCACCTCGGCACCATCCGCGCGCGTGCGCTCGACCTTCACCGCCGGCGCGTCGCGGGGCATGATGATCGTGGCGCGCAGCGCGAGCAGCCGCGCCGCCAGCGCTACCCCCTGTGCGTGATTGCCCGACGAATAGGCCACCACGCCGCCGGCCCGATCGGCCTCGGGTATCACCGCCAAACGATTGTAGGCACCGCGAAACTTGAACGATCCGGTGCGCTGCAAACACTCCGGCTTGAGAAAAATTCGCCCACCGACCGCGGAGTCGAGCGCCGCGCTGGTTAGCAGCGGTGTATGAAAAACAATCCCGGCGAGGCGTTCGGCCGCTGTCACGACTTCGTCATAAACCACCACCGAAGTCATTGAAAAAGCGCCCTCATCCGACATGCGTCAAGCTCCTGAAACCGTAGGGAAATATTGCAAAAAATCTTGTCATAAAAAACTTCTTTACATAGGGGGTCAGCGACCCTAGATACGCCCTCCGCTGCCCCATGGGACTTCCACCGCAAGGCAGTTTTGTTGGTTACGCAAGTAACCGCTCTTTGCCCACCCGGAGGTCCCTTGAATTGCAAGAAAACCATAACGCGCTGGGGGTAGCGACCGGCCACAAGCCGACGCAACCTGTCACCCTTGTACGCCCTCACGCCGCGCATCGCGCTGCCCGTTACTTCCTCGAGAAGTTTCCGGGTACGTCGATGTATGCCGTGAAGGCCAATCCTTCGCCGGACTTGATCCGTGCGTTGTGGGATGCCGGTATCACCCATTTCGACGTCGCCTCGATCGCCGAGGTTCGCCTCGTCCGCGGTTTGCTGCCCACGGCCGTGCTGTGCTTCATGCACCCGGTCAAGGGCCAGGAAGCCATTGCCGAAGCCTATCACGATCACGACGTCCGCACTTTCAGCCTCGATTCGCTGACCGAGCTCGCCAAGATCGTCGATGCGACGTCCACGGATGACGTCGCTGCTGCCGACCTGACGCTGTGCGTCCGGCTGCGCGTCTCGTCGGCGCATTCCAAGCTCAGTCTGGCCTCCAAGTTCGGCATCGCCGCCGATGAATCCGCCGAATTGCTGATGGCCACCCGCCAGGCTGCCGATGCGCTCGGGATCTGCTTCCACGTCGGTTCGCAGGCGATGAGCCCACAGGCCTATGCCGAAGCGCTTGCCCAGGTCCGCACCGCGATTGTCGGCGCCGGCGTCACCGTCGATGTCGTCGATGTCGGCGGCGGCTTCCCGTCGATTTACCCCGGCATGGAGCCGACCGCGCTCGATGGATATTTCGAAGTCATCCACCGCGCCTACGAAGCCTTGCCGATCAGCTATTCGGCCGAATTGTGGTGCGAGCCCGGCCGCGCGCTATCGGCGGAATATGCCAGCGTGCTGGTCCGCGTCGAAGCCCGCAAGGACGACATTCTCTACATCAACGACGGTGCCTATGGCTCGTTGTTCGATGCAGCGCATGTTGCCTGGCGCTTTCCCGTCGCCATGGTTCGCGAAATCCCTTCGCGCGCCCGCACGATGGAGTTCAGCTTCTACGGCCCGACCTGCGACGACATGGATTTCATGCGCGGACCCTTCGAACTGCCCGCGGATATCCAGGCCGGCGACTATATCGAAGTCGGCATGCTCGGCGCCTATGGCTCGGCAATGCGCACCGGTTTCAACGGCTTCACCGCCGGCGCGACCGTCATCGCCCGTGACGAGCCGATGGACTCGGCTTATGGTGTCGTCGAAACGTCACCATCGAAGGTTATCAGCATCCGCTAACTGAGATTGCCGCTCCGGGAAACCGGGGCGGCACCCCCCGCTCGGCGCCGGAATGATCCGGCCGCGGGCGGCGCTTTGCATAAAGCGCCGTGCCAGTGAAACCACTGGAGACTTCCATGTCCGAACAGATCAACGACACCCGCAAGGCCGAGCTTCTCGCCAACGAAGTCAAGCACATCGACATCACCAGCTTCGACGCGCGCCCGATCATCGACCAGATGGGCGGCATGAGCTTCACCTCGCGTGATCTCGCCCGCGCCACGCGCATCTACAACATGATGCTCGAGGACAAGGACTGCTCGATCTTCCTCGTCATCGCCGGCTCGACCAGCGCCGGCGGCTGCATGGACCTTTATGCCGAGTTGCTCCGCAACAACATGATCGACGGCATCGTCGCCACTGGCGCAACGATCGTCGACATGGATTTCTTCGAAGGCCTTGGCCACAAGCACTATCAGGCGCTTGAAATCCCGAACGATAATGAACTTCGCTCGCTTTATATCGATCGCATCTACGACACCTATATCGACGAAACCAAGCTCCAGGATTGCGACCACACGATCTTCGAGATCGCCAACAGCCTCGAGCCCCGACCGTACTCGTCGCGCGCCTTCATCCGCGAGATGGGCAAGTATCTTGTCGAGCACGGCAAGAAGGACAACAGCCTCGTCAAGCTCGCCTATGAGCATAACGTGCCGATCTTCTGCCCGGCCTTCGTCGATTCATCGGCCGGCTTCGGCCTGGTCAAGCACCAGGTCGAAAACGCCAAGGCAGGCAAGCCGTACATGGTGCTCGATGCCATCGCCGACTTCCGCGAACTCACCGACATCAAAATTGCAGCCGGCACCACCGGGCTGCTCATGATCGGCGGCGGCGTTCCCAAGAACTTCATCCAGGACACCGTCGTTTGCGCTGAAATCCTCGGCCATGAAGACGTCGCGATGCACAAATACGCCGTACAGATCACCGTCGCCGACGTCCGCGACGGTGCCTGCTCGTCGTCGACCCTCCAGGAAGCCGCCAGCTGGGGCAAGGTCCAGACCACCCAAGAGCAGATGGTCTTCGCCGAAGCCGGTTCGGTCATGCCGCTCCTCGCCAGCGATGCCTATCACCGCGGCCATTGGAAGACCCGCACCAAGCGCTCGTTTGCCAAGATGTTCGTCTGATCAAATGGCCCTCCGTGGCAACACGGAGAGCCATTCGCTCCTAGGAGCGGACGATCTACCCTAAGCTGTCATCCCGGGCTGGACCCGGGACCCAGTTGCTTCTTTGCGGCGCCAACTCCCGCAACTACGCCTTGCGAACGAACTCCGTCCGCAGCACCAGCCCCTTGACCTTGTCGACCTTGCAATCGATCTCGTCGGTATTCCCGGTCAGTCGGATGCCCTTGACCAGCGTGCCGCGCTTCAGCGTCACCGATGTGCCCTTGACCTTCAAGTCCTTAATCAAGGTCACATTGTCCCCATCGGCCAGCACGCTGCCGTTGCTGTCGCGCGTCTCGTCGCTCATTCGATAACCCCTGGCAGGCGACTTCAGCGTCCCGCCATTTGCCAATAGCGCCGCTTGCCCTCCGCCGTCCATTCCACCGTTGTCGCCAGCCGGCGCGCCCGGGTCGCGGCCTGCTTCGCCTCGATCACCCACTCGATATATTCGCGCTGCGCACTCGGCGGAAAGCCCGCAAACGCTGCCGCCGCCGCAGGAACGGCATCCAGCGCCGCACGCAGGTCGTCCGGCATTTCGGCAGGCGGTTTCTTCGTCGCCAACCGCGGTGCCTTGCCGCCGGCATCGACCAGCGCCATTGCCTCGGCGACCATCGCTGCCAGCACGTCATCGGCCGGCATGTCCGCGACCGAAGTCACCTTGCCGAACTGCCCCATCCCCTGCCCCTTCATGCCGGCTTCGCCCGCAACCTCGCGCCGCGAGAAATGCACGCCGGCATGCGCCTTGAACGCCGCCATTCCGCAGATCTGGCGATCCTTGTACAGGAACGCCGGCATCGACCATTTCAGCGTTTCTTCGGTCTCCGGGCAGGCCGCGTGGACGATTTCACGCATGTGCCGCAGGATGGGCTGGGCAAACGGCGCGGCCGCTTCGATATAAGCATCGACCCGTGCGTCTTCCGTCATGACCAGTCCCCCCTCGTCAGCGCACGAACCTAGCAACCAGCTCGACATGGGTCGACCAGCGAAATTGCGCCACCGGCCACAGCATCTCGAGGCGATAGCCCGCCTTCTTCAGCGTCTCCGCATCCCGCGCAAAGGTACCGGGATTGCACGACACAGCCACCACGACCGGCACCTTCGACGCTGCCAGCATCGCCGACTGCGCCTGCGCCCCCGCCCGCGGCGGATCGAACACGACCGCATCGAAGACGTTCAGCTCGGCTGCCGTCACCGGCCGCCTGAACAGGTCGCGCTGCACCGCCGTAATTGGTCGCCGGTACTGCCGCACCGCCGCCTCGAGCGCCTCCACCGCTGGCCCCGCTGCATCGACCGCAACCACCTTGGCCCGCACCGAGAGCGGCAGCGCAAACGTCCCCAGCCCGCAAAACAGATCCGCCACCCGCGATGCCCCGCCAACCGCCGCCAGCACCGCCGCAACCAGCGCCGCCTCGCCCTCGCGCGTCGCCTGCAGGAACGGCGCCGGCGGCAACGCCACCGGCACGCCCCCCATCGCCAGCATCGGTATCCGCGGCATCGCTACCGTTTCGACGCCGTGCGCACCCTCGATCGACAGCTGCGCCAGGTCGTGCGCCGTCGCAAAATCGGTCAGCCGCTCGATCTGCTTGAGCGTTTCGGCCGCCACATTCGCCAGCAGCACATCGACGCCGGTATCGCTCATCGTCAGCGTCACGCCCGCCCCCTGCCCCTCAGCCACCGCCTTGCCGAGCAGCGCTCGCAGTGGTGACACCAGCGCAAAGAGTTCCGGCGCAAGTACCTCGCATTGCTGGACATCGATGATGCGGTGGCTGCTGTCGGCATTGAATCCCAGGGTAAGCTTGCCGCCGCGCTTGACGGCCCTCAGCGACGCCCGGCGACGGCTTTTCGGCGGCGACAGCGACACCGGCGCAACATTCTCCGGCGTAATCCCGACATGCGCCAATGCCCCCAGGATCCGATCGACCACAAAGCTGCAATAGGCATCGTCGGTGACGTGCTGGAGCTGGCAGCCCCCGCATTCGGGATAGTGCCGGCATGGCGGCACGACATGTCCCGGCCCCGGCTCGATGACCGGTCCCGCGGCGTCGAATCGCACCAGGTCGCCGACCGCGGCGCCGAGTACGAACCGCCCATCCGCAGTAACACCGTCACCGCGCGCAGCAAGCCGGACAATCGAAACAGCTTCGCTCAACGCCCCGTCTCCAACCCTGCAAATACCGCCGGCAACAGCCCTGGAATATCATCGGCGATCAGTCCCGGGCCACCGCGCAGTCCGGCATCGCCGTGCAGCCACACGCCGGCTCGTGCCGCATCGAACGGCGCCATGCCCTGTGCCAGCAATGCCCCGATAATGCCCGTCAGCACATCGCCCGACCCCGCCGTCGCCAGCCACGGCGCCGCATGAATGTTGATCGCCGTCCGGCCGTCCGGATCCGCGATGATTGTCTCGGCGCCTTTCAGCAGGACTACCGCACCGCTGCCCGCGGCAGCAGCCCGAACCGCGCCGATACGATCCGGTCCAATGGCACCGAACAGCCGCACGAACTCTCCCTCGTGCGGCGTCAGCACCAGCGGCGCCCGCCCGAAACCCGGCAGCATCGCCAATGCCCCGGCGTCGGCAACCACCGGCACATCGCCCGCAAGCACGAGCGCCAGCCAGTCCCGCCCGCGTGCATCGTCCGCCAGCCCCGGCCCGATCGCGACTGCGCCGAGCCGCGCATCCCCCAGCATTGCCCGACCCTCATCGTCGCTCCGCCGCATGATCGCATCGGCCGGCGCGCGATTCCCCGGCCCAACCAGCGTCACGACTCCCGCCCCCGCTCGCAGTGCCGCCAGTGCCGTCAACCGACCCGCGCCGCCCCGCCCGGCATCACCCTCGACCACCATCACCGCGCCGCGACTGTATTTGTGCGTCGCCGCCGGCATTGCTCGCACCACCGGCGCCGGCACAAGCCGCACCCGCGCATCCGCCACATCAACCCCGATATCGGCAATCACGACCCGCCCCGACAATGCCCGCCCGGCCCCGAGCGCATGCCCAAGCTTCATCGCCCCGAAGGCCACCGTCAGATCTGCCGCTAATGGCCGCCCCGATGCGCCGCCCGTCGCCGCGTCGATCCCGCTCGCGATATCGATCGCAATCACCAGGCCGTGCCCGCGCATCCGATCAAGCACCGCCTGCTCGATCTCGGGCAGCGGCCGCGTCAATCCCGTTCCGAACAGCGCATCGACGATGATCGCCGCCGGTGCCGCACCGTCCAACGGCTCGACCGGCCCCTTCCAGCGTGCCGCCATCGTCGCCGCCGGCTCACTGGTCGCAGGCCCTGCCGCTGCCACCCGCACCGCATAGCCCGCCACCTTCAGTCCGGCCGCCACGCCATAGCCATCGCCGCCATTGTTGCCGCGCCCGCACAGCACCAGCACCGTCCCGCCCGGCGCAAACATCCGGATCGCCCGGACAGCCGCTGCCGCCGCCCGCTCCATCAGCACCAGCGCCGGCGTTCCACGCCCGATTTCGGCATTCTCGGCCGCGCGCATGCTCGCCGGATCGAGCAAAGCCGGTCCGGCAGCGATCGTCAGCAGGGAATTGCTTGTCATCATCGGAGGGCGGTGTAACAAGCCGCGATGTCTATGGCGCGCATCAAATTCACCCTATTGCTTTCGCTGCTCGGCCTTGCCGCCTGTGCGCCGTCGCCGCTCTATGTCAGCGGCCCGCGCATCGGCACGGGCGGGGAGATCCCGCGCGACGGTCGCGGCGAGCCGATCTGGGGGGCCATCACCCAACCGGTACCGCTGCCGCCGCCCCCGATCATGCCGGTCGGCGTCGGCGTGCCGATCACGCCGCCCGCCTGACCTTCAAGCACTAGATATCGGCGTAAACATGCGTCTCGGCACTCGCCCCGGGATGCGTAACCGCGCCATTCCGCGCCGACCCGACATTCTGCGCGAACCGCCAGATCGCTCCGGACTGGTAGTCGCTCCGCCGCGGCCGCCACGCCGCCCGGCGCGCCTCGATCACCGCCGCATCGACATCAAGGTCGATCGTCCCCGCCGCTGCATCGATGCTGATGATGTCGCCATCCTCGACCAGCGCAATCGGGCCACCCTCGGCCGCCTCGGGCCCGACATGCCCGATACAAAAGCCCCGGGTCGCCCCCGAAAACCGTCCATCGGTGATCAGCGCCACATGCTCGCCAAGCCCCTGGCCATAGAGCGCGGCAGTCGTCGACAACATCTCGCGCATGCCCGGCCCGCCTTTCGGCCCCTCGTAACGAATGACGACAACGCTGCCCTTGATGATGGCGCGCGCCTCGACCGCGGCAAAGCAATCTTCCTCGCAATCGAACACCTGCGCCGGGCCACTGAACTGCAGCCGCGCCATGCCGGCAACCTTGACGATGGCTCCGTCGGGCGCCAGCGACCCCGTCAGCCCGACCACGCCGCCGGTCGGCGACAACGGGTTCGACACCGGATAGATCACCTTCTGGTCGGGGTTCCAGGTAACCTCGTCGATGTTTTCGGCCAAAGTCTTGCCGGTCACCGTCATGCAATCACCGTGCAGCAGCCCGGCCTCGAACAAGGTCTTCATCAGCATGTAAACGCCGCCGGCATCGTACATGTCCTTGGCCACGTACTTGCCACCTGGCTTCAAGTCCGCAATGTAAGGCGTTGACTTGAATATCTCGGCAACGTCGAACAGGTCGAAGGCGATTCCCGCTTCGTTTGCCATCGCCGGCAAATGGAGCGCGCCATTGGTCGACCCACCGGTCGCCGCAACGATCCGCGCCGCATTCTCGAACGCCTCGCGCGTGCAGATATCGCGCGGCCGGATATTGCGCTCGATCAGCGTCATCACCTGGCGCCCGGCGGCGATGGCGATTTCGGCGCGGCTGGCATATGGCGCCGGTGTCATGTTCGAATGCGGCAACGACAGCCCGATCGCCTCGCCAACGCACGCCATCGTATTGGCGGTAAACTGCCCCCCACAAGCGCCATGACCCGGGCAAGCAACCTTTTCCAGCGCCGTCAGCCGCGCCAGCGGGCACGTTCCCGCTGAATAACCGCCGACCGCCTCGAACACATCGACCACGGTAACGTCCCGGCCCTCGAACTGCCCCGGCAGGATCGAGCCGCCGTAGACGAAAATGCTCGGCACATTCAGCCGCAGCATCGCCATCATCATACCCGGCAGCGACTTGTCGCAACCAGCAAAGCCGACAAGTCCATCATAACAATGGCCTCGGACCGAGAGCTCAACCGAGTCGGCAATCACCTCGCGGCTGACCAGTGACGATTTCATGCCCTGGTGACCCATGGCGATCCCGTCGGTCACGGTAATCGTATTGAACCGTCGCGGCATCCCGCCGGCCTCGTTGACCCCCTGCCGGCAGACATCGGCCTGCGCGTCGAGTGTCGTGTTGCAAGGGGCCGAATCATTGCCCGCCGACGCGATGCCGACGAATGGCCGCGAAATCTCTTCCTCGGTCAGCCCCATCGCGTAATAATAGCTGCGATGCGGCGCGCGTTCCGGACCAACCGAAACGTGGCGGCTTGGCAGACGGGACTTATCGAAACGGGACATATCAACTCCAAACGTCTTCAGGCAGCCTGCTGGCCGCAACTAGCTTGCGGGTCAAGCAATATAATTGGCATTTTGTTGCTCAAAGGATCGATGTCATGGGTGTAACAGGCTTCGGCGGACTGTTCTTTCGGGCCCGCGACCCGGACGCATTGAACCTCTGGTATCGCACTTATCTGAACATCGGGGCCGGTTGCAGCACTGGCGACGGTCCCGCGAACGAATGGTATTGGCAGGCCCAGGGCGGGCCCACCGTTTTCGCCCCGTTCAAGGCCGATACCGCCTATTTCGCCGCCGACAAGGGCTTCATGATCAACCTGCGCGTCACCGCCATCGACTCGCTGATCGCCGACCTTGCGGCTGCCGGCATCGCCGCCGAGACCCGCCTCGACTGGGACTCGCCCGAAACTGGCCGTTTCGCCCGCATCCACGACCCCGAAGGCAACGCCATCGAACTGTAGCAACCTCCCGCTGCCTAGCCGAGCTGCCGCCGCACATGGTGGACGGTATCGGCAATGATCCCCGCCCAGTGCGCCACCCCTGCCGCATCGCCAATCTGGTCGTTGCGAACCTCGATCCCCAAATACGGGATCTTGTTCCCTTCGGCGTGCAAGTTCATCGTATAGTTGAGCGTCCGCCCCGAATACGGCTCATTGTCTCCGACATGCAGCCCGCGCGCCGCCAGCGCCGCTATCCCCGGCCGCGCCGCCCGGTCATCCTCGTTGTACAATATCCCGATCGGCCACGGCCGCGCCTCCCCCGCGCGTGTCGCCAATGCCGGCGTGAAGCTGTGGATGCTGATCATCAATGCTGGCCGCCGCGCCGCGATCTCGCCGGCGATCGCCGCATGATACGGTGCATGGATCGCCGCGATCCGCAGGGCTCGCTCGGCAGCGCTTAAAGCCAAATTTCCCGGAATGACATGCCCGTCGCTCGCCGCCGGGATCACATCGGCCACCGCCGGATCACGATTGAGGTCGATCGCCAGCCGCGTCACTGTCGCGATGATCGCCGGCGCGCTCAGCGCCCCGGCCAGCGCTTCCGACAGCGCCGCCGTGCCGATATCGATCGCCACATGATTGCCGAGCAACGCCGTATCCACGCCGAGTTCGATCCCCGGCGGCACCATGTTCGAGGCATGGTCGGCGATGATCAGCATCGGCGCGGTACCGACAATGATCCGCGGCGCCGTCACCCGAACACCGGCTTGCGCTTGCCGAGGAACGCGCTGACTCCTTCGTGGAAATCGCCCCCGGTAAATGCCGCGTCGAAACCCGCCGACGATTCGGCATCGTCGTCGATGACACCTTCGATGATGCGCTGAACGATTGCCTTGCTGGCGACCTGGCTCGCCGGCGATGCCGCCACGATCGCCGCCGAAAACGTTGCGACCGCTGCTTCCAGGTCTTCGGCAACCTCTTGGACCAGCCCGATCCGCAGCGCCTCGGCCGCCCCCACCAGCATCCCCGAAAACAGCAGGCGTTTTGCCTGCGACGCGCCAACCAGGTCGACCAGCAATCGCGTATCGTGAAGCGGATAGACCAGGCCGAGCTTGGCCGGCGTGATCCCCATCCGCGCCCGCGGCGAGACGATGCGCACGTCGCAGGCGAGGGCAATGCCGCAGCCGCCGCCGACCGCATCGCCGTCGATCACCGCCACCGTCGGCTTCGGCGCCCGCGCCAGCGTTACCTGCGTCGCACGAATCGCCGCCTGGTTGCGCGCCCGCCAGTCCGGATCGCCCGAAGACTCGGCGAATTCGCCGATATCGGCACCCGCGCAGAATGGCCCCGAATGCGATCCCACGAGCAGGACACGCACCGACGGGTCCGCCATTGCCGCATCCACCAGCTGCGGAAAAGCCTTCCACATGGCCTGGTTCATGGCGTTGCGCTTGGCCGGCCGGGCAATACCGAGCCGGGCGATGCCGCCTGAGATTTCGAGGTGCAGATGGTCGGTCAACAGGGCCCCCTTTTCGATCGCCTTGCATAGGCGGCGGGCGGCCAAAGAAAAAGGGGCCGGTGCTGTGCACCGGCCCCTGAGGGCATCCTGGGGTCAGGATTCCTGTTGTCTGTCTTACTGCGCGGTCGGCGCCGTGTTCAGAGCGGCCATGTCGGTGCCGAGCACCTTGGCTGCTGCCGAAAACTTCTTGCTGGCTTCGCCGCGGCCACCGGCCTCGCAAAGCTTTTCGCCGACGTTGACGAGGGTCAGCGCCTTGCGAGCCTGGTCAGGCTGGGCAACGGCGGCGAGCTGGCGGATCTGGGCCGGTGCGGTGTCGCAGCTGCTGGCGGCAAGTGCCGGGCTCGAGAAGGCGCCGATCAAGGCGAGTGCAGGAACGAGGAAGAAACGCTTGGTCATGGTCGATCTCCTGATGGCATTCGCGAAATGGGCGGGACTGCCCGGTTGAGTATCACTCAATTCAACTAGTGGAGATTTAAGTCACACTCAGGTTGCCGTCAAGCTAAAAATTGAGTGGTAATCAAAACTCGCCGTGTTGCAATGCAGCATCAGCATTTTGCGCTAGGTTACCGCTAACGTCAAGCCGTTTTGCTGCATTGCGGCATAACGACGAACATGTCGCAGAAGCTAGAGCAATTCGCTCTCCGCCAGCCACCAACCACGCCTGCCCAGCGCTGCCGCCGCCGCTCGCCGCGCAGCTTTATCCGCATACATCGCCAGGCACGTCGCCCCCGACCCGCTCATCCGCACCAGCGTCGCCCCGCCGGCCGACTCGAGTGCGGCCAGTACATCACCGATGGCCGGTGCCAACGCCATCGCGGCCGCTGTCATGTCGTTCCGCAAACTATTCAGCGCCGCCCCCGGCTCGATCGGCCCGCGATCGATCCGGTCCCAACCAGCGAACACCGGCCCGGTCGGCACCGCCACCAGCGGATTGACCAGCAGTATCGGCATCCCGCCAAGGTCGTCCGGCCACGCCGCGAGCACCTCGCCCCGCCCGCTCCCGAAACACGTCCGCGACACTACGCACGCCGGCACATCGGCGCCCAGGTCCGCCGCCAGCGCCGTCAGCCGCGCCTCGGGCCACCGCAATCCCCAGAACCGGTTGAGCAACCGCAGCGCCGCTGCCGCATCCGCCGAACCGCCGCCAAGCCCTGCCGCTACCGGGATTCGCTTGTCGAGCGTCAGCGCCGCACCGTCGCCGATCCCCGCCGCCGCCGCGAGCGCCCGAGCCGCGCGCAAGACGAGATTGTCATCCCCCTGCCCCGCCGCCCCGGCAAACGCCCCCTCGACGACCAGCGACAATCCCGGCGCCGTAGCCACCGACAGCGAATCGCCGAACGCCGTGAACGCGAACACCGTCTCCAGATCGTGATAGCCATCCGCCCGCCGCCGCCGCAGGTGGAGCGCCAGATTGACCTTGGCAGGCGCGGCTTCTGTATCGAAATGGCTCATTGCGCCGCCGCTGTCGCCCGCCCGGTCCGGCAAGGCAAGCTTCAGGACTTCGTCGCCGTCATCCCCGGTGCCGCATCGAGGCCATAGGCCAGCTTGCCGCGGATCGCCTCGCCCTGCTTCACCGACGGATCGAGATCGAGCGCCGCCCGCCAACGAAACCGCGCCTCGATCCGCCGCCCCACCCGCCAATAGGCATCGCCCAGATGCTCGGTCACCGTCGGGTCGGTCGGTTCGCGCTCACTGGCCTTCTCGAGCGACGCCACCGCATCGGCAAAGCGCCCCTGCCGGTACTGGCTCCACCCCAGCGAATCGATCACCCCGCCGTCGCCCGGCCGCAGCTTGGCGGCTCGCTCGACCATCCCCACTGCCTCGGGCGAGCTGATGCCGCGGTCGAGCATCGAATAGCCGAGGTAATTGAGCACCATCGGCTCGTCGGGGGAGCGTTTCAGTGCCTCGCGCAAATCCGCCTCCGCCTTCGGCCAGTCGCCGGCGCGCTCCGCCATGCTGCCCCGCAGGAAATACAGCCCCCAGCCGGCATCGTCCTGCCCCGCCACCGAAATCGCGCGCGAATAGGCGGTGATCGCCTCGGCATGGCGGTCGGCGCGGCGGTGCCAGTCGCCGAGCCGGGTCCAGTCGTCGGCGGTCGCAGCGGGCGAATTCGTCGCCGCACTCAGCAACACGCCCGCATCCTTGTCGCGCCCCAGCCGCTCGAGCGTCTCGGCGCGCCGCAGCTTCGCCGTTTCGAAAAGCGGGTCGTTGTCCGGCACCTGGGCATAGGCAGTCAGCGCCGTCTCGGGCTGTTCCGAGCGCGAGAGCACATCACCGGTGATCAGCCAGGTCGCCGACAATTCCGGCGCCAGGAATGTCGACACCCGCGCGAACAGCAGCGCCAGCGGCACCGGCTTCTCGCGCGACAGGTCCGACGCCAGCCGCGCCATCATCCAGGCAATGCCCCGCCGCGGATCGGGCGCCAGCGCGCCGATGCGCTTGCCCGCGTCCAATCGCGCCCGCGCCGCTTCGACGACCGTATCTTCGCCGCTCAGCAATTTCAGCGCCCCGGCGCGGTCGCCGCCCATCGCCAGCGCATCGGCCTCCCCGGCACGCAGGAAGCTGATCCCCGCACCCGTCCCCGCGCGCAGTTCGGAATACGCCGCCGCCGCTTCGCTCCACCGCCCATCGGCGGCCAGCATATGCGCGCGCTGCTCGGCGATATAGGCGCGCGCAAATCCGCTGAAATTGACCGGGTCGAGCTTGGCCAGCCCCGCGGCCGCATCGCCGCTGCCGAACAACACCCAGGCATCGACGATCGGCTCGACGACCGCTGCATACCCCGCATTGGCGATCTTGCTCCGCGCCAGCGTCGCCGACTTCCAGTCCTTGCGCAGCACCGCATCGGCCAGCCGCACCATCTCGACATCCGAATCCCCGGCGCCCGCGGCCACCAGCTGCTTCGCGAGGTCGGTCGCCCGCGGCCGGTCGCCGGCAGCTACCGCCAGGTCGAAAGCTCGCCGCGCCAGCGCCGGCCGGCCGGGGTCCTTGGAACGCGCATCGTCGAAATATGCAGCCGCCCGGCCGAGCGCATCGTCGGACGCGGCATAGCGGCCGAGGACATAGCCGTGGAGGGCGGATTCGCTCGGCGCGAACTCGGTCTGGCGCGCGGCTGCCGGTGCGGCAGCGGCAGTCAGGAGCAGCAAGGCGAGGGTGCGATACATCTTTCGAGATTGCCGTTTATTGAGCGCCAAGTCGAGCACCCCTTGTCCTCCCCCTCAAGGGGGGAGGCGACTCGCCCCTTGGCGAGCGGGTGGGGGTGGTCCCCTGTCGGCGTGGAGGACGCTAGCGAGCCAGCAAGCAAGGCAGCAGCAAGCAAGGAAGCACATGGGCAAAGCCCATGCCGGCATCGGACGAGTTCAGCGCGCTTCGCTCGCGCTGCCTCGCCGGCCGAGCTTGCGCGAGTCCGCAGCCCGGCTTCGCCATGCTGCCGGCCGCGCTGCGCTACATATTCGGATAATTCGGCCCGCCGCCGCCCTCCGGCACCACCCACACGATATTCTGCGACGGATCCTTGATATCGCAAGTCTTGCAATGCACGCAGTTCTGCGCGTTGATCTGGAACCGCGGCTCGCCTGTTTCCTGCCCGACGACCTCGTACACCCCCGCCGGGCAATACCGCTGCGCCGGCTCGTCCCAGATCGGCAGGTTCACCGCGATCGGCACCGAAGCATCCTTCAACGTCAGATGGATCGGCTGGTCTTCCTCATGGTTGGTGTTCGACAGGAACACGCTCGTCAGCTTGTCGAAACTGAACACGCCATCGGGCTTGGGATAGGCGATCGGCTTCGAATTCGCTTTCGTCCGCAGCGACTTGTAATCTGGGTGATTCTTCATCGTGAACGGCAGCGTATAGCCCAGATACTCCATCCACATCGTCACCCCGGCCAGCCCGGTGCCCACCAGCGTGCCGAACTTCTCGACCAGCGGCAGGGTGTTGCGAACGATCTTCAGCTCCTCGTAGACCCAGCTTTTATTGTAGGCCTCGGGATAGGCAACCAGCTCGTCGCTCGTCCGCTGGCTCGCGATCGCGGCGACGGCGGCCTCGGCGGCCATCATGCCGCTCTTCATCGCGGTATGGCTGCCCTTGATGCGCGGCACGTTGAGGAAGCCGGCGCTGCAGCCGATCAGCGCGCCGCCCGGGAAGGTCAGCTTGGGCACTGATTGCCAGCCGCCGTCGTTGATCGCCCGCGCCCCGTATGAAACCCGGCGTCCGTTCTTCAGGATTTCCTTGATCGCCGGATGCGTCTTCCAGCGCTGGAACTCATCGAACGGCGACAGATACGGATTGGCATAGTTCAGCCACACCGAGAACCCGAGCGCCACCTGCCCGTTCGCCTGGTGATACAGGAACCCGCCGCCATTGGCTTCATCAAGCGGCCACCCTTGCGTATGCACAACCTTGCCCGGCACATGCTGACCGGCCGGAATGTCCCACAATTCCTTCAGCCCGATGCCGAAGATCTGCGGCTGGCTGTCCTTGTCGAGGCTGAAGTGCCGGATCAACTGCTTCGACAGATGCCCGCGTACGCCCTCGGCAAAGAACGTGTATTTGGCATGAAGTTCGAGCCCCGGCTGCCAGCTGTCCTTTCGCGTCCCGTCGCGCGCGATGCCCATGTCGCCGGTCGCCACGCCCTTGACGCTGCCATCGTCGTTCCACAGCACCTCGGCCGCCGCAAACCCGGGGAAAATCTCTACCCCCAGCGCCTCGGCCTGCCCCGCCAGCCAGCGGCACAGATTGCCCAGCGAGACCGTGTAGCAACCCTTGTTGTTCATGAACGGCGGCATCAGCCCGTGCGGAAACTCGTACTTTTTGCCCTCGGTCAGGATCCAGTGATGGTTCTCGGTCACCGGCACCGTCATCGGGCTGCCGAGGTCGCGCCAGTTCGGTAGCAACTCGTCCATTGCCCGCGGATCGACCACCGCGCCCGACAGGATATGCGCCCCGATCTCGGAGCCCTTCTCCAGGATGCACACCGAAAGTTCCAGCCCGGCATCGGCCGCAGCCTGCTTGGCACGGATAGCCGCGGCGAGCCCGGCAGGGCCACCACCGACAATCACCAGGTCATAGGGCATCGATTCACGGTCACTCATCAATTTGCCTTTGCTTCGTCCCCGCCGCCACCCGTCCCGTCGTCAACAGCGCGTTACATCGTGGCTTTGCCATGATTCACCAGATAAGCGAGGCGTTCGGGCTTGACCAGTGGCACTGCCGCCGCACAGTGGCGATGTGGACCACGGATTGTCACAAGTTGCGGCAGTCGATGCAGCATCCGCGCTGGCCTGGCTGGTCGCGGCCGGCGCCGACGCGGCTGTCACCGATGCCCCGCGCAACTGGCTCGCCGCCCCGCCGCCGCGCCCGGACGTCCCTGGCCCTGCCCCCGTCGCCATCGCTGCCATGCTCGGCCAGCCGGTCGCGATCCCCAGGGCCGACACCAGCCTCTCCGCCATCCCCGACTTCGCGGCGCTCGAAGCCGCCCTGCTCGCCTTCGACCACCCGCTGCGCCGCATCGATATCGCCCCGCAACTCCTCACCGGGAACATCGCCTCGGGTACAATCATCCTCGGCGACCAACCCGAATCGCCCGGCACACCGCAGGCCGCGCTCACCGGGCGCATGCTCGCCGCCATCGGCCTTGCACCCGGCGATTGCGCCCGCGCTCACCTCCTGCCCTGGGCCACGCCCGGCGAACGCCCGCCCCGCGACGCCGAAGTCAGCGCCTTCGCCCCGTTCCGCGCCCGCGCTCTCGCGCTCGCCGCCCCTCGCCTGATCCTCGCTTTCGGCGAGCGCGCCGTCTCGCTCTCCGGCGAGGCCCGCGGCATCGCCTCGGCGCGCGGCAAATGGCTGGCCATCGATGGCATCCCCATGCTGGCGATCTTCCACCCGCGCCAGCTCCTCACTCAACCCGAACTCAAGCGCCTCGCCTGGGCCGATCTCCAGGCTTTCGAGGCGCGGCTGAAAGCCCAATGATGCGCACCACCCTCGCCCTTACCCTACTCCTCACGGCGGCTCCGCTTCTGGCTCAGCCCGCCATCGTCACCGAACCCGGCGACACGATGCTGACCGTCACCGCCGAGCGCCCCGGCATCACCGCCCGCCAGCGCGCCGTTCCGTCCCAGCTTTCCCCCGGTGACCGTGCCACCTACGCCCGCATTTTCCGCGATATCGACGCCGGCCGCTATGGCCCCGTCGAGGCCGCTCTTGCCGCAATGAATGGCGGCCTGCTCACTGAAACCGCCCGCGCCCAGCTGATGGTCGCCCGCGGCCTCGGCAAGCAGGACCGCGCCGAACTCGCCTCCTGGCTCACCGCCAACCGCGACCTGCCGCAAGCCCAGCGCATCGCCCAGCTCGCCGAAAAACTCCCCGGCGCCGATACCGCACCGCTGCCGCTGATGCCCTATGTCCGGCCCTTCCGCCGCGCCGCTTACACCGCGCCGCCCGTCGAATCCGGCCCCATCGACGCCAGCTCCGGCGCCGTCATCAAAGCAATGCTTGCCGCCGACAACAACGCCGCCGCCGAATCGCGCTGGCTATCCGACCAATCGCAGCTCTCCCCTGTCTCCCGCACCCAATGGGCCCAGCGCATCGCCTGGAGCGCCTATGCCGCCAACGACAACGCCACCGCCCTGCGCCTCGGCCTCGAAGCCGCCAAGGGGCCGGGCTTCGGCGCCGGGCAATACGCTGCGCTGGGTGCCTGGGTCGCCGGCCTCGCCGCCTTCCGCACCAGCCAGTACGACACCGCCGCGAAAGCCTTCGACACGGTCGGCACCAAGTCCCCCGCCGGTGACCTCGCCGCCGCGGCCGCATACTGGGCCAGCCGCGCGCACCTCGCCGCCGGCCGTCCCGAACTCGTCGCGCCGCGCCTCGAGATCGCCGTCAAGTCGCCCAACAGCTTCTACGGCATGCTCGCCCGCCGCGGCCTCGGCCTCACCGCCACTCAGGACTGGGCCGAGCCCGATTTCATCACCGCCGACTGGAATTTCCTCAAGACCATCCCCGGCGCCCGCCGCGCTGCTGCGCTCATCGAGATCGGCCAGATCGGCCTCGGCGATCGCGAGCTCCGCTACCTCGCCCAGACCGCGCCCGAGCCCGCCTACCCTGCCCTGCTCCGCCTCGCCGCGCGCCTCGAACTCCCCGCCACCCAGTATCAGCTCGCCGTCCGCCCCCCGATGGGCATCGAGGCGCCCCTTTCCGCCCGCTACCCCGCCCCCGACTGGGTCCCGGCCCGCGGCTGGCGCGTCGATCGCGGGCTGGTCTTTGCCCACGCCCTCCAGGAATCGACCTTCGTCACCACCGCCACCAGCCGCGCCGGCGCCAAGGGCATCATGCAGCTCATGCCCGGCACCGCCAAGCAGGTCAGCCGCGAAATGGCCACCGCCGCCCTTACCGAGGGCGCCGCCGCCGTGGTCGGCGACCTGACCGATCCCGCCTTCAACATCGAAGTCGGCCAGACCTACCTCGAGGCATTGCGCGACATGAGCTACACCCAGGGCCTGCTTCCCAAGGTCGTGGCAGCCTACAACGCCGGGCCGGGCTCGGTGCAGAAATGGAATGCCACCCTCGACGACCGCGGCGACCCTTTGCTGTTCATCGAATCGATCCCGTTCAAGGAAACCCGCCACTATGTCGAAGTGGTGCTCCGCAACTACTGGATGTACGCGCTGCGCGACGGCGTGAAGCCCGCCAGCATGGACGCCCTCGCCGCCAATCTCTGGCCAAAATTCCCCGGGATGCCCGGCGCACCCGGCATCAAGCGCAGCGCCCAGCCGCTCCCGCCGCGCGTCGCTCCGGTCATCCCGACCCTGCCGGTCACCCCGAACCTGCGCATCGACGAGGACGACGACGTCACCGTGGCCACCCTCTAGATGCCGATCGATCCCGACCGCACTTTCATCCCCATCAGCATCGCCGTGCTGACAGTGTCGGACACCCGCGGCCCCGAAAACGACACCTCGGGCGACACGCTCGTCGCCCGGCTCACCACCGCCGGCCACAGCCTCGCCGCCCGCACCATCCTGCGCGACGATGTCCCAGCGCTGGTCGCCCAGTTCAACGCCTGGATCGACGACCCGCTCATCGACTGCATCATCTCGACCGGCGGCACCGGCGTCACCGGCCGCGACATCACTCCGGAAGCGCTCGCCCAGGTCCAGGAAAAAGAAATCCCCGGCTTCGGCGAGCTCTTCCGCTGGCTCAGCTTCCAGACCATCGGCACCTCGACGATCCAGTCCCGCGCCTGTGCCGGTGTCGCCCGCGGCACCTACATCTTCGCCCTCCCCGGCTCCACCGGCGCCGTCAAGGACGGCTGGGACGGCATCCTTCGCGACCAGCTCGACAGCCGCCACCGCCCCTGCAACTTCGTGGAACTCATGCCTAGGCTACAAGAGTAACTTGTCCTCCCCCTAGAGGGGGGAGGTCGAGAGACGCGTCTTCGCGGCCCGGGTGGGGGTGTCTCCCCTCCCCGAAAAAACCCACCCCCTAGCCATCCCCGCCCAAGCTGCCATCCTCCCTCCAATGGCGCTCCACGAATCACCCTCCTTCAACGACATCTTCATCGTCCTCGGCGCCGCCGGGCTCGTCATTCCCGCCTTTGCCGCGCTCCGCATCTCCCCTGTGGTCGGCTTCATCCTCGTCGGCATCCTCGTCGGCCCCAACGCCCTCGGCGCCCTTGTCAGCGACTTTCCCTGGCTCCGCGCGATCACCATTTCCGACGCCTCGGCCCTGTCCGCCCCCGCCGAGATGGGAATAGCGCTGCTGCTCTTCGCCCTCGGCCTCGAGCTTTCGGTCGACCGCCTCCGCGTCATGCGAAAGCTGATCTTCGGCCTCGGCGCCGCCCAGCTGGCCGCGTGCGGCGCAGCGCTCGCGCTCCTCCTGCTGCCCTTCGACCTCGGCCTCGTCGCCACTGCCGCCATCGCGGTGTCGCTGTCGCTGTCCTCGACCGCGGTCGGCCTCCAGATGCTGTCCGCCAGCGGCCGCATGAGCAGCCACGCCGGCCGTACCGCCTTCGGTATCCTGCTGTTCCAGGATATCGCCATCGCCCCGCTGCTGCTGCTGTTCAGCGCCGGCACCGCCGCCGGCGGCTTCCTGTCGAGCATCGGGCTCAGCCTGCTCGCCATCGGCGGCATCGTCCTCGCCAGCCGCCTCGTCGTGCCCACGCTCTTCCTCCAGGCCGCACGCACCCGCCGCCCCGAGCTTTTCCTCGCCGCCGCGCTCGTCGTCCTCATCGGTAGCGCCGCAGCATCGGCCAGCGTCGGTCTCTCGCCCGCGGTCGGCGCGCTGGTCGCCGGCATCATGCTCGCCGAAACCGAATATCGCCGCCAGATCGAGGCCGCCATCGCGCCGTTCCAGGGCCTGTTGCTCGGGGTCTTCCTGATCTGGGTCGGCATGCAGCTCGACTTGTCCGCCATCATCGCGCAACCGCTGCTGGTCGTCGGCGGCGTCGTTGCCGTCTGCGCCATCAAGGCGCTGGTCATCCTGGTGCTGATGCGCCGCTTCGGCAATGGCGGCGGCGTCGCCGGCCATATCGCCATGCTGCTCGCAGCCCCGTCCGAAACCAGCCTGATCCTCATCGCTGCCGCCACCGCCGCCGGCATCATCGGCGGTCCCGTCGCCGGTGTCGCGCTGCTCGTCTGCGGCCTTTCGCTGGCCATCGCGCCGCTGCTCGGGTTGGTGGGCCAGCACCTCGAAACCCGCCACGGCCCCGATAGCGAGACCAGCGACGAACCCGTCGTTCCGGACCGTACCGTCATCATCGGCTTCGGCCGTGTCGGCCGCGTCGTCGCCGACATGCTGGAGGCGCATGGCCAACCCTATCTTGCCGTCGACAGCGACCCCGACGAAGTCATCCGCCTCCGCCGCGCCGGCAAGCGTGTGGTTTATGGCGACGCCCGCCGCCCCGAACTCCTCGATCGCCTCGGCCTCGACACCGCGCGCGCCGTCGTACTCACCATCGACGCCGCGCAAAGCCTCGGTACCCTCGTCCGCCTGATCCGCGAGCGACACCCGCAACTCTGCGTCGTCGTCCGCGCCCGCGACGCCGACCACGCCAGCCAGCTTTACGCGCTCGGCGTCACTGACGCCGTCCCCGAAACCGTCGAATCGTCGCTGCAACTCGCCGAAGCCGTCCTCGTCGACCTCGGCGTGCCGATGGGCCCGGTGATTGCCTCGATCCACGAAAAACGCGCCGAGCTCCGCAGCTGGATCAAGGGCACCGACGAGGAGCCCGTCCGCATCAGCGCGGCAAGGCGGAGACGCAAAGCGACGTGACCATCTTTTCCTCCCCCTCGAGGGGGGAGGCGACTCGCGGCTTCGCGAGCGGGTGGGGGTGGCCCCCCGTCGGAACAGGCACCCACAACCGCGAACGCTCCTTTCTCCTCATCCTCACGCGGGAAAGCGAGTCGCGCTCTCGGGCTGACCTGACGACCCGGCTGGCGATAGCCTGCGCCCTCGCCTAGATTGTGCAAAACGCCAGGAGCCCCACATGAACCGCCGCCAACTCCTCCAGACCGCCGCCGCAACCACCCTCCTCGCCGCCCCCGCCCTCGCCGCCACCACCACCGAAGACGCGAAACTTGCCGCGCTCCTCGAAACCTTCTGGCAGGAAGATCTCGACACCAGTCCCCAGCAAGCCACCGCGCGCGGTCTCGATGTCGGCCCCCGCGCTGCCCAGCGCGGACAGCTCGATGACGAAAGCCGCGCCGGCCGCGACGCCTGGATCGCCTCGCGCGGCAAGCAATTCGCCCGCCTCAAGGCCATCGACGCCACCCGGCTCTCGCCTGCCGCGCGCATCGATCACGATGTCGTCGCGTGGCGTACGAAAGCCATCTCCGAAGGCGGGCAGCGCTTCAAGTTCGGCGACTCCGCCGGCGGCTATGCGCCCTATTCGCCCTACATCCTCAGCCAGTTGACGGGCCCCTATCAAAGCACCCCCGAGTTCCTCGAAACCAGCCACCCCGTCGCCAACACCGCCGACGCCGAAGCCTGGCTGTCGCGCCTTACCGCCTATGGCAAGGCGATCGACGATTCGACCGATGCATTCCGCACCGACAGCGCCGCCGGTGTGCTCGCTCCCGATTTCATCCTCGATCTCGCCATCGCCCAGCTCGAAACCCAGCGCCGCGAAAGCCCCGAAACCACCAAGGTCACCACATCGCTCGCTCGCAAGGCCGCTGCCGCCGGTATCGCGGGCGACTGGACCCGGCGCGCCGCCGCCATCGTCTCGGCGACCGTCCACCCCGCTCTCGACCGCCAGCTCGCCGCCGTCCGCGCCGCGCGAGCCGGTGCCAAGCCCGATGCCGGCGCCTGGAAACTGCCGGTCGGCGAAGCGTTCTACGCCGGCGCCCTTGCCTTCCAGACCACCACCGATCTCAAGCCCGACGCCGTCCACAACCTCGGCAGGGCCCAGGTCGCCGAACTCACCGCGCGCCTCGACACGCTGCTGAAGGCACAGGGCATGTCGCGCGGCAGCGTCGGCGAACGCCTCAACGCGCTGGGCGCGAGACCCGACCAGGTCTGGCCGAACACCGACGCTGGCCGCGCCGGGTTGCTGGCTTCGCTCAACGTCCAGGTCGCCGAGATCCGCAAGCTCCTGCCGCGCATCTTCGCCACCATCCCGACCTCGCCGGTCGAAGTCGTCCGCGTCCCCGCCGATATCGAGGCCGGCTCGCCCGGCGCCTATGCCAGCATCGGCTCGGCCGACGGCGCCCGCCCCGGCCGCTTCTACATCAACCTGCAGAACACCGCCGAACGCCCAAAATTCAGCCTGCCCACGCTGACCTATCACGAGGCATTGCCCGGCCATAACTGGCAAGGCGCCATCGCTCGCGACGCCGGCGCCCTCCCCGCCGTCCGTCGCTATGGCGGCAATTTCGCGGCATACGGCGAAGGCTGGGCGCTCTATTCCGAAGATCTCGCCGAGGAACTCGGCGTCTATCAGGCCGACCCGCTCGGCCAGATCGGTCACCTCCAGTCGTTGCTGTTCCGCGCCGCGCGCCTCGTCGCCGACACCGGACTCCACCAGAAACGCTGGACCCGCGACCAGGCCACCGATTATTTCGCCGCGACCACCGGCTACCTCCGCAGCCGCGCCCAGCGCGAAATCAACCGCTATTGCGTCTGGCCCGGTCAGGCCTGCTCATACAAAGTCGGCCACAATGAATGGACCCGCCTCCGCCGCGCCGTCGAGGCAAAGCAAGGCAGCAACTTCGACATCAAGGCCTTCCACGAAGTCCTGCGCATGGGCCCGATGCCACTGACCGTCCTCGCCAAGGCCATCATGGACCGCGCCTGACTAAATAACCTTCGTCATGCTGAACTCGTTTCAGCATCCATTGCCGCGCAAAGCGCAGTTCGACCCGCATGACGTCGATCTGGCCGCCAAGCCCGCAGGAGCCCGGCAACAAGCACGCCCGAATCCTGCTACCCCGCCAACGCTGCCCGAACCGCTGCGATCGCCTCGC
Organism: Sandarakinorhabdus glacialis; assembly: GCF_014643455.1. Lineage (GTDB taxonomy): Bacteria > Pseudomonadota > Alphaproteobacteria > Sphingomonadales > Sphingomonadaceae > Sandarakinorhabdus > Sandarakinorhabdus glacialis. The sequence goes on from NZ_BMJM01000002.1 coordinate 353,057, forward strand.
CCGCCTTGGCACCATCCGGCCCGCCAGCCTGCGCAAAGTCAGGCCGCCCGCCGCCGCCCTGGCCACCCAGCGTTGCCGACGCCACGCGAACGAAATCCACCGCCGAGCGCGTTTCCTTCAAATCGTCGGTAACCCCGACAGCAACCGAGGCCCGCCCCTCATTGACCGCGACCAGCACGACAACGCCCGATTGCAGCGATTTCTTGGCCTCGTCGATCATCCCGCGCAGGCTCTTGGGATCGAGCCCATCTAGCACCTGCCCGATGAACCCGACGCCGCCGATGCTTTCCGCCGCAGCCGCACCGCCGCCGGTCGCCGGCCCGGCCATCGCCAGCGCCTTCTTCGCATCGGTAAGCTCCCGCTCAAGCCGACGCCGCTCCTCGACCAGCGCTTCGACTCGTGCCGGCAACTCCTCGGGCCGCACGCGCAGCGCCGCCGCCGCCGTCTTCAACAGTTGTTCCTGCTCGTCCATGAACAACCGCGCCGCCTCGCCGGTCAGCGCCTCGATCCGCCGCACGCCGCTCGCCACCGCGCTCTCGCCGGTGATCTTGAACATTCCGATATCGCCGAGCGCATTGACATGGGTGCCGCCGCACAATTCGGTCGAATAATTCACCTCGTCGTCGCCGCCCATGCTGAGCACGCGCACTTCCTCGCCGTATTTCTCGCCGAACAGCGCTAGCGCCCCGGCCTCGATCGCCGCGTCGGGCGTCATCAACCGCGTCGTCACCGCGCGATTGCCGCGGATCTGGGAATTCACCTCGGCTTCGACCACGGCGATGTCTTCCGACGTCAACGCACGCGCCTGGCTGAAATCGAAACGCAGCCGGTCGGCCGCCACCAGCGATCCCTTTTGCGTGACATGCTCGCCAAGCCGGTGCCGCAGGGCCGCGTGCAAGAGATGCGTCGCCGAATGATTGGCACGCAGCCGCGTGCGCTTTTCGCCATCGACACTCAGCGAAATCGTGTCGCCGACCGCCAGACTACCCGAGATCACCGTGGCACGGTGCAAAATCACCTTGCCAAGGGCTTTCGACGTCTCCGCAACGGTCGCCATCAAGCCACCATCGCCCAGGATTCGCCCGGAATCCCCCGCCTGCCCGCCCGACTCACCGTAAAACGGCGTCTGATTGGTGACGACATCGACGCTCGCACCAGCCTCGACACGGTCGACCTTTTTGCCGTCCTGGACCAGCGCCGTTACCTGCGCCTGCCCGACCAGACCCGAATAGCCGGTAAATTCAGTCGCTCCGTGCGCCTCGACGATGTCGAACCAGACCGTATCCGAAGCCTTCGCCCCCGACCCCGTCCAGGCCGCCCGCGCCGCGCGTTTTTGCTCGGCCATCGCCAGATCGAACCCGACACGGTCGACAGCCCGGCCCTGTGCCCGCAAGGCATCCTCGGTCAAATCATAAGGAAAACCAAAGGTATCGTACAGCTTAAAGGCAACTTCGCCGGGCAAGGTTACGCCCTCGGCAAGCCGTCCGGTGGCCTCGTCGAGCAACCGCAAGCCATTGACCAAGGTTTGCCGAAACCGCGTTTCCTCGAGTTTCAGCGTCTCCTCGATGAGCGCCTGCGCCCGCGCAAGCTCGGGGAACGCAACGCCCATTTCGGCCACGAGCGCCGGCACCAGACGATACATCAACGGCTCGGCAGCCCCCAGCAGATGCGCATGCCGCATCGCCCGCCGCATGATCCGCCGCAGCACATAGCCCCGGCCCTCGTTCGAAGGCAGCACGCCATCGGCAACCAGGAACCCCGACGCCCGCAAATGGTCGGCAATAATCCGGTGCGAAGCCGTTGATTCCTTTGAGTCCGCCGGCTGCGTCCGTTCCTCGCTGGCGCGGATCAATGCCTTGAAAGTGTCGGTGTCGTAATTGTCATGGACACCCTGCAACACCGCAGCGATGCGCTCCAGCCCCATGCCGGTATCGATCGACGGCCGCGGCAAGTCGAGCCGCGTCGCAGCGTCGACCTGCTCATACTGCATGAAGACGAGATTCCAGATCTCGACAAACCGGTCGCCGTCCTCGTCAGGACTGCCGGGAGGCCCACCTGCAATATGATCGCCATGATCATAGAATATTTCCGAGCACGGCCCGCATGGCCCGGTATCGCCCATCGACCAGAAATTATCATTGGTCGCGATCCGGATGATACGTTCCTCGGGCAAACCGGCGATCGACTTCCACAGCGCCGCTGCCTCGTCGTCGGTGTGATAGACGGTGACGGTCAACCGGTCGGCCGGGATGCCCCACTCCCGGGTCAGCAACGTCCAGGCATGTTCGATCGCGTGCGGCTTAAAATAATCGCCAAAGCTGAAATTGCCCAGCATTTCGAAAAACGTATGATGCCGAGCCGTATAGCCGACATTGTCGAGATCATTGTGCTTGCCGCCGGCACGAACGCATTTCTGCGACGACGCAGCCGTCACATACGGACGGCTTTCAAGACCGGTAAAGACGTTCTTGAACGGCACCATGCCGGCGTTGACGAACATCAGCGTCGGGTCGTTCTGGGGCACCAACGGCGCCGATGGCACGACCCGGTGACCGGCCTTGCCGAAATACTCGAGGAAGCTGCGGCGAATATCGTTGGTGGAAATCATCTTCGGCACTTAGGCGACCGGGCTGCGATGCTCAAGAGCAGCGACACCTGGACCCGCCACATTCAACCCAACCGACGTCATCCCTTCGGGCATCAGGCGCGCGCGGTCACGATCCATGCGGCCGCCGGCAGGCCCACTACGCCTTCGAAAAGATTCGCTCGCAGGGCATCGGCCAGCAGTGGCGCCGCCGCCGCCGCCACGTCCGGACCGGCTTCGCGAATGGCGCGAGCCGCCGGACCGATACTCAGGTGGAATTCCACAGCGGACATCAGCGCGTCTTCGCCTGCACCGATCACCATCGAAAACGACAACGCGTGAAACGCGATGTCCTGCCAACCGGCAGCGTCGAGGATGCCATGAACGTGTTCGGGGTCGGCAAAGGCAAAAGGCCCGGGTTCGCCAGCAATCGGCGGCATGGGCGCATCCGGCAAAATGTTACCCACAGCCTGCATCGCCAATGTTGCCCATAGGTTCTCCGTCGTCGGCTGCCAGCACGCAAACACAAGGCGACCGCCCAGCGCTGCAAGCGCACGAATGTTGGCCAAGGCCGCCACAGGGTCAGCAAAAAACATCACCCCGAACCGCGAGACGATCAGGTCGAAGCCGCTGTCTTCATCGAAGGTCGCCGCATCGGCTTGTCGAAATTCGGCCTCGCTCAACAGCTCCGCGGCACGCTCGCGCGCGCGCGCCAGCAACTGGTCCGAAATATCGATGCCGAGCGCCGTGCCGTCGTCGCCAACCGCTCCTGCAAGGGCAAGTGTCGTTTCACCGCTGCCACACCCGACATCGAGAGCGTTCTCACCGGGTTGCGGTGCCGCCAGCGAGAGCAATGCCGCGGTCACCGGCGTAAATGACTCATCGATCCGGGCCTGCATCCCCGCCCAGGTATCACCGACCCTGCTATTCCAGTACTCGATCTGCGCGGCATTGCTCATCGGGCCATTCTCTCAAATTTTCGGGAATGCCTGCAAAGACTGTCCGATGCCGATCTTCCTGACCAGTGCCAAAAAAAAGGCGGAGCATCAGCCCCGCCCTTCTGTAATCATAGCGACCGATCAGCCTTCCTCGCCGTCCGCTTCGCTATCCGGACCCGCCATCAAGGCTTCCGAAATTCCCGAAGTATTGTCGCGAATCATCTTTTCGATCTTCGCCGCCATCTCGGGATGTTCCTTCAGATACTTCTTGGCATTCTCACGACCCTGCCCGATGCGGGTCGAGTCGTGGCTGAACCAGGCACCCGACTTTTCGACAACGCCGGCCTTCACGCCAAGGTCGAGAATTTCGCCGATCTTGGAAATTCCCTCGCCGTACATGATGTCGAATTCGACCTGCTTGAACGGCGGCGCGACCTTGTTCTTGACGACCTTGACCCGCGTCGTGTTGCCGACGACCTCGTCGCGGTCCTTGATCTGTCCGGTACGGCGAATATCGAGACGCACCGACGCATAGAATTTCAGCGCGTTACCGCCGGTGGTCGTCTCCGGATTGCCGTACATCACGCCGATCTTCATGCGCAGCTGGTTGATGAAGATCACCATGCACCGCGAACGGCTGATCGAACCCGTCAGCTTGCGCAGCGACTGGCTCATCAGGCGCGCCTGGAGCCCTACGTGGCTGTCACCCATCTCACCTTCAATTTCCGCGCGCGGCACCAGGGCCGCGACCGAATCGATCACCAGGACATCGATAGCGTTCGATCGCACCAGCGTGTCGACGATCTCAAGCGCCTGCTCTCCGGTATCGGGCTGCGACACGATAAGCTCGTCGATGTTGACGCCAAGCTTCTTGGCATAAGCCGGATCAAGCGCGTGCTCGGCATCGACGAACGCCGCCGTGCCGCCGCCGCGCTGGGCCTCGGCAATTGCGTGCAGTGCCAAAGTGGTCTTGCCCGAACTTTCCGGACCATAGATTTCGATGACACGGCCACGCGGCAATCCACCAATGCCGAGCGCGATATCCAGGCCCAGCGAGCCCGACGAGATCGATTCGACCTCCATCGTCTCCTTCGAGCCCAGCTTCATCACCGAGCCCTTGCCGAACGCACGGTCGATCTGTGCCAGTGCCGCCTCAAGCGCCTTCTGCCTATCCATGCCCCCGTCTACCACCTTCAATGCTGCTGCCATGTTCTCCGCCCTTTCCTAGACGTATGATGCAACACGTCAATGAGGCATTCGTATCCCGTTTGTTCCATGAGAACAAGTGGCGAACACAAGTTTATTTCAGCGCTTGATTTCAACAGCTTCGCTAATGAGCCGGACAAGCGTCGCCAATTGCAGCAACAAGTTCGGCCAACGCAAACGGCTTGGCAAGGAACCGCACACCCTGGGCACTGGCTGCACGGTGCAGCGGCGCTTCTGCGGACCCCGACATCAGTACGACGCCCAGCCCCGGCCGCATCGCCAAGGCCCGCGACGCCAGTTCGACACCATCGATCCCCGGCATCATGATATCCGACACGAGCACGTCGAATTCCGCGCCTTCGTCCAGGATCCCGAGCGCCACCATGGCATCGCCTGCGACCGTTACGACCGGTCCGAACCGCCGCAACCCCCGCTCCAGAATGGCCCGGACCGCGGCGTCGTCCTCCACCAGCAACACGCGCAGATCTACCAGCGAGTTCTCCTGCGCCTGCGCCGCGACGACCGGTGCCACCACACGCGCGGCCAACCGCGTCACCGCAGGCAGATACACACTGAAGACGGTCCCCCGCCCTCCATCCGAGGGCGATGCAAAGATATAGCCGCCGCTCTGCTTGACGATGCCATACACCGTCGACAGCCCGAGCCCGGTGCCTTCCCCCATCGGTTTTGTCGTGAAGAATGGCTCGAATATCTTGCCGGCAATCGCGGCCGGTATCCCTGCCCCGGTATCGACGACATCGATCGCGATATGATCGACCTGCGGGATGATTCGGTGTCCCAGCGCGTGAATTTCGCCCGCCGGCACATCGCGTACCGTGATGGTAAGCGATCCCGCCCCTGACATGGCATCGCGCGCGTTGACGGCAAGATTGACGATAACCTGCTCGATCTGCCCGGGATCGGCCCGCACCGCCGCCCGCAGCGGCCCGCCTTCGATACGAAGGTCAATTCCCTTGCCAAGAAGCTGCGCCAGCAACGGTCGCAGCGCCGCGATCAACGTTTCCAGGTCGAGCACTTGCTGCCGCTGTGGCTGTTGCCGGGCAAACGCCAGCAACTGCGCCACCAGTGCCGCCGCCCGCAGGCCATTGCGGCGGATCTCGTCGAGGTTCTCATGATCGGGGTCCCCCACCGGGTGCCGGTCGATCATCTGGTCAGTAATTCCCAGAACAGCCGTCAGGATGTTGTTGAAATCATGCGCGACTCCGCCAGCCAACTGACCCACCGCCTGCATTCGCGTCGCTGCCGCAACCTGCGCCTCGAGCCGCAATTGCTCCCGAATATCGCGCATCGCCAGCAGCGCCCCGACGCCAAGGCCCGGCGGCACCGGGCTGATGGTGATCACCTGCTTTTCTTCCGGCCGCGTCACCAATGCGGCCCGGATCTCGATCTGCGCCCCACCGGCGATCGCCCGCCGCACCGCATCCGCCAGCCCGGTCGCATCTTCCGCAATCACCAGCGCCTCGGGTCGTGCGCCCGGCCGGCAGCCGGATCCGGCCGTCGCCAGCAACGCAACGTTGCTCACCGCGATCAAGCCATCGATCGACACCAGCGCCATCGCGAGCGGCAACGACATCAAAAGCTGCCCGATCCACGGGTTGGGCTCCCCCGCGGCATAGGGCGCCGGCCAACCACCAGGCGGCAAGGCAGGCCAGATCTCAGCCGTAGCGCTGCTCCGTCCAGGGATCACCCTCGTTATGATAGCCGCGCGTTTCCCAGAACCCCGGCTTGTCGGTCATGACGATCTCGATACGCTTCAACCACTTCGCGGATTTCCACAAATAGTAACGCGGGATAATGACCCGGACCGGCCCGCCGTGCTCGCGCGTGATCGGCGCGCCGTCATGGCTATGCGCCAAAAGGCAATCGTCCTCCGCAAAATGATCGAGCCGGACGTTGGTCGTATAGCCGTCATAGCTGTGCAGGATCACATGCCGCGCACCCGGCAATGGCTGCACGACGGACAGGAGATGCTGCGTCGACACCCCCTGCCAGTGGTTGTCGTATCGCGACCATTGCGTCACGCAATGGATGTCGGACACATCCTCGAACGCCGGCTGTTGCGCAAAATCAGCCCAACGCCATATGGTCGGATTGACGACCGCGCCATCGATCGTCAGTTCCCATTCCTCGCGCTGCACATCGGGCTGGATCCCCAGGTCGAGCACAGGCCAATTGGTCACCAGCCGCTGACCAGGCGGCAGGCGGTGCGAATGATCGACGTCGCTTGACCCGGTCAGCAACCGCCCGGCGCGCGCCCAGGCTTGCTTGACCGCAACCAGCTTGGCCCGCATCCCGTCCTCAAGGGCCTTGTCGTCCGTCATGCCTATCCGCGATCCCGCATGATCCGCGCCGCATCGCGTTTCCAGTCGCGCGTTTTCTCCGTCTCGCGCTTGTCGTGCAACTGCTTGCCCTTGCCCAGCGCCAACTCGACCTTGGCACGGCCCTTGTCGTTGAAATAGATCGACAATGGCACAAGGGTCATGCCCTGCCGCGCCACCGCCGCCCCCATCTTGTTGATCTGGCGCTCGTGGAGCAGCAGCTTTCGCGGTCGCTTGGGTTCATGGTTGAACCGGTTACCGTGGCTGAACTCGGGAATATTGGCGTTGACCAGCCACATCTGCCCATCCTTCAGCTCGGCATAGGCCTCGGCGATACTGCCCTCGCCGCCGCGCAAGGCTTTCACTTCGGTACCCGCCAGCGCAATCCCCGCCTCGACCACGTCCTCGATGTAATATTCATACCGCGCCCGCCGGTTTTCGGCGACGGTCTTGACCTTGACGGTTTCGGGGCGAGGCCGCGCCATCAGGCGAGCCCGGCATGGGCCAGCGCCGCGTCGACCGCCGTCGCCGACGCCGCCGACGCCGCACAGATCGGCAACCGCACATCACTCGCCATGTGCCCCATCCGCGCCAGTGCGTGCTTCGTCGGCCCCGGGCTCGCATCGCTGAACAGCGCCGCATGGAGCGGATAAAGCCGGTCGTTGATCGCCAGCGCCGTGCGGAAATCCCCCGACAGCGTCGCCGCCTGGAACTGCGCACACAGCCGGGGCGCGACATTGGCGGTCACCGAGATCGCGCCCACCCCGCCCATCGCGTTGAACCCGAGCGCCATGTCGTCATTGCCCGAAAGCTGGATAAAATCCGCCCCGCACGCCGCGCGCTGCGCCGCCACCCGCGCCAGATTGCCCGTCGCATCCTTGACCCCAACGATCGTCGGCAGCCTGGCCAGCACGGCCATCGTCTCGGTGCTCATGTCCGCCACCGAACGCCCCGGAATGTTGTAGATGATGATCGGCAAGCGCGAGCTTTCCGCCAGCGCCGTGAAGTGCGCGATCAACCCTGCCTGCGACGGCTTGTTATAATATGGCACGACGATCAGCGCCGCGTCGGCGCCGACATTCGCCGCATGTTGCATATGCGCGATTGCCGTCGCCGTGTCGTTCGATCCACAGCCAGCAATCACCGGTACGCGGCCGGCAGCCACCTCGACGGTCCGCGTAATGACTGCATGATGTTCGGCATGGGTCAGCGTCGGCGATTCGCCTGTCGTCCCGCACGGCACCAGCCCGGTCGAACCTTCGGCGATCTGCCATTCGACGAAGGCCGCGAACGCATCCATGTCGACGGCGCCGTTTTTGAAGGGGGTCACCAACGCCGGAATCGAGCCCTGGATAATCATGCCGTCCACATTGCTGTCCTCAAACTCTTCACCCAAACGCCTGAACCGCCTAAGGCGTCCCTACGTGGTTGAGTAGAAAGACTGATATGGAGCGCCGATGCCTCTTGGCAAGCAATGTCTTTTCACGCGCGCTGCCCCTTGCCGCGCTGCTGCTCTCCGCCGCCCCCGTCCTCGCGCAACTGTCGCCGGCATCGCGCAGCCTCTATACCGCCCGCCTCGCCAACAATGCCGCCGGGCAATTCAGCAGCTTCGCTGCCTCGCCGCTGGTCGGCGCCGCATCCGATAACGCCATGGACGCTGTCGTCACCTGGGATCGCCTGCGCCGCACCAACTATACCAAGGCAAACGGCGCGACCTTCGGCGAATACGCCCGTTTCCTGAAAGAGCGCCCGGATTGGCCGCAAAGCGTCACTTTGCGCCGCGCCGCCGAAAAACTCATCGACGACACCATCCTCCCCGCCGACCGCATCACTTATTTCAAGCAGTTTCCGCCGATGTCGGCGCTCGCCAAGCTTTGGCTCGCCGAAGCCTATCTGCAGTCCGGCCGCAGCGCCGACGCGCGCGAGATGGCCCGCGACGCCTGGGATTCGGCCGGCCTCGACCCGATGCAGGAGATCACCCTGCTCGCCCAGTTCGAGCGCGACCTTCGTCCCGAAGACCATCTGTCTCGCGCCGACCGCCTGCTCTGGAGCGGCCAGACCAGCGCCGCCGGCCGCCTCTTGCCGCGCATGGACCAGGCCCGCCAGCAATGGCTGCTCGCCCGCATCGCATTGCGCACCAACAGCCCCGACGCCGCCAGCCGCCTCGCCAACGTGCCGGCCGCACTGGCGAACGACCCCGGCCTGATCCTCGACCGCGCACTCTACATGCGCCGCCGCGGCGATGTTGCGTCTGCACAGGCGCTGCTCGCCAACGCCAATCCGTCGCCCGGCAACGTTCTCGATCCCGAGACCTGGCTCAAGACCCGCCTCGAGTTCGCCCGCGCAGCCTGGCGCTCCGGCAACCCCGAGGCCGCGTATCGCATCGCCTCGCGCCACAGCGCCTATCCCGATGCCCGGTCCGTCGCCGAACGCAGCCTCGGCGAACGCCAGGCCTATGTCGACAGCGAGTGGCTGGCTGGCTGGCTGGCGCTCCGCAAGCTCGGCCGCCCGCAACAGGCGGTGGCCAACTTCCAGAACGCCCGGACCGCCTCGCTGACCCCGCTCAGCCAGTCGCGCGGCGACTATTGGATCGGGCGATCCTACGAGGCCGCCGGCAAGGCCAACGACGCCAGGGCCGCCTATGAGGCCGCCGCCGTGCATTTCGATTATTTCTACGGGCAGCTTGCCGCCGAACGCCTTGGCAAGCCTCTTTCCGTCATCCGCGCCCGCCAAGCCGTGATCCCCGGTGACGAAGCCAGCACCTTCCGCGCCGATCCGCTGGTCCGCGCCACTTTCGCACTCGGGGATCTCGGCGACCGCGGCCGCCAAGCCATCTTTCTTCGGCAACTCGCCGACCGCGCCAAGGGGCCCCGCCAGATGGCGCTCGTTGCAGGGCTGGCGGGGCCGCTCAATCGCCAGGATCTCGGTGTCTTCGCCGGCAAGGCCGCGCGCGCCGAAGGCGACTTCGGCCTGCTCGATTCCGCTTTCCCGGTGCTCCCGCTGCCGGGCAATTTGAGGCGCGACTTCACCATGATCCACGCCATCACCCGGCAGGAAAGCCAGTTCGACCGCACCATCACCTCGTCGGCCAACGCACAGGGGCTTATGCAACTCCTGCCCGGAACCGCTGCCGAACAGGCCGGCAAGATGGGCCTTCCCTCATCGACCGAGCGCCTGACCAGCGACCCGATCTACAACGTCACCCTCGGGTCCGGCTATTTCAACCGCCTCAAGGACAATCTCGCCGGCAGCCACGTCCTCGCCGTCGCCGGCTACAACGCCGGCCCCGGCAATGTCCGCAAATTCCTTGCCGCCAATGGCGACCCCCGCACCAGCGAGGACGTCATCGACTGGATCGAAGCCATCCCGCTGTCGGAAACCCGCAACTACGTCCAGCGCGTCCTCGAAAACGCCGTCGTCTACGACATGCTCAACCCGCAAACCGCGATCATGCCGACAACCAACCGCCTCAGCGCCTATCTCGGCAAACGCACCCCCGGCTAACTTTTGTCCTCCCCCTAGAGGGGGGAGGCGAGAGACGCGCCTTCGCGGCCCGGGTGGGGGTGTCTCCCGCCCAGAACATAGCCGCCCTCAAAGATCCAGCTTCACCCCAAGCGCCTCCTCCGCCATCGCCCGAACCTCTACGCTAGCCTCGGGATAGTTCAGGTCGACTCCCTCCCCCAGCGCCGCAACAACAGCCTCCAACCCCTTGATCCGCGCAAATTTCTTGTCGTTGGCTGCAATAGCCGTCCACGGCGCCAGTTCGGTCGATGTCTGCTCGAACATCTCCTTATACGCATCGAGATAGGCCTCGCGCATCGACCGGTTGTGATAATCCTCGACGCCGGTCTTCCACCGTTTCCACGGCGTCTCGATTCGCTCCTTCAGGCGCTTGTCCTGTTCTTTCTGGGTGATGTGCAGGAACAGCTTCACGATCCGCGCACCATCGGCAATGTGCAGCGCCTCGAACGCGTTGATCTCGTCATAGGCGCGCCGCCAGTCGGCTTCCGGCGTCAGTTTATCGACGCGTTCCACCAGCACCCTGCCATACCAGGTACGATCGAACACGACGATCTCGCGCTTCGCCGGCAGCCGCTCCCAGAACCGCCACAGATAATGATGCTCGACCTCGATCTTCGTCGGCGCCCCGATCGACCACACCCGCGTATAACGCGGGTCGAGGGGCGCCGTCATCCGGGTAATCAGCCCGCCTTTTCCGGCCGCATCCCAGCCCTCGATGGCGACGATCGCCTTGCGGCCCTGGTTGATATACGCGGCCTGGATGAGCTCCAGCTTGTGCTCGAGTTCTCGGAGCTGTTTTTCATAGACCTCGCGGTCGAGATCTTCGTCGTGTTCGAATTTGCTCAGGTCGATCTTGGCCAAGGCGCGTCCCCCTATTCGACGATACGAATGTGCAACTCCCGCAACTGCTTCAGCGTTGCCGCGTTCGGCGCATTCATCATCAGGTCTTCGGCCTTCTGATTCATCGGGAACACCACGACCTCACGGATGTTGGGCTCGTCGGCGATCAGCATGACCATCCGGTCGACACCCGGCGCCGAGCCACCATGCGGCGGCGCGCCGTATTTGAAGGCATTGATCATGCCGGTGAAATCGCGATCGACATCGGCCTGGCTATAGCCGGCAATCTCGAAGGCCTTGTACATGATCTCGGGCCGGTGGTTCCGGATCGCGCCCGACGACAGTTCAACGCCGTTGCAGACGATATCATACTGATAGGCCTTGATCGTCAGCGGATCCTGCGTCTCGAGCGCCTCAAGCTCGCCCTGCGGCATCGAGAACGGATTATGGCTAAAGTCGATTTTCTTGGCGTCCTCGTCATACTCGAACATCGGGAAATCGACGATCCAGCAGAATTTGAAAGTATCTTTCTCAATGATATCGAGCGTCGTCCCGACCCGCGTCCGCGCCAGCCCGGCCAGCTTGGCCGCCTGCGCTTCCTTGCCCGCCGCAAAGAAACAGCCATCGTCCGGCCCAAGGCCCAGCTGCTCGTAGATCGCCAGCATGCCCGCCTCGCCGTGGTTCTTGGCGATCGGCCCGCCGAACTCGCCGGCCTTGCGCGTAACATATCCCAGCCCGGCATAACCCTCGGCGCGAGCCCAGTCGTTCATCTCGTCGAAGAACTTGCGGCTCTTCTCGGCCGTGCCCGGCGACGGAATGGCTCGCACGATGCTGCCATCCTCGACCATCTTGGCAAAAATCCCGAACCCCGAGTTACGGAAGTGATCGCTCACATCCTGGATGACGATCGGGTTGCGCAGGTCGGGCTTGTCGTTGCCGTATTTCAGCATCGATTCCGCATATGGGATGCGCGGGAACGCCCCCTGAGTGACCGCCCAGGGCTTGCGCCCGCCAAAGCCGGCATTTTCCTCGAACACACCCGCCAGAACCGGCTCGATCGTCGCAAAAACATCGTCTTGCGTAACGAAGCTCATTTCGAAATCGAGCTGATAGAACTCGCCCGGCGAGCGATCGGCGCGCGCATCCTCGTCGCGGAAACACGGCGCAATCTGGAAATAGCGGTCGAAACCCGCCACCATCAACAGTTGCTTGAACATCTGCGGCGCCTGCGGCAGCGCATAGAATTTGCCGGGATGCACGCGGCTCGGCACCAGGTAATCGCGCGCCCCTTCGGGACTGCTGGCAGTCAAGATCGGCGTCTGGAATTCGGTGAAGCCTTGGTCGATCATTCGCCGGCGCAGGCTGGCAATCACCCCCGAACGCAACATCATGTTGGCATGCAGCCGCTCCCGCCGCAGGTCGAGATAGCGGTACTTCAACCGGATCTCCTCGGGATATTCGGCATCGCCCGCCACCGGCAACGGCAATTCGACCGCCGCCGACTGCACTGTCACCTCGAGCGCCCGCACTTCGATCTCACCCGTTGCCAGGTTCGCATTCACCGCCCCGCCCTCGCGTGCCACGGCATCGCCGGTGATTGTCACCACCGATTCCACCCGCACCCGATCGAGCGTCTCGAACGCCGGCGACCCCGGCCCGACGACGATCTGCGTCAGCCCGAAATGGTCGCGCAGGTCGATAAACAACACGCCGCCATGATCGCGCTTGCGGTGGATCCAGCCCGACAGGCGAACGCTCTGGCCGGCATCGGTGCCGCGCAGAGCGCCGCAATTATGGGTACGATAGGCGTGCATGGGACAATCTCGAATTGAACAGGGACATTTTGCCCGCAGCCGGGGCGTCGACGATGACGCGGGTGACACACGCCGGACGGCATTTTGTCAAGGCAAACGGCGCGTCATGGCACTGCGGCAACACCTGCAATTAAACTGAACATCTTGCTTTGCATATTGTAACTGCCGCAAGTCTTCGACTGGTCGAGTCGCTTTCGGCGCTCTATGACCAGTCAATGCTCATCCATCCGCTGGTTACCGATACCGAAACCCTGACCGCGCTCTGCAATCGGCTCTCACAGGCGGACTTCGTCACCGTCGACACCGAATTCATGCGTGAGAGCACTTATTATCCCGACCTCTGCCTCGTCCAGGTCGCAAGTTCCACCGAAGCCGCCGCCATCGACCCCAAGGCGCCGGGCATCGACCTCGCGCCACTGCTCAAGCTGATGGTCGAGGACGAAGTCCTCAAGGTCTTCCACGCCGGCGGCCAGGACCTCGAGATCATCTACAATTTGACCGGCAAGACCCCTGCCCCGCTGTTCGACACCCAGGTCGCCGCCATGGCACTCGGGCTTGGCGAACAGGTCGGCTACACCAACCTTGTCGCCGCCTATTCCGGCGTCCAGATCGACAAGGGCGCGCGCTTCACCGATTGGGCCCGCCGCCCGCTCAACGATCGCCAGCTCGACTATGCCATCGGCGACGTGACCCACCTCGCCGACCTGTTCCCCAAGATGGTCGACAAGCTGCGCCGCACCGGCCGTGGCGGCTGGCTCGATGACGAGATGGCACGCTGCTGCGACCCCGCCACCTATGCCAATGACCCCGAGAAAGCCTGGACCCGGCTCCGCCTGCCAAGCCGCAAGGCCGACGTCCTTGGCCGGCTGAAGGCCCTCGCGCGCTGGCGCGAACTCGAGGCCCAGGACAAGGACGTGCCGCGCGGCCGCATCGTCAAGGACGAGACCCTCGGCGACCTCGCCGGCTCGCCGCCGCGCAGCCAGGCCGATCTCGCCAAGGTCCGCGGACTTTCGGCGGCCTGGGCGAGCAACGCCATCGGCGACCGCCTCATCCGCTGCCTGCAGGATGCGCAACCTTTGTCCGCCGACGAGATGCCGCTTCGAGAACCTCAACGCCCGGGATTGTCGACCGAAGGCGCGCTGATCTCCGACCTGCTCAAACTGCTCCTCAAGATTCGCAGCAAGGAAAGCGGTGTCGCCCCGCGACTCATCGTCCGCGGCGACGACCTCGATGCGCTCGCGGCCGGCGTCCGCGACGGCCTGCCCGTGCTCGATGGCTGGCGCCGCGAAATCTTTGGCGAGGACGCCCTGGCCCTTGTCGAAGGCCGGCTCGGCTTCGTCGTCAAGGAAGGCAGGCTGACCATGACGCGGCTCCCGGCCGCGATCGAGGAAAGCGTCGACTAGACGGTCGCTTCAAGCCAAAGTCGAAACGCCATCATTGCCGGGCGTTCAGCCCGCGAGCGCGCCCGCACCAGCCAGTAACCGCCGACATCGACTTCGACCTCCGATAGCCGCACCAACCGGCCGCTGGTAACGTCGCCCGCGAACAACCGCGCCGGCAACAATGCGGCACCGCCGCCTCCCGACGACGCAGCCGCCAATGCCAGCGATGAATCGAACACCGGGCCCAGCGCCGGGCGTCCCGACAGCCCCGCCTTAGCAAACCATCGCGGCCATTCATCGGCCCGGTACGACCGCAGCAACGGCGCGTCATCGAATTTGGCGCCCGGCGCCGCCATCGGCGTCAACGCCGCAGCCATGACGGGCGTCACGCTTACGCCCGGCCAATTGCCATCACCAAACCGAATGGCAAGATCGAGCCCTTCCCCCGCGAGATCGACGCGATTGTTGTTTGCCGTCACGCGCAGGTCGATTTCGGGATGCGCCGCCGCAAAAGCTGCCATCCTGGGTAACAGCCATATCGCGGCAAACGTCCCGACCACGCCGACGTTGAGCACCGCTCGAAACCGTCCCCCGGCGAACCGGTCGAGCGCTGCACCAATCCCATCAAAGGCCTCCGAAAGCACCGGCAACAGCGCCGCCCCCTCGTCGGTCATCATCACGCCGCGCGGCAATCGCTTGAACAACGTCACCCCCAACCGCGCCTCGAGCCCCTTGATCTGGTGGCTCAGCGCCGCCTGGCTCACGCAAAGCTCGATCGCCGCGCGCGTGAAGTTCAAGTGTCGCGCCGAGGCTTCGAAGGCGCGCAGAGCATTGAGGGGTATCTGCGGCCGGTCCATGCCAAAGCATTAGGGGATCTCATGGCTGCCGTGAAGGAACATCGCTTGGCAATTGCCGCCGTCGCAGCGAAAAACACGCTCCAACTGGAGAGCGCCACCACATGATCGACCGCCGCCAATTCGCCCAGATCGCCGCGCTGCTCACCGCAGCACCGGCTCTCGCGCGCACCCCTGCCCCCCTCGACCTCAAGTCCGCCGTCCTCGCCGCCGAAAAGTCCACCGGCGGACGCATCGGCTTGGCCGTCCATGATACCGCCTCCGGCCGCTGTTTCAGCCACCGCGGCGCCGAGCTTTTCCCCATGGCCAGCACCTTCAAGGCCCTCCTCGCCGCCGCCATCCTGCAGCGTGTCGACCAGGGCAAGGACAGCCTCAGCCGCACCATCGCCGTCCGCAAGGCCGACATCGTCAGCAATTCCCCCGTCTCCGAAAAACACATCGGCGGTACCGCCACCGTCGCCCAACTTACCGAAGCGACCGTCATCTACAGCGACAACACCGCCGCCAATTTGCTCCTTCCGGCGCTCGGCGGCCCGGCCGGCTTCACCCGCTGGCTACGCGACATCGGCGATCCCGTGACCCGCCTCGACCGTTTCGAAACCATGATGAGCGAGGCCCTGCCCGGCGATCCGCGCGACACGACATCTCCTGATGCCGTCATCGCAACCTGGCAGCGGCTGCTGCTCGGCAACATTCTCAAGCCCGCCAGCCGGGCGCAACTGACCGACTGGCTGATCGCCAACACGACCGGAGACACCCGCCTCCGCGCCGGCCTGCCCAAGGGCTGGAAAGTCGGCGACAAGACCGGCACCGGTGGTCACGGCAGTGTTAACGATGTCGCGATCGTCTGGCCGGTTCGCGCCGATCCGCGCCCATTGTTCATCGCCAGCTTCGTCAACGGCGGGACCGCGCCGTCCGAAACGTTCTACAAGGCCCATGCCCACCTCGCCCGCGCCATCGCCGCGGCAATCTGAACGACAAAACGCCCGGTCGTTCGCACGACCGGGCGCTGGTCTAGACGTCAAACCTCAGAAGCGAACGGTGCCTTCGATGCCGAAGGTGCGCTGCTGGTTGAAGTTACCATAGTCGCCAAGCACGTTGCTGACGCTGCCGGTGGTAACGCTGCTCGATGGTGCAGCAGGCAGGCTGTTCGATGGATCGCGGCGGAACAGCACGTCCTTGTCGAACAGGTTGCGGCCCCACAGGCTGACATTCAGCGTCTGGTCGCCGTCGCCCATCTTGATCTGGGTAACGGAGATCCGGCCGTTGACGAGGAACGACGCGTCGTTCTTGGTCTCGAACTGGTCGAACGCCTGGGTCGCCTGCGAATAGGCGGCGTCGAGGTGGAAGCGCACCGCGGTGTCGCCCTTGCCGATCGGCAGTTCGTAATCGATCGCACCGCTGGCGGCGTTCCGCGGCGTGAAGACGATATAGAATTGCTGATAGACGCTCGTCGAGGTGGTGACCGGCGGCGTACCGCTGACCGCCGAGGCGGTGATCAGCACCGGCGGGATGTTCGTATAGGTATAGGCGTACGAAGCGTTGAGCGTCAGGCCTTCGATCGGACGGAAGGTCAGATCGGCCTCGATGCCGCGGATCTTGGTGTTGCCCGGGGCATTGATGGTGACAAGGTTGTTGAAATTGCCCGTCGCCGTGAACTGGACCGAGCTGATATCGACCTGGCTGTCCTTGCGATCCATGATGTAGCCGGTCAGGTTGAACCGCGCGCGGCGATCGAAGAACTCGGACTTCAGCCCGACTTCATAGGACTTGACGTCCTCAGGATCGAAAGCCTGATAGTTCGACGTGCGCGAGCTGGCGCCGCCGGCGCGATAGCCGGTCGCATATTTGGCATAGACATAGATGTCCTCGTCCGCCTGGTAGCCGATGGTCGCCATCGGGTTGAAGCGGTTCCAGGTCTCATCCAACGGCTTGTAACCGTTCGCCGCGGCGCGGATCGGGTCGGTGCGATAGTTGATATTGCGCGAGAACAGCAACTCGCCCTGCTTCTTGTCAGTGGTGTAGCGGCCGCCCAGGATGACGCTCAGCTCATCTGTCGCATGCCATGTACCCTGGCCATAAACGGCGTAGCTGCGCGACCGGACTTCCGAGGCACGATCGATCGAGCGGCAACCCGGCTGCGACCCGAAACCACCCGAACCAACGCACGGATCGAGCACGACATAGCTGTAGCCGCTGGTTTGACCGGCCGTCGTGTAGCCCGAAATGGCCATCGAATTCGGCGTCGCCGCATCGTCGCTGACGTTCTCGATGAAGTAGTAAAGACCGCCGACATAGTCGACAGGACCCAGGGTCCCGACAGCCTGGAATTCCTGGCTGAACTGATTCTGCTTCAAATTGGCAAGGCTGTAGCGGCTGAAGTTGCACGCGGTGCCGACGCAACCCGGTGCAACGACAGGCGGACGATGCGCGCCGCCGGCGTTATCCCACTGCGACGACGTCACGCCGCGCCAACCGGTGATCGAGCGTAGCTCGAGGTCGGGCGTGATTTTGTACTTCAACGTATTGATGAAGCCGTGCGTGTTGTCGACGCTCGGCTGCTGCGGAACGCCGATGTCGGCGACTTTCTGGCGCGACGTGCTGTTGATGATGACGCCCGGCAGCGGTGGGCGGATCGTGCCCGTGAGCCCGGTGTAGGCTGTGCCGGGAAGGACGCAATTCGGTGCCAACGAAGCCCGGATAGGTACCGCAGCCGTGCCGCCGCTGGGGCAGGCATTCGGGTTGAAATTGAGCAACTGGCTGTAGAACGGCGTCGTTTCTGTGTGCGCTACATCATAGGCAAAATCGTTGGTCAGACCTTCGAACGGCTGCCAGCGCACGGCAGCGCGCAGGCCCTGGCGATCGGAAAGGTTCCAGCCGGACTGCCCGGCGAGCGGGTTCTTCGTCGTTGCATCCTGGTGCTGGACGACACCGTCGATCTTGACGCTGAAATTGTAGAACTCGGGAAGGTCGAGGTGGAGTTCGCCGTTATAGGCACCGTAGTTGCCGATGCCGCCGGTGACGCGCCCGCCGAATTCGCCCGTTGGCGCCCGGTTGACGATCGACAGCGCGCCGCCTTCGGTGTTGCGGCCGAACAGCGTGCCCTGCGGGCCCTTCAGCACTTCGACGCGCTCGACATCGAACAACGACGTGTTCACACCGTGCTGCCGACCGAGATAGACGCCGTCGATATAGATGCCGACGCCCTGTTCGCGCGCCGGCTGGTTGGCATCGAGCGGCACGATGCCTCGAATACCGATGGTCAGCGCATTCGTGCGTGCTTCGAACGGCGCGATGCGCAGCGACGGCACGCTGCCGTCGGAAAGATCGACCAAGCTGAGGACGCGGCGCTGCTTGAGCGAGTCGCCGCCCAGCACGGTAATCGAAATCGGCGTCCGCTGAGCGTTGGTTTCGCGCTTCGTCGCGGTCACGACGATCTCGTCGAGGCCTTCCGAAGGCACAGCGTCGTCGGCAGCGGCGACCACGATCGGCGCCGGCGCATCCTGTGCCGCTGCAGCCCACAATGGCGAGGTGAACATCACGTCCAGCAAGGCCAGTACGGCGAGAGATGTTGTCGATTTCATCGAAAGGTGATCCCGGTGCGCCAAAGACGGCGTTGAAGCGGGGGCATAAGTGCGGACTGTTACAATATGGGGCCAGAATTGTGACAGTTTGGATTGCAATCATGAACGTGTCGAAATTGCCACACGGCCTCTGTCTGCAACCTCTCGGCAACACCGGGAGCGCCAACATTCGCTTGACTGCCCGCCAGACCTCCCTATGAGCGGCGGCGGGCCACGCGGTCCCAACGCCGCGCGAGCTCTCTGTGAGGAGAGAATATGATTGACCGTCCTACCGCGCTTCCTGCGCGTGCGCATTTTTCGTCCGGCCCCTGTGCCAAGCGTCCCGGCTGGGATGCCTCCCAACTCGCCACCGAATCTCTCGGCCGCTCGCACCGGTCCAAGATCGGCAAATCGCGCCTCAAGCTCGCAATCGACCTGACTCGCGAAGTCTTGAGCGTCCCCAGCACCCATCGCATCGGCATCGTGCCGGCCTCCGACACCGGCGCCTATGAAATGGCGATGTGGAGCCTTCTCGGCGCCCGTCCCGCCACCATGATCGCCTGGGAAAGCTTCGGCGAAGGCTGGGTGACGGATGCCATCAAGCAGTTGAAGATCGACGCCGACGTCGTCACCGCCCCCTATGGCGAGCTGCCCGATTTCACCCGCATCGATCAAAGCCGCGACATCTGCTTCACCTGGAACGGCACCACCTCGGGCGTTCGGGTCCCCAATGGCGACTGGATCCGCAACGACCGCGAAGGCCTCAACCTCGTCGATGCGACCTCGGGCGTATTTGCCCAGGACATCCCCTGGGACAAGATCGATGTGCTCACCTACAGCTGGCAGAAAGTCCTCGGCGGCGAAGGCGGCCACGGCGTCCTTATCTTGGGGCCACGCGCCGTGGAGCGCCTCGAGAGCTACACCCCTGCCTGGCCATTGCCTAAAATCTTTCGCCTGACCTCCAAGGGCAAGCTCATCGAAGGCATCTTCTCGGGCGAAACCATCAACACGCCATCGATGCTCGCCGTCGAGGACTACATCGACGCCCTCGAATGGTCGAAGCAGATCGGCGGCCTGCCCGAGTTGATGGCCCGCGCGGACGCCAATGCAACAGAGCTCAACCGCTGGGTCGACGCCACCCCGTGGATCGAAAACCTCGCCAAGGTGCCGGCGACGCGCTCGAACACCAGCGTCTGCCTGACCCTGCCCGGCGCCGACGAAGCGCTGCCCAAGGCCATCGCGTCGCTGCTCGAAAAAGAAGGCGCCGCCTACGACATCGGCGCCTACCGCGACGCCCCTCCCGGCCTGCGCATCTGGTGCGGCGCCACCGTCGACACCAGCGACATCGAAGCGCTGACCCAGTGGCTCGACTGGGCCCACGCACAGGCCACAGCCTAGCCCTTCCGACTTCTCCCTCCCTTCTTCAAGGGAGGGGTCGGGGGTGGGTCACTCTAATCGCCCAGCCAAAAGCTTTCCCCACCGCGCCTTATCCGGCAGCAGGCCAAGGATCAAACCATGCCAAAAGTCCTAATCTCCGACCAAATGTCTCCCAAGGCCGCCGAAATCTTCCGCGCCCGCGGCATCGAAGTCGATGAAATCACCGGCCTCACCAAGGACGAGCTTATCAAGATCATCGGCCATTACGACGGCCTCGCCGTCCGCAGCGCCACAAAGGCCACCAAGGACGTCATCGCCGCCGCGACCAACCTCAAGGTCATCGGCCGCGCCGGCATCGGCGTCGACAATGTCGACATCCCGTCCGCGTCCGGCGCCGGCATCGTCGTGATGAACACCCCCTTCGGCAACAGCATTACAACCGCCGAACACGCCATTGCCCTCATGTTCGCCCTCGCCCGCCAGCTTCCCGAAGCCGACGCCAGTACCCAGGCCGGCAAGTGGGAAAAGAACCGCTTCATGGGGGTCGAACTGACCGCCAAGACCCTCGGCCTGATCGGCGCCGGCAACATCGGCAGCATCGTCGCCGACCGTGCCCTCGGCCTCAAGATGAAGGTAATCGCCTTCGATCCGTTCCTCACTCCCGAGCGCGCCGAAATCATGGGCGTCACCAAGGTCAGCCTCGACGAGCTCCTCGCCCAGGCCGATTTCATCACGCTCCACACGCCATTGACCGACAGCACCCGCAACATCCTGTCGGCCGAAAACCTCGCGAAGACCAAGCCTGGCGTCCGCATCATCAACTGCGCCCGCGGCGGCCTCATCGACGAAGCCGCCCTCAAGGCCGGGCTCGATTCCGGCCATATCGGCGGCGCCGCGCTCGACGTCTTCGTCGAAGAACCTGCCAAGGCCAGCCCGCTTTTCAACACCCCCAACTTCATCAGCACGCCGCACCTCGGCGCCAGCACCGACGAAGCCCAGGTCAATGTTGCCATCCAGGTCGCCGAGCAAATGTCCGACTTCCTGCTCACAGGCGGCGTCACCAACGCCCTCAACGTGCCGTCGCTGTCGGCCGAGGAAGCACCGCGCCTCCGCCCCTACATGCAGCTCGCCGAACGCCTCGGCTCGCTCGTCGGGCAGCTCGTTACCGAAGGCGTCAAGGGCGTCACCGTCGAAGTCGAGGGCGCTGCCGCCCAGCTCAACATCAAGCCGATCACCGCTGCCGTCCTTGCCGGGCTGATGCGGACCCACAGCGACACCGTCAACATGGTCAACGCCCCCTATCTCGCCCGCGAACGCGAGATCGAGATCGCCGAAGTCCGCCACGACCGCGAGACCGATTATCACACGCTGGTCCGCGTCACGGTGAAAACCCCCGACGGCGACCGCACCGTCGCCGGCACCCTGTTCGGCATGACCAAGCCGCGCCTGACCGAGATCTTCGGCATCACCGTCGAGGCCGACCTCAGCGGCCGCATGCTCTACATCGTCAACGAGGACAAACCCGGCTTTATCGGCCGTCTCGGCGGCGCGCTCGGCGAAGCCGGCGTCAACATCGGCACCTTCCACCTCGGCCGCAGAAACACCGGCAGCGAAGCCATCCTTCTGCTCTCGGTCGACGACACCATCCCTGACCCGCTGCTCGCCAGCATCTGCCGCCTCCCCGGCGTCAAAACGGTAAAAGCCCTGACTTTCGCCTGACCTGTCTACCCTCTCCCCTACCGGAGAGGGTGACTCGCCGCCCTTGCGGTGAGCGGGGTGAGGGTGATACCCGCGCCGACACATAAACGGACACATAAATGATCCCCCCCGGTCTCCTCCCCGAAGGTCTGCGCGACCGCCTCCCCCCCCAGGCCGAGGCGGCCGCCGCACTCGTCCGCAGCCTGACCGCCAGCTTCGCCTCCCACGGCTATGAACACGTCCAGCCTCCTATGGTCGAATATGAGGAATCACTCGGCTCCCGACTCGGCGGTGCCGCCCGCCGAGAACTCCTCCGCTTCACCGATCCCGTCAGCCAGCACACCCTCGCCCTGCGCTCCGACATCACCGGCCAGGTCGGCCGCATCGCCGTCACCCGCCTCGCCGCCGCCCATCGCCCTCTCCGCCTTAGCTACGCCGGCCTCGTCCTGCGCGTCCGTGGCAGCCAACTCAGCCCCGAGCGCGAAAGCGTCCAGGTCGGCGCCGAGCTCATCGGCAGCGACGCCCCCGCCGCCGCCCGCGAGATCATCGCTCTTGCCGTGGAGGCCCTCCGCCAGACCGGCCTCGCCGACCTCTCGCTCGACATCACCATTCCCACCCTCGTCGCCGACCTCGCTCAGTCCGGCTGGCCGCTCGGCAAGGCCAGCCTCGCCGAAGTCCAGTCGCTCCTCGACGGCAAGGACAGCGGCGGCCTCGCCGCACTTGGCGCCGGCGCGTTCGAACCCCTCATCGCCGCCGCCGGCCCCGCCGCCGCCGCGCTCGCCCGCCTCTTCGCACTCGCCCTGCCCGCCCACGTCCGCGCGCGCCTGGAATCGATCGCCGCGCTGATCGCCGACCTGCAAGGCGTCACCGTCACCCTCGACCCCACCGAGCGCCACGGCTTCGAATACCAGACCTGGATCGGCTTCTCGCTGTTCGGCGCCGGCATCCTCGGCGAAGTCGGCCGCGGCGGCGCCTATGCCATCACGACCCCCGACGACACCGCCGAACCCGCGATCGGCTTCTCGCTCTATGTCGACGGCCTCGTCGACGCCGGCCTCGGCGTCACCGACCCGCGCCGCATCCTCCTGCCGCTAGGCACCCCTCCCGAAACCGGCGCCGACCTCCGCGCCAAGGGCTGGTCGACCATCGCAGCCTTCAACGACAACGACAAACCTGCCGATTTTCGCTGCAGCCACATTCTCGATGGCGTAGAGCCAAGGCTGATCTGAAAACTCCCCTCCCTGAAAGGGAGGGGCTGGGGGTGGATTAGTGCCGCCGCCGGAAACGAGCAGAAAGAATACAATGCCCAACGTTACCGTCATCGGCGCCCAATGGGGCGATGAAGGCAAAGGCAAGATCGTCGATTGGCTCTCCGAGCGCGCCGATGTCGTCGTCCGCTTCCAGGGCGGCCACAACGCCGGCCATACCCTCGTCGTCGGCGATAATGTCTACAAGCTCAGCCTGTTGCCCAGCGGCATCGTCCGCGGCACCATGTCGATCATCGGCAACGGCGTCGTCTTCGACCCCTGGCACTTCCGCGACGAAGTCGCCCGTATCTCCGGCATGGGCGTCAACATCACGCCCGAAAACCTTCAGGTCTCCGAGCAATGCCCGCTGATCCTGCCGCTCCACAGCGATCTCGACGGCGCGCGCGAGGACGCCAGCGGTGCCGGCAAGATCGGCACCACCCGCCGCGGCATCGGCCCCGCATACGAGGACAAGGCTGGTCGCCGGGCCTTGCGCGTCTGCGATCTCGCCCATCTCGACGACATCGGGCCGCAGCTCGATCGCCTGCTCGCCCATCACAATGCCCTGCGCACCGGCTTCGGCATGCCCCCCGTCGATCGCGACGAACTCATCGTCCAGCTCCGCGACATTGCCCCCTCGGTGCTGCCCTTCGTCAAACCCGTGTGGACCACGCTCCGCGATGCCAAGGCCAACCGCCGCCGCATCCTGTTCGAAGGCGCGCAGGGCGTCCTCCTCGATGTCGACCACGGCACCTACCCGTTCGTCACCTCGTCGAACGTCGTCGCCGGCCAGGCCGCGGCCGGCAGCGGCATGGGCGCCAATTCCACCGGTTACGTCCTCGGCATCGTCAAGGCCTACACCACCCGCGTCGGCTCAGGCCCTTTCCCCACCGAACAGGACAACGCCGACGGCGAAAAGCTCGGCCAGCGCGGCCATGAATTCGGCACCGTCACCGGCCGCAAGCGCCGCTGCGGCTGGTTCGATGCCGTCCTCGTTCGCCAAGCCATCGCCGTCTCCGGGGTCGCCGGCATGGCACTGACCAAGCTCGATGTCCTCGACGGCTTTGACATGCTGCAGATCTGCACCGGCTACACCCTCGACGGCCAACCCCTCGATCATTTCCCCGCCCACGCCGCCGAACAAGCGCGCGTCGTCCCGGTCTATGAATCTTTCGAAGGCTGGTCCGAATCCACCGCCGGCGCCCGCCGCTGGGCCGACCTTCCCGCGCAGGCGATCAAATACATCCGCCGCATCGAAGAACTGACCGAATGCCCGGTCGCCCTCGTCTCGACGTCACCCCAACGCGACGATACCATCCTGGTCCGGGATCCCTTCCTCGACTGATGCCCCTCCTCACCCTTATCGCAGCGGCCAGTTTCGCCTGCGCCAATCCCCGGCATCACGACGGCGACGCGATCCGCTGCGCCGGCGATCAAGGCTCGATGCGCCTTCACGGCATCGACGCCCCGGAAATGCCGGGTGCGTGCCGACCCGGCCGGGATTGCACGCCTGGTGATCCCTATGCCGCCCGCAACACCCTCGCCGGCCTGACCCGCGGCCGCAACGTGCGCTGCGAACAGGTCGATACCGACCACTACGGCCGAAAAATCGTCAGCTGCGAAGCCGATGGCCAGGATCTCGGCTGCGCCATGATCGCCTCCGGCCACGCGGTCGAGCGCTATGGCAATCTCAACTGCGGCGGCGGCCTCGCCGGCATCTTCGGCAATTCCGCCGCCGAACCGACCGGCGAACCCACGCGCCCCGGCCGCACCGATCATGTCCTCTCCGCCCGTCCCGTCCCCGACGAACCCGGTACCAAACTTGCCTATGTTCCCGAGGACATCCCCCAGCTTCGCGACGTCCCCTGGCGTTTCGTCGCCCTCTATCTTCTTGCCATGAACCTTGTCGCCTATATCGCCTTCGCCATCGACAAGCGCCGCGCCGCCCAATTCGGCAGGCACCGCGTCCGCCGTATTCCCGAATCGACCCTTCTGGGCCTGGCGGCTCTCGGCGGCAGCATCGGCGCCATCGCCGCCCAACAACGCCTGCGTCATAAAACCAGCAAGCAACCCTTCGCCATGCGCCTGCTCGCGATTGCTGGCCTGCAGGTCGGAGTCGTCGCCGGCATCATGTATTTCGCAGCTTGATGTATCGGAACCGTACCAATTTTGCTTGACCATCCTGCGTTTCCGGTTCCTTAATCCAGATTCCATAATTTTGGCGGTTGCTGAATGCCCCTGCTGATCCTTGCCGCCGCTACCAGCTTCGCTTGCCTCAACCCCGTCCACCGCGACGGTGACGAGATCGCATGTGCCGGACGCCACGGCAATCGCGGCGCCAGCACCCAGCTTTACGGCATCGACGCACCCCGGCTGGAAGGAGAATGCCGCCCCGGTCGCTCGTGCGTTCCCGGCGACCCGATCGCCGCGCGCGATCATCTGGCCGGCTTGACCCGCGGCAAGGCCGTCCAATGCACCACTGTCAACAACGATACCGGCGGCGTCGCCGGGCTACGTTGTACCACCGACGCGGTCGACCTGGCCTGCGCGATGCGCGATGCGGGCCTCGCCATCGAACGCCAGTCGCCGCTCAACTGCCTCGCCCCCTTGCCCAAAACGCCAGGCACCACGGTCAAGGCTCCATTGAGCTGGTCGACAATGCCGGTCCTCTGGCGCTGGGTTCCGCTCTTCCTCATCGTCGTCAACCTTGCGGCCTATTGGGCCATCGCCAACGACAAAAAGCGCGTCAATTCCGGGCAGGGCCGTATCGCCCCCACCCACCTGCTGACCCTCGTATTCTTCGGCGGCGCCCTCGGCACCCTCATTGCCCAGCAGCGCTTCGATCATCTCAAGGACGAACAGCCATTCGCCAACCGCTTCGCCATCCTGTTCGGCCTGCAACTCGGCATCGTCATCGGCCTCGTCCTGCCGCTCTTCCTCGCCTGATCACCCAGCACGATCGCGCTTCATCTGTCATCCGGGGCTTGACTCGGGACCCAGTTGCTTCTCTGCGCCGCTGAGCATCGTTTCAATGGAACCCGACGCAATCAATCGCCGCCGTCACGATACCCCGGCAAAGCCAGCCCGCGCCCGATCGCCAGCGCCCGCAGCCCGAACCCCGCGGCAAAACCAATCCCGCCCGCCACAAAACTATCCGCTCCGAGCTCGACCAGCACGATATAACTCGCCGACCCCAGCGCCGCCGCCGACACATAGATCTCGCGCCGAAGCAGAATCGAAGGTACCCCCGCCAGCACGTCGCGAATAATCCCGCCGAAACTCGCAGTCAGCACGCCCATGACAATGCTCGGCAGCGGCGGCACCCCCAGGCTATGCGCCTTGGCCGCGCCAATCACCGCATACGCCGCCATCCCGATCGCATCGAACCACAATAACGACGCCAGCTTCCACCGATCGGCGCGAAGCACCCACACCGCCGCCGCCGCGATCAGGCAAACCGCCAGATAATCCGACCGTCCCACCCAGAACACCGGCGCGCCAATCAGCAAATCGCGCAGCGTCCCGCCGCCGATCCCCGTGATCGCCGCAAAGAATGCAAACGTCACGATCGTCTGCTTCGCCCGCGCCGCTGCCAGCGCCCCCGAAACCGCGAACACCGCCACGCCGGCCATATCGAGCCATGACAGCAGCGGCCGGATCGCATCGATCGGCGCGGTATCGATCACATCAGGTCAAATGTGGATCGGCTTGCCCGTCACCGCCATCGCCGCTTCCTTCAGCGCCTCGGGATGCGTCGGATGCGCGTGGCAGGTCATCGCGATATCCTCGCTCGACGCACCGAACTCCATCGCTATCGCCGCTTCGGCAATCATCGTTCCCGCCATCGCGCCGATGATGTGCACACCCAGGACACGGTCGGTCGTGGCATCCGCCAGCACCTTCACGAAACCTTCGGTATCGCGATTGGCCTTGGAACGGCTGTTCCCCGCAAACGGGAACTTGCCCGACTTGTACGCAATGCCCGCCGCTTTCAGCTCTTCCTCTGACTTGCCGACGGTCGCGACCTCGGGATGCGTATAGACCACGGCCGGAATGACGTCATGGTTCACATAACCCGTCAGCCCGGCGATATTGTCGGCACAGGCAATGCCCTCGTCCTCGGCCTTGTGTGCCAGCATCGGTCCCGGCACCACGTCGCCGATCGCCCAGATGCCCGCCACCGGCGTCGAAAAATCATGCCCGACCATGATCCGACCGCGATCGAGCACCAGCCCGGTCGCCTCGATGTTCAACCCGTCGGTATTCGGCCGGCGCCCGATCGACAGCAACACAACATCGGCGGCGATCTCCTCCGACGCCCCGCCGGCAGCCGGTTCGACAGTCACGGTCGCGCCCGCACCCGAGCGGACAACACCCGTGACCTTGGTCGAAGTCCGGATCGCAAACCCCTGCTTGGTCAACACCTTCGCAAAGGCGTTGGCAACCTCGACGTCCATCGCCGGCACGATCCGCTCGGCATATTCAACAACGGTCACCTTCGCCCCGAGCCGCCGCCACACCGAACCCATCTCGAGCCCGATGTACCCGCCGCCGATCACCACCAGGTGCCCGGGCACCTTCGTCAACGACAGCGCCTCTGTCGACGTGACGATAACCTCGCCATCCGGCGTCATCCCCGGCAGCAGCGCCACTTCGGACCCCGTCGCGATGATGAAGTTCTTTGCCGTGATCGTCCGCTCGCCGACAGTGATCGATTTCGGCGACGCAAACCGCGCCTCGCCCTTCACCCATTCGACCTTGTTCTTCTTGAACAGGAACGCAACGCCGTCGGTCAACTCCTTGACCGCCTTGTCCTTCTCATTCAGCAGCGCCGGCAAATCGAGCTCGACCGATCCCAGCTTGACGCCAAACTTGGCCAACGCGCCGGATTGCGCCTCCTCATAGAATTCCGATCCGTGCAGCAGCGCCTTCGACGGAATGCACCCGACATTGAGGCACGTCCCGCCCAAGCTGGCACGCTTCTCGACGCAAGCGACCTTCAGGCCGTGTTGCGCCGCGCGGATCGCCGCGACATAGCCGCCGGGACCCGAGCCAATGACAACGACATCGAATTCAGGGTCTGCCATATTCACTCTCCTGGCCGGGCACGGCCCGGCACGTCAACCAGTGCCGGGCATGGCCCAGCACGTCAATCAGTCGCCAGCGCTCAGAGATCGATCAGCAACCGCGCCGGATCCTCGATGGCTTCCTTCACGCGGACGAGGAAGGTCACCGCCTCGCGCCCATCGACGATCCGGTGATCGTACGACAGCGCCAGGTACATCATCGGCCGGATCACCACTTGGCCATCGCGCGCTACTGGGCGATCCTCGATCCGGTGCAACCCGAGCACGCCCGATTGCGGCGTATTGAGGATCGGCGTCGACATCAGCGAGCCGAACACGCCGCCGTTGGAAATGGTGAAGTTGCCGCCCTGCAGCTCGTCGATGGTCAGCTTGCCGGCCTGTGCCCGCTTGCCGAAATCGCCGATCGCCTTCTCGGTCTGGGCAAAGCTCAACTTGTCGGCGTTGCGAAGGACCGGAACAACAAGTCCGCCCGGCGACGACACCGCGATGCCGAGATCGGCATAGTTGCGATACACGATTTCCTCGCCCTCGAGCGAAGCGCCGACCGCCGGTACGTCGCGGAGCGCCAGCACAACCGCCTGCGAAAAGAACGACATAAAGCCAAGCCGTACGCCGTGCTTCTTCTCGAACAGATCCTTGTACTTGACGCGAGCCGCCATCACCGCGGTCATGTCGACGTCGTTGAACGTCGTCAGCATCGCCGCGGTATTCTGCGCTTCCTTCAACCGCCGTGCGATCGTCTGGCGCAACCGCGTCATCCGCACCCGCTCCTCGCGCCGCTCCGAAGCTGCTGGTGCCGCTGCGACCGCCGCAGACGCCTTGACCTTGGCCGTCCCCGCTTCGATCGCCGCCAGCACATCACCCTTGGTCAACCGGCCATCACGCCCCGTCGCCGGAATGCTCGCAACATCGAGGTTATACGTATCGATCAGCGTCCGCACCGCCGGGCCCATAGCATCGAGAGGCGCCGAAACTCCCGCAGCCGGAGCCGCAGCCTGGGGCGTCGCTGCCGGAGCCGGCGCAGAAGCCGGGGCCGCAGCCTCAGCCGCCTTTTCCGCCGCAGCCACCGGCGTCGGTGCCGCTGCAGCAGCCGCAGCCTCGGTCCCGCTCTTCTCGACCTTCACCGCCGCGCCGCCAGCGTTCGCCGCTTCGATAGTCGCCAACCGCGCCCCAACCGCAACGGTATCACCAACCTTGAACAGCTGCGCCCCCATCGTGCCCGCCACCGGCGACGGCACTTCGACCGCCACCTTGTCGGTCTCGAGCGACACGATGGGCTCGTCGGCCGCCACTGCCTCGCCGGGCTGTTTCAGCCATTGGCCAACCGTTGCCTCGGTGATCGATTCGCCAAGCGCCGGGATGATGACGTCGGTTGCCATTATATTATCCTGCATTCTGCATTGATTTGAGGCCGCCGCGAATGGCAGCCGTAACTTCGGCGCGACTCGAGCCCAGCGCCTCGGCGATCAGCTTGGCCTGCTCGGCATTGTGCCGCCGCATCAACCCCGTCGCGGTCGCCGCCGCCGCCGCGCGCCCGGCATAAAGCGGCCGCTGCCCCAGCGCCTGCTCGATCAGCGGCCCCACGAACGTCCAGGCACCGGCATTCGCCGGTTCTTCCTGCGCCCAAACGATCTCCTCGAGCCCCGCAAAGCGCGCCGCATATTCGGCAATAATCGCCGCCGGGAACGGATAAAGCTGTTCCACGCGCAGCAGATAGACATCGTCGCGGCCGGTCTTCTCACGCGCCTCGAGCAGGTCGTAATAAACCTTGCCGGTGCACAGCACGAGCCGGCGGATCTTCGCTGGATCGCACGGCGCCAGATCGTCGAGGCAACGGTGAAAACTCGTCCCCGCCGCCATGTCGGCAATCGTCGACACAGCCCGCTTGTGGCGCAGCAGCGACTTCGGCGTGAAGACGATCAACGGCTTGCGGAAATCGCGTAGCATCTGCCGGCGCAGCAAGTGGAAATAGTTCGCCGGCGTCGTCGCATTGGCCACCTGGAGATTGTCCTCGGCGCAAAGCTGGAGGAACCGCTCCATCCGCCCCGAACTATGTTCCGGCCCCTGCCCCTCGTAACCGTGCGGCAGCAACATCACCAAACCATTGGCCCGCAACCACTTGATTTCACCCGACGCGATAAACTGGTCGATGATCGTCTGCGCGCCGTTGACGAAGTCGCCGAACTGCCCCTCCCACAGCACCAGTGTCTTGGGGTCGGCGATCGCATATCCATACTCAAACCCGAGCACGCCGAATTCCGACAATGGACTGTCGAGCACCTCGAAATTCTCGCCGACCGATTTCAGCGGCACGACACGGTGGCCGTCGCGCTGGTCGGTCCACACCGAATGCCGCTGGCTGAACGTCCCGCGCCCCGAATCCTGGCCGGACAGGCGCACGCCGTAACCGTCCTTGAGCAGCGACCCGAACGCCAGCGCCTCCGCTGTCGCCCAATCGATATTCGCCCCGGTGTTGAGCGTCTCAGCCTTGGCATCAAGAATCCGCTGCAAGGTCTTATGAATATTGAAACCCACCGGCACCGTCGTCAGCGTCCGGCCGATCGCCGCCAGTTCCCCGGCTTCAACCCCGGTATTCGCCGCGCGCCGCTCGCTGATCTGCTCCTTGGGCTTGCCCAGTCCCGACCAGCGTCCCTCGAACCAGTCGGCCTTGTTCGCCTTGAACCCGGCGGCTGCTTCGAAATCGGCCTCGAGCATCGCTGTATACTGGTCGATCGCGCCCTGCAAAAACGCCTCGTCGATAACCTTCTCGCGCACCAGCCGCTCGGCATACAACTCACTCACCGGCTTCTGCTTGCCGATCTGGGCGTACATCAACGGCTGGGTGAAACTCGGCTCGTCGCTCTCGTTGTGTCCGAACCGGCGATAGCACCACATGTCGATAACGACGTCGCGCTTGAATTGCTGGCGGAACTCGGTCGCCACCTTGGTCGCAAAGGTCACCGCCTCGGGATCGTCGCCGTTGCAATGGAAGATCGGCGCCTGGACGATCTTGGCAACATCCGACGGATATGGCGACGACCGCGCGAACTGCGGGCTCGTGGTGAATCCAACCTGGTTGTTGACGATAAAATGGATCGTGCCGCCGGTATTATACCCGTTCAGGCCCGAAAACCCGAAGCATTCGGCAACGATGCCCTGCCCCGCAAAGGCCGCGTCGCCGTGCAGCAGCACAGGCATCGACCGGCCATGTTCGACATCGCCCGACATCGTCTGGACCGCCCGCACCTTGCCGAGCACCACCGGATCGACCGCTTCCAGATGCGACGGGTTCGGCGCCAGCGACAGATGCACCTTGTTGTCGTCGAACACCCGGTCGGTCGACGTCCCCAGGTGATACTTTACATCGCCCGACCCACCGACATCGTCGGGGTTCGCCGAGCCGCCGCCGAATTCATGAAATATGATCCGGAACGGCTTCTGCATGACGTTGCCGAGCATGTTCAACCGTCCGCGATGCGGCATGCCGAAAACGATCTCGGTAATCCCGAGCTGGCCGCCGACCTTGATGATCGATTCCATCGCCGGGATCATCGCCTCGGCACCGTCGAGCCCGAACCGCTTCGTCCCGACATACTTCCGCCCCAGGAAACGCTCGAAATATTCCGCCTCGACCAGCTTGGTCAGGATGGCTTTCTTGCCATTGTCGCTGAACTGGATTTCCTTGTCGCGGCCTTCGATCTTGTCCTGGATGAAGCGCCGCTCCTCGACGTCGTTGATGTGCATATATTCCACACCGACATTGCCGCAGTAATTCGCCCGCAGGATCGTCACCAGTTCCCGAATGGTCGCCGTCTGCAGGCCGAGCGCCCCGCCGACATGGACCGGACGATCAAGATCGGTCTCGGAAAAGCCGTGATATTCAGGCGTCAAATCAGCCGGCAAGTCGCGCGTCGACAGCCCGAGCGGATCGAGATTGGCGGCCAGATGCCCGCGCACCCGGTACGTCCGGATCAGCATCAGCGCCGAGATCGAATCCTGCGCCGCCTGCGCGATCGCATCGGGCGTAGCCCCCGCAGCAACGGCCTTCTCGACGGCCTTGGCCGCAACCTTCGCCGGTGCCTCGACGATCATGTCGGCAGCATCCAGCCCCTTGGTCAGCGCATCGACAGGCGCCAGCGGCCAGTCGTTCCGCGCCCATGAAGGCCCCGCACGATCGTCGGCGGTGGGCAGCAGCGCTTCATAGTCCATTTCCGCACGTCCTTCTTGACGCAAAGGGTGTAGCCCCCGGCGCGCAGCAAGTCATTGCCTCAACGCGCATGGCTGCCATGTTTACGGCAATACGCGCCTGGGCGATGAATCCTACCCCTTGAGCACTTCGATCAGCGTCGTGCCCAGCATCGACGGCGACGGCGACACGCGGATGCCGGCGGCTTCCATCGCTGCCATTTTCGATGCCGCATCGCCCTTGCCGCCCGACACGATCGCGCCGGCATGCCCCATGCGACGCCCGGGAGGCGCCGTCGTCCCGGCGATGAAGCCGACCATCGGCTTCTTGCGGCCACGGCGCGCTTCGTCCTGGATGAACTGCGCCGCTTCTTCCTCGGCCGAACCGCCTATTTCGCCGATCATGATGATCGACGTCGTCGCGTCATCGGCCAGGAACAGCTCCAGCATATCGATGAAGTTCGTTCCGTTGACCGGATCGCCGCCGATGCCGACAGCCGTCGTCTGGCCAAGCCCGACCGCCGTCGTCTGGTGAACAGCCTCATAGGTCAGCGTGCCCGAGCGCGAAACGACGCCGACCGAGCCCTTGGAAAAGATATTGCCCGGCATGATGCCGATCTTGCACTCGCCCGGCGTCAGCACGCCCGGGCAATTCGGCCCGATCAGCCGCGACTTCGAACCGACCAGCGCCCGCTTGACCTTGACCATGTCGAGCACCGGAATGCCCTCGGTGATGCAGATGATCAGCGGCACTTCGGCATCGATCGCCTCGAGGATCGCGTCCGCAGCGCCCGGAGGCGGCACATAGACTACCGATGCGTCACAATTCGTCGCTGCCCGCGCCTGGTGGACGGTGTCGAAAACCGGCAGTCCCAGATGGACCTGCCCACCCTTGCCCGGCGCCGTCCCGCCGACGACCTGCGTGCCATAGGCAATCGAGGCTTCGGTGTGGAACGTGCCCTGCTTGCCGGTAAAGCCCTGCGTGATGACGCGGGTATTCTTGTTGACGAGAATCGACATCAGGCAGCCTTCTTCACAGCAGCGACGATCTTCGCCGCGGCATCACCAAGGTTATCGCCGGAAATGATCGGCAGGCCGGAATCGGCAAGGATCTGCTTGCCCAATTCGACGTTGGTCCCTTCCAGCCGGACCACCAGCGGCACCGACAAATTCACTTCCTTCGCCGCGGCGATAATGCCTTCCGCGATGATATCGCAGCGCATGATCCCGCCGAAGATGTTGACCAAAATGCCCTTCACCGCTGGATCCTTGAGGATCAGCTTGAACGCATTGGTCACCTTCTCCTTGTCGGCGCCGCCGCCAACATCGAGGAAGTTGGCCGGCTCGGCGCCGTTCAACTTGATGATGTCCATCGTCGCCATCGCGAGACCGGCACCATTGACGAGGCAGCCGATCGTTCCATCGAGCTTGATAAACGCCAGGTCGTACTTCGAAGCTTCGACCTCCGCCGGATCTTCCTCGGTCAGATCGCGCAGCTCGACGAGATCCGGATGGCGATACAGCGCATTCGGGTCAAACCCGACCTTGGCATCGAGCACCAGCAACCGGCCATCGTCGGTAACCGCCAGCGGGTTGATCTCCATCTGCGACGCGTCGGTGCCGATGAACGCCGCGTACAGCTTGGCAACGACATTCTCGCACTGTTTGGCGAGGTCGCCGGTCAGCCCGAGCACGGCCGCAACCGCGCGACCATGATGCGGCATGATGCCGGTCGCCGGGTCAATCGTCAGGGTCTCGATCTTCTCGGGCGTGTCATGCGCGACTGCCTCGATATCCATGCCGCCCTCGGTCGAAACCACCAGCGCGATCCGCCCCGAAGCGCGATCCACCAACATCGCCAGGTAGAATTCCTTGGCAATATCGACACCATCGGTAACGTACAGTCGGTTGACCTGCTTGCCGTGCGGCCCGGTCTGGATCGTCACCAGCGTGTTGCCGAGCATGTCGGTCGCCGCGGCGCGCACGTCATCGGCCGAACGCGCCAACCGGACACCACCCTTAGCGTCTGCCGGCAACTCGGTGAACTTGCCCTTGCCGCGTCCACCGGCGTGGATCTGCGCCTTCACCACGTACAATGGCCCCGGCAGCTTGCCCGCCGCCGCAACAGCCTCCTCGACCGTCAGCGCTGCAAAGCCCGCCGGCACCGGCACGCCGAACTTGGCGAGGACTTCCTTCGCCTGGTACTCATGAATGTTCATACGCTTGTGATCCTTACCTATCTACCTGCGGCTGCGCCACCGCCTCCGATTACAAAAACACCCAAGACAAATCCGAAATCATACCAACCGCCATTATTCGGAAAGGCATAGATTCTGACGTCCGAAAAGAACGAGGCAATGAAAGAGAACGGCATCAAGAAGCCGTGAATCATGCCCAGCCAGAAACCCGGCATATCGCCGTAATCGGCGGGAGCTGGCTGAGTTGCACAGCTCGACAGGAGCAAGCATGCAGATGCGAAAACAACCGCACGAATGGCTCCACTACGCATCACGTGGGCGAACCAGTGGCGACACTAAAATGCCGAGGGCGAAGTTCAGCCACACTCATGCATATGCCTCCATCGGGATGAGCCCGAGTTTTTCAAACAACAGCGTATCGCGGTCGCGGCCCGGGTTGCTGGTGGTCAGCAACCTGTCCCCGACAAAGATCGAATTGGCGCCCGCCAAAAAGCACAGCGCCTGGGTTTCGTCGCTCATCGCCTCGCGCCCGGCCGACAGGCGAACCATCGATTGCGGCATGGTGATGCGTGCGACCGCCACCGTCCGCACGAACTCGATGCCATCGATCGCCGGCGCCGCACCCGACAGGATCGCGTCACCCAGCGGCGTGCCGGCAATCGGCACCAAGCCGTTGATCGGCACGCTGCCCGGATGCACCGGCATCGTCGCGAGCACGGCGATCAACCCGATCCGGTCGGCGCGGCTTTCCCCCATGCCGATGATACCGCCGCAGCACACGCCGATACCTGCCGCGCGCACCTGCGAAACCGTATCGAGCCGGTCGTCATGCGTCCGCGTCGTCACGATCTGCGCGTAATATTCGGGCGAAGTATCGATATTATGGTTGTAATAATCCAGCCCGGCATCGGCCAGCGCCGCAGTCTGCGTCGGGCTGAGCATGCCCAAAGTCATGCACGTCTCGAGCCCAAGCGCCCGCACCCCGGCGACCATCTCGGCGAGCGCCGCCATGTCGCGATCCTTGGGGTTTTTCCACGCCGCGCCCATGCAGAACCGCGTCGCCCCGCCGGCCTGCGCCAACCGCGCCTCGGCGATCACATCAGCGGCCGCCATCAACTTGTCGGCCTTGACCCCGGTCTTGAAGCTGACCGACTGCGCGCAATACCCGCAATCCTCGGGGCAGCCGCCGGTCTTGATCGACAGCAATTGCGACTTCTGCACCTTGTTTGGGTCGAAGTTCCGCCGGTGGATCGTCTGCGCCCGGAAAACCAGATCGGCAAACGGCAGATCGAACAGGTCAGCGATCTCGGCACGCGACCAATCGGTGCGCGCCGTGATCATCGGTGCATCTGAGCCGTCTGGCACTATGCCAGGCTCCCATCGATCGCCCGGCAGGCCGCTAGCAATTCTTTCACCGCATCGACCGAAACGGTGAAATTGGCCTGCGCTTCGGCAGTCAGTTCGATCTCGACGATCTTCTCGACGCCGCCGGCACCGATCACGCACGGCACGCCGACATAAAGGTCGTTGACGCCGTACTGGCCCGTCAGGTTCACCGCGCACGGGATGACCCGCTTCTGGTCGTAAAGGAACGCCTCGGCCATCGCGATGCCGCTGGTCGCCGGCGCATAGAATGCCGAACCGGTCTTGAGCAGGCCAACGATCTCGCCGCCGCCCGAACGCGTCCGCTGCACGATGGCGTCGATACGCTCCCTGGTCGTCCAGCCCATCTTGATCAAATCGGGGATCGGAATACCGGCAACCGTCGAATATTCGACGACAGGCACCATCGTGTCGCCGTGGCCGCCGAGGACGAACGCCGTCACGTCCTTGACCGAAACCTTGAACTCGTCCGCCAGGAAATGGCGGAAGCGCGCGCTGTCGAGAACGCCCGCCATGCCGACGACCATATGGTGCGGCAGCCCCGAAAACTCGCGCAGCGCCCAGACCATCGCATCCAAAGGATTGGTGATGCAGATCACGAATGCGCCGGGCGCGTTGGCCTTGATGCCCTCGCCGACGGCCTTCATCACCTTCAGATTGATGCCGAGCAGATCGTCGCGGCTCATGCCCGGCTTGCGCGCAATACCCGCCGTCACGATGATCACATCGGCGCCGGCGATATCGGCGTAATCGTTGGTGCCCTTGAGCTCGACATCGAAGCCTTCGACCGGCCCGCATTGCGACAGGTCGAGCGCCTTGCCCTGCGGAACACCTTCGACAACATCGAACAGGACGATATCGCCCAATGCCTTGGCCGCGGCGAGGTGCGCCAGCGTCCCACCGATGTTGCCAGCGCCGATCAGCGCAATCTTGTTGCGAGCCATGGAGTAATTCGTCCTTCGTTGAGTCGTTTGAAGACCGGGTCCGGATAGTCCCGATGCTGCACCTGCGCAACCGGGAGGTCTCCGCATTGCCAAAAGTCTCAGGCCTCGCCGTGTCCAAGCGCCATATATTCGAGCGACTGCATCTCCATCAGCCGCGAAACCGTCCGCTCGAACTCGAACACGCCGTCCCCCGCCGGGTACAACCCCGCCGGCTCGGCATCCGCCGCCGCCACCAGCTTGACCTTGTGTTCGTACAACGTGTCGATCAGGGTCACGAACCGCGCCGCCTCGTTGCGCTTCTCCGGCCCCATCACCGGAATGCCCACCAAAAACACCGTATGATACCGCCGCGCGATCGCCAGATAATCCGCCGCCCCCAGCGGCTGCTTGCACAACCGCGCAAACGAGAACACCGCAACGCCCTTCAAAGATTTCGGCACATGCAATGTCCGCCCACCTTGCAAAGCCAGCGTCTCGGTTGGCACTCGGGCCCGGTCCTCGACTGGATAATCGGTCATCCGGAAAAACGTCTCCGACATCGCCGCCGTCGCTTCGGGCCCGTTCGGCACATGCCAGGTCTCGGCCCCCGCCATCCGCGCCATCCGGTAATCGGTCGGTCCGTCGAGGGAAATGACCTCAGTCTTCGCCTCGATCAGCGCGATGAACGGGAGGAACAACTGCCTGTTCAACCCATCCTTGTACAAATCCTGCGGCGCGCGGTTGGACGTCGCCACCACCGTCACCCCGTCCTCGAACAGCGCCGTGAACAAGCGCGACACGATCGCCGCATCGGCAATATCCTTGACCTGCATCTCGTCGAACGCCAGCAACCGCGAGCGCTCCGCCAGGAACGCCGCCACGCGCGGGATCGGATCGTCCCCCGACGCCTCGCGCGCCGCATGCAGCGCCGCATGCACCTCAAGCATGAACTCGTGAAAATGCACCCGCCGCTTCGGGCTGACATCCACATGCGCGTAAAACAGGTCCATCAGCATCGACTTGCCGCGCCCGACCCCGCCCCAGATATAGAGCCCTTTCGGCGCCTCGGGCTCGTCAGTCCCCGTCAACCGGGCAAAAAACCCCCGCTTCGGCGCGGGCGCCTCGAGAGCATCGGCCAACGCCTGCAACCGGTCCGCCACCATCGCCTGCGCCGCATCGGGCCGCAACTCGCCCGCCGCAATCAGCGCATCGTAAGCCGCGCGCACGCCGGTAACCGGCATCAATCGACCCGCGTCGACCGCGGCCGTTCGGTTGCCCCCGCCCCGAGCGTCAGGCCCGGCCGCGCAATCTTCCGCATCGTCCCGGTGAACGAAGCGACATTCTCGCCATCCTGCGTCACCAGCCCGCGCACGAACAACATCTTCCCGGTTTCCTTAAGGATCTCCCCGGTCGCCTCGATCGGCTTGCCGACGATCCCGGCACTGAGGAAATCCGTCGCACAGCTAAGCGTCACCGCAGCATGGTTCTCCAACTGCCGGAAAATAAACGCGAACATCGCCATGTCGATAAACGACATGATAAAACCACCATGGATATAGCCGAGCCCGTTCGAATGCCGCCGGTCGGTCTCCATCTTGCACTCGACGCCGCTCGTTTCCCCCTCGCGAAAGTAAAAATCCCCCAGCAAAGACGCAAAGCGCCCATCCGGATCACGCCGCCACCGTGTCCAGCCTGCATTGGGTCCGTCGGTAATATGTTCACGTGCCATCCGGCAGTGGATAGTGCGCCGCAGCAAAGCGCGTCAAGGCGAAGCGGCTCAGGATTACCCTCGCCAAACCTGTCGTCCCGGGCTCGACCCGGGCCCAGCTTCTAATCCCCGCTACCCAGACAAGGACCCATTGTCTCCCAAACTGTCATGCCAGCGAAGGCTGGCATCCAGCCTCGCCGCAAGGATGGAAGATCAAGACGACGGCAATAAAGCCAAGCCAAGGGTCGTGGCAAAGCCACGCCGTCGGACGGATTCAGCGCGCTTCGCCCGTGCCGCCCCGCCGTCCAGTTGCTCCCCCGAGTCAAGTCCGATCGCGATGCGATCGGTTCAGCCCGCTCGCTCCAGCATCATGATCTTGATCTCGGCGATCGCTTTCGCCGGGTTCAACCCCTTGGGGCAAACATTCGAGCAATTCATGATCGTATGACAGCGATAAAGCCGGAAAGGATCCTCCAGCGCATCCAACCGCTCCCCCGTCATCTCATCCCGGCTATCCGCCAACCACCGATAAGCCTGCAACAAAATCGCCGGCCCAAGGAACTTGTCGCTATTCCACCAGTACGAAGGGCAAGCCGTCGAGCAGCAAGCACAAAGAATACACTCATAAAGCCCATCGAGCTTGCCGCGATCCTCGACCGACTGGATGCGCTCCTCACCCGAAGGGTTCGGCGTAACCGTCTGCAACCACGGCTTGATCGACGCATATTGCGCATAGAAATGCTTGAAGTCAGGCACCAGGTCCTTGATGACTTCCATGTGCGGCAGCGGCAAAATCCGCACTTCGCCGTCCATGTCGGCAATCGCCTTGGTGCACGCCAGCGTATTGGTCCCGTCGATATTCATCGAGCACGACCCGCAAATCCCCTCCCGGCACGACCGCCGGAACGTGAGCGTCGAATCGACCTGCGACTTGATCTTGATCAGCGCATCGAGAACCATCGGCCCGGTCTCGTCGAGATCGATCTCATACGTGTCGTACCGCGGGTTCGCGCCATCATCGGGATTCCACCGATAAATCTTGAACGCCCGCACATTCTTCGCACCCGCCGGCGCCGGATACCGCTTGCCAGCCGAAGAAATCTTGCTGTTCGCGGGAAGGGAAAATTCAGCCATTTTCACTCAGCCTCATTGCAGTACCAAAGAAAAAAGCGACAAGATTGCCCCTAAAAGACCACCTACTGCGGCAGCATTAGAGAGGCCGCCCCATCCAAATTTGTTGACGGCTAGACGAGCTTTTTGCGTCCATAGGCCTACATCGCTAAGGTCTCTCAGATCCTCAAACTCCCACCGATGTTCGTATTTGTACTTCAGAAAGTCGGATTCTGAGTGGTTAATACTCCATTTCTGAAGAACTGAGCTATAACGACGCACAAAATCTGGCGCGTCTTTATCGGCTTGCTCCAGCAGAAGCGCATTACCTTCCCGTCTCAACTCATTAATATCGAGGGCACAACGATGCATTTGCTAAGCGTTGACTGCATCGTTATTTGAAAAGTGTCGCATGCTGACGACAAGAAGAAATATTGACGCCACTATCGAAAAGAACCCGACGACTTTTGAATATTCCTGAGCAATCTGAAAAACGAAGCTAGAAATGGATAGACAAATTAAAATCGCCGATATAACAGCCTGAAGAATACTTGCGTACTGGTCTTTGCGTTTTAATCGAGATGCAGCGTTGAATCGCGAGCCGGCCGTCACCTTCATGTCTCGGTCCAAGTTGGTCCATCTAGACATTTATCAGTAAACCCGCGCCTTCGGCTTGATATACTCGATCTCGTCGGTCAGCGTATAGGCGTGCACCGGTCGCTGCGCCAATTCGACACCGCCATCGCGGAACCAGCCCAGCGAATGCTTCATGAAATTCTCGTCGTCGCGGTTCGGATAATCCTCATGCATATGCGCGCCGCGGCTCTCGTGCCGCGCCTTCGCAATATGTATCGTCAGCACTGCCTGCCCGACCATGTTGTCGAGTTCGAGCGTCTCGATCAAATCGGTGTTGAACACCAATGACCGATCCTGGATGCCGATATCCGCCATCCGCTGGTAAACAGCGTCGATCTTGTGTGTACCTTCTTCCAGCACTTCGGCAGTCCGGAACACCGCCGCATTGGTCTGCATCGTCTTCTGCATCGCCAACCGGATTTCCGCCGTCCCCGAAGCACCCTTGGAATGCCGGAACCCGTCGAGCCGCCCAATCGCAAAATCATCGGCAACCGAGTTCACCACCGCATGCGGCGTCCCCGGCTTCAACGTCTCGCCGATCCGGTGCGCCGTCGCGCGCCCGAACACCACCAGATCGATCAGCGAATTCGACCCAAGCCGGTTCGCCCCATGCACCGAGACGCACGCCGCCTCACCGACCGCAAACAGGCCCGGCACCACCGCATCCGGATCGCCATTCTTCAACGTCACCACTTCGCCATGATAATTGGTCGGAATGCCGCCCATATTATAATGAACCGTGGGGGTTACCGGGATCGGCTCACGCGTCACATCAACCCCGGCAAAAACTTTCGCCGTCTCCGAAATCCCCGGCAACCGCTCGTGCAGCACCGCCGGATCGATATGGTTGAGGTGGAGGTTGATATGATCCCCCTCCTTGCCGACGCCGCGGCCCTCGCGCATTTCCATCGCCATCGACCGGCTAACCACGTCGCGCGATGCCAGGTCCTTCGCCGATGGCGCATAACGCTCCATGAAACGCTCGCCGCTGGCGTTGGTCAGGTAACCGCCCTCGCCGCGCGCACCCTCGGTGATCAGCACGCCCGCGCCATAAATCCCGGTCGGATGGAACTGCACGAACTCCATGTCCTGCATCGCCACACCCGCCCGGATCGCCATGCCGCCGCCATCGCCCGTTGAGGTATGCGCCGACGTTGCCGAGAAATAGCAGCGCCCATATCCGCCGGTCGCCAGCACCGTCTTGTGGCTGCGAAACCGGTGGATCGAGCCGTCGTCCATGTTGATCGCGATTACGCCTCGGCACTCGCCATCGACCATGATCAGGTCGATCGCGAAATATTCGATATAAAAGTCCGTCGCATACTTCAGGCTCTGTTGGTAAAGCGCGTGCAGCATGGCATGGCCGGTCCGATCAGCCGCGGCACACGTCCGCTGCGCCGGTGGCCCAGCCCCCATATTCTGCATCATGCCGCCGAACGGCCGCTGGTATATCCGCCCCGCTTCGGTCCGAGAAAACGGCACCCCGAAATGCTCGAGCTCGTAAACCGCCGCCGGTGCCTCGCGGCACAGATATTCGATCGCATCCTGGTCGCCAAGCCAGTCCGACCCCTTGACGGTGTCGTACATGTGCCACGTCCAATGGTCGGGCCCCATGTTGCCCAGCGACGCGGCGATCCCGCCCTGCGCCGCCACGGTGTGCGACCGCGTCGGAAACACCTTGGTAATGCACGCCGTCTTCAACCCGGCCTCGGCGATGCCCATCGCAGCCCTGAGCCCCGACCCACCGGCGCCAACCACCACGGCATCATAGACATGATCGATAATCTGGTAACTCGCCGCCATCTAAGCTGCTCCAAGCGCGATCTTGAGCACGGCGAAAACCGCCGCCGCACCGCCCGCCAACGCGTAAAAATTCAATGCCAGCATCGCCAATATGCGCAACCGGCCATGCACATAGTCTTCGATGAAGACCTGCACACCCAGGCGGAAATGCCAGAATACCGAGACGATGAGCAGCAGCATTGGCACCGCAGCGACAGGCTGCCGCAGCCACGCCGTGACGCTCGAATAATCAAGCGATGGCAACGCCACGAGCGAGTAAATGAACCACAGCATCAACACGATGTTCGCCACCGCGGTCACCCGCTGCAGCCACCAGTGATGGACGCCGTCCTTCGCCGCCCCCAACCCGCGAACGCGGCCCAGATCGGTTCCGGCACCCATGCTCAAAACCCCTTGTAAAGATAGATGGCGACCCAGGTCAAGATCGTCGCCATCACCGAGGCCACCAGCGTCGCCGTCGCCAGCGTCTTGCTCGTCGTGATCTCGAGGCCCTCGCCGGTATCCATCACCAGGTGGCGGATACCCGAGAACAGATGCTGGAAAAACACCCAGGTAAACCCGATGCCGACCAATTTCCCGAACCACCCGGTCGCCACGTTTCCGAATACCCCATACGCGTCGGGACCGCTCGCCGCGGCAATCAGCCACCACAGGAACAGCACCACGGCACCCAGCGCCATGGCGTTGCCGGTGATGCGATGCAGGATCGAGACAATCGCATGCACCTGCCATTTCCAGATGGTCATGTGCGGCGACAGCGGTCGCGGCGAAATCGGACGGCCGGCCATGTGTTCCTCGATCTCCGGGTTGATGATTGCGGCGTTTTAGGCCTTCATCGCCCGAGCGCAACCTCTCATCGCAGTGTAACACGCTGTTGCGAACCAATCGCGCATCCCGGAGCGCATCTCGCCCACTGCGGCGCAGCAATACCGGGCTCAGCGCTTCGCCAGCCGCGTCAACGCGTCACCGTCGACCCGCATGCCCGTCCACTCATCCTGCGACCGCGCACCGAGTGCATGATAAAAGCCGATCGCCGGCGCGTTCCAGTCGAGCACCTGCCATTCGAACCGCGCATAACCCCGGTCCATCGC
Organism: Sandarakinorhabdus glacialis; assembly: GCF_014643455.1. GTDB lineage: Bacteria > Pseudomonadota > Alphaproteobacteria > Sphingomonadales > Sphingomonadaceae > Sandarakinorhabdus > Sandarakinorhabdus glacialis. The sequence continues at coordinate 396,545 of NZ_BMJM01000002.1, forward strand.
CACGCCAGCCAGGTGCACCAGCAACGACTTGCCCACGCCCAAACCGCGCGCCGAAGGCCGCACGAACAGGTCCTCGAGATACAGCCCAGCCCTGCCCTCCCAAGTCGAAAACGACGGAAAGAACAACGCCATCCCCACCGCGGCGCCGTCCACTTCGGCAATCACCGCCTCCGCAACCGGCCGCGCCCCGAATAGCGCCGCATGCAGGTCACTCTCCCCGGCCTTCACCGCATCCGGTTCACGCTCATATTCGGCAAGCTCGCGGACAAGCTGCAAGATCGTCGGGACATCGGCGGGGGCTGCGGTACGGATCATGCGCGCAATGAGCATCCGCCCCGCCGAAAAGCAATCACCGACATTACGCCCTTCAAGATTAGGACGGCGCTTTCCTTCCTACTCCGCCGCAATTGCCGCCAACTCGGCCGCAGCCTTGACCGCATCGAGCTCCGCCGCCTTCTTCTCGACCAGCATCACGATATGATCGACCATCTTCTCACTCTCGATCACGTGATCGGTAATCCCCGACAAAAACACCATGTGCCGGCCATTTCCGCCCCCGGTCAGCCCGATATCCGTCTCGCGCGCCTCGCCCGGCCCATTGACCACGCACCCCAGCACCGACAGCGACAGCGGCGTCGTGATATGCGCCAGCCGCGTCTCGAGCGTCTCGACGACCTTGACCACATCAAACCCCTGCCGCGCACAGCTCGGGCAAGACACCACCCGCACACCCCGCGCCCGGATCCCGAGCGATTTCAGCAGATGATAGCCGACCTTGACCTCCTCCACCGGATCCGCCGACAGCGAAACCCGGATCGTATCGCCGATCCCGGACCACAGCAGCATGCCCAGCCCGATCGACGACTTCACCGTGCCGCCCTGCAACCCGCCCGCCTCGGTAATCCCCAGGTGCAGCGGATAATCGCAAACCTCGGCCAGGCCATTATACGCCGCCACCGCCAGGAACACGTCCGACGCCTTCACCGAGATCTTGAACTCGTGAAAATCCTCGTCCTGCAGCATTTTCATATGCTCGAGCGCGCTCTCGACCAGCGCCTCAGGGCAAGGTTCGCCGTATTTCTCGAGCAAATGCTTTTCCAGGGACCCGGCATTCACCCCGATCCGGATCGAACAGCCGTTATTCTTCGCCGCGCTGACGATCTCCTTCACCCGCACCTGCGACCCGATATTGCCCGGGTTGATCCGCAAACAAGCCGCCCCCGCATCCGCCGCCTCGAGTCCGCGCTTATAATGGAAATGGATATCCGCCACGATCGGCACATTCACCGCTCGCACGATGGTCTTCAACGCCGCCGTCGACTCCACATCGGGGCACGACACCCGCACGATATCGGCGCCGACTTCCTCGCAACGCCGGATCTGGTCGATCGTCGCAATCGGGTCGGACGTCAGCGTGTTGGTCATCGTCTGCACGGCAATCGGCGCGTCGCCACCGACCGGCACCTTGCCGACCATGATCTGCCGGGATTTGCGGCGCGAAATATCACGCCAGGGTCGAACGCTCATGCACGGCTCCTGATATTGCCGCCGCTATACAGCCGGCGCCGCAATGCTCCAAGCCACGTTACGACGCCCCCCAAACGCCGCCACTTGCGCCACACCGGCCCGATCACCCGCACCGTCCACCAGATCAGCAAGCCGGTCACCGCCAGCAACACCGCCGCCAGCGCCGCCGCCCAATCCGGATGCGCGAACACCAGCCACAGCCCGCCCGCCGTCGCCCCGTCCTCGGCCACCGATGCCATCACATTGCTCACCGGTTCGGGCGACCCGTTGATCACCGCCCGTGTTCCCGCCTTCGCCGTATGCGCCGCCAGCGCAGCCCCGCCGCCGAGCAACACCGTCACCACCGCCAGCACGCCATCGTCGGGCGACACCACCGCCATCGCCAGCAGGGCACCGCCCACCGGCCGCACCAGCGTATGCACCGCATCCCAGGCACTATCCAGCCACGCCACCTTGTCCGCCAGGAACTCCGCCAACGTGCCGGTTGCGGCAATCCCCAGCACCCACCAGTTGCCGAGCACTTCAAGCCCCGCCAACTCCCCTGGCAGCCCGAACGGCCCGAACCGCACCGCCAGCCCCGCCGCCAGCACCGCCGCATACAGCCGCCAACCCGCCAGTAAGCTCAGGCTGGCAGCAATTCCGATGATTTCGACTGCGGTCATTGCGCCAGCATCACACAATCGCTCCCCCTTATCCAGAGAGTGTGCAGTCTCGCCCCGCCGTGCCTATAACCCGGCAATGACCAGCATCCCCGCCGCCACCGTCCTCCTGCTCCGCGATTCGGCCTCCGGCCCCGAAGTCCTCATGGTCAAGCGCGGCGAAAACCTCGCCTTCGCCGGCGGTGCGATGGTCTTTCCCGGCGGCCGCGTCGATCCCGCCGATATCGTCACCGCCCGCAGCCCCGACCTTGCGCTCAATTTCGACAGTCTCGACGACATCGACGCCGCCGCGCGCGTCGCCTGCGCCCGCGAAGCCCTTGAAGAAACCGGCGTCCTGCTCACCATCGGCGAGCCCGCCGACCCGATCGCCCTCGCCCACGCCCGCGCGCAACTCGCCGCAGGTCCCGACGCCGACGAGGCCGCCACCTTCGCCGCGATGATCGCCGCGCTCGGCCACCGCGTCGACGCCGAACGCTTCATCCCCTTCGCCCGCTGGGAGCCACCCGCCGCCGCGCCAATCAAGCGCCGCTTCGACACGCATTTCTACGTCGCGGATGCCGGCAACACCGCCAGCGCCCACATCTCGCCCGACGGCAACGAAGCCGTCGCCATCCACTGGACGACCGCCGCCGCCGCACTCGCCGCCGAAGCCGCCGGCAACACGGCGCTGGTTTTCCCGACCAAGTGCAACCTGCAACGCCTCGCCCAGTACGATAGCGTCGCCGCCATCCTCACCGCAGCCGCCGCCCGCCCCGCCCCGTTCATCCAGCCCGAAATCGTCGACCGCGAAGGCGTCATGTGGCTGACCATCCCGCTCGGCTGCGACTATCCGATCACCGAGGACCGCCTCGAAAACCTGCGCCGCGAATAATCAAGGCCGTCCCCCCACGACTCCGTCCCGACTTTATCCGAGTGATTGCAGCGCTTGCCGCCGTAGTGCATCCGACCGACCAATAAGGGACCGTTCCATGCGCATCATCCTCGCCATCGCCGCGACCTTCGCCATTGCCACCGCGACCGGCAGCGTGGCCTTCTACGCCGCCAACGCGCAAACCCCGCCTGCCCCAGCCGCGCCTCCCAGCTATGGCGATGCCATGGCCAAGCTGAAAGCTGCCGACATCAACACCGACGGCAAATGGGACAAGCCCGAATGGCTCGCCGCCGGCCGCCGCGACCGCGGCTTCGATTTCATCGACACCGACAAGGACGGCTTCGTCACCGAAGAAGAACTCAAGGCCGGCATGGACAAAATGGCCGCCCGCCGCCCGGGCTGATCCCGGCGGCTCCAGGTTCGCGCAATACTTAAAGCCCCCCGCTCAACGCCTTGATCTCATGGTTTAATATCCGGTCGTTGTCCGAATAGTCCACCGGACAATCGATCAACTGCACCCCCTTCGCCGCCAGGCATTCCGCCAGCAGCCCCGGCAGCATCGCCGCACTCGTCACCCGATGCCCCGCCGCCCCATAGCTCTCCGCGTATTTCACGAAATCCGGGTTGCCGTAACTCAGCCCCCAATCCTCGAACCCCATGATCGCCTGCTTCCAGCGGATCATCCCATAGCTGTTGTCGTTGAGCACCAGCACGGTCAGGTTCAGCCCCAGCCGCACCGCCGTCTCCATCTCCTGGCTGTTCATCATGAACCCGCCATCGCCGCAGATCGCCATCACCTTGCGCTCGGGATAGACCATCGCCGAAGCCATCGCGCTCGGCAGCCCCGCCCCCATCGACGCCAGCGCATTGTCGAGCAGCACCGTATTCGCCTGATGCGCCATGTAGTTACGCGCAAACCAGATCTTGTAGATCCCGTTATCGAGCGCAATGATCCCGTCATCAGGCATCACTTTCCGCACCTGGTCGACCAGATATTGCGGATAGATCGGCCACCGCATATCCCCCACAGCCGCCTCGCGGTGCGCCACCTCCGCCGCCCGCGCCGCCAGCATCCCCGAGCACGCCCAATGGGCCTGCGGCGTGACTGCCTCGCTCATCTGCCACACCGCATTGGCAATATCGCCGATCACCTCCACCTGCGGAAAATACACGGGGTCCACTTCCGCCGTCCGGTTCGACACGTGAACGACCATCGCACCCCCCGTCTTCATGAAGAACGGCGGCTTCTCGATCACATCATGCCCGATATTGACGATCACATCCGCCTTGCCGATCGCCGCATGGACGAAATCCCCCGACGACAGCGCCGCACAGCCGACGAACTTCGGATGCCGCTCGTCGATGACCCCCTTGCCCAGCTGCGTCGTCAGGAACGGTATCCCGGTCTTGTCGATCAACCGCTCGAGCATCCGCGACGTCATCGTCCGGTTCGCCCCCGCCCCGAACACGAAAATCGGCGCCCGCGCGCTCTCGATAACCCGCACCGCCTCGGCGATCGCTTTGCCGTCGGGCACTGGCCGCCGCACGAAACTCGGCGGGATCGGCACTGAATCCGCGTCGTCCGAAGCAATATCCTCCGGCAATTCAAGGTGCGTCGCCCCCGGCTTCTCCTCCTGCGCCAACCGTATCGCCTCGCGCACCCGAGCCGGAATATTGTCCGCACTCGCCAGCTGGTGGGTAAACTTGGTAATCGGCCGCATCATGTCGACCACGTCCAGTATCTGGAACCGGCCCTGCTTCGATCGCTTGATCGGCTTCTGCCCGGTAATCATCAGCATCGGCATTCCGCCCAGATTGGCATAGGCCGCCGCCGTCACCAGGTTGGTCGCCCCCGGCCCCAGCGTCGCCAGGCACACGCCCGCCTTGCCGGTATGCCGCCCATAAGTTGCCGCCATGAACCCGGCGCCCTGCTCGTGCCGCGTCAAGATCAGCTTGATCGAGACCGACCGCGACAGGCTGTCGAGAAAGTCGAGGTTCTCCTCCCCCGGCACACCGAACACATATTCGACGCCCTCGCCCTCGAGGCATTGCACCAGCAGATCCGAGGCCTTGGTCATTCGCGCTGCATCCCGCCCAACCGGTCACCACAGTGCCGACCGGCAACCGTAAACGCAATCAACCGTCGAGTTTCGCCTTCACGCCATCGGCCCATTTCTCGCCGGCATCGCCGCCCCACAGCAGCCACGCCACATACCCGGCCGAAGGGTCGTCGTTGTCGCCCCACTCGTGAGCCTTGGCGTCCTTGTCGACGACGTGCCGCTTGAAATAGCTGCTGATCGCGGCAATGTCCGCGTCGCTGCATTCCCGCCGCGCCTTCAACTGCTCGGCGCGCTTCACCCCGACATCGGTCCCGCCGCGCTTGAACTTCGCCCGCAGTTCGAGCCCGAGCGCCGCCGCATCGGCGACCGCCTTGGGCGGCACATGGCCCGCCATCTACTTCGCCTTCTTCAGCGAACCCGGCTTGTGGATCGCCTCGCCGCCCTTCTCGGACTTGACCACATATTGCGGCTCCTCCTTCGAAGCCTTGGCAACATGGCCCTTAACCTTCGCCTCGCCGGTGATCTTCCTGACCACCTTGCCCTTCGAATGCCCTCCCGACGAATCCCATTCGACCGCGTCGCCGGCCTTCAGATCCTTGCCTGCCATCGTGCGCTCTCCTTCGAGCCCACAATCCAGATCGCAAACCCCGAGTTCCCGCGGCGAAACGCCCTACTGCATATACCAGCCGTGCGAGACGACGATTGACTGCCCCGTCAGCGCATTCGTCGGGAACCCGGCCAGGAACACCGCCGTCCGCGCCACGTCGTCGACCGTCGTAAACTCTCCATCGACGGTTTCCTTGAGCATCACCGTCTTGATGACATCATCCTCGCTCAGCCCGAGCGCCTTGGCCTGCTCGGGAATCTGCTTGTCAACCAATGGCGTCCGCACAAACCCCGGGCAGATCACATTCGCCCGCACGCCGTGCTTGGCGCCTTCCTTGGCGACGACCTTGCACAGCCCGATCAGGCCGTGCTTCGCCGTCACATAAGCCGACTTCAGCACCGAAGCCTCTTTCGAATGCACCGATCCCATATAGATGATGCTGCCACCGCGTCCCTGCGCATACATGTGCTTGATGCACGCCCTGGTCGTCAAAAACGCCCCGTCGAGGTGGATCGCCAGCATCTTCTGCCAGTCGCAAAACGCGTAGTCCTCGATCGGTGCAACGATCTGGATCCCGGCATTCGACACCAGGATATCGATCCCGCCGAACTTTGCCGCCACTGCCGCAATCCCTGCATCGACCTCGGCTTCGCTGGTGACATTCATCGCCACCCCCATCGCCCGCTCGCCCGTCGGATCGAACTCGAGCGCCGTGGCATTGGCTCCCTCGATGTTCAAATCGGCAATCGCCACCTTCGCCCCCTCAGCCAGGAACTGCCTGGCAATATCCTTGCCAATCCCACTCGCCGCCCCGGTAACAACCGCAACCTTGTCCCGCAAAATCATCACAAATCCTTTTGTCTTCTATCTTCCGTCACCCCGGCGAAGGCCGGGGCCCATCTCCCACCCTTCCCGAGAAACACCACCACTCCACACTCACAACCCCATAAAAACGCACCACCCACACCCCCGCCCCTAGATAACTCAAATTTCACCCCCACTCCCCCGCGCCCCCAAATCCTCCCGCGTCAAATCATACACCACAGTCCCCATCTGCATCGGTTGGCTCAGCCACCCCGCATCATGGATCGTCTGTTCGACATCCGCCCGCCCCGAAAGCCAATGCTCCGCCATCGTCGCCCGGCTGAATTCATAATCCTTGGCCTGCCCCTCCCAGGCCTTGTCGCGATAGATCAGCTGCGCCACCGCCACCCGGTTCTCGCGCGCCACCTCGGCCAGCAACCGCACTTCCTCGGTATCGCGCAATTCCGCCGGCAATTTCGCCACCAGCGCATGAAACGCCGTCCGCGCCCGGTTCAGCTTCAGATTGGCGTCGGTATTCTGCCGCGTCCGGCTCGAAAAGCGGATATCCTTGACCCGCTCCTCGGCCTCCGAAATCGTTTGCGGCATCGGGCCACGGGCTGGAAACAGATCGACCTGGAAGATCATCAGGTCGCTGTCGTTCTCGATCTCGAGCACATAATCGAGCGGCGTGTTCGAAACCAGGCCGCCATCCCACCAATATTCGCCGTCTATCTCGATCGGCGGAAACCCCGGCGGCAGCGCTCCCGACGCCATGATATGCTCGGGCCCGATCCGGTCGGTCCGCGTGTCGAAATAGCGGAAATTGCCGGTCTCGACATTCACCGCTCCCACCGACAGCCGTACCGGACCATTGTTGAGCAGGTCCCAGTCAACCAGCCGTTCCAGCGTCGCGCGCAGCGGCGCCGTGTCGTAATACCCCAATGGCCCCTTCAGCCACGGCACCACCGGCGGCCACATCGGCTTGAAAAACCCCGGCGCTCCTTGCGACATCGTCATCGCCGCCGCCACCTGGTTCCATTGCCGGCGCACTCCGTCACCCAGCTCGGGTGCCGCCGCCGTCACCCCCGATGTCACCAACTTCCAGAACTCGGTCAATCGCGGCACCCGCAGTTCGGGCGCATTGCCCGCGATCAGCGCCGCATTGATCGCTCCAATCGAAATTCCCGCCACCCAGTCCGGGCAGTTCGGCTTCCTGCAAGGCCTCGAATACCCCCGCCTGGTAGCTGCCCAACGCGCCGCCACCCTGCAGCACCAGCACGCGGTGGGCATGAACGGCATGGTCCTGGTCAAGTTTCGACATTGGCTGCTCCCGCATCTCGCAAGCGCAGCATTAGCCCATCGCGGTCCTCAGCAACAGGCCGGCGTCCTATTTCGGGAACAGCAACGTCACCACGAAGCGTCCCGCAAACCCGTGCGCCGAGCCCTCGTTGCTAACGACATAAGATCGCAAGACGCCACCGGATTGGACAAGTTTCAACGCCAGCGCCGAGGCATCGGCGGCGGCGGGGCTAGCAGCGGGTATCGCAGCGCTGGCCCCGGCTGTCGTCGCCTCCTGCGCCGCGGCGGGGACCGCTGTCACCAGTGCGCCCGCCGAATCGCCAAAAGAAGCCGCTTCGCCATCATGTAAAGCCCCGGTCGTTCGTTCCGCAGGCAACATGACAGTTTTCAGGCGCGGCAATCACCTGAATTCGGGCGATCCTATTCGGTCTTCAGCAGTTCTACATCAAAGATCAGCGTCGCGCCCGGCGGAATATCGCCGCCGGCGCCGCGCTCGCCATAGCCCGCCGAAGCCGGGATGATCAGCGTGCGCTTGCCACCGACTTTCATGCCGGCAACGCCATCGTCCCAGCCCTGGATAACCCGGCCACCACCGAGCGGAAACGCAAACGGATCGCCGCGATCGAGCGACGAATCGAACTTCTTGCCGCGATTGCCCTTGGCGCCTTCGCTGAACAGCCAGCCGGTGTAATGCACCGTTACATACTGGCCGGGCATCGCCTCGGCGCCCTTGCCGACCTTGGTATCGATCACGCTGACGCCGCTCGGCAGCATGACCGGCGCGGGCGCTGCATCGCTGGCGGTGGCTGCGACAACGGCTGCCGCGGCAACCAGGGGTATGATGGGATTCAACTCGTCTCTCCTGTCGTCCGGCAAACCGAGCCGGCGCTTGAAAAATGCAATAGTCGCAGTTTCGGCTTCTTTACCAGGGCCGGTGTCCGGAAGATGAATGGTCAGCACCGAATGCGGCGCCATCCCCGTCCCCGGCCGCGCGTCCTTGTCCTCGAGCTCGATCTCCTCGAAACGCGCGCCGAACTCTCGGGCGTAGCGCGCGAACCGCGCATCGGGCACAAAGCTGTCGGACTTGAACCGCAGCCCGAGCAAGCTCAAATCCTCGCTTTCGAACCGCGCCCGCGCGCACGAGATCTCGGCCGGTGACACATCGATCTCGCCGCGCTTGCCGCCCCGCAGCGGCAGCGACGGCTGCGACAGCACCGGCGCAATCACGCTCGGCTCGGTCATCATCGCCAGCGCAAAGCCGCCGGTGAAACACATGCCGATCGCCCCGACCCCCGGCCCGCCGCACTCGGCATGGGCATGCCGCGCCAACGCCCGCAACCAATCGACGATCGGCTCGACTTGCCGCCGCTCCAGGTATGAAACTCGCGCCGCACACAGATATTGAGCGCGATCTGCTGGACCGCATACCCCTTGCTCATCGGCTTGCCCGGCGTCCCGAACAGGCTCGGCATGAACACCGTCATCCCCGCCGCCACCAGCCGGTCGGCAAAATCGACCACCAGCGGATGCAGCCCCGGCACTTCATGAATGACGATCACCGCCGGCCCGGTCCCGCGCCGATATACCGGCCGCGTATAAGGATCGGCGGTAAAATTACTTAGCGCATAGTCCGCCAGCGACATCACAGCCTCCTTATGACGGCCTGACCCTATAGCCCGGCTACAAGGCGTACAACATGCGAAAAGGAAGTGGTGGGCCCAGCGGGATTCGAACCCGCGACCTAGCGCTTAAAAGGCGCGCGCTCTACCGATTGAGCTATGGGCCCGCACGTCAAACAACGTGGAAGCGGCCTTTAGGACGCATCGCTCGCGCGCGCAACTGTCTCGCTGTCACCCCCAGCAACGGATGCCGCCAATCGGGCGCAATTTCCACCAGCGGATCGAGCACGAAGCGCCGCTCGGCCATCCGCGGATGCGGCACCTGCAGCCCCCGCCCCTTCACCACCGCAGCCCCGGCCCCGATGATATCGAGGTCGAGCACCCTGTCCCCCCAGCGCCGTCCACCCCGCCGCCCGAAATCCCGCTCGACCGATTTCAGCACGGCCAACACCGCCGCCAGCGACAATTCGCTCCGCACCGCCACCGCGGCATTGGCAAACCGCCGCCCCCCAGGCCCCATCGGCGCCGTCGGCCTGATCCGCGACATCAGGACCACCTCCAGCCCGCGCGACGTCAGTTCCGCCATCGTCGCCCGCACCACGCCCTCGGGTGCGCCGTGCCGCCGATGCCGCCGGTTCGATCCGAGTGCGATGAGAATATTTGCCGTCATGTCCCCGGCTGGCTACACGCTGGCCCGATGGAAATCGACCAATCTCCCATAATCTCCGGTTCCGAGGTGCAAACGACCCCGTCACCGCCCCTCGAACCATGGCCGAACTACCGTCCACAACCCGGCGACGCCCCCCGCGATTGCCCGCTTTGCCCGCGTTTGGCCGAATTCCGCGCCGAATCCATCACCCGCAACCCCGGCTGGTGGAACGCCCCGGTCCCCGGTTTCGGCGACCCCGACGCCTGGCTCGCCATCACCGGCCTCGCTCCCGGCATGCAGGGTGCCAACCGCACCGGCCGACCTTTCACAGGTGACTGGGCCGGCATCCTGCTGTTCGACACGCTTGCGAAATTCGGCTTCAGCTCAGGCACTTACGACGCCCGTAGCGACGACGGCCTGCAACTCCACGGCACGTTCATCACCAACGCCGTCCGCTGCGTCCCGCCGCAGAACAAGCCCCTCCCCACCGAAATCCACACCTGCCGCCCGTTCCTCGTCGAGCGCCTCAAGACCCTGCCCAACCTCAAGGTCGTCATCGCCCTCGGCCAGATCGCCCACCAGTCGACAATCAAGGCGCTCGGCGGCAAGCTCCCGAAATATCCCTTCGGCCACAACAACTTGCATCGCATGCCATCTGGCCTTATCCTCATCGATAGCTATCATTGCAGCCGCTACAACACCAACACCGGCCGCCTCACCGCCGCAATGTTCGAAGCCGTCTTCGAAAGCGCCCTCGAGCACCAATGACCTTCCAAGTTGTTGATCTGCAACAGGGAACCGCCGACTGGCTACGCTGGCGCCACGACGGTATCGGCGCCTCCGACGCTGCCGCCCTGATGAGCGAAAATCCCTGGCGCACCCCCCAGGCGCTCTTCGCCGAAAAAGTCGCCCCGCCGCGCTACGGCTACACCCGCCCCAAACGCCAGGCCCCGGTAATCGCAGACCTTTTCGGCACCCCGCCGCCACCCCGCGACACCGGCCTCGAAGCCCAGGCCCGCCGCCTCTACATCGCCGCCCACGGTAGCAACGTCACCCCCACCTGCCTCGTCTCGACGACCCACGACTGGCAGCGCGCCAGCCTCGACGGCATCGACCTCGCCGCCGCCCGCGCCCTTGAAATCAAATGCGGATCAGCGACTTACGCCGAAGTCGCCCGCACCGGTCGCGTCCCCGGCCACTATATCGGCCAGCTCCAACAAACCCTCGCCGTCACCGGCTATCTCAGCATCGATTTCTGGGTCTGGCACCCCGGCCGGCCGCCCCTGCTCGTCCCCGAGCACCGCGACGAGATCTACATCGACCGCCTCACCGCCACCGGCGCCAAGTTCTGGGCCCGTGTTCTCGCCGCGCGTCAGATATCGACCGCCAACCGGCCATAAAGATCCGGCCGCCGATCGCGGAAAAACCCGAACGCCGCGCGATGTTTCGCAACAAGATCAAGGTTGAACGTCGCAATCACCCCGCCCACATCGCTGTCGCCCAGCTCCGCAACGATATCCCCGCGCTGGTCGGCGATAAAGCTCGTCCCGTAAAACGCCTGCTCGTGCGGCGTCCCCGCCTCCTCGACGCCGAAGCGATTGCAAGCCACCACCGGCACCACGTTCGACACCGCATGGCCCTGCATCGCCCGCCGCCACATCCGCCGCGTATCGAGGCTCGGATCATGCGGCTCCGAACCGATCGCCGTCGGGTACATCAGCACCTCGGCACCCATCAACATCATCGCCCGCGCCGTCTCGGGATACCATTGATCCCAGCAGATCCCGACGCCGATCACGCCCAGCCGCGTCGGCCACACCTTGAAGCCGGTATTCCCGGGCCGAAAATAGAATTTCTCCTCATACCCCGGCCCGTCCGGAATATGGCTCTTGCGGTAAACGCCCATGATGTTCCCACCATCGTCGATCATCGCCAGGCTGTTGTAATGATGCGGGCCATCGCGCTCGAAGAAGCTCGTCGGGATGAACGTCTTCGTCTCGAGAGCAACCTCCTGCATCGCCGCCACCGCCGGATGCTTGTCCAACGGCAACGCATTGGCAAACAGGCTCTCGTCCTCATGCCGGCAGAAATAATGCCCCTCGAACAGCTCGGGCGGCAAGATCACCTGCGCCCCCGCACCCGCCGCGCCGCGCACTGCCGCCGCCGTCGCCGCAATATCGGCATCGCGCTCACCCGTGAACGAAAGCTGCAACCCGGCAACGGTGATCTGGCGCATTCGATGTGATCCTCAGGCCGGCTGCTGCTGCGTAATGCAGTGAAAGCTTCCGCCACCCGTCAAAATATGGTCCGCTCGCAGACCGATACAATCCCGCCCCGGAAACAGCGTCCCGATCGCCTTTACCGCCGCCTCGTCCGAAGCCCCACCATACGTCGGCACCACCACGACCGTATTCGCGATATAAAAATTCATATGGCTCGCCGGCACGATCTCGCCGTCGCGCTCGATCCGCCCCGCCGATGGCACCCCGAACACCGTCAGCCCGAAATCCCGCGCTCGCTCGTGCGCATCACGCAGCACATCGCGATTGGGATCGTCCGCCTCCGGCACCGGCAACGCCAGCACCCCCGGCGCCACGAACCGCGCCAGATTGTCGACATGCCCGTCGGTATGATCGTTCGCCAACCCCTCGCCAAGCCACAGCACCCGGTCGATACCCAGGTCGCGCCGCAAATGCGATTCGACCTCCGCCCGGTCCATCTTCGGGTTCCGATTGGGGTTGAGCAAACACTGCTCGGTGGTCACCGCCAGCCCCGTCCCGTCGCAGTCGATCGCGCCGCCCTCGAGCACCCAGCCATGCCGCGCCAACGGCACCCCGGCCGCACCGGCGACAAACGCCGCCACGCCATCATCGCCCGGCAGGTCGTACTTGCCGCCCCAGCCATTGAAGCGAAACCCCGCCGCCGCCGCCCCGACCGGCGACTGCATGAACAACGGCCCGGTATCCCTCAGCCAGATATCGCCGAAACCATAATCGTGGAACCCGACATCGACCCCCGCCAGCATCTCGCGCGCCGTCGCCATCGCGGTTTCGTTGGCCACCAGCAACTCGACCCGCTCACCCGCCGCGATCGCCCGCACCATCGCCGCAACCTCGGCCTGCGCCGGCGCCAGATCGTCTTCCCACAAGTCCGCCGCACTCGGAAATGCCGTCCAGGTGGCGCTATGCAGCATCCATTCCGCCGGCTGCCGCGCCGTCATTTCGCACCCGCGCGTGACGCATCACGGATCGCCCGAAACTCGCTATCCGGCAGCCAGTTCGGCCACCCGCCGCCATCCGCAAGCGTCCGCCCCAGCTGCTCGTACAGCGTCAGATCCTCGACCGCCCCGGACCAGTCCCACCCGGCCTCATACTCGTCCGAAGGCTGGTGATACCGCTTCGCCACATAATCCGCGCCGACCGTCGCCGCCGTCCCCGCCGGCTTGCCGACCAATTCCCCGCCGCTACCGGCATCGAGCATCGGCACGCCCAGTTTTGCAAAGCTGAAGTGATCCGACCGGAAATAATAGCCCTTCTCCGGACTGTCCTCGGCACGCAGCGTGCGCCCCTGTGCCTTGGCCAGCGCCACCGCCATCGGCTCCAGCTCGGACTTCCCGGCCCCCGCAATCGTCAACCCGTCCATCCGCCCCATCACGTTAAGGCTGTCCATGTTGACCCCGCCCACGGTCTTTCCCAGCATATAGACGGGATTCTCGGCATACCAGCGCGACCCGAGCAGCCCCGATTCCTCCGCCGTCACCGCCAGGAACAGCACCGATCGCGCGGGTTTCTTGCCCTTCGCAGAATCCTCGGCAATCGCCAGCAACCCGGCAATCCCCGACGCATTATCGACCGCGCCGTTGCAGATATCATCGCCGGTCGCATCGGCGGCACATCGCCCCAGATGATCCCAATGCGCCGAATACAGCACGACCTCATCGGGCTTGCTCGCCCCGCGCACGATCCCCAGCACATTCTTCGACGCCGACCGCGTGATCTTGTTGTCGAGCACAGCCGACGCCGTCAGCTTCGTCTCGACAGCCTTGAATCCCTTCACCTTCGCCGCCGCCGTCAAAGCCGCCAGGTCCAGCCCCGCCGTCGCAAACACGCGCGCCGCCGCCGGCTTGGTCATCCAGCCCTCGACGCCAACCCGCTTCATCCCCTTGTCGGGCAAATCGAGATCGATCTTCGGCGCCAACGCCGTCGAGGTAATCACGGTAAACGGATACGCCGCCGGCTCGGTATCATGCACGATGATCGCCGCCGCCGCGCCCTGCCGCATCGCCTCCTCGTACTTGTACGAATAACGACCATAATAGGTCATCGCCCGGCCCTCAAACAAACCGGCCGCCTTGCCTGCCGCCTTTGTCTCCCAATCCGGATCATTGACCAAAATCACCACCGTCCTGCCGCGCACATCGACGCCGGCATAATCGTTCCAGCCGCGCTCGGGCGCATTGATGCCATAGCCGACAAACACCACCGGCGCATCGGCCAGCACCTGCTGCGCCACCTGGCGCTTGGTCCAAACCACCATGTCCTTGATATAGTCGAGCGTCATCGGCGCCGTCCCGCCGGCAAAGTTCAGCGTCACCTTGGGGTCCACGGTAATCGACGCCAGCGGCACATCCTGCGTCCAGCTCGTCCCATTGCCCGGCTTCAACCCGATCGCCTTCATCCGCTCGGTGATATACGCGACGGTCTTGACTTCGCCCGCCGTCCCCGGCGCCCGTCCCTCGAAACCATCGTCGGACAACGCCTTGGTGTCGCGCTTCAACTGCTCCACCGACACCGCCGCAGCCGGCGCAGGTGACATCAGGCTGGCTGACGCGGTGGAAAGCAGCAGGGCAACAGTGGCAAGAATCTTCATGCCAAGTGATTGCCAGCCCCGCCCCCCCAACGCAACGCCGATCTACTCCACCACCGATGCGACGCACCCCAACAAGGATTTCGCCAAAAGGATTTCGTCATGCTGAACTCGTTTCAGCATCCACCGCCCCGCAAACCCGCCCTCCCCAACCGCGCACGACCTGTCACTAGAACTGTCATCCCGGGCTCGACCCGGGACCCAGCTACATCTCTGCAACGCAAGGAAACCCCATCCGAATCAGGTCGTATCGAACGACGAGCCTCCGGCGGCTGGGGCCGCAGGTTCCAGGCCCCAGTTCATCTTTCCGCGAGAAAACATTTTCAGCAAAATTCATGGGAAGCGGACATCCAGCTATTGATCACCACGGTGGGGAGACCGGACGTTCTGCTGATCACAATTAGATAGGGCCAGAGCACCTCGCCCCTGCGGCACTTCGTGAACGTGCCATCTGGTAGACAGCTTTTTCACAACATCATCCGCGAACAGCTTCGCGGCTCAAAATCATTTCCGTTAATCCCTATCGCGATCTGTTGAGCGGGCAGACCCAGGTTACCGGCACCGAAGCTAAATTCGCTTCCTCTATGTGCCGAAATATTCACGGCGCGGTCGTTTACAGGTACGTTCTTGTTACCCGCTGCCAAAGATCGCAACTCGTTTCCAGTTTGACCACTCCGGTCAGTAAATTCCATCCGGTATTCCTGTGCCATTTCATTCATCAAGCCGGTGAAGGCAGGAATCTCCTGAGTGCCTGCAAGGCAAAACTGAGCCACTCTGAAAGGGTGTTTTCCTTCGGAGCATCCGCCCATGAAAGCGGCTGTGACAGCACGCGCAATTAAAGGGCGAACGGTAGCTGAACTCACTTCAATCCGCTCCCTCATGTCTGTTTTGGGGAATGATCTACCGAGCCAGGAAAGTCCACAACTGGGCAGAAGCGATCGTTGAGTTTGTCAACGATCGCCGAAAGAAATAAGATCTGGCCCGCGGCCTCAGCCGCCGGAGACCCTTGAACTTGCCCTGCAGGCTCGATCGCTCCGAGTGTCGATCCAGTCCTAATCCTCGACCTGCGCCGCGCCCTTGAAATTCTGCGCCACCACATACCACTCGCTCGAACCCTTGCGGCTCGCCGGCGGCTTGACATGCTTCACCGTCGTGAACGCCGTCTTCAGCGCCCCCGTCAGCGCGCCGTCACCGCCGCCCGCCAGAACCTTGGCGACAAACGTCCCGCCCGGCCGCAGCAACCGCGTCGCCATGTCGAGCCCCGCCTCGATCAACCCCATGGTGCGCAAATGATCGGTCGCCTGGTGCCCCACCGTATTGGCCGCCATGTCGGACAGCACGATATCGGCCCGGCCGCCCAGCGCCTCGAGCAACATCGCCTCGGTATCGTCGTCGAGAATATCCTTCTCGAACAATATCACCCCGGCAATCGGCTCGATCGCCAGCAGGTCGATCCCCACCACCTTCGCCCGCGGCCGCCGCTCGAGCACCACCTGGCACCAGCCACCCGGCGCCGCCCCCAGGTCGACGACCCGTTCAACCTGTCCAAGCAGCGAAAACTGTTCATCCAGTTCCTTCAACTTGAACGCCGACCGGCTCCGATACCCCGCCGCCCGCGCCGCCGCGACATACGGGTCGTTCAAATGCCGTTCGAGCCAACGGTTCGACGACGCCGTCCGCCGCTTGGCGGTCTTCACCCGCACCTTGCCGCCGCGCGAGCGTCCGCCCGTCCCACCGGGACCAGAGCCTCCGCCGCCGCTTTTCCCGCCGCTACCCGTCACCGTCATTTACCAATCGCCCAGACACCGTCGCGGCCCATCAAGGTCCGCAAAATTCCCTCGCGGATGCCCCGGTCGGCCACCCGCACTTCACCCGCCGGCCAGCGCGCGAGGATCGCATCGAGAATGGCGCACCCCGCCACGATCAATTCGGCGCGGTCCGGCCCGATGCACGCCAGCCGCGCGCGCTCCTGCACGCTCTGCCGCGCAATCTTGCGGCACAGCGCCAGCAGCGGCCCGGCGCCCAGCGCACAGCCATCGACCTGCCGCCGGTCATATCCCGGCAACCCCATCTCGACACTTGCCAGCGTGGTGATCGTCCCCGACGTGCCCAGCAGCTGCACCTCGCCGACCCCGCGCGCCGCCAGCCTCTGCGCAAAACTCTCGACCATCGGCGTCACTCGCTCGATCATCCGCGCATAGGCCAGCTCGCGGTCCTCGGCGCTCGCCCATTGCGGCTCGGTCTCGGCCAGCGACACCACGCCCCAGGGCAGGCTGACCCAATCGATGATCTCGGGCTCGCCGCCGTTGACGCTGCCCGGTGCCACCAGCATCAATTCGCTCGATCCGCCGCCGATATCGAACACCAGCGCCGGCGGCCCATCTGCCTCGATCAGCATATGGCAGCCCAGCACCGCCAGTCGCGCCTCCTCGCGCGCGCTGATCACATCGAGCGCGATCCCCGTCTCGGCAAACACCCGCTCGACGAATCGCGCCCCGTTGGACGCCCGCCGGCAGGCCTCGGTCGCCACGTTCCGCGTCAGCCGCACATCGCGCCGCGCCAGCTTCTCCGAACACGCCGACAGCGCCGCGACCGTCCGGTCCATCGCCGCATCCGAAAGCCGCCCGGCTTCCATCAATCCCTCGCCCAGCCGCACGACGCGCGAATAAGCGTCGACGATAACGAACCCCTGCGGCCCCGGCCGAGCGATCAGCAACCGACAGTTGTTGGTGCCCAGGTCGAGCGCGCCATAGGTCCGGCCCCGTCGCAGCACCGGGACCCGCGCCGCAAACGCACGATGCCGACCTTCAACGGCCCTGCCCTGC
The DNA here is from genome assembly GCF_014643455.1 of Sandarakinorhabdus glacialis. Lineage (GTDB taxonomy): Bacteria > Pseudomonadota > Alphaproteobacteria > Sphingomonadales > Sphingomonadaceae > Sandarakinorhabdus > Sandarakinorhabdus glacialis. The sequence goes on from NZ_BMJM01000002.1 coordinate 414,331, forward strand.
GCCTCGGTCGCGGCGTCGACGCCCGCGGTGGTGCCGCCAATGGCACCATTATCGGCAAGGGCCGACATTTCAGACATCATCCCATTCACTTCACCGATACCCGCAACAGGGAACCGGAACCTGTCGACAAGGCTAGTGCGTGTCGCCCCCCTTGGCAAATCGCCCGGCCCGCGACATCCGGATTGACTTCACCCGCAACCCTGCCTAGACGCCCCTTTCGCGCCGGCGAGTGGCAATTGCCCTGTCGTCTAACGGTAAGACAACAGACTCTGACTCTGTTTATCGAGGTTCGAATCCTCGCGGGGCATCCAGCCTCCCGGCGCGCTCAAAACCCTAATTGCAAGCACAATCGCACTGCTGAGGCCGGGAGTTCGATCCTCCCTTGCTCCACCAAAGTCCACATAATCCCGAAACGAATTAACTTCCGCAAAGGAACCGTTACGCCGCTGCGGCATTTGAACCGCACCCGGGGCAATCACGGGCCTGTCGATCGACCGCTTCTGGTCCGGCAGCAATCAACCGGCTGCATTGCCCGGAAAACAGCGGAGACTAACCATGTTGCTCAACATCATCATCACTCTGATCATCGTCGGTGTCCTGCTTTGGCTGATCAACACCTACCTGCCAATGGATGCCAAGATCAAAAGCATCCTCAACATCGTCGTCGTGATCGCGGTGATCATCTATCTCGTCCGCTTGCTGGGCCTGATCTAACCCTGTTTCCCGCGCCTGGTAACAGGCGCCGCGACACCGCCGCCCTTGCTGCCCCCGCGCAGCAAGGGCAAAGGTGCGTCCCGTGACCGACACCGCCCTCCTCGCCATCATCGCTGCGCAAGTCACCGCGATCGTAATCCTCCGCTACTTCGCGACCTCCGGCGGCTTCGCCTGGCTCACCGCCCGCCGCGGCATAACCGCCGGCCCCCGCGACGAAGTCCGCCGCCGCAAGCAGGTCGCCGCCGAGATCCGCTGGTCGCTCACCGCCGCCATCATCTACGGCATCCCCGCCGGCCTCATGCTCGGCGCCTGGCACCTCTTCGGCCTCACCCGCATCACCACCGCGATCACCCCCGCCGCCGTCCTCTGGTGGCTCCCCAACATCGCCCTCTACCTCTTCGTCCACGACACCTGGTTCTACTGGACCCACCGCGCGATGCACGCCCCTGCCCTGTTCAAGCGCGTTCACGCCGTCCACCACGCTTCCAAGCCCCCCACCGCCTGGGCCGCGATGAGCTTCCACCCTTGGGAATCGCTCTCCGGAGCCCTCCTCATCCCCGCCCTCGCCTTCCTGATCCCCATCCACGTCAGCGCCCTCGCCGTCGTCCTCACCATCGCTACGGTAATGGGCGTCACCAACCACATGGGCTGGGAGATGTTCCCCCAGCGCTGGGTAAACGGCTGGTTCGGCCGCCACGTCATCACCGCCAGCCACCACGAGAACCACCACCAGCGCTACACCTGCAACTACGGGCTCTACTTCCGCTTCTGGGACCAATTCTGCGGCACCGACAAAGGCCTGGCCCGCTTTCCCTCCCCCTAGAGGGGGGAGGTCGAGAGACGGCCCTTCGGCCGGCCCGGGTGGGGGTGTCGCCCCTCGCCAATAAAAGCCAAGTTGACCCCACCCCCCAACCTCCTACAATACGCCTAAGACCCCGGGGGGCCGGCAAAACCGGCTGAGAGGCAGCTAACAAGCGCTGCGACCCGCTGAACCTGATCCGGTTAACCCCGGCGTAGGGAGGGCGCGGCCACCAGCCCGCACTCCCCCCATGTGGAGCGCATAAAATGGCCGACATCAATTCCAAGATCGAAATGCCCGTCACCACGGGCCCCCTCCCCGGCAGCCGCAAGATCCACATCCAGGGCAGTCTCCACCCCGATATCCGCGTCGCCATGCGCGAAGTCGCCCTCGAGCCGACCGCCAAGGAACCCCCCGTCCGCATCTACGACACCAGCGGCCCCTACACCGACGCAACCGCCAGCATCGACATCGCCGCCGGCCTGCCCGCCTTCCGCACCCCCTGGATCGAAGCCCGCGGCGACGTCGAGCGCTACCCCGGCCGCGACGTCCGCCCCGAGGACAATGGGATTTTTGGGGGCATCTCCGGCGGCAAGCAGCAACCCGACGTCCCCATGTTCCCCCACGTCAACGCCATGCCCTGGCGCGCCAAGCCGGGCCTCGCGGTAACCCAGATCGCCTACGCCCGCCGCGGCATCATCACCCCGGAAATGGAATACGTCGCCATCCGCGAAAACATCGGCCGCGCCCACATCGCCGGCCAGATCCGCGACGGCGAGGACTTCGGCGCCAGCATCCCCGATTATGTCACCCCGGAATTCGTCCGCGACGAGATCGCCCGCGGCCGCGCCATCATCCCCTCGAACATCAACCATCCCGAAGCCGAGCCCATGGCCATCGGCCGCAACTTCCTCGTAAAAATCAACGCCAACATCGGCAACTCCGCCGTCGCCAGCAGCGTCGCCGAGGAAGTCGAAAAAATGGTCTGGGCCACCCGCTGGGGCGCCGACAACGTCATGGACCTGTCCACCGGCCGCAACATCCACAACACCCGCGAATGGATCCTGCGCAACTCCCCCGTCCCGATCGGCACCGTCCCCATCTACCAGGCGCTCGAAAAGGTCGGCGGCATCGCCGAGGACCTCAACTGGGCGATCTACCGCGACACCCTCATCGAGCAAGCCGAGCAGGGCGTCGACTATTTCACCATCCACGCCGGCGTCCGCCTCGCCTATGTCCCGATGACCGCCAACCGCGTCACCGGCATCGTTTCCCGCGGCGGCAGCATCCTCGCCAAATGGTGCCTCAGCCACCACAAGGAGAATTTCCTCTACACCCACTTCGAGGAAATCTGCGAGATCATGCGCGCCTATGACGTCAGCTTCTCCTTGGGCGACGGCCTCCGCCCCGGCAGCATCGCCGACGCCAACGACCGCGCCCAGTTCGCCGAGCTCGAAACCCTCGGCGAGCTCACCCAGATCGCCTGGAAGCACGACTGCCAGGTCATGATCGAAGGCCCCGGCCACGTGCCCATGCACAAGATCAAGGTCAACATGACCAAGCAGCTCGAAACCTGCGGCGAGGCGCCCTTCTACACATTGGGGCCGCTGACCACCGACATCGCCCCCGGCTACGACCACATCACCAGCGGCATCGGCGCCGCGATGATCGGCTGGTTCGGCTGCGCCATGCTCTGCTACGTCACGCCAAAGGAGCACCTCGGCCTCCCCGACCGCGACGACGTCAAGGTCGGCGTCATCACCTACAAACTAGCCGCCCACGCCGCCGACCTCGCCAAGGGCCACCCCGCCGCCCAGCTCCGCGACGACGCCCTCAGCCGCGCAAGGTTCGACTTCCGCTGGCGCGACCAGTTCAACCTCTCGCTCGACCCCGAGACTGCGCTGAAATACCACGACGAAACCCTGCCTGCCGAAGGCGCCAAGGTCGCCCACTTCTGCAGCATGTGCGGCCCCAAATTCTGCAGCATGAAGATCACCCAGGACGTCCGCGACTACGCCGCCAAGCAAAACACAGAATCAATGCTAGAAGCCGGAATGGCCGAAAAGAGCGCCGAATTCCGAGCCAAAGGCAGCGAAATCTACCTCCCCACCCTCTAACCTCTGCTCCCCTCCCTTCTTCAAGGGAGGGGCTGGGGGGTGGGTGAGTCTTCCGGCAGATCTGTGTCCTCCGGGAAAGCACACTTCCCCCTCCCTACTTCTAGGGAGGGGCGGGGGAGGGTATGTCCAGCCAAGCCAAACCCCACCAGCAATAGCCCCTCTCCCCTTGCGGGAGAGGGCGACTCGCCCCTTCGGCGAGCGGGGTGAGGGGTGGGCGCAAACTGAGGCTCCGGCAGCCGGGGTGCAAACTCCTGAGCCCGACTTCCTTCTCCCCTGAACAAATTATCGACAACTTGCGACGTCAACTGACACACCGATCAATTAATAAGTCTATCGAATTGTTGACGTAGCAAACCCCAGTAATTAAAGTTGTAATTACTCACCCCCTTGCCAAACCGGGCTGTCCGTGATTCATCCTTTCCATGAATCGCGAGGATCTTGAGGGGCTTACGAAACCTGAGTTGATTGATCTGGTG